>NZ_JBEPOL010000009.1:0-224380 GCF_040546795.1 Devosia sp. UYZn731
GCCACTTGACCATCCCCGCACCGCGGGAAACTATCCTACAGGCGGGTCACTTCTCAATGACAACCCCGGGTCAGTTCCAGGCGACAATCAACACTGACTGCGGCCCACATGGTTAGTGCCCCATTATGCGGAGGGCGTGACTTGCACAAGATCGCCTTCAGACGAAGGACATAACTAATAAGAGATATTATCTTTTCCATTATGTGCGATTATCCCATATAATGGTCATTATGATATCCATTAAACTGAATTCACCTACTGACGCAATGCGTGGTGTCGCCGTTCGGGCGCGTCGTGCCAGGCTGGAGCAGAACCTCACTCAAAATGGACTGGCGTCTCGCGCCGGGGTAAGTATGGGTACGCTGAAGCTGTTCGAGACTTCCGGCAAGTCTTCTTTCGAGACGATCGTGAAGATCGCGTTCGCTCTCGGTGCCGAAGCCGAAATCGAAACGCTATTTCCTGACCGGCCTATCACCAGCATCGACGACGTGCTCGAGGCGGCACCACGCAAGCGAGGGCGGCGCAAATGAAACAAATCGACCATGTGGTCCTAGTTGACGTCAGCTTGGACGTTGGCGCCGACAAGTTGCCTATTGGACGCCTTGGATGGCGAACGGGGGAACGTCGCAGCTATTTCGAGTACAGCGAGGCAGCCCTCGACTCCAAGCTTGCACTTTCTCCCTTCGGCCTACCCCTGAAAAGAGGGGCTCAACCCGCACCGAATGCACCCTTCGATGGCATGCACGGCCTGTTCAACGACAGCCTTCCCGACGGATGGGGTCGTAAACTGCTGGACCGACGCATCCAGAAAATGGGCTATGACTACTCGACCCTTTCACCGATGGACCGGCTGAGCTTCGTAGGAAACACCGGCATGGGTGCGCTGCGTTATACACCTGTCGGCGAACTCGAAGAAGTTGAAGTCGGTGAACTCGATCTCGATTGGTTGGCCGAACAGGCAGAATTGGTCCAAGCGGAATCGCCGGCTGCCGACGTGGAACGATTGCAAGCGGCTCAGGGCGGGTCCGGTGGCGTTCGTCCCAAGGTCGTCATCGGTCTCAACCCCGATACCGGGCTTTCGATGGCTGACCGAAACCAAGGCCTTCCCGCCGGATTCGAACCATGGATAGTCAAGTTCCGTTCCGAACAGGACCCGAAGGAAATTGGGCCTGAAGAGTATGCCTATTCGTTGATGGCGAAGGCAGCGGGCGTGGAAATGCCCCCGACGAGGCTACTCCATGGCGGCAGCGGAGCCGCTTACTTTGCCGTGCGCCGCTTCGACCGGACATTGGACGGCCCCCTTCACATGCACACCCTGAGCGGCTTGCTTCATGCCGACCACAAGGCCCCTGAAGTCGACTACTCGGCACTTTTGAAAGCGACCCGTCTGCTGACACGGGACGAACGCCACGTCGACGTCATGGTGCGTCGTATGGCCTTCAACGTCCTTGCCCGCAACCGGGATGACCACTCCAAGAACCATGCTTTCCTCATGGCAGCCGACGCCAGCTGGTCTCCCTCCCCGGCCTATGACTTGACCTTTTCGCTCGGTCCGGGCGGTGAGCACAACATGGCGATTGCCGGTGAGGGCCGAAATCCGTCCTCAAAGCACCTCGTGGCCGAAGCGGTCAGAGCTGGCCTAACCGTCGCGCGCGCCAACCAGATAATCGATGAGGTGAAAGCGGCGATCTCGGTTTGGCGTGACCATGCCGCGCAAGCCGGACTTTCCGAGGAAAGAACGGAAGAGCTGGCGGCATTCCTCAGATGATCGCCTTAACATTCTAGTTTGGATTGCGGACGGCATAGTGGCTGACGATTGCCCGCGCCGCCGCTTGTGACGAATATCCTCGATTTCGATTCGCATAATATGCGGTACGGAACGTTGGTTTTTGCGCAATGCGGATTGGCAGCCTCGGCGCATTTCAGTCAGGGTCTAAGTCCCATTGCGCTTAAAGAGCCTGGGCAGTTAGGGCTTCCTGTGTGATTTCCGCTGCCTTGAGATAGTCGCGCAACCGGTCCACACTTCTGGTCGCAATCAGTGGGATGGTGTTGGCTTGCTGCATCAGCCAAGCCAAAACCACCTGATTAGGTGTGACGCCTAAAGCCTTTGCCGCCGCTTCCACCTTCAACAAACGCTTGCGATTGTCGGGTGTATCATAGCGCTCGGGCAGGGGGGCTCCTTCATAAACTCCGGTCAACAGTGTCGAATAGGCAACTAACGTCAGGTTGCCCCGAAAAGCCAGATAACCCGCCAGTTCAGTGGAAACGACTTTCTGCGGCCCCAAATCCGCCGATTGTTTCGGCTGCAAATAGGAGTGTCGTTGCTGCACAACTTGATAGGATGAGTAGCCCCTCGTGGCGCTGAGTTGGCGCGCTTCCTCGATGCGCCAGGAGGAATGATTGGAACAGCCGATTTCCCTGATCTTTCCCGATTTGCGAAGGGTTTCTAACGCCTCCAGTGTTTGCTCCGTCGGAACCTTTAAATCCTCGATATGGACATAATAGAGATCAATCTGGTCTACGCCCAGACGGTGCAGGCTCAGGTCAGCCGCTGCAGCGATTGCCTTGGCGCCGAGGCCCTCGGCGGCCTCGAAGCCAGATCCGGGCACGGTCGGCTGGGCGCCGACCTTGGTAGCGATGACAAGCTCGTCCCGATTGCCCCGCATCCCGATCCATTCACCCAGCAGGCTTTCGCTTTCGCCCCCTTTGCCACCCTCCGCCCAGAAGGCGTAATTATTGGAGGTATCGAGGAAGCGTCCTCCAGCTTCAAAGTAGGCATCGAGAACTGCAAACGCTGCGTCGCGAGCAATGGTGGTGCCAAATTCGAGACAGCCAAGACACATAGCCGAAACGTTTAAATCGGAGGAGCCTAGCTGAACGAATTTCATGGAGACCTCGTTGATTGGCCGCCGCTCGGGCTGGGACCTAGCCCGTTTTACGTCGCTCGATCTGTCATTACAATGAAATCCATTGTAATGTTCATTTCATGGATGAAACGAAGTTCGACTGGGACGACCTGCGCTTATTCCTTGCCGTGGCGCGGCAAGGTGGGTTGGCTGCTGCTGCCGCCTTAACTGGAAAGAGCCCGCCTACGCTAGGGCGACGCATGCTCAGCCTTGAACGTCGATTGGGCCTGGACCTGTTCGAACGCCTGCCGCGTGGCTATGCGCTGACCGAGCAAGGTAAAGACCTGTTGGCTAAGGTCGCCGAACTCGAAGGCCAACTGACACTGCTGTCCACCGCTAATGGACGGGTGGCCGCGCCGGTTGTCAAAGTCTCAGCGGGAACCTGGACGACCCATTTGTTGTGCCAGCGCGTGACTGATTTGGTAAAAGACGATTCCATCGCCTTGCGATTTATCGCGGCCGACCAGGTGCTCGATATCGGTCGGCGCGAAGCAGTGATTGGCATCAGAAATCAACGGCCTGAACAACTAGACCTTGCTGGAAGGCGCGTCGGGAAAGTGCAGTTTGCGGTCTATGCGGCCGACAGTAAGATCTCGTCTTGGGTACGGGTCATAGGTTCCACGCCGTCGGCCAAATGGCTCCTGAGTAAGACTAGCGGCGCGCAGGCTATGGAAGTGACCAACCCTCGCAATGCGCTCGATCTCGCGCTTGTCGGCGCGGCTCGCGCCGTGTTGCCCACCTTCATCGGCGATGCTCAGCACGGACTGCAGCGAGTGACGCCAGCGATCGATGACCTCGAACATGAACAATGGCTGGTTACGCATCATCAAGACCGCTTCCTGCCTGAAGTCCGGCGGACCGTCGACCGGGTGTACGCCACTTTGCGGGCGGCGGTCCAGTAAAGCGGCGAAGGGCGATACGGCTCATTTATGTTTGTCGCTGGGGCGTCTCTATGTCTTAAATATCGAATACTTGGTCCGATCGTGCATGGTTGCGCCGTCGGCAACCATCCTCGCCAGCAAACGTCATGCTTCACTCAACACCTGTCCAACTGGGCAGTTGACAGGGTGACACATCACGAACACTTTTAATGCCATGTCGAACACTCCAAAAGTGCCGTCGCTCTATGAATGGATTGGGGGGATCGAAGCCCTCGAAAAACTCATCGGCGAATTCTACGGCCGAGTCAGGCTAGACGAAATTATCGGTCCCGTTTTTTCCAAGATGGGCGCCGACCATCCACAACACGTTGCTGCCTTTATCGGCGAGGTCCTTGGTGGACCGCCGGTTTATTCTTCTAATTTGGGCGGTCATTCCGAGATGATCCGCCACCATCTAAATCGCCACCTGACTGAGCAACAGCGACGTCGGTGGCTATCTCTTTTGCTGGATACCTACACCGACTTGGGTCTCCCAAGTGACCCAGAATTTGCGTCTGCGCTTGTTGGCTATCTGGAGTGGGGGAGTCGTTTGGCTGTTCTGAACTCCCAAGCGGGGGTCTCTGAGCCGAGCGCTTCGCCGATGCCAAAATGGGGCTGGGGCGAGGTTAAGGGCCCCTATATCACTGGAGGCGACTGACCGTAAATTTTGGTTTAGAGGCGAACCAAAAGATCGCATCGTGCGGGACCTACGCACCACTTCCTTTGTTACGCTTTGGCGGCAACGATCGCCTGAGCAACAAGCATGATGCGCTGGTCGCGCAGGTCAGGGCGGATGCGGTTGGATCGTTCGAGTTCCGCAAGGCCGTGTAGGGCAGCCCACAGAGTCTCCGCGACAACTTCGGCATGATCGCAAAATGGGGCGACAGCAACGGTGATCGCGTCAAAGCCAGCCCTCAGCTCCTGTCTTGTCTCAGCGTCTCCGAATAGCAGTCCAGTTGGAAGCACAAACATCGCCTCGTAAAGCGCGGGGCGACTCAGCGCAAAGTCGAGATAGGTAGCAGATGTCCGCAACAGGGCGTCTTGGGGTGAGGCCGCCTTGGCCACCGCTTCCCCCAGTTGGGCCGCAAGTTCACTGAACCCCTGCAGGGCAACGGCGGCGACGATGTCGTCACGATTGGAGAAATGCGCGTAAAGGACCGGCTGACTGTATTCAATTTCCCTGGCGAGGCGCCGAATCGTAACCGCCTCCCAGCTTTCGGCTTCGGCAATCTGGCGGGCAGTTGCGACAATGAGCGTTTCGCGTTCCGCTTTCTCCCTGCCCTTTCGCTCTGCAATACCCATGTCCGCGCTCCTGGCCAAACCGAATGTTATTGCCAGGGATTATAGCGCCGATTGACAATCTAGCAACGATTGAAATATTACTAGCGGCGCTAGGACAACGATCTTCGTTAGAAAGAGTATATCATGACGTGGTTTGTAATGGGGGGTGCCTTGGTTGTGGCGCTGGCAATCATAGCAATCGGCATAAGCTACCTGGCCAATCCGATCGCGATGGCAGGCGGCTTCGGGCTGCCTCTTCCGGGAGACGGCACGAACGTGCCTTGGTGGCTCCGGCTCAAGGGCGTGCGCGATGTTGTTTCGGGAACGCTGGTTATCGCCTTCATGATCTGGGGGAGTTCTACCAATGTCGGTATCGTATTGGCAGTCGAAGCGATGATCCCCTTGGGCGACATGCTGCTCGTTTTGGCGGCGAAAGGTTCCACGGGGCGCGCGCTTGGCATTCACGGCACAACAGCTGCCTTCATGATCGTGATTGCAATCTTGATGCTGACGGGAGTGCGCTGAGATGATTCATGTGCTTGCACTGTGGTTCTTGGTCGTCGCCTTCGCCGGGGCGGGCCTGGGCAATGTCGTAAGCGTTCGCAGAGCGTCTAGCGATTTTTCGCGCTGGGGCTATCCGCGTAGGTGGGGGTTGGCGACCGGCCTCCTGGAAATCGTTGACGCGCTACTCTTGTGGTTGCCCGCCAGCCGCATTTTCGGTTTAATGTTGGGGGCCGGCAGCTGCAACGGTTTTGCGTCACCGCGTACCCGCCCATCTTGCCCCACTCAGCGTCTTCTTTACACTGATTGGGCTTGTAGCGCTCACCTCTTGACGCGCGTCAGCGCTCGATCACTTGGCAGTGGACCACCACGGTCAATTATGAAGCGCGGGGAATAGCTTCGTTCTGGAACACATCGGCCATTTCTCGCCGGGCAAACAGGTTGCGTCAATTGACCCAGGTGCCCAGGTTGGTCGAGACGGTGACATCGGGCGAGGTGGTGACGATGCGGTTGGCCAGATTGCTGTCGGTCTTGGCAATGGCGTCGAGAATCTTGCCGACGGCGGTTTGGGTTGAGGTCGCGCCGGTGCCGACAAATTGCGGACCGATGGTATTGATCTGTGGTGAGGTTAGGCGACGACTTTTGGTGGCGTTGAAGGGCACCTGCGCGAGAAAGGCTTCTGTGGCGTCCGGATCGGCAATGCCTTCGAAACTGTCCCATTCATGGCCGTCGCGAACTTGCATCGACTGGCGCAGGATATCCATCTGCGCCGAGGTCATCTGGTCGGCGTGATTATCCTTGTGGCCGGCGAGCGGGGTCGCCCAGCCCTTGACAGTATAGGCGATGAATACGATGGGCGGATCGCTGCCGGCGGCTTCAAATTGTTCGAGCAGGCTGGGACCTGAAAGCGGTCGTTAAATGCGTCTGGCAACAATTTTCGCTACCGCCGATCAAAATAGCCCGGCCTCAATCGTCATTGCTGTATGGGCGCAAACCAAGGCGCCTGATACCGAACCGGAATAAGGCGATTTTCCTATGAGCATTCCAGCCGCCATGCGTGGCCTTCAACAGACCTCCCTCATTGGCCCGCAAGACTTGCGGATGATTGTAGACTTGCCTGTACCGGCGCCCGGCTTCGGCGAGGTCCTGATCCGCGTCATTGCGGCAGGTGTAAATGTAGCCGACCTGTCGCAGGCCTATGGCAACTTTCGAGGTGGTCCGCAGCCACCCTATATCGCCGGGTTCGAAGGTGCGGGCGAAGTTGTAGCCGTAGGCGAAGGCGTGACTGGTCTCTCGCCTGGGGCGCGTGTCATCGGCGTGGGACACGGCGCCTTTGCTGAATACATGGTCCTGCCGGCAGTCGCCGCTGTACCCGTTCCCCAAGGCTGGAGCGATGCACAGGCGCTCGGACTTGTCGTTAATCTGCCCACGGCCTTGGCAACGCTGAAGCTTGGAGGGCTTGCTCGCGGACAGACGGTGCTGGTTCATGCGGCTGCCGGCGCAACCGGCCAAGCGTCGGTAAAGATCTCCAAGCACTACGGTGCTACCGTGATCGCTAGCGCCTCCGCTCCCAAACATGAAGTCGTCCGCGCCTTAGGAGCGGACCACATTCTTGACTCGAAAAATTCAGACATTGCCGCTGAAGTTCTGCATCTAACAAGCGGGGGCGGCGTTGATCTCGTCCTCGAATCGGCAGGCGGTGCTACCTTCGAGGCCAGTCTGGCATCGGCAAAACGCGTCACCGGAAAGGTCGTCGTGTCCGGCCTGCCCGGCGGGGAAGCCACGCTCAGCAACTGGGACTTGGTGTATCGGCATCAGGTACACGTGATCGGATTCAACATCGGTATGTTGATCTGGGCAGCTCCGCAACTGTTCGGCGAAGTCATGGACGAGTTGTTTGGCTTGATCGGGGCCGGCGTTCTGTCTCCTGGTCAGACGACAGTGTATCCGCTTGCTGACGGGCCAAAGGTTCTGGCAGCTTTGGAAAACCGATCCAGTATTGGTAAGCTGGGTCTGCGGCCCTGACGCCTAAGTCGCGGCCAACTCGAGGATGAATCGTGCAGTACATGCTCTTAGTCTACTGGACCGAAGCCGAACACGCGGCTGCTTCTGATGGGCAGAAGGCGGAGAGTTTTGCGGCCTACACAGCCTATGCCGAAGTGCTGCGGCAGTCTGGCGCGCTGGTTACATCCGCTGGACTACAGCCCTCTTCGACGGCAACCGTTGTGCGCGCGCCCGACAGTCGCCCGGCCCTTTGGGATGGGCCCTATGTCGAGAGCAAGGAGCAATTGGGCGGTTACTTCGTCATTGATGTTCCCGACCTCGATGCCGCCATCGCCTGGGCCGTGCGGTGTCCCGGCGCGCAGCGTTACGCGGTAGAGGTGCGTCCTCTGATGGTCTACTAAGCCGCCTTCGATGTCGGGCAGGGACCATGACAGCGCAGTCGATATCACCGAAGCGGTTACCCGTCGAAGTTATGGCAAGCTCGTGGCCATTCTCGCTGCCCGAACCGGTGACGTGGCTGGAGCGGAGGACGCCCTTTCAGATGCTTTTACGTCCGCCCTCGTTGACTGGCCACGGAGCGGCCTGCCCCAAAACCCCGAGGCGTGGCTGCTGTCCGCCGCGCGACGCAAGCAGATCGATACAGGGCGTCACAGCAAGGTCAGCACCGCTGCGACCGACCATCTGCAACTCATGGCAGACGAGCTGCAGTCAATGGCGAACGACAGGCAGCCAATATCCGACGAACGGCTCGCCCTGATGTTCGCGTGCGCACACCCGGCAATCGAACCAGGCATCCGCGCGCCCTTGATCTTGCAGACCATTCTAGGCTTCAACGCTCAGACAATCGGCTCTGCTTTCCTGGTTGCGCCAGCGACCATGGGGGCACGGCTGTCGCGAGCAAAGAACAAGATCCGCGCCGCCGGCATTCCATTGCGTGTTCCAGATCGTGCAGACCTGCCCGAGCGCCTAGCAGATGTGCTTGGGGCCATCTACGGAGCCTATGCCTACGGATGGAGCGATCCCGCCGGCATTGACGGCAGCGTCCGAAATCTCGCCGAGGAGGCAATATGGCTGGGCCGGCTGATCACCAAGGTACTCCCAAGGGAACCAGAGGCACTCGGCCTTCTCGCCCTGATGCTTTATTCACAGTCGCGGCTCAATGCCCGCCGGGATCGCCAAGGCGAATTCATTCCACTCGCCGAACAGAAGGTCACGGAGTGGAACAAGACAATGATTGTCGAGGCCGAGGGTCTGCTGCTCAGTGCCAGCACACTTGGCGCTTTCGGTCGCTATCAACTGGAAGCGGCAATTCAATCGGCACATATAGCGGGACGCCGTGGAGGCGCCACAGACTGGCCGGCAATCGAACGCTTCTACGATGCACTTTGCGCAATTACGGATTCGCCCGTCACCTCCATTAACCGCGCCATCGCCATCGCAGAAACGCGCGGTGCGTCTGAAGGCCTGGCAGCAATGCCGGTGCCCCTCGCAGGGGACCGGCTTAACGAGTACCAACCTTATTGGGCGGCACGCGCGGAACTGTTAATACGCCTGTGCGATTTCGACGCCGCGAAAGAGGCCTACGGAAGAGCTATCGGCCTGGAAGCTGACCCTTCCGTGCGCCGGTTCCTCCAAACGAAGAAGGCCAATCTGGAGAGACGGGCGGACTCACATTCCCGGCGAAGCTTCTCGCTACGCGCTTTTGACCGCATCGAATGATGTCAATCTCTCTGTTTCCTCCCCGAAAGCCGACAGTCTCCTTCCACCCGATCATGCCGCTACCAGCTTGGCCCATGCGGTGGCAGCAGCCGACCCTTTTTCGGTCGTGCGTGCCCGAGGCCCGAATTCCTAAAGCGGCCTTTCGTCTTTGTGATGGGACGTCCGTTTCTCGCACCATTTCAGCCGTGATCCAGGCCAGCGCAGTATGGCGGGTGAATCCCGATGCAATCGGGCTTTTAGCCGTCGTGTGGTGGCTTCTCATGCGAACGAAATTGGCGGAGTTACTGGAAAAGGCGTGAAAAATGGTCTGTTAGTTCATCACACGAGAGGCGTTAACGGGAATCTATTTAATCCGATTACCGAGCGATCGGCCCGAGGCCCGCGAGACTGCAGATAGCTGGTGCCAAACTCGCCAAGCGCGCGGAATGTCGCCGTCAAGCCGGCCCCCAACTCCGTCAATTTGTAAACATCGCCTTTGCCATCAACGGCGGGAGCGCGCGCCAACAGGCCCGCATAGTCCAGCTCGCGCAGGTTGCGCGTCAGTTCCTTGGGCGCAATGGAGTCAACATGGCGCAGCAAAGCGCCGTATCGCAGCGGCCCATGCAGGTAGAGCGGACGTAAGATCGGCAGCTTCCATTTTCCCGACAAGACGGTGATTGCCGTGCCCACCGGGCAGTTTTGCGCCAGGTCCGCACTGACCGGATCCATAGCTTGAAATGCGGTCATTTCCAGGTACCTCGCGGTTCGTTGAGCCTCATCTACGCCAAAGATAGGACTGGCCCATCGAAAAGCAAAGGAATGACCATGAGCAAAACCATCCTCGTCCTCGGCGCCACCGGCAAGATCGGCCGTCGGCTTCTGCCTATCCTGAAGCAACAACACGCCGCAGAGGTCAGGGCCGCCAGTCGTTCCGCCAGCGCGGGGTATATCCCGTTTGACTGGCATAATCCGCAAAGCTGGACATCGGCAGTGACGGGGACCGATGCCGTCTTTCTGATTGGCCCGGAAATGGTCGAAGACCCGTCCGACCAGATTGGCGCCTTGCTCGACCTGGCCAGCAAGCACGGTGTGACAAACGTCGTCGCCGTCAGTTCGCTGGGAGTAACCTTTCCGAACGAACCGGCAAACTCGGGACGGCTGAAGGTCGAGGCGGGTATCAAAGCGTCGGGCCTGACCTGGACCATCTTGCGCCCCGGCGGGTTTCACCAGAATTTCAGCGAAGGATTCTTCGCACCCGGAATTCAGGCAGGCATGGTGCAGACCGCCACTGGCTCCGGCAAAGCGGCGTTTATCGACGCCGGAGACATCGCGGCCGTGGCGGCCATCGCACTTTCTGGCACGGGACACGAAGGGCAAATCTACGCCCTCACCGGCCCGCAGGCATTGTCCTTTCCCGAGGCGGTGGAGATTGTTGGCGCGGCAATGGGGCGCAAACTCGCCTATAGCGCACTGCCCGAGGACGCATTTCGCGCCATGATGATCGGCTTCGGCCTGCCAGCAGGATTTGCCGACGTGGTGGTCAGAGATCAGATCGCCATCCGGGACGGCTATGCCGCCGATACAACTGCCACAGTTGCTGAGATAACCGGCAAGCCCGCCGTGTCATTTGCGGAGTATGCCGCAACCGCATTCCACCGAGCCGACTGAACGCTGCGCAAGGGCTCTGCGGTAGTCGTTGCCAAACACCAGCGTCGGCAACGAATATCGTGGGCCGTTGATGCACTGGCTCCTACGCGCCCGCCGTTGACATAGCACATTACGTGCAGATACACCTATTACATGAACGCGCCCGATGATTTCGCCGAATGCCAAAGCTGCCGCTGCGCCGCCGCGCGCAGGCAGGCCCATAAACTGACACGGCGTTACGACGCGGCGTTGCGGCCACACGATTTGAACATCGAGCAATTTACGCTTCTGGTAAACCTCATCGTCGGCGGACCAACGCCAATAGCGCTGCTGGCGGAACGGCTTGGCCTCGAACGCACAACCCTGACGCGCAATCTTGCGGTGGTCTCAAAGCGCGGATGGATCGACATCATGCGCGGCGAGGACCAGCGTGAGCGCGTCGTGGTGATTTTGCTCGCCGGACAGCAAAAGGCCGATGATGCAAGGCCAGCGTGGAAGCGCGCACAGGCAGCGGCCTGAACGACAACAAAGCCGCCCAACGACGACATAAAGAGTGTATATGCACCTAATTGGAGAAGCACGATGCAGAGTCTTGCGGTTTGGGCGTGGGGCACTTTGCCGGTCGCCATCGTTTTTAACGTGGCCATGCTGACGCTCAGTCTAGCTGACCGTCACCGATGGGCCGTAGTCGGTCTGGCGGCCGGTGCAGCTCTGTGGGTTGGCGCCCAACTTGGGTTGGCCGCCGGTGGCATTTTTTCCGGCGACATGGCGCGGCAGGTCCCGGTCATTGGCGTTGTGGTCTTGATCCCGCTGGTCACGCTTGCTCTGGCGGTGGCGTTCAACCCGACCGTGCGCCAATGGGCCCTCGAACTGCCGATGCAGGTTCTGGTCGGCCTGAACGTGCTCCGGGTTTTCGGCGCATTTTTCCTGTTGCTGGCGCTGCACAATCAAATGGCCGGTCCGTTTCCCTATTCAGCCGGATGGGGCGATGTCATCACCGGCATTGTCGCGGCGCCACTGGCGCTAGCCATCGCCCGCGGTCGGGCAAGTTCGGGCGCGATCTGGACCTGGACCCTGTTCGGAACCGCAGATTTGCTCGCTGCCGTATTTCTCGGTACCATCACCTTCAATGGCGGACCCGGACAATTGCTGGTCACCGGCGCCGGATCAAACGCCATTGGCGTTCTGCCCTGGTCCCTGATTCCAACAGTCCTGGTGCCGTTCTATCTGGCAACGCACGGCATCACCTTCCTGCAACTCAGCGTCCGCCCGCCCGCCGTGCTGAAGTCGGCATGAAGGCAACAGCAGGACACCAATTGCGGCCCTCTGAATGAACATCATCGCACCGCGCCACATCCTCCTCGTCCTGGCCCATCCGCAACCAACCAGCCTGTGCAGCCATCTTGCGCAGACTGTTATCGTCGCACTGCGCGATTTGGGATGGAGCGTCGATGTCCTCGACCTTTACGGCGAGGGGTTCGAAGCGGCGATGAACAGGGAGGAGCGGAGCGCTTACTATAGCCACGCCGCCCGCGCCGCGTCTGAACATCAGGCGCGACTGGTCGCGGCGACGGACCTGGTGCTGGTGTTCCCGACCTGGTGGTTTTCTTTTCCTGCCATTCTAAAGGGCTGGTTTGATCGGGTCTGGGCGCCCGGCGTGGCGTTTGCGCACGGAACGCCAATCACACCGCTCCTGACGGGCCTCAGAAGTTGCACCGTAGTCACGACCATGGGCTCGCCCTGGTGGGTGGATCGCATTGTGATGCGTCAGCCGGTGCGCCGAGTGCTCAAGACCGCCATTCTTGGTGCCTGCGCACCGAAGGCGCGTTTTCGGATGCTGACACTCCACGATGCGGAAGCCGTGAGACCGCGGCGCCTCGCCGCATTTGAACGGCGGATGATTGCAGCATTGCGGCAGCTTTAGCGGCACTCAATTCGTACCAGCGAGACGCTATAAACGATGGCCAGGAGTGGGATCTGCACCATATTGTGGCGCCTTCAGACCAAATCCGAGCGGCGGACCGAGCTATTACCGTCTCGGAAACCCGGCATGCGGTACCGCGACGGGTGTCGACAAGAGCCGCCCAGTGCGCTGAGACGGATCGATTTTGCCGTTCCACTCGTTGGCCGCAATATACAGGGTTTTGCCATCAGACCCTCCCAGCATGCAGGCAAAAGCCATGCGGTCAAGAGGCACTGTATCCAGCACAGCGCCACCTTCAGAGATGCGCAGGCAGCGCTTGCCTGAGCTGGCCCAAATCGCACCCTCGGCGTCGATGCAGATGCCATCGCCTCCCTGTCCGTCGATTTGCGCCCAAAGCCGCTGGTTTGACAGCGTCCCGTCGCGTGCAATGTCAAATGCGGTCAATCGCCCGTTGTAGGATTCTGCGCAGATCAACGTTTTGCCGTCCGGGGTGATCACCATGCCGTTCGGAAAAGCCAATTCCCCTTGCTGGCGGATTATTTCGCCATCTGGCGTTACCAGGACGATGAAGCCGGGACTGAAATCGCCGCCGGGGAACTGGAAATTGATGTTGTTGAGATAAATATGCCCGGCGTCATCAATGACGATCTCGTTGTAACTGAATGGCGCCTCTGACAGATCGGCGAAATCCGTCACCTGACCGTCAGCAAGTATCTGCAATTTGCGGGCGGTGGAATTGACAACGAAGCACCTGTTACTGGCATCCCAGTCAAAGGAGAGAGGCAGGGACTGGATTTTCGCCATGGTCTGGCTAGTGCCGTTGTCATCCACAGCGTAGATAGCGCCACCCAGCCAATCGGCAAACCAGATGCGCCCGTCGTGCCAACGCGTGCATTCGCCCATGATAATATCGGTCTTGAGCGTTGTAATGTTGTGATCGGTCAATGCCGCCTCCGTATCCTGAACAATGTCGGACCAGTCGGCTCCATTTCGACACGTCGCCAGAGATTTTTCAGCGAAGTGAGCCACGAGGCGACAGCAACCTCACAAATGGCGAATTTCGGCAGGCTGGCGATCCCAGCGGTCATGCAGGCCGTCTTCGTATTTGATCGGGGCGGACATCACCGCATCCATATCAATCGCATCCAGCGCGACCACGCTGACGTTGTAGTATTTGCGGGAAACATCGGGAAGCTCGACATATTCGTAGGGCCTGATACCGCATTTTTGGCAGAAATAGTGATGGGCGACTCCTGATCCAAATACGTAATCCGCACGGTGCTCCTCGACACCAAGCGACCTAAAATCCTCGACGTCGACCTTGAATGACCAGAAGCGAGCCTTCGCGCAGACTGAACAGTTACATTTGTCGCTCCCCGCCGCGACATCGATATCCGCCTCGAACCGCAGCGCCCCGCAATGGCACCCGCCGCTATAGGTCTGCTTCACGACAATCTCCCTTCATCGTCTCTGACCAATGCCGGAACCAGCTGTGCCAACTGCGGATCATGACACTCAAGTGGTCTCGGCGGCCTTCTTCAACCCCTCGAGCATCATGGCGTACATTTTCTTGAATTCAGCCTTAGTTTTTTCATCATAGGTCTTTTGCTTGCCGCGGCCGAACTGCTCAAGAATGACCCGGCTGTGCACTCCTTCGGGCACAATCTGGTATCGAAGGAAATTGTAACTCTCGGGACGTTCCTCGGTCCGAGACCAATGCGTGAAGCTCAATTGCTTCGGTGCGGTAGCGGATTCGATCTCGCCGTAGTCGGAAAATGGCTTGCCGTTCCATTCGCCATGCAGGCGGTATTTGGAGCCAGGCGCCCAGTCGGTATCCATCGTGGCGCCCATAAACATCGGCGATGTCGCGTTGGTCATCGCCCGCCAAACCGTCTCGGCGTCTGCGTTAATTGTGGTCTGAACTTCTACGATCGGTGTGTCCATTTCATCCTCCTCGACTTCATCACTGAACAATGCGCTAGCGGAGTCCCAGGCTCAGCACGCCTCATTTTGGCATGCCCGCCCGTGGCTCCGTCATCCACCCCGCAGGTAGGTTTGCAGCTGTTGGACAGCGTCGCTTCCACCTTGCTTCATAGTTTCCGCGATCCGTCCCAAGTCTCGATCAGCCTTGCGGTGCTTGCTGCCCCAAAAACCCAGCTCAACCAGAATTGGCAACAATTCAAGACCTGCTTCCGTCAGGCGATAAATGACTTTGAGACCGTGTCCAGGGTCGTCATGGCGCGAAATAATGCCTTCTTGCTGCAGGGACTGCAGGCGTTCGGCCAGCGTTCTGGACGAAATTCCCTCATCGGACTGAAGAAACTCCCTGAAATGGGTTTTTCCAGCAAAGGCCATGTCCCGAATGAGGAGCAGCGTCCATCGGTCTCCGAGCAACTCAAGGGACAGATTAATCGGGCAGCCGGATCGTTCACTGGTCGACATTCTGCCATCCCATAAGTCTATGGTTTATCATTGCAAGCGTTCCGCCTTCATGTCAATGCTTCCAAATGTAAAGCATATTGTTGCATTAGGAGAACAGGCATGCCCAATTGGACTGATCACCAGGTTGCCGACGCAACCGGAAGGGGCAAAACCGTCGTCGTCGGTGCCACCAGCATCGTCGGCGCCGCGGTCGTCGCAGAACTCGAATCGATGGGTCAAAGCGTAAGCCGGGTTTCGCGCGGCCTTGGCGTGGCGCTCGACGATGCCCCAGCGCTGGCGGAGGCTTTCCAGGGCGCCACCGCTGCCTTCATCATGATTCCATTCGATGTCGTGGCGCCGGACCTGAGGCAATTTGAGGAGATGGCAATATCAAGTTTGATCACCGCCATTGCTGCAGCAGAACTGCATCGCGTGGTTTTGCTCAGCGGCCTGAACGCCCATCTCAAGATGGGAACCTCGCTGGGTGCGGCGATAATGGAAGATAAGATCGACGCCCTCAAACTGGCCGTGGTCGTGCATTTGCGTGCCGGCTTCTTCATGGAAAACTTCGTCAACGGCATGGGTTTTCAAGATCAGGCGCAGACCGGAACGTTTGCAACGCCGTTTCGAGGCGATTTGCCGATGCCGCTCATCGCAGCGGCAGATGTCGGCAGATATGCGGCACGGCTGTTATCCGCAACGACCTTGCCGGCTCACCGCATAATCGAGCTGCACGGAGGCGGACACTACACGATGGAGCAGGCAACAAAGATACTGGGTGCTGCAGTTGGTCGTCATTTGCGCTATCAGCACGTGTCGCTGTCTGACGCCACGGACGGCATGATCGCCAGCGGAATGTCAGCAAGTTTTGCCGATGCTTTGATGGAAACCGCACGCAGCTTCAACCAGGGTGAGGTGTGGGCTCTAGAGCCGCCGATGCCAGGCAACACCACCCCGACCACCCTGGAGACCTGGGCCCAGAGCACGACCCTGACCCCAACCCGGTCGCTGATTGGAGATACGTTGTGAACAAGCTCATACTTCAAATGCAGATGTCTGTGGACGGTTTTGTCGGTGGCGATGGGCAGCATCGCTGGCAGCTGTGGGACTGGGTTGGCGAATGTCCTTGGGACGACGAACTGAAGCGAGATTTCAACGCCACCTTGGCCTCTATCGGCACCATCCTGTTGAGTCGAAAGCTGGCCGAACAGGGTTACCTCACGCATTGGGCCAACGCCGCCAAGAAATTTCCACGAGATAGCTTTTATGCCTTCGCGCAGCAGATCACGTGCGTTCAAAAAGTGATTTTGAGCCGCACCCTTGAAACCTCGGCGTGGAACCGCACAAGAATTGCCAAAGGCGATATCGCCAACGCGGTCGAGGGCCTGAAACGCAATGATGACGGCGACATAATCGCGTTCGGCGGCGCCGGGTTAGCCGCCTCGCTCATTGCGGCGCGTATGGTGGACGAATACCAGCTTTTCATCAATCCGGCGGTGCTGACGACTGGTGAACGACTGTTCGACACGACCGGGTTTCAGAATCTGGATCTTGTTGGATCCAAGTCTTATGACTGCGGCATGGTCGTCAATCGATATAAAAACCGCCGCTAGCGGCACCAACGGTTTGCAGGGCTGCCCACCGAGCAGTTTGGGGCAGACCTGCATGAAGGCTCATAAAATACGAAAGAGGGTCACTCGCTGCCGGTCTGATCAAAACCATATCGGCCGACGATTTTGGCGGACCGGAATTCCGGACCGGTTTCGCGGAGCGCCTTCCCTTCATTCGCGAACTTTGAAAACGCCGGAAATTCGCTGATCGGGCGCGGCGCTGCGCTCTCGTCAACGATGTGCAGAAACCCACCGTCGTCGAGCGCGATGACCATGTAATTGATGCCGTCTGGCCGCTCCTCATGAAGTTCTGCCAGAACACTGCCGATCAAAGCGAGGTTATCGGCGGCCGCACCCGGCAACGTTTTGTAGCTGACAACATTGATTTTATGCATAGTTACGCTCCTGAATAAGGGCGATTGTTCGCCGATCCAGTAGATACGCAGCTCGTTGCCCCGGGATACGAAGCTACCGTCCGAGATCGAAACGTCTGGCGGCCGCGACCTGACCCAGCATCCACGGCATCATCGAGAAGTCCCGGACCTGACCAATCAGTCCATCTTTGCCTCCCACCAGTCGCACCGCCGCATATAGCGTCCAGGCACCATCACGCAGCATGTGGATCGACACGACCGGTTCATCTTCAATGTGACCGAGTTCGGCACCGAAAGACCGCGACGAATCTGAATACCAGCCAAGGTAAGGTGCATCGTTCAGGGGGCCTGCAAAGTGGTCGGCGACGCGAAGTTTGGCGTCTGCAGCGATCATGTCACGCAAGCCATCCCAATCCTGATTATTAAACCGATCAATATACTTTTCGATCAGCGCAACGTCCTGCGAATGGGCAAAGTAGGAGGCTGGTTTGTCTGCCAGCGTCGCCAGTTTTGTGCGGCCACGATGCAGCGCGGACTTTACGCCACCTTCTGACGTGTCCAATATCTGCGCCGCCTCTCCAAGCGAATAATCAAGCACGTCCTTAAGCAGCACACAGGCACGCTCCATTGGCGGCAGCGCTGTGATCATACGCTCAATAGCCCGGTCCAACCCTTTGCCCACCGGCTCGATCGGCTGAACTATCGCGTCCACATCGAACAGGCCGATCCGCACCACGTCACTGCCACGCCGACGCAGAAAATCGATGCTTCGATTGTGCGCAATCCGAAACAGCCAGGGTCGAAGCGGTCGCGTTTCATCAAACTGTTGGCGTTTGCTATAGGCCTCAAACACCACCTCCTGTGCGATGTCCTCGCCGTCAAGCATCGACCCCACCATTCTCGCACAGTATCGTTGCAGGGCAGGCCGCAGATGCCGCAGCGCCTCCAGATATGCTCGATAGTTGGCGTCGAATGAACCGACAAAATCCAGTTCGCTGATTTCGTTCATGGCCTCGGGCCCCACTTTATCTTGCAACAAGATGCGCACCGCGCTCACCGGAGCATCAACGCGGCTCTTACGACTATCGTTGTTCCTTCGAACGGCCTGCAACGTTGATGCCAGCGGGTTTGGCAGTGAACCCACATTCGTCGAGACGTGGTGATGGGGCGGCATGTCCGCCCCATCACCACAGTTTTACATTACTTCAGTCACCATTGGATTTTCAAAGGCCAGCGTTCCGTCAAGCGCGGCATTTTCCAGCCCGACTTCGTGGATGAAGACCAGGACCCACTTTGTCGAAATCACCTTGCCACTCGGCAATGGCACATCTTCACTGCTCGGATCGTAGGCCTCAACAAGCGCTTCGGTGATCTCTTTGGCCAACCGACGCTTGCCATCCACAGTCACGCCGGGAGGTGCCACGATGTTGCAGATCGTGCGGACAGGCTCCATGTCGAGACGGCCATCCTGGCTAACGCTGTCCAGCGACCACTCGCGCAGAAAAACTCGTGTATCGGGGATTGGCCAGGCACCGTGAATTGCAGAGAAGAGACTTTTGACGAGTTTTCGCCTGGCATCGACCGCAATGCCGGGAGGGACATCGATATAGGCTATTGGCATGTGTTCATTCCATTTCAGTTGCATGAACTGATCTGCAGTTGGCCTTGCGCCACTTCTCGAGTTCCGAGGGTGGGAGGCAACCGAAGTCAGTAAAACTATGACGGCTGGGCAGCCGAAATGGATTCCAACCCACAAACAAAGAGTTGGGGACGTGAATATATCCAGGTCCGTAAGGCGCTGCGCCTGCGTATCTAATTTCCGTCGACACTCGTATCGGGTTGATGAGCAAACATTTATCCCCCGGCAGCCTCACGCCGACTGCACACGAAACATTCGAGAGGCGGCTTACAGTGCTCCGCCCGGAGTTGCACCGATACGCCTCACGCATGGTGGGCTCGGCCGTCGACGGCGAGGATGTTGTGCAGGATGCACTGCTTAGCGCCCTGGTGGCTTTCGACACAGTCGGCCCCAAGGGTGATGATCGACCTTGGCTCTTTCGCATCGTGCACAATGCGGCAATCGACTACCTACGAAAGCGACAGCGTCGAGAGCGAACCGTTGCGCTTGTTCAGCGCGAAATCGCGTCAGACGGAAGCGAACTCAACGATAAGGTTGCCTCGCGTGCTGCACTGTCGCTGTTCATGCTGCTCACCCCAACGGAGCGCGCCGCCGTTATTCTGTCAGACGTTTTCAGCTACTCAAACAATGAGTCCGCAGCAATTCTTCAAACGAGCCTTGCAGCGTTGAAGGCCGGGCTGCATCGCGGTCGGATCAAGTTGCGGCGACTTGCCGATTCTCCCAAGCCGGAACGATCCTTGGACGACCGTGAACAGGCTCGGTTGCGGCGTTTCGTTGATCTTTTCAACGCCCACGAATTCGATGCCATTCGTGCAATGTTGTCGCACGACGTGCGCTTTGAACTCGTGTCACAATTCAGTGGCGACAGACTTTCGTTCGCTGCATATTTTACTCGGTATGCCGACATGACGGACCGACAGCTTGCAATAGGTACCATAGATGGGCAACTCGCAGTGCTGGTCGTCCGCACTGATATTCCGGCGGACACTCCCAACAGTTTGATCCTGATAGATTGGGCCGAAGAACAGATTATCAGGCTCCGCGACTACAGCCATGCACGTTACGTCCTTACCGGCGCGTCGATCTTCCGCCTCGCGTAGGATTTTGTTTGTCCGGTGCATTTTCGAGCAAAGGTGACCGACTGAACGGACGCACCCGGCCATGGATCGCTCAAAACCCGACTGTACAGTTCCGACCCCATTTCGGTCGATCAAACCGCACGACCTAATGCCCTAAAGCTGACCAAATAATTACAGAAATCCTCGGTCCAGTGGTCGAGATTGCATAAGGTACACGCGACAATAATCGGTCGCTCACTGTTCTCGATGACGACGATCTGCATTCCGTCCGAATGTCCAGGTGCCGGGACCAATCGTATGCCTGGAAGCAGATCGTATTCTCCATCCACCGCCACATATTGAACGCCTGGCGCGTCTACCCATTCACGTATCGTGTAGTCATCCTTAGTGCGGGCATCGTCCAATTCCTGCCGCTGCACATAGATCGGCTTGCCGGCGAAGAGATGATTATTGCCGCAGTGGTCGAAATGCAGGTGGGCGTTGACGACAATATCAATGCTGGCGAAGTCAAAGTCCTGATCGCTTAAGGGATAAAGTCGTGGTTTCATGTCAGCGGCGGCTGGGTGCAATTCGCGAATACCGGTGTCGACCAGAATCCGCGCGTCCGGATGGTCGATGACGTGAACATTGACCGGGATGCGTGTGCCCGCTGCAAGCAGATCAGCGACGAGATAGCGAGTGACAGTCGTTAAAGGATACGCGGCCATGTGCGGAGTTCCACTTTGGGGTCAGGCATTTTGGGTGAGCAAAGGCGCCGAGGGTACGTTCGGCGAAGCAACTTTCCGGCCTAAGTTCTGAGTGAGGAAGGATAGAACCAGCAGGCCCAAGGCGACGATGGCGGGAATGAAGCCCATGTCGCCAACGCTCAGATGAGCCGAAATTGCCAACAGCAGGTGAAAGAACATACCAGCATAAGCGAGGTCGCTTAGGCGTATCGACACTCGCGTCAGGATCGCCAAAGGAGCAGCGATTTTCACCACTATCAGAACGGTTACCAGATAGGCCGGATAGCCGAAATGGGCGAAGCCCTGCTCCACCAGGGGTCGCCGCATAATGTACATCACAGCGCCGGCGGCATAGACCGAGCACAATAAGGCCGTGCTAATCCAGTAGGCGGTCATTCCCTTTTTCATTGTACTCTCCATGTGTTGCGGTTCTGCGGATGAATTCGCGACTGGTCTTCGTCGCATTCATAGTCGCAAAGCGTCAGCGCCCTAAGCAGGGACGTATGTCAGCTTGATTGCCTGCTCACCGATATTTTCGGTGTCAACGAGCCGCAGCGGCGGCGGCGCCATTCGAAAGAATGGTTTTCCACTACCAAGCACCACCGGCATCAAATAGAGCCGATACTCATCAATAAGCCCGAGCTCAGTCAAAAGCCCTGCCAGCTCCGGTCCGGCAACGTCGATCTCGCCGTCTTGCTTACTTTTCAGCGCCTTGACGAACCCTTCAATATCCTCGGACACCACGGTCGCGTTCGGGCCAACCGACTTCAGGGTTCTAGAAACCACCCATTTGGGCTGGGGTCTCCAAGCTGCAGCAAAGTCGCGCCCGACCTCGTCCTGTCCCGGCTGATCTTCATCCCAATAGCGCATCAATTCGTATATTCGCCGACCGTACAGACAACCGGTGAGCTGGCGAACGTGGTCATTAAAGTGGCGATGAAGCACTTCTCCCGGCATCGGCAGGCCGGGTCCTCCCTCTTTGCCTGAAACATAACCATCAAGGGATTGCATCATCCCGAACACAATCTTTGCCATACGTCGGCTCCTAGCTATTGGCGGCAATCTGAGCGGGCCCGCATTCATTTCCGCTCTTCACCGTGCTACCAACCTTCGTGGGGTCAAAACCATCACTATTTTGCAACCAGTCTGACGGAGGTCATTCATGAATCTGCGACGATCAGGATGTCCAATCAACCTCACGCTGGAAACCTTTGGCGATCGATGGAGCCTGATTATCCTTCGCGACATCATGTTCGGCGGCACACGGCGCTCCTTTCGCTCCCTGCTGACCGAAAGTATGGAGGGGATAGCATCCAATATTCTGGCAGACCGGCTTAAACGCCTGACCGCCAACGGCCTTCTCTCGCGCAGCGGCGATCCAGGCCATAAGCAAAAAGCCATCTATGCTCTTACGTCAAAGGCCATAGACCTGGTCCCGTTGATGGTGGCCATGGGCAGCTGGGGTCTGCGTCACACACCGGCGTCAATGGAACTTTCGATCCGTGCACAGGTCCTCGAAGATGGCGGCTCGCAACTGTGGGACGCGTTCATGGACGAACTGCAGTATCTCCATCTGGGAGCGCTACAACCTTCGGACTCGGTCTTTGCCAAGATGCAGTCGGCCTACGAATCCGCCCTAGTTGAGAAGGCTGGCTCCCGCGTTTGGCTGCCGGCTCTGTAATGTCGGCCGATGCACAATGGTAACCCTTCAGCCAAGCTGCCTGCTGAGCGTTAAGCGTGATCGGTTTTTCTATCAACACATGCTTGCCAGCCCTGATCGCGAGTGCGGCCGCCTCCGCATGGAATGGATGTGGTGTGGCGACATAGATGGCGTCGACATCGTTCGACGCGGCCAGGGCATCGTAGCTACCATAGGCGGAGGCTACCCAGTGCGTGTCCGCAAACTCAGTTGCCTTTTCCAGCGAGCGCGATCCCACGGCGCTCACCGTCATGTTGTTAGCGATCAAGTCCTTGGTGAATGCTGCCGCGATGCCACCGAGTCCCAATACGCCCCAGCGCAATCCAGTCATGTTACTGCCCTCCAACGTCGGGAATTTGATTGCCTTGTGCCAGCAAGACTTCCGGTATCATCATAACCCGACCGCAGGAAAAGACCGATGTCTTAGAGGGTGCCAGAAGCTCGTTGATGAACAGCAACCTCCCCTTCGCCTTGTGCTTGGTTCGACCACAATTCCGACGTTCAAGGCCGCCTATGAACAGCGGCTGCAAATCTGGAACGAGTGGGCAGAGCTTTCGGAACGTGCTCAGGGCAAACCATCTGCCTTGGCAACCTGAACATACCGGATTCCGCACGCGACGGTCGCCGAGCTCATGTTGGCGTTTATGCTGCTGCCGCGAAGACCAGCGACCGATGGATCGCCTAGATGAGGATTTCGATCAACCTTATTTTGCCGGGTTCTACGAGCGTCGGATCGTGAATGGGACTGGTCACAACCTGCCACAGGAGGCTCCAACCGCCTTCGTCACCGCAATGCTTACGTTGGCACAGGTGAGATAGAGTTTCGCGCCGACGGCAGGCTCTTTTGCATAGCTGAGGTTGTCGCAATGTTAGGATTTACGCGACATCAACGTCCGTCTGATTGCAGTGGGCGGGCGTTTGACCGCTAGGTCCTTTTCCTCATTCGGGACGTCATAAAGCTTCGCTGTCTGCTCGCTCAGCTAATGGATGAGAATTCTTTCGACCCTAGCCATGATGGCGTCCTGCATCTGGTAACGTCGTAACGTCGCGGCCTCGGTTACTGGCTATTGGTCAGCTCTGCCTCGACGGCCTGGGCGATACTATCCAATTCGCTCCGCACCGTCTTCCAGACGAAAGCGCTGGCCACGTCCTCGTAGTCGTGGCGGTACACGTTGCCGGCGCCGGCGATGTTCGCCCAGGGCACATCGGGATGGCGCTGCTTCATTTCCTCCGGCAAGCGGCGTGAGGCTTCGGAGATGATCTCCAGGCAGCGTGTAACGGCATAAACCGCCATGACATTATCGGCGAAGGCATCACGGGTCTGGTCGGCGAGGAACTGCCGTGCCAGGACGATATTGTGCTTGATGGTCGCCAGGACCCGCTGCGTGTCCCTAGAAGGCATAAATGGCGTCGTTGACCGCAGCCGGTTTCACATACGGCTTCAACGCGTCACGATCGACGACATCTACGGGGCCATCAAACAGCGCAGCGATATAGTCCTTTAGCCCGACGTACTCGAACACGCCGATCGAGGTGGCGGGGTCGAGTTCGATCATGATGTCGATATCGCTGTCCGAGCGCGCCTCATCCCGCGCGAGCGAGCCGAACAGAGCAGCATGGCGCACACCCTGCCGCTCGAGTTCGGCTCGGTGCTGTTTCAGCATGGCAATGACAGCGCGCTTGTTCATCGTGCTAAAATAGCGCCTCGCGACTTAATTTGCCACCACTAACCCAAATTTTGCGGGGTCGCGGATTGCTGCCCGCTTCTGGGAAACCACTTCGGTCGGTTGAGCGGCTCCAAGGAGCACAAAGCGATCGATGGATTCGCATAATATCGGATATGGATCGCCGGCTTGGCGGAAAGCGGCATGTCTTGTTTCAATTGGATCGTCCTGCCCGGGCTGGACCCTGCGCGATCATGCGGTAGATGGTCTGATGGTTGCCGCCACTTCTTCCTTCAATGCGAGCCAGGCTGGTTCAAGGTTGCGGGCAGGGTGAAGTTGAGGAATTTGTCCAACTCTTCGATGCTTGTCATGACGGCCTCAAAGCTGGGGGCCTTGCCGAAAATCATCGCCGACATCCGCTCATAGTCGGCGGCGAGCTTCTTGCGTATGTCCTCGGTCGGCACCAATCGGAAACTGCCCGATACGGCGCGGTCATATCGATGATCGGGTGCCCGGAACATCAGCTCCTTGTGCTGACGGCTCGCCTCGGCAAGCTCGAGCAAGGAGGCCGTGACCCTTCCATAGTCGGGATGCGTCCATATCTGGTGGACGTCGTAATAGTGCCGTGAATAGCGATTGAGATCGGGGACGGGTCGTTCGGGGTTGCCTTCAAGGCTACGCTTTTCGCTCATTTCGGTCATTGCATGCAGGATCAAGACCTTTTCCCAGAAGGTCCGTTCCGGCTTGACGGTCATGACACCGTGCACCGTGAGGTCCGTCCCCTCGCGCATTTCAGGGGCAAGATAGGGTTCGATCTGCCGGGGTTCGGCCGGGACGGGATCGGGCCGGGCGCCGCCTTCGATGCGAACCGCTGCGTCGACATAGCCGCCGCTGGTGTCGAAGACGCTCCTGTAGCGGCGAACCAGAATATCGAGCGCGTCCTTGTCGCGATAGGCGTCGTGGCCAAATTCGATTGAGAACAGCCCTCTCGACCGCTGGCCGCTTCGACCTCGGCAATCTCCTTGGCCAGGAGGTCTCGCAGTGGCCCCGAAATATAGACCCGCGCCGCTTCGTCCACCTGATTTGCCAGCGCCTTCTGCTGCTGATTGACCGAGGGCAGCGCGGTGATATCGGCCTCGAGGGGAACGCCTAGATCGGCCTTGTATATGCCGATGTCGATGTCCTCGGAAAAGCGTCGGATCAGGCCATAGGCCTTGCTGAGGCTGGTGCCACCCTTGAAGTAAAGCCCAATCGGATCGCCTTGGCGGCGGTTGAAAAGGAAGTCCAGGATCCAGCAGACATAGAGGTCCTTTTCGACGTTCTCCGCTCGCGTTTCTAGGCTCGCCGCAACGCTCGAAAAGAGCGCGATGCGCTCCTCGTCCGGAGAGCGAAGGATATCAATGAACGCCTGATACATGTCGTCCCTCTGGATCGTCTGAGCCGGTAGGGTTGTCGTCGGCGGCCCTGATGGTGACGCTGCGCTCGATGTCAGTGATGACCGGGTACATCCAGGCGGGCAGCGCGCTGATATTCTCGCGCAGGTCCATGAGGATCGCCTCCCGTTGGGTGCTCCTGGAAAGATGGCGCACGATGCCATTCAGGATGGTGTCGAGGCTTGATCGATCACCACGAAACCAGCCCAGCGCCTGGATCACGCGCATGGCCGGCCGTCCCGCCCAAAAGGCGGACTTGGCAGAGATGCGCTTGAAATCGAGGACATAGACGACCGGCGCAGTCGCCCGCGGGTCCCCGGCATTGGCTTCGATTGCTATAGTGCGAGGGTAGGTATCGGCATAGATCGTGGACCGCGCCGGCGTGGCCGTCGTCAGGCCAAGATCGTTGGCCGCAGTCAAGCCATCGATCAGCACGCGGAGTTTGTCGCGCCGCGCAATCGCATCGACGAAGGATGCGCGTGGCGGAAACACCATCTTCCCCGTCAGGCCGCTTTCACCGGGTTTGTCATAGAGACCGCGATGGGGACGGCGAATTTGACCGCTGCTGGTGAGCCGTTGAAGCGCCTTTTCGACGGCGTTTGGCGTGCCGATATCGAGAAAGTCGGCGCGTGACCAGACGCCCGAGGGCGCGGCCTGGGCAATTCTGTCCTGGATGCGTTCAACCGTGGCCGAACGGGGATCGGGCATTCAAGTCACCTCTGACCAAAGAATATATACAAACTTTGGTCAGTAGCAAGGAACTGACCAGAATTTATATCGAAACTTTGGTCAGTAGCGTTGAACGGCGCTAGCGTTTTATTCGGCCCGCGAGAACAAAACCCGATCCCGCGCGCGCACTGGATCGCTCCAATCGCGCCCGAACCAGGCTTTGGCACCCGCGGCGGGCGGACGCTTCAATTCCAACGGGCCTCCGGTGCCCCTCTTCTCGGACGCCACACGGAACACATAGTGGTCGTAGATCCGAACGGCCTCGATCATGTAGCTAGTCGCCACCGTCCGGTCGCGCACCACGACGAGGTTCTCTCCGTTGTCCACTCTTGATGGCTTGGCGCCGATTGGCCAGCCGGACGACGAGCTGCGATGAGACATCTGTGCGCCCGGTCGCCGAGCAGCATCTTGGTTTGAAGTGGGATGAGGATCTGGCCGAGGTGGTGGCCAATGCCGAGGATATGGTGGTGTCGTCGCAGCCGGCGCCAGTGTTGGCGGCCGAAATCGCCGCCGCCGTCTATCGCGCCCGGCCCGATGACGAATTTCTGGGCTTCTGGCTTGCCGACATGCTGCTGATGGGGCAGGTGGCCCCTTCCATCTTCAAATCCGGCGAGAACCGCAAGCGCATCCGGCCGGAGGAGAAGGTTGGGGCAGGGCGGTGCTTTTGGCTTATGCAACCGCTGCGGTGGAGGCCTGCGATCTTGGGATAGAGTTGGCGCAGCGGGCGGCAAAACTGACAACGGTGGCGCCAAAGTTGCGCGCTAAGGGTTCTGGCGATGTCATCAAGCTGCTGCTGTCCGATGACGCTGTACCGGGGTCATGGTCGAGCCCAAAACTGTCGGCACGCGGCGCCAGGCGTACTTTACCTGCCCAGCGTCGCCGGAGGATTTGTCACCGGCACGACGGCCGCTCTCCTGGGAGCACCGGACTGGGGCCAACTCGCCTTTGGCGCTGCCCTGTTTTCCTGGCTGGCGATCGAGTCTGTCTTGTTGCACCGTCTCTACACCGGCCCGGTGATGCCAGCGCCGCTGCGCCCGACCTTGGGGATTCAACTTGCCCCGCCCGTTGTGGGTGCAGTTGCCTATCTCGCAGTTTCTGGCGGCACGCCAGACATCTTTGCGCATGCCTTGATCGGCTATGGCTTGCTGCAGGCACTGCTGCTGTTGCGCATGCTGCCTTGGATCTTTGAGCAGGGTTTCTCCATGGGCTACTGGGCATTCACATTCGGCGCAACCGCCTTGGCCGCCGCCACCTTGAGGCTGGCAATCAATGGCGACCAGGGAGCGACGGCGACCCTGGCTCCCTGGCTATTCGTTGCCGCCAATTTCGTCATGGTTGCAATTGCCTTCGGCACATTGCGACTGGCCCTTAAGGGCCGCTTGCTTCCAAACTCTCTGTGAGGTCAACAAGCGCCCTGCCGCTGGAGCCGCATGGGAGTGTTCAACCGCATCCTGGCCGAACTGGTGGCGCAGAAAGTCGAGCCTTGGTCAACGCCTGGCGACCCATTGCGGAGTGCCGTTTGTCGAGGGCGACCTGCTGCACTCGCTATCCAGCATCGCTAAGATGTCGACCGGGATACCGCTCGAGGATATCGACCGATGGCCTTGGCTGGACGCCATTTCTGCCGCGACGGCTCGCCCGAAAAAGGGCGCCATCGCGAGTTGTTCATGTCTTCGCAAGGCCTATAGAGACCGGCTGCGAGCCTCGCTTGGGCCGGATTTGCGGTTAGTCTTTGTTGATGTGCACCCTGACGTCCTGGTTCAAAGGTTGACGAGCAGGCCCGGGCACTTCATGCCGTCGTCGTTGTTGGCCAGCCAATTGGCTACCCTGGGGCGTCCCACGGATGAGGGCGATGGCCACATCCACCATCACGTGACTGAAGCCGAGAGTTTCCATCTCATCTAGTCAATTCCGGAGAGCACGAAGCACGACTTCCCGCGAATTGCCGCGCAATGCCGAGACGTGAGCAGGTGGCATCGCCTATCGGGCAACAACAGCCCAATGGGGTGCTGACCGAGGGGGCGACGGGCTATGCCCGCCAAACTGGCTAACGATGCTGGGCTGCGAGAATACGTTGAGCACAGGCCCGCGGGTAGGTGCCTGTTCGTCCCGGAGAGAGGTGACGCCGTTGTTGTGCGCTCGACTCCCCGTGAGGTTTGGCCAAGCAGACGAAGAAGGATGCCGATCCAAGCGCGTCTAACAGCAGCGTCGGCGCTTCCATCTTAAATGTTCCCGCCGGTAATCAGCGTGGTCTGTGCATTTCGATAGGCGCCCCGCAGTCCGTCGTGGCCATTCAGGCCGTCGAGGGCGTAACCATTGAGGAATTGGCGTCCGGCAAACAAGTGGCGGTCGACCTTGCTCAACTCGGCCTCCTCACAGACCGACTGCCAACTTTGCGCAATGGTTGCGACCTGGTGCTCGATTAGCGCGGCCGCTTCGGCTTCCTTCAAATGATAGTCTGGCGCCGCCGCAAGGCAGGTTGCGAGCGTGCTGGCGCGATTGTCACCCTTAATCAGCATGGCCTGGGTGGCCACGTTGCCGGTGCGGCCTTGCGGACAAATGTCATATGCAGGCGTCAGTGTCAGCTGCTTGCCATCCCAAAAAGCCGCGTGGTTGCGGGCATGATCATCCGTATTGCCACACAGCACGTTGAAACAAATCCGGCCGTAGAGTTCCCGCAACGTTGCTTTGGGATCGCTAAAGCGGTGGCGAACCAGCTCTGCCAGATCCTCATAAGAGGCGTAGCGCGCCATCATCTCATCAAGCCCAAGCATGGTGAGTGCCGAGACCATGGAGCGACGTGTCCAACCCTTCGCGCTATGCGCGCGGTCGAAGCGTTCAATCAGCAGGACATCTTTATGAGCGGCGTGGGTTATTGAGACAGGAGCAGCATTGAGGCCGCAGGCTGTCGCCAACTTCATCGCGATGAATTCTGCCTTTACGACGCTATAGGTGTCGTTGCTGGCGGAAAATTTTGCGATGAATTTCTTCGCTCCTTCGTTTATGAGTGCCTTCGGCCGCGCGCCGCCAATTGATGTGCCGTGGTTGAGAGCCTGATCCAGCGCGGGTGTCAGAGGCAGGCCTTTTTCGATCATTGCGGCTGCTTCCATCAGTTCGTCGAGCGACGCCTGCGCAGCAAGGCGTGGCACATACTCAGTGGCGGACGCTTGGAAATCGAGCGCCCCAATGCGGTCTGATCCCGACTGTAGCAGGAAGGTCAACTCGCTGATGTTGGGCGCGCCGACAGCATCGGGCTTCCTCCCCGTCAACCTGTTGATGATCACACGGCGGCCCCAAGCATCTGGCGAGCCGTCGCGAATTGAATTCGGCATCATCAACCCGTTGGTGAATTTGATTGTGCCCTCTTGCAGCGGTAGTTCCGGATCGTAGACGGAGATCGCATTGTTGCGACGTCGGTAGCTCGCACCATAGGTGAAAAGCAGTCGCTCACCATCCTGATCGAGGCGACCTGCTACGATCGGTTCTGTTTCTTTCGGAAGCCATATCCAGACAAAGGCCTCCGTTGCTTCTGCCTTAGAAATCATCGTCTACCTTCTTGACGCTGTGACGCACGCTCTTGGGAAGCAGGGTCAGTTTTTCATTGAGGCGTGTAATGTGCGCTTTCAGAGTGTTGCGCTCGTCATAGTCGAACAGGCGCACGCCAACGATTGACGCGACTTCGAACACGATGCCGATTTCAGGTCCTGGCGAACCTTTCTCAATGTTGGACAGGGTTGTCCGGCTAATGCCTGCACGGTCAGCCAGCTCTTGCGCCGTTAGTCCGCGTTCTGCTCGGCTGACGCGGATCAGCTTGCCCAGAACGATAAGGGCTTCGCGCGTGACTCTTGAGTAGCTTCTGTTTCGAGGCATCGTGACCTGCATTGTTCATTTGACTGAACGTGAACGATTTATGTGTCCATAATTATGGACTTGATGCCACAAGTCAGTCTTGCCGTCAATCGCGTCCATCTAAGTGAACATAGAAAGACTTAATGTCCATAATTATGGTCATTTCTCCTTCCCAAAAATCTGCTGGTTAGGCTTGGAGCCAATGCTCAACCATCTGAGATCGCTCAGATTCGCATAATAAGCGGTCCGGAACGCGAATCTGGAGCCGTAGCGGAGCCTGTAATGTGCGGAGCGCTTTTCAGGCGCCTTCAGCGCTGATTTTGTTCTGCTGGAACGGCAGAGACTAGGAGGTCTGCATCTCTGCCGCCCGGTTTGCCAGGTCTGCCAGCTAGAGCCACAACCAATATACGGGCTTGGATTTCCACGCTTGCATCCAGCTGATGTTCAAAGTGTGATGGCCATCGCCGCGCGCGCCGACTCCAGTTTAACGCGATGGGTGATGTAGGTGACGCCCAGATAGTCCCGGGCGGTCAGCGCGGCCGGGTAATGAAAGTTCAGGGTCTGGGGGTCCTTGGCGTCGACCTCGATCGACCAGTTATCCTTGATCGGCTCCCCAAGTTGGGCGGCGATCGCCCCTCTCAGTGCGGGAAGCATATTGTCGGCGATACGCTTTTCGATATCGACCATGAGTTCATCGATGAGCTTGGCTGGGCGACCTACGATACCGCACGCCCCGGCACCTTGCGCCTCATACCCGCCCAGCATCGTCTGAAAGATCTGCGCGCCGACTACTCGGCCATGCAGGCGATGATGTTCGACGAGAAATCCTATTCGTTCGATGAGATCCTCGCCCGCATCGAAAAGCTGCAGGCGAAGATAAATACAGATGCGCCGGCTGACGATACGCCGAAATAGGGTTTGCTGCCGGGCATGGTGTTGTATTTGCTACCTAACCGACGCAGCCAGAAGAGGTTTCAGACATGTCGTTACGCTGCCTCGATGATCAAGGCGCCTCGGTCCTGGCTTCTGACATGCTCCCGGACGAGTGGAAGTCGCTCACAAGAGAAAATCGTCGGCTACATCACTTGAGGTCGAATTCTCAGAATTAAATGGAAAGCGACATGATCTCGTTCGCCCAGCGCTCGGGCCCGAAGACGACTGTCATTCATCGTCGCCGCTGAGGTCCATCATCCGGCGTATCTTTTCTTTCGTCGCCAGGTCCATGGTCTGGTATTTGCGGAAGAACGCTGTGTCCGTCGCGTCGGCAACCGGGACCGACTCGGTGATCAGGTAGCGGGCGTCACGCCGAGAACGATCGCGATTTTGGCGATCTTGTCCGCCGACGGACGCGGCGGGTTGTCGTTCTCCAATTGCCATATGTAGCTTTTGCTGGGCTCGGCCAGCTTGTCGAGGGTATAGCCCTTCTTCTTGCGAAGCGTTCGGATCTTCTCGATCAGGAGTTTGAGCATCGCGTTCCTCCTTCTAGGTGAGGGATTCAAGGCGCTCTTTGACGAGCGCGCGCATGGCCGCCGCCGCGTCCGCCGCGGGCGAGGCCGGCTCCACCAGCGGCACGGGGCCCAGGCCGCCCAGCGCGCGGGCGAGTGCGGATGCCAGTTCATCAATGGCCGCGTCCGCGTCGGAAGCCCTGAGACCGGCGGTGGCGGCGAGGGCCTTGAAGTCGGCGCGGCGCAGACGGTCATCCTTGCCGTTGAGCTTCAGGGCCATGCGGTCGCGCGCAAGGCGCGGGAAGACGCGGGTGGTCACAGCGTCATAGAGCGGCGCGACGCGCACGCTCGCGAACGTATCGCTGCCGGGCTCCGCGATCTTCAGGAGAGCCAGGTTCTTGAGGTGCATGTCGCCGTCGGCAATCAGCCAGGCGAACAGCGCGCGCTTCAGTATGAGGAGCAGGTCAGCATCGGGATCTGTTGAAAGAGGCCGCACGGCTCGGGCGACGCGCTCGATCGTGCCGTCATACTTGGCAGAGGTCGGCACCCCCAGCACCGATGCGAAATCCTCAAGCGCGAGGAACCGCGTATCATTGTCACCCCGGCGGATGTCGAAGCGCTCGACCAGCAAGGCGGGCGGCATGCCGTCGGGCATCGCGACGAGCGCCATGGCGGGCGCCTCAAAGCCCGCCGCCGCGCCCAGCGTGAGCGCCTGCCATTCGATGATGGGCAGCATGTCAAAGCCGCTGGTGCCGGCGGGCTTGAGGATATGCGTGAAGGGACGGCCCTCGCTCGGAATGAGCGCGCCATCGTGTGCCAGGAACATCGGGGCCTTGATCTGTATCCCCGAAAGGCGCGGGGTATCGCTGCGCGCAAAAATCGCGGCGAGGTTGGCTTCAAAGCTTTCCTCGATGGCGGTGCGGCCGGGTCCTTCATAGCGGCCGGTGAATACACCGCCGTTCCTATAAGCGGACAGGCGCGTACTGAGAATGTCAGCGGGCAGGGAAACCAGTTCCTTTTGCGTCTCGGCGATCGTGATATTCGACATGTAGCGCCGGCCCGCGCGCAGCTGCGCGCGCTCGTCGCGCTCGCCGAGAACCGCTTCCAGCCAGCCTTCAGGCAGCAGGGAGACGATGAAGGGCGGCAACTGGCCGGGCACGGTCTGGCGCAGAAGCGGCGGACCTTTTTGGTCGGAAGGTTTCCAGCGCCACTCAAAGCCGTCGTGGGTGAGATTGCCGATCGGTTTCTGATGCCAGGCGACGATCAGGTCCAGAGCGGCTTCGTTCCGCGCGGGTGCGGCGGCAGGGCCGCGTAGGAGGAGACGCTCGGCCTGTTCGCCTTCGCGGTACCACTCATTCTCGCGGGCAAGCGTCCACACCGCGTCGGCGGCTTTCTGGGCGCTGCCATATTCCTCGATGAGGCGCTGCACGATCGTCTCGCGCATGGCTTCGTCAAGAGACTGCGCGTGCTCGCTGCGAATACGGAATGCTTCGAGGAAGCGTTGACGCAATGCGGAGACCGTGACGGTGAACTCGCCCATCCCGTCATCGACGACGGCAGAGGCGACGGAAGGGTGTGCGGGTGCTGCGTTCTGTATGATCTCGAGGGCCCGCAGCCGTGTACGTTGAATCCGCCGCCCGCTGATGAACAGACGGCCGTCGCGTGTCGGTCCGAGCAGGACGGCAGTGGCTGCAGACAGGTAAGCCCGCGGATAGAGGTAGCGCGCGATCCGGACCGCGTGCTTCATCACCATCGCGTCGACATCATCGCCCGCATCAACGTAAACGCCCCGCATCAGCTGGACGAGCTTCCCGGTCTCGGCGTGGTAGTGGCTGCGGGTCTTGTCTATGTTCTCGCCGACGAGGAAAAGGGGCATTAGTCTAACTTTCGCGTATATCAGATACGAGAAAGTTAGGTTTTCGGCCTCTAAATGTCAACTTTCGCGTGTTTGAAATACGAGAAAGTTAGAAAACCGGTCGAGGGGCAGGCTTGCAGAGCTGACTTCGCGGCGCATGAGCTCGATGGCTGTGATTTCGCCGATGTCACGGCTGTCGATCATGGCGAGCCCCTTGCTGCCGATCGGCATGGGATAAACGCCATGGCCGCACGACGGCGGGCCGGAGGATGGTGCCCTCGAAGCCCATCTGCTCTATCATTCGCTCCACACCGAACTTGCCGGCAAAGTGGGGCACGTTGACATAGATATCGCTGTGAATGACCGAGAGATAGACCAGCTTGGTGACGCCGGCGGCGCGAGCCACATTGAGCGTAATCAGCGCCTGAATTCGTCCGGGGGAACGGCATTGAGCAGGAAGAGCGTGGAACACTATACGGGATGAGATATCAAGAATTATTGGTGATATCTAATCGAGTATCGAAACCGTAATGACAATTCGATCAGTTTTGTTGCAGCCCAGCATTGGGCCGCAAGTGAGATTGAGGAGGGCCCGACATGGCGTTGGAACGGTCGGACTCTGATTCGCATAATATGCGGATTGGAACAGAAGCGGAATCGGCGGCAACGGCGTGATTTTCAGACAGTCCGCTTCCGGGTGCACACAGCTCGAAACCATCAAACGGAGGGCAATACCTAATCCCGTCCTCTGCCGGTCAATCCTGGGACCACCCTCAGTGGCGCAGTTGTAGTTCTCCCCGTTGCCATCCGGCTCAGTGAAAAATCGAGGGTTGAGTTCACTTCACCTTTTGCTTCGCACCTTGCACTGGTCCGATAGAGACAAAGTTGCCTGAAATAACCTTGGATTCGACATTGGCGATGGATGCCAGATTTTCTTCTAGCTCCACCCCAACGTCGATCACTCGTTCCAACACGTCATTGTATTCGGTCGAGCTGCCTTCGGTCTGAAAAAGAATAAGATCCAGTAGTCCCTCAGTTTTTTCCGCGAGGGCAGCGGCTTCACGGTGGGCGCCCCTATAGCTTTCGAGATCGGGTGTAGCGCCACCCATTTTACCGAAGGATTGAGCGACCCTAGTCGAATTAGCAGCGACCTTGCGCAGGCTAGCAAGCCTTGTTCGAACTGGTTGGAAAAGTGCTGTCACTTCCTGCACTGAAATTTCTCGGACACCGCCATGTTGATCTACCATCTCAGCGTAGGGCCCCGTCAGCTTTGGCTCTGTAGTGACCCTGTGCTCTGATGGGGAAGGTCTCTCAAATGGAAAACCGGCTCCGATTAGAGGCAGGGTAGGGCGAGAGGCGGATGGGGGCCGCTGAGCTGCATGGAGCTGTGCTTTCCGCCGCGCTCTAGTCCGGACGATCCACCAGGCACCAATAGCCGCAATGAGTGCTAAGGCGACGATCAGTTCCATGTGGTTTCCTCCGGCCGATCTCTACGATGCAGCGAATCGGCGGTGACGAAAAGCCGTTGTTTTTACTAGGCTGGGCAGTGCCCCCTGCTGTGTGGCCATGATGGCCTCCTGAGCCAGGTACTCCGCATGATAGTTCATCCGCAAAATGGTCCAGCGCGGCGCGTTCCGAATGAGATGGTTTTCGCTTGCCCAGTATGCTGCTCCAACATCGCGCTCGGCGACGTCGCGGGCTCCGGCACCAGACAAGATCACCACATGATTAACGCCGGCGCTCACCGCGGCGACAACTTCGGTGCCGCGCCGCCGTTCGACAGCCCTTATCGTGCTGACTTATTCGTGCCGCGTTCGGTGGACTTATGATTGGTGAAGCCAGCTTTGGTTCACAAGCCTGAGAAGGCTTTAGGACATCGCTTTGCAGTTGACTTCTCTCACCTTAACGTAGCTCCAACATCTTTTACGGCAAATGGTACAGCATGTTATACGGGTTATGGCGCAACATGAAATAGCTGCCGCGGCCTCCAATGGTCATTCAAATGAAGGATGCGACCAACTGGAGGCGTGATCATAGTGCCGGTCCTTGAATGAGACCCCGGCCCAGGCACCATGCTGGCAGTGATGACGTCTTCGGAAATGCTGTCAATCGTGTTGGGATACGCGATGATGCTCATCGTCCCCGGGCCTAGCCTTCTCATCGTAGTTCAAGCAAGCCTTGCCACGCATCGTCACCAAGGCCTTGTCACGGCGCTTGGTGTGGCGATGGGCGCCAGTCTGCTGGTGTTGGCATTGGCGTTTTCGACGGCATATCTCGTCACGTCCAGTACGGTGGTCGAGGCCGGCCGCGTGGTGTGCATACTGGTCCTTTTGATCGCGGCCTTTCGCGCTTTGCGCAGCGGCATGCGGCAGGAGGAGGCTCAGGTCAGCCGGCCCAGCAATGGATTGGCACCCTTTGCAATGGGGCTGACTACGGCGATGTCCAATCCCCTCAGCCTGGGGTTTTTTGGCAGTGCTGCGCTTTCCCTGCCTGGCCGGGGCGATCTTTCTAACCTTGCCTCACTGCCGCTCGTCGTCTTCGTCATGGCCTTTGCCTGGTATGGCCTGATCGGCTTTGTCATGGCGCGACCGCGGCTCAACAGGGTCCATCGTAGCCTGTTTCGGCTTCTGTCCATCGGCAGCGGCATCGCGCTGGTCCTGTTCGCGGGAACCATGGCACTGTCGAATTGAAGCTGGACAGCTCATTCATTTGAATGATGTGGCGGTCCATTTTGCCGGGCATGCTTGCCGCGCGTGCGACCGCCAGAGTGGCTCGAGGCGGCAGATCGTTGTCGGTCTTGACGCAGGCCTGAGCATGGGGGCACTTTGGGCATAATCCGAGAGCTTGGCTGCGGCGTCCGGCGTCTTCGTTGCTCTTGTGGTATCATTTGTGGTGTTGCTAGGGATGGCATCCTGCTCAAAGAACCCAAACGCGTGAGCGTTCTAGACCAGATATACGAAGCCGCCTTCTTGCCCGAGCTGTGGCCCGAAGTGCTTGGTCATATCGCCAAGATGAGCAATGCCCATTCGGGGGCGTTGCTGATAATCGATCCGAAATTGCCCCCGTTGTTTGCTGCGACACCCAACGTTATCGACACGCTTGCCGAGTTCGCACGGACGCCATACTGGTACGAGAACCCGCCGGCCCACCGTCTACGCAGCATAAAATATTCCGGATTCCTCGAACGCGCCGACTTCTTTACCCACGACGAAATAAACTCGGACAATCCCTACCACGCCAACATGGAAAAGATCGGCGCTGCCTGGCAAGTCGGGTCCGTGATCGACATGCCCGACGGCGAGATGGCCTTGTTCACCTTCGAACGGGGGCACGGATTGCCCGATTTCGACGCCGGTGAGCTGGCACGTCTCGATACGTTCAGGCCCCATCTTGCCCGCGCCAGCATGCTCGCCTCGCGCCTCAAGCTCGATCGCGCGCAGGCAAGCGTTGCAACCATGAATGTTCTGGGTATTCCCGCCTGTGTGGTGGCCGCAACGGGCGTTGTGCTGGCGGTTAACCGGCTTTTCGAGGCGCTAGGCGAGGCCTTGCGTCCGGCAGCCTTCGGACGGCTTGCCGCGCGAGACCGGCATATCGACAAACTGCTGCAAGCGGCCTTGCCGGGACCGGGGCAAACGAGCCAGCCCGAGGTGCGGTCGTTTCCCATGCGCCGCAGCGAGGGCGACCCGGCGATTGTCGTCCACATCATTCCGTTGCATAGGTCGGCCAGCGATATTTTTGACAGCGGCGCCGCGATCGTGGCGGTGACTGGCTATTCGGTAACGGGAAACCTGCCGTCCGATACCGTGCTGCGCGGGTTATTCGACCTGTCGGTCGCCGAAGCCGGCATCGCTACCGAACTGTCTGCCGGAAAGACGGTCAAGGAAATTGCCCTTCTGCGTGGGGTCAGCTTGGCTACTGTGCGTACCCATCTGGCGCAAATATTCCGAAAGACCGGAACAAACCAGCAGGGACAGCTGATCGCTCTGCTTAAGGGCATTAGCGGCCATTCCGAGGACTGATCCCTCCAGTAACCGTGCCCGAGATACAACACCACACCAATCATTCTGCTGGGTCATTCATACGGATGATGTGTGAATCGAGCACATGCCGGAGATTTCTCCCTAAAGAGTGGGAGATTCTTATCACACAGTGGCGTTCTAGTCAGGCGAGCGGCATCGCTTTTGCGCTGACATCCGGCGGACTGTCGTCGCCGAGGACACCATAGCCCAGCGTGGCGTTCATAGCGGGTGTCGTTTGGCACTTAATTACGAGAATTGAAGTAGAAGGATTCTCACATTAACTGCATCTGAGCGGCCGCCTTGGTCACGCGGGATCGGGCTATCATATCCTTGGCGGTTGCCGCAGCATTACTAGAGGCGAAACCGCGTAGAAGGCAGCGTGCCGGCCAATCCAGGATGACAAGAGCTCATTGGAATGCGGCGGCAACGGCACCGGCAATCGCCGGGCCTTAATGATGTCCATCATCCTGCGAATGCTGCTTCGGCGTCGAACTCCGGTTCCCAGTTCTCGACCGCTTCGTCAGTGATGTGCTCGCGGCCGCTCACGACAGCCTCGATGGCGAGGCTGTTGATCATCTGGAAGATATTGGCGGTGATGCCTTCGGTAATCTGCAGCGCCCGCCGCAGCGATTTTGGCGTCAGGATCGAGGGTCCTCGCAGGGGTATTTCGCAAAATCGATACCACCAGAGTCTCGAACTGCTCGTTGGCCGCCCACCTGGTCAAGGTGAACTGCTCGTGACACCACGCCCCCTTCGTCTCTTTACTCGGCCGCAGACGGGGGCGTCGCGTTAGCGCAGTCCGAGAGCCCTAAGCCAAACATCAACCTGGTCGAAAGCATCCTGCTGCCACTGATCGGGTGTCCTGTCGCCCAGGGCATTGCTTTTCTCGACGAATTGCCTAACGCAGCTCGGGCCGTGCCATCCGGCTTGTCAAACTTTTCAGCGATATTGCTATAGCCGACCTTCCCGTCCTCGGTTTCGAGCACCGGCTTGCAGGCGACCGCTGTCTCTGCGGCACCACCGGGGAAATTCCTGATGCAGTAGTATATGTCGTAAGCGTCCTTCAGCTTGTGTCGGCCCTTGAGCGCATAGCCTTTCATTGCCAGCAGCGCGGGGATCGAGGCGACAGCGATCTCAACACGATTGTTCCCGCCGTTCGGCATCGCCCCTTCTATCGCGACAAGCTCGTAAAAACGGCTGGCGAGTTCGGCGCCGTTGGCGCGCATGACCGCGAAATTGTCCAAAATAGGGGTCGGGTTCTTTGCATTGACCGCATTTCGCGGCATCAGAAAATCCACGATCACATCGATCACATCGATCGCTGGCTCGCCGTCCTTGCCCGGCACCGTTCGCACTAGCTGAAACGACCGCAAATGTTTTTCTTGCTGGTATCCGGCATCCAGCAATGCCTCAACGAGGCCTGTATACTCGTAGGCACCCAGCTCTTCCGGACGCAGGCTGAGATCTATGTCGATCGTGCCGATGAGGCGTCTCGTCGTTGTCCAGCAATAGCCAGGGGACGGCCCCACCTACTACGGCGTACTTGCCTTTATAACCGCCGAGGACCTGGCCGATTTCCAGCAGGACCGACCTTACTGCCGCGCTCGTTCGGTCGCCGTATTCGGCGCTATGCTCAAGCACTGCGGGTGGTTCGACCATGGCATCCTGTTCCGTCTGAGAAAATCGGCGGCTTCCTGGCCTCGTTCCCCGAGTGAGCACAAATCCAGATAGGTCTGCACGACACCCGTCGTCCAGATACTCGGTGAGGGCTCGATTTGGTCGAGAAATACCCCTTCGTCATTAACCACCGTCACCTTGACGTTGACACCTCGCTCCTTTGGCACCAGCGATAGCTTTTCCCGTAAGGCAGCCATACCCGGGCGGTCGGCGTAAAAGTATTCCCAACTTCGTTCGATTGTAGCCGAGAAGCTCCAAAGCCGATGGTCACCGCAACAGATATCGGGTTGGCTGTCCTCTAGGCATGGTGGCGACAACACTAAGCGCGTGTCCCATGGCATCGGCGAGCGTGAACGTTTGGGACAGCTGGGCTAGCCAGCGCTGGCCCGCCTCCCTCGGACACATTGCCGCCGAGGGCAATGTACTCACAGGCTGCGCCTTGCAGGGCCTCGCCCGGCAACCGCGCTACGCTCCGCAGACCCGCAGCGCGGGTGAGCCGGTTTATGGAAGCGGCCCTTGGTCCGCGAGCTACGTTCAACCGGTCCGACAATCAACCAAGGCATCCGGCTTGAGAGGAAGAGGCGGGCCGCGAGGGGTCGGTCCGGCGGGGTCCAGAGAGAGCGTCCGGTGGATCATCCCGCCGCTGGCTCTCCCTGGACATCTCGATTAACCTGATGATTTCCTCCGCAACCGGTGATGTGTCTGCCGCTCACATGCGGCCCAACCGCTCCCGGCGACGACGACGCGCCAAGAAGGGATCATCTGGAACCCGGCCAACTGAGCCGAACCCGCCGGCCCCATAGCGGGGTCGGCCCTACTCGCAACCTACGCGGCGTCAGGATGATCAGATGCTTAGCAGGATGAAAGCTCCTTCGATCGCGCACGCATCCTGCCTATTGAACAAGACGCCATCCACGCGATATGATGCGTGATGATTGATGCAAGGCCCAGACCATGAGAACAACACTGGCTATTGATGACGATGTTCTCGTCGAAGCCAAGGCACTGGCCAGACAGCAGAACAGAAGCGTGGGCGAGATTATCTCGGACCTTGCCAGGCGTGCGATGCGCCGTCCGCCGGCCGGGGCCCAACGCAATGGAATCCCCCTGCTTGCGCCCCGACCAGAGACACCCTTGGTAACGCTCGAGCTCGTCAACTCTCTGCGCGATGAGCTGTCGTGACGTTCCTGCTGGACGTAAATGTGCTTATCGCGTTGATCGACCCCAGCCATGTTGCCCATGACGACGCGCACTTTTGGTTTGAAACCACCGGACAAGTGGACTGGGCAACATGTCCGCTAACCGAGAATGGGGTCATTAGAATTGTCGGCAGCCCTAAATACCCCAATTCACCTGGCTCGCCTGCAAATGTTGCTGAGATCGTTAGAACGCTGAGGGCACTTCCAGGCCATAAGTTCTGGCCGGACGCTCTGAGCCTGTTAGGGTGCGAGCATGTGGACGCAACGAAAATCCTGACGTCGGGCCAAGTCACAGACATCTATCTTCTTGCCCTTGCCAAGACCAAGGGCGGCCACCTTGCCACATTTGACCGAAGGCTGTCTGTCGCTGCGGTTAAGGACGGGAAAGCTGTTTTGCGCCTGATTGGCACCGGTTAACTCGCTGGACAAAGGCCCCAACACCCTGAAGAAAGGACAACTGATGCTGCAACTGGTCCCGTCTTGCAGAAAGGCCGAGGTCGCTCCCGGCGACAAGCTTCTCGTTGCGACCACCTCGATCGTCAGAAACTCGTCGACACCTTATGAAGGCCGGCATAAAGCCCGTCATGCTGCATCAGCTGCTCATGCGTACCTTCCTCGCCGACGCCATTGGGAGTTAGCACCATGATGCGATTGGCGTGGCGCACGGTGGAAAGCCGGTGCGCAATTACAATCGTGGTGCGCCCCTGTGACAGGGTCAGCAGCTTCTTGATTCTTAGCCCAATGGCTCCGGACAAATGCTCCAGAACGTCGGACTTTCGCCTCAACTTGAGGAGGTAACGAGGGTATTGAGGGGTGCAATGGACTACCGTTTCCGAAAGAGCGCAGAGCAATGCCCATTTTGACCGCACCCAAAATTGACCCATATGCCGACTTAGACTACCGAGCTGATGCCGACGACATGGGCGACGAGTTCAAGCCTAGGAAGGTTATGAAGCCTCGCCCGCGACGGCGCTAGGCGACCACACCCGCACGAAACGCCGACCGGCTGAGTTAATCGACCCTGTTTGCCGGTTGTGGAACGCCGAATTTCAGTTGCTACTGGCGGTAGGGGTGCGCCAGTGAATAGAATCAACGTCTTTGAATTCAACCGACCGCAGCGCAAGGCAATCACTAAGTGCGGTTTCATCGCCGAGTTCCTGGACAATATGCCGGACGTCGGACAGCGCACACTTAACAAGCTTGTCGCGCGCGGCGTGCTTGAGGTGAGTGATCAGCACCGTCCTGGCGCTCCAACATATAAACTCACCGCATACGGCAACGAAGTTCACGACGCCCTACAGGTGGCCAAGCGTCTGTTCTGAGCAGAGGCCGACGCGACTCTCGCAGCGATCGCAGGTGCCGACATGCCAAGCTTTACCGTCCCGGCCGCCGGGCGCGATCCCCGAAAGCCCGAACTGAATTTGACCGAGGCCAGCGAGATGGCTCAAGCTGGCTTTCGGTTTTCGATTTTTTCTCCGGAAGCTAGTGAGTTCCAGCTCAGCCGGCCATGGCAGTTGGCTCAAGACATGACCCAACATACTTTGACGTTCGTGCAGGACGATGGTAGGAACCGATTTCGTTAACCCGCGTTAATCTCTCGCGGGTTTGCCCCCGCGGCATCTCCAAAGAGTTCTGACCCCGGCCATGCACAATGCCGGGGTCTTTCTGTGCCAACATACTCGGAACCAAGAATTGGCAAACCGATTTACGCACCATCACCAGTCCACACCCTCGACTGATGATTGGCCGCCGACCGTCGTCCCCAACTTGGTCGGCAACCCGATCAATTTGAGACCAGTTGTCGATGCCTAGAGTATTCCGCGTTTTTGAATGCCGCACCGACGCAATTGGCCCCCTCGAACTTCGGCTCAGAATCCCTTGGATTAGCTCGGCGAGGGGCCGCGCAGCAGGGTCGATGTCGCGTCCCACGCGCTATGCTAGGTACAACAGAATCCGGCAAACCCCGCGGTGGTTCGAAAACCAGTGGGCATGTTCCGTCAAGGCGCTGACTCGTCAGGTGAGAAGCTGACGTCGGTTTATCTGGTTTCCCTCACGGTGAGCTTCGTTACATCTTTGGCCCTTGCTCCAGCGGGAAGCACAACATACGCTTTGGTGCCGGACGGTCACAAAGATGCCCGCTGACGACCCTTAACGGGAGGAAACCCATGGACAGACGCAGTTTTCTAATGTCTTCGGTGGCGCTTGGTGCGCTCGCCGTTGCTGCTCCTGCCTTCGCGCAGGACAAGTTGACGATACTTGGATCGGTACCCAATCTGGGCTTTCCATTCTTCGTGCACATGCTCAACCAAATAAAAGCTGAGGCCGCCACGCAGGGCGTTAATATCATCGAGAGCGACGGGCAGAATTCCGCGCCCAAGCAGACCGCCGATATCGAGTCCGCGATCGTACAGAAGGTCAACGCGATCGTTATCTCGCCGCTTGACGTCAACGCGCTGGCTCCTGCCATTGAACAGGCGATCCAGGCTGGCGTACCAGTCGTGACCATCGACCGTCGGGTCGACGGCGTAGAGGGCATTCTTGCCCATGTGGGTGCCGACAACGTTAAAGGCGGCGAGGCCGAGGCGCAGGCTATGGTCGACGCTTTCCCGAATGGCGCCACCCTATTCCATCTGCAGGGTCAGCCCGGTGCCGGCCCGGCGATCGACCGTAACAAGGGCGTGCACAACATTCTCGACGGCATGGCCGACAAGTACAAGATCGTGTTCGAGCAGACCGCCAATTTCGCCCGCGACCAGGGACTGGCCGTGACGGAAGCTGGCCTTGCCGCAAATGGCAAGCCCGACGCGATCATCTGCGCCAATGACGATATGGCGCTCGGTGCGCTCGAGGCCTGCGCGGCCCGTGGTTTTGCCGACGTGAAGATCTATGGCTTCGACGCGTTGCCGGAGGCCTTGGCATCGGTGCGTGACGGCGGTCTTGCTGGCACGGTCGAGCAGTTCCCGGGCGAGCAATCGCGCCAAGCGGTCAAGATCGCGGTCGCCTTCGCCAAGGACGGCACCAAGCCGACCGAAACATTGGTTCTGCTGACCCCGATCGTCATCTCCAAGGACAATCTGGACAAGGCCGAACGCATCGGCGAAGCCGGCTAAAATCGGTTTGCCGGCCGGGCTCCCAAGAGTTCCCGGCCGGACCTTGCTCCAGACCAACAGGAGGGGCCGATGGCAGCCCTCGCCGTGTCACCATCGCTAGCGCCGCTGCTCGAAGTGGTTGGCGTCTCCAAGGAATTCGCCGGTGTCACGGCGCTCAACAACGTATCGCTCGAAGTGCGGGCGGGTGAAATCCTCGGCCTTCTTGGCGAGAACGGGGCGGGCAAATCGACGCTGCTCAAGATCCTTTCGGGCGCCCAACCCGCTTCCAGCGGCCGGATCGCCTTTGGCGGGCAGGACTACATGCCGGCCAGTCCCGAGGCGGCCAAGCGCGCCGGGATCGTGACGATCTACCAAGAACTCAGCCTGATCCCGACGCTGTCTGTGGCCGAGAACATCTTCATCGGCCGCGCGCCGGTGGGTGCGTTTCGCATCATTGACTGGCGCCGGATGCGGCAGGAAACGCGCAGTATCATTGCCCGGGTCGGGCTGACCATCGATCCGGACACTCCGGTTTCGGCGCTCTCGGTGGCGGAGCAGCAATTGGTTGAAATCGCTCGGGCGTTGTCGCTCGAGAGTAGGCTGATCATCATGGATGAGCCCACTTCGGCGCTGACCGAGACAGAGGTCAACCAATTGCTTGCCATCATGAACCGGCTGCGCGGGGAGGGCGTGGCGATCATGTTCGTCACCCATCGGCTGGAGGAAGCCTCCACAATCTGCGACCGCGTGACCGTGCTGCGCGATGGGCGTCTGGCGGGCCATCTGGTGCGTGAGGGCGGCCCGATCCAGTTGCCCCGGATTATCGAAAAGATGGTGGGACGAGCGGCGTCCGAACTCTATGCCCGGCCGGCCCAGAGGGGTATCGCCGGCGCCGTGCGGCTGACGGTGCGGGGTTTGCATACCGTCCGCGATCCAGACGCACCGCACGCCATCGTGCTGCAGGGCGTCGACCTCGATCTCAAGGCCGGCGAGATTCTTGGCGTGGCAGGCTTGGTGGGCTCGGGGCGGACGGAACTGGCACGGGCGATATTCGGGGCCGACAGGATTGCGGCGGGGACCATTACGCTCGACGGAAAGGCCATTGCGCCAAGCTCGCCAGCTGATGCCATCGCACTCGGGATCGGGCTGGTGCCGGAAGACCGCAAGCATCAGGCGATTTTTCCCATGCTGGGAATTCTGCAGAACTTCTCCGTGGCGACGCTTAGGGCCCATTCCAGTGGCATGGGCATCATGGCGCAGCGGCGAGAGCGGACCGCGCTGGCTGAATACAAAAAGATGCTGTCGATCCGCATGGCTTCGCCCGACCAGCAGATCGATGGCCTGTCTGGTGGCAACCAGCAAAAGGTTATCCTGGCGCGCTGGCTGGCGCGCGACCCCAAGGTGCTAATCGTCGACGAGCCGACCCGCGGGGTGGACGTCGGCGCCAAGGCCGAGGTGCATCAGATCTTGGTGCAGTTGGCCGCGCGCGGCATTGCGGTGATAGTGATTTCCTCCGAACTTTCGGAAATCCTGGCGGTGAGCGACCGGATCGTCACCATGCGGCAGGGCCGGGTGAATGGCAGCATGATGGCGGTCGATGCGACCGAGGAAAAACTGATGGCGCGGATGGCGCTCGAGCAGCGGCGGGGGAACCGGCAATGAGCAGCACAACAGAGCCGGCCGGGCGCAGTGGGCCGAACGGTTTCGCCATCGCCAAGCGCTTCGGGCCGCTGATGTTCCTGCTGGCGCTGATGATTGTGTTCACCGCCATGAAGCCAAGTTTCATCGACCCGATCAACGTGTTCAACATCATGCGGCAGATTTCCATTACTGGCCTGATCGCGCTGGGCATGACCTTCGTGATCCTCACTGCGGGTATCGACCTCAGCGTCGGCTCGCTGCTGGCGTTCTGCGGCATGATCGCGGCGGTCGTCGCTAAGGGCGGCACCGCCAATTCGATGTCGCTGTCGGCATCGGGATCGTCTGGCTTCGGCTGGTTTGCAGCACTCATCGCTGCAGTCGTGGTCGGCGCCCTTTGTGGTGGCGTGCAGGGCCTGGCAATCACGCGGCTCAAGGTGCCGCCATTCGTGGTCACCTTGGGCGGGCTGACGATTTTTCGCGGGCTCACGTTGACGGTATCGAGTGGCGGTCCGATTTCGGGTTTTGACACTTCGATGCGCTGGTTCGGTACGGGCCTGATCGGCCCGGTCCCAGTTCCGGTTATCATCTTCGCTATCGCCGCGGCGTTGTGCCACTTGGTGCTGCGGTACACGCGCTATGGTCGCTCGGTCTATGCGGTCGGCGGCAATGCCGAGGCCGCACGTCTGTCCGGACTGCGTGTCGATCGCATCCTGATCTCGGTCTATGTCATCGTCGGTTTTTTCGCCGGGTTGGCAGCGTTCGTATTGGCGGCCCGCTTGAATTCGGCCGAGGCCGTTGCGGGGATGGGGTACGAGCTGACGGTGATCTCCGCCGTGGTTATCGGCGGCACCTCGCTGTTCGGCGGGATAGGAAGTGTCGGCGGCACGGTGGTGGGTGCAGCGCTGATCGGCGTGCTGCAGAACGGGCTCCAGTTCAACAATGTATCGTCTTACACCCAGAGTATTGTCATCGGGCTCATTCTGATCCTGGCTGTGGCCTTCGATCGCTGGCTCAAGTCCCGCGCGAGGTCGTGAGCCGTTTCCCATGCTCGGGCCTGCGCAATAGCAGGCATTGGCGCGCGGCGGACGGGCAGCGGTGCCGATAGGCGAATGACGGCTTTTGGACCTGGAACAGGCGATAGCTGCCGCTCTTCCAGCTGCACGCCGATGGCGGGTTCCGACCCCATATAAGCCGTTGAGGAGAGGATTTCGATTTCTCAAAACCTGCCCTTCCGGCTGGCCGGCTCAAATCGACAACGGCGTGGGAAGCGGACAGTCCGCTTTTTTCGGAAACACCCACAGCAGTCGGAAGCCTGGCGTGTGACGCGCGGATCGATCCCATCGCCTTGATCTCTCACGCGAGCGGTCCTACGAGATTGAGCATGACCACACACCTCTGATTGGCCGCCCGCAGCGGCATTGGGCGAAGCGCCGTCCCGCATTCACGCGGGGCGAAATTCAACTGGCCCAGCCAAAATCAGAGATCTGAATGCCCACACTTTACTCCATTTGTGGTCTTCCCGGTTCGGACAAGACCTCACTCGCGAAAACCATCGAACATGAAGCAAGGTCGGGGCCAACTTCCACTTCTAGGCGATGTCGTGTGCAGCCCCCGTCGCACCCCGACACAATTACCTGACTGCCAGGCGGTGCCAATTCGCCTGGCGTAGCCATCAGGCTTGGCTGTATGGCGCCCTATATTCAAGCGAGAGCGAGACGATTCGCGTAGTGCTTCGGCAGACGCGCAATGGACAGGCTGCCCTGCGATCTGGTTACCAGTACTGAGGCTGCCTATTTTGCCTGGTTCATCCCTCCGTCGAGCAGCTTGTCCGCGGATGCGCGAGGATTAATCCCTTCTCAGACACTAAGCCGCCGCAGCCTTGATTGGCGCCGGACGATGCCGTCGCTTGGCAAGCCTGCGACCCTCGGGGAGAAGAGCCGCAGGATCGGCCTTTCAATAAACTGGTGGACAAGCAGCCCGGCCAGAAGTGCTCCAATGATCGCCGTCGCAATGGTGAGGTCATACTTCAACATCCCCTCGATCGGCAGCAGACGCGAGGCAAGCGCAACCGCGACTCCCACCACGAACATATGGACGAGGTAAGTTGAATAGGATGCGTCGCCGAGCATCTCCAGCGGCCTGACCTTCCGAGTTTGAGCGTCAAACCGGACACCTGCCATTAGCAGGCACGCTGAGGCTACCAGCAGGGCAACGAAGGTCACGGCACCATCGGTGGTGAGTCCGAAGACAAGGGCACTGACGCCGGTAACCACCAGCAATTGAGCGAAAAACTTGGGCACCTTCTCCAAGCGCCGCTCGATGAACAATTGTCCGATCCATCCGCCTGCGCAAAAAGCCAGAAGCGATACGTTTGCGTAAAAACTCAACACCAGGTTCTGCGGCTGTACGATCAGGCCGAATGTGCTCAGCGCAGCAAAAATTGCGGTGAGCACAACGACCCGCCACCGGGAACTGAGGGCCGCGCAGGCGGCGAATGCCAAGTAAAAGAAGATTTCATAGTTTAGGGTCCATCCCAAGCTCAGTAGCGGGCTATAGCCACCGCGTCCTGGCGCTTCATGAGGGATGAACAACAAGGATTCAAAGTAGTGCGGCCATGTGAAAACCGTGCTCTTGAACAGGGACGGCATGACCAAGGCCAGCAAGGCGGCGATGGTCGTAAATAGCCAGTACATCGGCACCACACGGGCGGCGCGGCGTTTGAGAAACCGGCCAGGCGAGAATGAGCCGGTTCCCGTTATGGCCACCATGATGAAGCCGCTTATGACGAAGAACAGCGTCACCCCCAGCTCGCCGAGATTTTCCAGCAGCTGACTTGACTGAGGCAATGGATGGTCTGCGGCATGAGCGACGACGACCAGCACCGCCGCCAGTCCGCGCATGTACTGAACTGAATATAGCTTCACTATCAGCCCCACCGTTCAACTAGACGGACTCAAAAGTAGCACCGAGCCTCGATGCAGCGCGAAAGTCTCGGCCATCAAGGTTAAGGCGTCAGCCGGGATCTCACCGCCAACTCGCTACAGGCCCAAAGGGTAGCCCAGAAACTGACTTCGCTCAGCCGGGAGACTTGTTTGTTCAACCCCGGATATTGTCGATGCCATCGGTGGAACCATAAGACCAGAGGGCTCGGCCGCCGCCGGGGTTTGACAATCCGGGCTAACCATCCAGCATTCCAGACGCTTTTTGTCGGCGCTGAATGTTCTATGACAAAATCATGACGCACACTGCATTTCGAATTCTCGCTTGGCTGCTTCTGTCAGCGATTGTGTTTGCCACACTAGGGCCACTTGGCCTCCGTCCGATTAGCGGCTATCCGGTGCAGATCGAGCGGGCTGCAGCGTTTTTTGGCGTGGGCCTCGTCTTCGTTCTTGCTTATCCCCGCCACATCGTGGCGGTCACGGTGTTGGTGCTGCTCAGCGCAGTAGGACGGGAGGTCCTACAGACTTTTAGCTTTGATCGCCACGGACGAGAGATAGACGCCATAGCTAAGATCATCGGCGCCTTGGCCGGATTGACGGTTGGCATGATTGCGACCAAAATACTGGAAATGCGATCGCGCTTTTGAAAAGCGCGGTCTCTGCAACGCCAGCCCGCGCGGCGCTCTTTGTCCCAACAGTGAACTTCTGGATCGGGGCCGGTCGCCGGGGGCCGCTTTTGGATCGGGAAAGAGAGATAACAGCCCTTTGTCAGACTGCTGGCCAAAGGCAGCTATCGACCCCATGGCTGCCCTCCCCAAGATCAGGCAATGCGACCGCATAAAGTCACGCGATGATCATTAACGGTAAAACAATGCCATCCGAATAGGCAACAATCAAAAGTGGCATGCTTAAAGTAAACCGCGTCTCTTTCTCATCGCATGCGACGCTGAGCTCGCCACCGCGGGCCGCTACGATCTGGTGAGCGATATACAGTCCCAAACCTACCTTGCCGACCCAAGCATAGCGCGCCTTAGGTGCAGAGAGACACATCCCCATAAGTCAGTCGGATGTTTCAGAATTAGAGACGCGGTTTCAAATATTGACGCTTATTGGTGACGGCCTACCGCTTCTGAAGACTATCAGGTGATTGAGCGAAATCTCCCCCACCGACCGACGCATCGATGGACCGGGGGAAGATAGCGGTGAATCTGGTGCCGTCTTTTTCAGACGAACTAACCTTGATGGTTCCGCCGTGGGCCGAGACAATTTCTTTTGTAATATAAAGTCCCAAACCAAGGTTTGTGGTGCCGCTGCCTTCGTCTTCGCCTCGGACCATGGCCTCGAAGATTCCAACGATCGTATCTTTGGGTATCGGGATGCCTTGATTATGGACGGAGAGTGAAACAGCATCTGCCTCGCCGCTGACTGTGATGTCGATGGGCAAGTCGGTAAAACCATACTGGACAGCGTTACCAAGCAGATTTGAAAACACCTGTCCAATGCGAGGTCTGTCCCATAAGCCTATGGTGTCGCCCGAGCTCTTGATCAAGAACGTTCGGCTTGGATGAAGGCTCCGCATCTCCTGAACCAGTTGGCGACACACGAAGGCCATATCCATCTGCTCACGGATGACCTTCATGCCTGAGCCAAGCCGAGCCCGCGTAACATCTACAAGCTGATCAATTATTTCAATCGCCCGCGCGCCGCTTAGGCTAACCTGCGCTATGAACATCTTTTGGCGCTCAGTCAGCGACTCTATTTTTGCGATCAGCTCGGCTGACATCATCATCGCGCCAATAGGATTGCGAAGATCATGCCCCAAGACCGCTAAAAACAGATCGCGGGAGTGTTCTACCTTTTTTGAGTAGTAGCTGATCGATTCCGTCGTTGCTTGATCGATGGCCTCGTTGAACCGAACTAGATCTGCCATACTCTGACGCGTCGGTTCCAAATCCTGAGCGCCCCATAACTTGGTTACGCTGGCGCGAAGGGCGCGATATTCAGACACCATTTGATCGAGATTGAAGCCGCCTGCTTGGCGTAGGGCTGCGTGAATCTCGGCAACGCTGTCCATCGGTGACTTAGGCTTCTTGCCGCGCGATTTATCCACCTGCTCGGTGTCAGTCTGGACGGTGTCAATATCGTCCGCGATGAAGTCGAGGATGAAGCTAATATGGTTACGCAGTGAAAGTGGGGTCATGCCATCGGCAGCTGGAACCAACGAGCGAGCGAAACTCTCCCACTCAGCAATGATTGCTTGGGAGTTTCCGCGGATAAAGGCCGACAGTCGCATGTTATTCCTACCTCGGTCGCCGCCTGAGGAAAATTGACGCTAAATGTCGTTAGGGATGATCCGCACTAAAGGCTAGGAGACGCCTTGGATCGGTCTGTCTGAGAGCAATCATTAACATATGACACAGACTCCCTAAAAACCATAACGTCATCGCTGTAGGAGAAAATGCTTCGCTGTCTCCAACAGCTTGAGGCAATGCGGGCCGTCTAAGTGGGGCGAGAAGGCCGGGGCGGGTAAAGCCGGGCCCTTTCGCACAATTCAAGGCTTTGCACCACGCGTAACTTCATTGTCGAGCGACAGTTAGCTTGGGCAGGCTACTCATTTCCTGCGACGCCAATCAGGTTCCCTTCTGGGTCCTTAAAGCGTCCAATAACCAAGGTTCCGGCGGGATTGCTGGTCGGCCCAATGATACGGTTTCCGCCAAGCTGTTCCGCTAATGCCAAAGCTTCCTCGACATTTTCCACACCGACATAAAACAATGTCTGTGGGGAAAAAGCTTCGCCTCCTCCAACACCACCAGCAACGCCGATGTCTGAGAGGGGAGAGATGAATCCATAATTTTCAGGCTCTGAAACGGTATCGGAAACTTTGCCGGAAAGATCGTATTCCCAGCCAAAAAGTCGATTGTAGAATGATCGGAGGCTTTCGGGATGACTTCCGATAATTTCAAAATGAACTACAGCGTTGGGCATAACGCTCCCCTTTGAATCGTCAGCTTGGACCTCGCATTATACACAACGAACGACACACCCCCGCAAGGTTTATTGGGATTGGCGATACGGTGCAAAAATCAAGATTTATGCGCCACACAATGTTTGTTCGTCACAAAATTCGGGATCGATATCCCCCTGATCGTTGTTTTCCGGACTAAAGCACGTGCAGAAGGAACATGACTGAACTCGTTTGCGACCTCATCATCAGCCTTGACGGCTTTGCATAGGCAAGCAACCGGTGGAGCAGAAATGATGCGCGCTATCACCATGTTTACCATTACTCCCAAGGGACAGGCGCAGAAACATTTGAAGGAGATGACATGCGGAAAGTGACCCTGATTATGAACGTATCGATCGATGGCTATGTCGTTGCACCGAAGGATGCGGATATCGATATCCAAATGATGGCCGAGCCAGCAGAACTTAAGAAATGGAAGCTTGATCGCATCTCGCGCGCAGGAACGTACATCATGGGCCGTGTGACCTATGATGGGATGAAGACTTTCTGGCCAAAGTCCAAGGACCCCTATGCGGCACCGATGAACGACATCCCTAAGGTCGTCTTTTCCAAAACCCTGAAGAAGGCGGACTGGCCGGAAAGCACTATCGCCACCGGCGAACTCGCCACCGAAATCGCAGCCTTGCGGAAACGGCGCGGAGGCGAGATCATCGCATGGGGCGGGGCGCGCTTCGCGCAGGCGCTGATCCGCGCCGATCTTATCGATGAGTTCGCGCTGATTACCGCCCCGGTGGCATATGGCGGCGGTAAGCCCTTATTCATCGAGCTTCCCAAGGCATTGCAATTGAAGGTGCTGGGCACGACCAACTTTGCCAGTGGCCATATGCTGCGGCAGTATGCAGCAAGGAGCGCTGGTCGTGCCTAATGGGCATATCGCAGAAGGAGAGCCTGATGAAACCGACCATAATCGCCTTTGACGGTGCGCCGACGAAGTAGGGCAACGAGACGCTGGCCAAGCGCCGGCGCGATAAGCCCAAGACGCGGGCCGTCTAAGCGGGGCAGGAAGGCCGCGCAAAGGCAGGGCGGGCAAAGTCGAGCCTTGTGCGCTATTCAAGGCTTTTGCGCCGCGCGTAACTTCGATTGTGCAACGACAGTTAGCCTAGCCAAGCTACTTATTTCCTGCGACGCCGCTCGTCCTTCAGCTTCGTCTAGCTACTTCTGCCGTGGTCGCTTCAGATCGGCGCCAGCCGAGGTCCATCTGCCTTCCCGCTTCGCCTCTATAGCTTCGACCAGCGTTTCGGCGGCATTTTTCACTTCGCCCTGTATGGCCTTGTCCATATCCAGGGCTTTGTGGCTGGTGGCGTAGCGTTCCCAGTAGCCGATGTAGCGGTCAACCTCGGCCTTGTTGCCGGCAGTCTCCAGACCCATGAAGCTGAGCCATGCACTGATCGAGCGGCGCACATTTTCGGCGCCTTCGACGTCACCGTGCACCACGACCGAAAACAGCCGGCCTTTCAGATATTGCGGATAATCCCACCCATCGAGCTCAAGTTGCTTGGCTATTTCAGCGTCCTGCCGTGGGTCGAGGTCGGGTCGGAATTGCCGCCATCGGCGCAAACCATTCGGTCCATCATGGCCTTGAGCGGCGAGGTGACCTGATACCAGTTGACCGGAGAGACGATGAAAACGGCGTCTGCCTTTACCCACATCGGATAAATTTCGTTCATCCAGTCCTGCGTCTGGCCGAGCGAATAGTTGGGATAGCAGGAGCATGGGAAATGGCAGAGCGTCGCAGCCGTCGAAAAACAGGTTTTGCAGGGATGGATGCTGCGTCCATATTCGGACGAAGTTCGCGACAGGTCTAGCAACTCAACGTCGATGTCGGCCGCGTCGAAAACCTTGGAGGCAATCTTGGCCAGCCGGAACGACTTCGAGGTTTCGCCCGGGCAAGTGTGCTCACTGCGCGAGGCGGAATTGACCACCAGGACGCGGGGGCGCCGTTTCTTGATTTCGTAGAGGCGCTGCGCCTTATCGACTGCTGCCTTAGCGGCAATCCAGTCATCGGCAAGATCGCAATCAGGGTCGCTGTAACCAGTACCCGCCTTGTGCGTCAGTGGCGACTTGCGCGCATTGATATAGCCATCCCACGCAGCATCCGCGATCGCGCCCAGCGAGACCTTGAGGCTATCGAATGCCGGGTCGATGTACTGGCTTAGAAACCGGCTCTTAAACTCGGCTTCCTTGAGATTTACCGAAGGCATATCTTTGCGAGGCTTGGGGGCTATGGCGTTTTTTCGCTCATGACATACTCCTTGGCAACTGCAGAACGGCGCCGATAACAACGTCGCAACGCACTAAAGGCGTCGGGGGCCGGGATCGACCTCAAAGCGGCGACTGTGACTGGAGCGGTGCCGATTTCCAGGAGGCCGCCACACCGCAGCGGCCTCCTGGGGAGTGGGTGGTTACATCGCCGGCGGGGTCATCGCCAACTTATTGCACTCTGCCATAGCGTCAGCGGACGAAGTGTCGATCATCGACATCTTGCCGTCCTTGTCGCTCATCATCATCATGCAACCAGGGGCTGGTTTGGCCATGCCCATCATCGTGTCGGCCATGGCCGGATCGGTGACCATCATTGAGCCCATATGCCCGTCCGGCATCATTGCCATCGCCATGTTCGGCGCCATCATGGCAGGCGTGGCCATATTGTCATCGGCGGGCATTGCCGCCGGCGTCATCGCCAGCTTGTTGCATTCCGCCATGGCGTCAGCTGACGAGGTATCGACCATGGACATTTTGCCGTCCTTGTCGGTCATCATCATCATGCAGCCCGTAACAGGCGTGGCCATGCCCATCATCTTGCTGGTCATCGCGTCGTCCGTCATCATCATCGAACCCATGTGGCCGTCGGGCGTCGTCGCCATCATCATATTGGGGGCCATCATGCCGGGCGTCATTGCCGTCTCGGCAGCGAAAGCCGGGCCAATGGCCAAGGCAGCAATACACACGGCACTAACAAAATAGTTGAGGCGCATTTTATGCTCCGATCTGGGGTTATGCCGCAAAAACAGCGGCGTGTTACCTTAGCGCTGTAGAAAGTCTGCAGTTGTTCACTTCTCTGTCAGGCTCCGGCACCGTACGTTTTCGGGCAAAACCCGGCAGAACGAAATCAACCGCCGCACGATTAGCGCGACGGCTCAATAATTTACGGAGAATTACTTCGAGAACCCTGTGAGCCCCAGAAAGTTGTAGGCGCCCTTGAACGTGTCGGCCGCAGCCTCGACGCGGGTTTCGTCGACCAGTGTCAGCTTGCCGGACTCGGCATTGAACTGCGACACGGTAAACGACTGGTACGAGCCATTGACATAAAGGCTCTTGCCATCGGGGGAGATGTACAAGTCCTTGGTGTCGCCGGCCGGAGTGGTGTCGGCGCGGTGCGCAAAAGCGGTCACCGGGCCAGGGCCTTCAATGGACACGTCGCCCGAGGATGAAACATTGAATTCCGAAATGATGTTGCCGGTGAAGCTGGCAACGTAGAGCTTCTTGCCGTCGGGGCTCAGCACGGTCCAGCAAGCTTCGTCGGCGCCGCCATTGGCATCATCGCCGGTGCCGAAATTGGCTGTCTTGGTGATGCTTTTGCCGTCATCGGTCAGGACAGTCAGGCTGTTGTCGAGCGTGTCGGGTGTGAGATTAAAATTGGACACGTAAACGCTGTCGCTATCAGCTGACCAGCTAAAGCCGATCGAGCCGGCAATGCCGGTTTCTTCAAAATGCCGTTCGCCGTCAACTTTGCCGGTGGCCACATCAAAGTCATAAAAATACACGCGGCTAGGGCGCTGTTCGGTTGGCATGGCGGTGGCAAAGTGGGCTACGCCCCAGGTGGCGAGTGCGAGCTTGGTTCCATCAGGGCTGAACTCGACGTTGTCGGGTCCGCCATTCATGCCGTCGAACGTTTCGAGCACGCTGTTCATCGTCAGATCGCCAGTCAAGGAGTCAAACGACATCAGCGCAATGTTGCGGTCGGGCGAGACTTTGGAAATGTCGCCGCCAGCGGCGAAGAATTCCTTGTTGGGATAGTACTCGATAGGGTCTTCTCCCTTGCCGCCTTTCTGTATGTTCGGATTGCCCATTTGATTGGCGACAACGACCCAATAAACGGTGCTGCCTTCCGATTTTGGCTCGACGGCAATGCTAACCGGGCGGGCGCCACCGGATGGCACATTGCCCTTTAGCGTCAGATCGCCCGTGGTGCGATCGAGGTTGAATACCGAAACGGTGTTGCCGCCGGCATTCACGTTAAGCAGGTAGTCGCCAACAATTTCTATGCCGCCTTGCGCGTCGAAGTCGCCGGCGGCGTCGCCGCCAGCGGTCGGATCGGCGCCGCCCTTGGACTCGGTGGAAAAGGCCCTCTCGTTCTTGAGCGAGCCATCGGCGTCGCGATCGAACGCCACCACACTGTTGGTATCAGTGCCATTCAGCGTTGTGTAGATATAGCCGGCAGCATCCTCGGCTGCAAAGCTATGTCCAGTCAGGATAGTGGTTGACAGCAGCGCAAATCCCGCCAGTTTGACGAGTACAGCCTTTTTAGTTTCGAACCCACGCGAAATTATTTTTGTCATTGTCTTTGTTCTCCATGAGGGGACCGCATCCACTGTGGCGGACACGTCTGAGCTGGCCGTACGCCGGTAGCGAAGTTGTTTGAAACTTCTGCGCTGCGGCACCGTTACATCCTGTTGAGCCGGCCATCTATGGAACCCGCGAAGCGGTGCTTGATCGTTCCAAATGCGTGCTGTGGGGAGCCAGACGTGAGCGCGATTTTTGACCGCCTACTAGGTTCTCTCGATCTCAAAATTAGTGCGATTGGCTATTGCGAAGTTCACTCAGGCTGGCGCCTGTCGTTTCCGCCATCCCCGATCGCCCATGTGCATTATGTTCTACAAGGCACCGGGCGGCTGGAGATCCCCGGTCGCCAGCCGATCCTGCTGGGTCCGGAAACTTTCGTGCTGATACCCTCGGCGCTCAAAGGCCAGTTCGAAGCCAGCGGACGCACGATACGGGAAGTGGAAGCTGCTCTTGAAGCGCAGAATGGGCCATCGCTCCTGCAGCATATCAAAGCCGGCGACGGTACCGAGATGCCGCTGGTGTTTGTCTGTGGCACCGTGATGTTGGACAGCGCCGGACGCCGGTGCTGCTCGACCCGCTCGGGGAAACCATCACCAGCGCCAAACTGGAATCCCCAATAGCACCCCGCGCCATCGAACAGCTGATTTCTGAACTTAGCACCCCCCGCGCTGGCAGCCGTCCCATTGTCGAACAGCTGCTGCGTCTGTGCCTGCTCTTGCTGCTGCGCATGCAGCACGATGAGGGGCGCTATCCCGAATGGATGCTGGGTTCGGCCTCAAGCAACCTGCTCGAACAGGTTATCCTCAAGCTCATTGATATGCCCGAAGGCGATTTTTCCATCGACGAGCTTTCACGCATGGCAGGCATGAGCCGCAGCAGCTTCCTCAGAATTTTCACTGAAACTCTGGGCCAAAGTCCTGGCGAATTCGTACGCGATCTGCGCCTAAAACAGGCCGCGCGCTTACTCGCCACCACACAACGACCCATCGAACGGGTTGCGACAGCCGTCGGCTACGAAAGCCGCAGCCACTTCTCAAAGCTTTTCAAGTCGCGGTATGGGGTCGATCCCACGGAATACCGGCGCAACGCGCAGTAGGGACTTACGGATCAACTACCGTACTCGTTCCAATCATCCGTGCTCCTGAAAGCGGCAAGGTTGATGTGTCTCTGTCCCGAATTGGAGGTGCTGTTCATCTCTGGCTACGCGGAAGACGCCGCGCTCAACCGCAGACACAGGGCATGGCATCCAGATAATGGGCAAGCCGTTCCAGTGGGACGCTTTCGTGCGAAAGGTCGCCGACTGGCGATCCCGGATATAAAAGACTGAGTGCCGACCCAACTGCGGCTCGCCGGCGTCATTGCATCGGCATCCGGAAAGTGAACTTGGTCTGTTTAGCGTTTGACTCCACCCTCAGTGTCCCACCATGGGCCTCGGCGATCCGGCTGGCGATAAACAGGCCCAACCCCAGGCCCTGCACGCTGGGTTGGACCTCCCGCGATAGAACGGCTGGAACAGGTGCTCCATGGCAGCGGGCGGATCGGCTCCCCCCGTTGACGATCGAGAGGGTGAAATGCCCGTCGGCGATGATTGCCTGGATGGTGATGGGGCGATCGTGTGCGCCGTACGTGACGGCATTCTCCAGCAGGTTAGAAAACATCTGGGCAATGCGGGAATGCTCAAGGTCGACCGCATGCGGCAGATCAAACAGAGCTTCGATGGCCCTATCCGGGTGCCCAACCCGCATTTCCTCGATGACCTGCGCAATCGTGGCTTCGATCCCCCGGTCGCGTTGGCGGTCCAAAGCAATGCCGCCCCCGAGCAGGCTGCGCGCCAGATCCACGACATCATCGATCAGTCCTGACATCCTCGCAATGCTCTCACTCATCAGTCCGAGAATACGAAGGGTCTTTAGGCTTTCAGGGTGCTCCCGCTCTAGGATGCGACGCCCGCCTCAGTCCCGGCGAGCGGATTGCGAAGATCGTGTCTCGCAGCACGGCAATGAATTGCTCACGAAACTGCGCGGTCGGGACGTATTCCCCGACTGCCGGGGCTGCAATGATGTCTTCTGCACATTGAAGGATCAACGTCCGCGCCGTGACGCGCGGCAGATCGGCGCGATTGTCCGAAGTAAAGGTCGTTCGTGCGAATGCCTTGGCGATCGCGGGATCGGTGCGGCAGAAACTATTGGTCAACTCCTCCCCAAGCTCAGGTCGGTCGGATTGCCCATGATCGCAGGCGCCATGGCCGCCGACCAGATACCAACGAGCTATTAGGGCGGCGTAGCCCGCATCGGCTCATGGCTCCTCACGAAATGTCCCACTGCGGAAGTGGGCAATTTGCGGTCAGCGCGGTTCATGCTCGCTCTTCCCAGACGCGCGCCAGTTCAACGATGGTGGCGACGGCCTTTTCCATGTCCTGCCGGCTGACCCATTCGAGGGGGGAGTGGAAGGCATGGCCGCCCGCGAAGATATTGGCGCAGGGCAAGCCCATGAAGGACAGTCGCGAACCATCGGTCCCGCCCCGAATTGAGCCGCGAGTTGGCTCCATGCCCGCCCGGCGGATGGCTTCCACGGCGTAGTCCACGATCTCGGGATTTTGGTCGAGCACCAGTTTCATGTTGCGGTACTGCTCCTTGATCGTGATGCGGTACGTCGAGTGCGGGTATGCGGCGATCACGGTCTTGGCAATCTCATCGACCATGGCGGCCTTTGTAGCCAGTCCAACTTCGGTGAAATCGCGTACGATCATGGTGATCTTCGCCTTTTCCATCGAACCGGTGATGCCGACGGGATGCACGAAGCCATCTCGGCCCTCGGTGCCTTCGGGCGAGACGTCACGCGGCAGCCGGGCAGTGATTTCGCCGGCAATCTTGATCGCGTTTTCCATCCGGTCTTTGGCAAAGCCGGGATGGATGGCAACGCCCGTAATGGCAATTTCCAGTCCGTCGGCGGAAAAGGTTTCGTCCTCGACGGAGCCCGCGGTTTCGCCATCCATCGTATAGGCAAATCTGGCTCCTATCTTATTGAGATCGGCCTTGTCGACGCCGCGTCCAATTTCCTCATCGGGGGTGAACAGCAGCTTGATCGTCCCGTGCCGGATGGACTTGTCATGCAGCAGGATTTCGGCCGCTGTCATGATCTCGGCAAGACCGGCCTTGTCGTCGGCGCCGAGCAGGGTCGTACCATCGGAGGTGATCACGTCGTTGCCGACCTGGTTGGCGAGTTCGGGATGCTCGGCTACGCGGATCACGCGGCTGGCATCGCCGACCAGGGTGATGTCGTCGCCGGCATAGTTGCGCAAAACCTGCGGCTTGACGTTGGTCCCGCTAAAATCGGGCGCCGTATCCATGTGCGAGCAAAAGCAGATGACTGGCACGTCCTTGTCGGTATTGGCCGGCACGGTGGCGTAGACGTAGCCGTTCTGATCCAAATGGGCATCGGCAAGGCCGATGGCCAGAAGCTCGGATACCAGCACACGGCCCAAATCTTTCTGCTTGTCGGTCGAAGGTTGGGTCGGTGAGGCAGCGTCCGACTGCGAATCGATGACCACGTAGCGCAGGAAACGGTCGAGAACGGTATCGGTCATGATGCAATCCGGATTGATGAAGACTAGAGCAGGGTAGGTGCAGGCTTATCGACCCTTGCCCACCGACAAGTGTGTGGGCGTCTCATCGCCTTTGCAAGCCAAGTGCCGTGCGCAAGGGCGATCAGGACTTGGGCCTCCGATAGGCGCCCACTGCGCGTTCGATTGTCCCGGCCATAGCGAGCAGAGCGGCATCGCGCCCCAGTGGGCCAGTCAATTGCAGCCCCACGGGTAGCCCCTCGCTCATGCCCGCGGGAATACTGATCGAGGGATGCCCGGAGACATTGGCAAAACCGCTCGACAGCATTTCGCCCTCTTCGCCATCCTCGATCCGCGGATCTTGGCGTGGTGCCACGAACGGCACGCTGGGGCTGGCCAGCACATCGGCCTGCGCAAATGTCGCTTCCACCGATGCGCGGAACGTTTCGCGATAGCGCATGGCGAGCAGGTAATCGGCTGCCGTCGTCTTGAACCCATCTTCAAGCTGCGCGCGGGTGACAGGAGCATAGCCGAGCGGATTTTGCCGCAGCAGGTCGCGATGGATCACCGAGGCCTCGGGGTGAAGGACCGTCACCAGTTCGGTGTTCACCCGCTCCAAGCCCACGATGCTGATCGGGACCAATTCGGCGCCCCTGGCTTTGAGCAATGCCAGCGCCGCATCGAGCGCTTCGCGAACGCCCGGCGTGATTTCATGCGAGCCGAAATGGCGGTCGATCAGCCCGATCCGCAGCCCGGCGATATCGCGTTGTGGAGCGCTGTCGATGTCGGCGATTGCCGCGAGTCCGATCATCGCATCTGCCACATTGCGCGCCAGCGGGCCGGCGTGATCAAGGCTCCAGGACAGCGGGAAGACCCCATCAAGGCTGACCAGCCTGAAGCTGGGCTTGAGGCCGACAATGCCGCAATAACTGGCGGGAATGCGGATCGAGCCGCCGGTGTCGGTGCCAATGGCGAGCGGAACGATTCCCCCCGCGACGGCAGCCGCCGAACCTCCACTGGAGCCGCCGGATGTGCGTCCGGTGTTGTGGGGATTATTGGTCTGCCCGATATCGGGATGGGCAACGCCATAGGCATATTCGAGCAGGTTGGTCTTGCCGAGGATGATGGCTCCGGCGGCTCGCAACCGGCCAACTAGCTCAGCATCGCGCGTCGCCATCTGTGGCTCGCGCGCCCGCGTGCCGAAGCCGGTCGGCACACCCTCGACATCAATCAGATCCTTGATGGCAACAGGAATGCCGTGCAATGGCCCCAGGTCCAGGCCCGACGCCAATTCGCTAGTCCGCTTTTCGGCATCTGCCAGCGCCATTTCCGCCATCGGATTGGCGAAGGCGTTGAGACTGGGCTCCAGACAGTCGATGCGCGCCAGCGCGTGGCGCACGACGTCGATCGGCGTCAGCCGACCGTCCCGATAGCGTGCGCCCAGTTCGGCAATTTCGAGGAAGCCGATGTCCTCGCTCATCCCTCTCGTCCCAGCCGCTCAATCAGCCGCGCCCAGGCGATGAGGCCGATCCGCAGGTTGGCGAGGCGGAAAAACTCGTTGGGCGCGTGATAGTCCTCGTCGGAGGTCGAGAACGAGAAGAAGATCATGCCAACGCCGAGGTGTTTCTTCATCACCGCGCCAATCGGAATGGTGGCGCCCATGGCGACGCGCAGCGGCTTTTGCCCCAGCACTTCGCCGAATATATCCTCAGAAATCCGCAGCGCCGGCAGGTCGGGATCGAGCGCAAAAGCGGTCGTGCCGGGTCCGTGGCCATGCACTTCGAGCGTGTAGCCGCTGGGCAGCTTGGCTTTTAGATGCGCTTCGATTGCCGAGAGGACTGCCATGGGGTCCTGACTCGCCACCAAACGGCAGGTGATCTTGGCGGAGGCTTGTGCTGGGATCATGGTCTTGGTGCCCGGCCCGGCATAGCCGCCGGAAATGCCGTTGAATTCCAGCGTGGGGACCAGCCATTGGCGGGTCAGCAAGTCTTCGCCCGAGGGCAGAGGGTCGGGGCGCTTGGCGCCGATTTCGTCGAAATAGGCACCCGCGTCGAAGCCGATGGCCTTGATGGCAGCGATGATTGCCGGGTCCGGGGGCAAGGCGCTGTCGGCGAAGCCGTCCACGGTCACATTGCCCTCCGCGTCATGCAGTGATGCCAGCAGATGAGTCAGCACGCGCACCGCATTGGGAGCGCTGCCACCATGCCGGCCCGAATGCAAATCCTTGCCGGCGCCGTGGATTACGACGTCGAGCGCCGACAGGCCGCGAGTCGCCACGGTGACTGAAGCGATATCGGGCCGCCACATGGCACCATCGGCGGATACTACGATGTCGCAGGCGAGGCGCTCCTTTAGCCGCTCCACCGTGGGCTCGAAATGCTGGCTGCCAGACTCTTCCTCGCCCTCGATTAGCATCTTCAGATTGATCGGCAGCCCGCCGCGCAGCTTGCCGACCGCCTCCGCCACGATGATCGGCAGCAGCAACGGCGCCTTGTCGTCGGAAACGCCGCGGGCATAAAGCCGATCATTCCGGATCGTCGGCTCGAACGGCGGGCTCAGCCACTTGTCCAGCGGATCGGGCGGCTGGACGTCATAATGGCCATAGACCAGTACGGTTGGCGTACCCGGCGTCTCGCACCATTCGGCGATCACTGTTGGGTGCCCACCGGTCGACACGATTTCGACCTTTGGAAATCCGGCCTTGCGCATGCGCTCGGCGACGAACTGCGAGGCGGCGGTGATGCCATCGGCGAAGGCCGGGTCGGTGCTGACGCTTGGGATGCGGCAGAAGGCGATCACATCGGCGAGGACTTCGGCCTCCTGGCCAGCGAGATAGTCTTCGATCTCGCTCACTTGCCGCCGTCCACGCTCAACACCTGGCCGGAAATCCAGCCGGCCTGCTCGGAGGCGAAAAACATCACCGCATTGGCGATATCGTCGGGCGTGCCGAGCCGTTTGAGCGCGATATTGTTGAGCAGCTTTTCCTGTCCCTCGGTGCCCATGGCGTCCCATTGCCGCTCGGTGGTCGGGTTGGAGCGCACGAAGCCCGGGGCAATATTGTTGACCGTAATGTTCCAGGCGCCGAGTTCGTGAGCGAGCTGGCGGGTGAGGCCGATCTGGCCGGCCTTGGCGCTGGCATACGCCTGGATGCCGGTCAGGCTGATGCCGAGCCCGGCACCACTGGAAATATTGATAACGCGGCCATAGCGCTGGCGCTTCATCCCCGGCGCCACCGCCTGGGTCATGAAGAAAGCGCCAGAAACGTTGGCATCGAAAATGGTCTGCCAGTCGGCGGCGCTGATCTCTTCGATGGGCCGCCCGACCTGTCCGCGCACGCCACCGGCGTTATTGACCAGAATATCGACCGCGTGCCCGTCGCTCTCGATCTGGGCGATGGCCGACTGCACCGCGTCATGGTCGCCGACATCGAGGCTCAGGCCTTTGCCGCCGCCGAGACGGACCGTTTCAGCCAAGCCCTCCGCATTGACGTCGCAGGCGTAAACGATGGCGCCATGCGCCGCAAAAGCCAGCGCGATGGCGCGGCCAAAGCCGTGTGCCGCCCCGGTGACGACGACAGTCTTGCTGGCAAAATCGATATTCATCTCAGGCCACCGCTACCGTTCCGGCGCTCGCGAGCACCGTCATATTATCGGGCGAAAATGTGCGCTGCCCGGTTTCCATCTCGCGGATCATCGCGATCAGCCGTGCGGTCAGGGGAGTTTGCACGCCGTTGCGCCGCCCGGCATCGACAATTGGACCAAGTTGATCTTGGGCCTCGGTCTGGCGTTTGCGTACCGCGAGGTCGCGCCAGATGCCGGAATGGGATTTGGTCGACTTGCGGTTATGCACAACCATTTCGTCAAACGAGTTATCGATCTGCGCCTGCGATGCACCGGGAACGAAAGCGCCGGGATCAAAGCCATTGAAAGCCTCTGTGGCAATGCCTTCGGCCTTGGCGACAGCGCCGACCTCTCGGCCGAGATCGGTCAGGACGGCGCGATAGGCAGGGTCGGCGAGGGCGTCGGCTATGCTGTCATTGGTCAGCGCTGTGGCGAACAGCAGCGCGCCATAGACGAGCTTGCCCCACAGGTAACCCCAGATATTGCTGGTCAAAACTGCATCGGGTTCGAAGTCGAGCAGCAGCTTATGCAGAGCCACAAGGCGCTCGGTCGTGCTGCCATCGAGTTCGCCGATGACGACGGCGCCGCGGCCACCGAAGGTAACAATGCCGGGTTCGAGAAAATCGGCGCCGAAATTGACGAAGCATCCCATGGTGCGATCGCGGCCGATGATGTCGGCTATGACCAGCTCATTGAGCCCGTTCTGGGCGGAGACGACGACGCCGTTGGGCGCCACATGCGGCAGTAGATCGCGCGCGGCAGCGTCGGTGTGCAATGCCTTCACGCAAAGGAAGATGGTCTCGAATTGCCCGATCAGATCGGCCGGTAGAAACGCCTTGGCCCGGACCGTATCCTCGAAGATTGGCCCGACAATGCGCAGGCCAAATTCGTTCATTTCGGTAACATGCTCGGGGACGTTATCGACGAAGACAACCTCGTGGCCGGTGCGGATGAACGCTGCGCCGAGCGTGCCGCCGATGGCGCCAGCGCCCCAGATCAGAATGGGGTCACTCATGACCACGGCCCCTCCATCAGGGCGCGCGTCTCGGTCACGGCGATGTCCCAGATCGCCTGCATTTCAGCGTCGTCGCGCTCGTAGTAGCCGCCAAAATTGCCGTCGCCCAGATAGGCGCGCACGCCAGCCGGGTCCATGTAGCGCATCCGCGACAGATCGATCATCGGCTTGCGCTGGGTTGGTTGCGTCACGCTGGGCAGGCGGGTCCAGCCGAAATTTTCCATCCACGACGCGTGCGAGGCGACGGTGTCGATTTCTTGCACCTTGGCGTACGTCGCCGGCGCATTCCACCAGTTGTGGAACTTGACCGCATGGCCGGGATTGTCGGCCATCCATTCGATAGCGAGGCTGCCGCCCGGCTGGTTGCCGCCATGGCCGTTGACCAGGAGGATGCGCTTGAAGCCCTGAATTTTGAGCCCATCGAGAATGTCGCGAATGATGCGGGTGTAAGTATCGATGCGCAGGCTGATCGAGCCGGGATAGGCCAGGAAATACGGCGTGATGCCATAAGGCAAGACCGGGAACACCGGAATGCCGAGCGGCTCGGCGGCGTCGAGCGCGACCTTCTCCGCCAGGATCGAATCCACCGACAGCGACAGCCCCGCATGCTGCTCGGTACTGCCCAGCGGAACCACGCAGCGATCGTCGCGCTTGAGATAATCCTCGACCTGGCTCCAGTTCATCTCGGCGATTTTCACGATGCTTCCTTCCGTTCTGCTGGCGCTTGCTGGCTAGCCGCGGTGATGAATGGCATAACCACGCGTTCTATATCGCCGGGGTCCGGCGTGTGGCGGTATTCGATGGCTGACATGGCCGGCCGGGCGATCCCGACAACTGTCTCGGCACCTGTGGAAAACACCACCACATCGGCCGCAGCCAGCACGGCGACGATATCGGCATCGTCGATAGTGGCGGCCGTAATGTCCTGCACATGGGCGGCAAAGCGCTGCACGCCGGCATTGATAATCGGCAGAAAGTCGGGAAACAGCGATACAACCGCCACCCGCGCCATCGGGTCGAGAGCCGCTAGCGCCATGCGCGTGGCTTCGGCGGGAATGAAGCGGATCGACACCACCTTGGTGTTTGGTAACAGGCTCGATACCTCACGATGCCGATTGGCGAACGTCACCACCAGATCGGCCGAGCCGGCGCGATCCTTGGCGGTTTCGTTGCGCAGGATGGCATCGATAGTCATCGGCTCGACGGTGGCGCTACTGCCCAGCTGGGCGGCGATGAAGCGCGCATAGCTCGCAGTGGCTTCGTGGAACAGCCCCACCATAACCACGCTGACGCGGTGGCCTAGGCTGAGGCGGTACGATAGGCGCGCATTGAACAGGGCGGCGACGTCGCTGGTACGAATACCCATGCCCATGGCGTTGTCGATCAGGGCATCGATCTGGCGGTGCAATGCATCGATATCGGCGCGCGCTGCCATGCGGGCCTGCGAGCTGTCGGCCACATAGGTGCCTGAGCCGGGCCGGGAATCGATCAGCCCGTCCTTCTTGAGGTCGCGATAGACCAGGCTCACAGTCATGGGAGCAACGCCGACCTGTTCGGCCAGTTCGCGCACCGATGGCAATGGCTGGCCGACCAGCAGGTCGCCACAGGCAATACCGTACTCGATCACGCCCTTGATCTGTTGGCGAATGGGGATCGGGAGGTCCCGGTCGATAAAAAAGTCCATGAAACCGTCGTCCACGTATGTGTTCTATTTTGCTATCACAGCCACAAAGGATCGGACAAGGTGTTATACTGGCATAGCTCAAATTCAGCGGATGAGCCTGAATTTGGCGCGTTGACGTCACGTAAATCGCATGCAACGTTACATGTTAGTAGAACAGTTTCCCTGCACTCTGAAAGGCGAAAGCATGAAGATCGTGACCATTGCTGCCATCGCGGCGGCCCTTCTTCTTGGCGTCAGTTCGTCGGCCATTGCGGTCGAGCGAGGTGGCATCTTGACCTATGCGCGCTATGCCGACAGCCTGTTCCTTGACCCCGTCCTGAACGACGCCAATGTCGATATCTGGATCCTGTCCAACCTCTACGATACGCTGTTGCTGCCTACAGATGACGGCAAGGGCGTGCAGCCTGGCCTCGCGACGGATTGGAAAGTGTCGGAGGACGGCCTGACCGTCACGTTGACCCTGCGCGACGGCATCAAGTTCTCGGATGGCTCGCCAATCACCGGCGAAGACGTCAAATGGTCACTTGAGCGCGCTGCTGTGCCGGATACGACGTGGCAGTTTCTCGTGGCATCGATCGCCTCAATTGCGACCGAAGGCAATACCGTGACCATCACGCTGGCGCATCCCGATCCGGCGTTTATTTCGGCGCTGACCGTGTTCAATACCGCCATCATGCCCAAGGCGTTGTTCGAGGCAGAGGCCGGCGCGAGCGACGCTGACAAGGCCAAGGCTTTTGCCGAGCATCCGGTCGGCTCCGGGCCGTTCATGTTCTCGTCGTGGGAACGCGGTTCGACGATGAAGCTGCTCAAGAACCCCTACTATTGGGACAAGGGCGAGGATGGCGCTGCACTTCCCTATCTCGATGGCGTGACCTTCGAGGTGATCCCCGACGACGCGACGCGCATCCTGCGGTTGCAGTCCGGCGAGGTCGATGGCGCCGAGCTCATTCCCTATGCCCGCGTCGATGAGCTCGAGGCCTCCGACAATTTGAACATGGAAATGTATCCCTCCACCCGAGTGCAGTACATTTCAATGAACGTGCGACAGCAGGTCAATGGCACGGACAATCCGTTGGCCAATCCCAAAGTGCGCCAGGCTCTGAACTATGCCACCAACAAGGAAGCGATCATCCAGATCGTGACCCACGGCGTTGGTACGCAACTGACCTCGTTCATGTCGACCGCGACGCCAATGCATACCGGGACCGATCCGCTCTACCCCTACGATATTGAAAAAGCCAAGGCACTGATGGCCGAAGCTGGCTTCCCCGACGGGTTCTCGACCAGCCTGCTGGTGCTCGCCGGCAATCAGGACGAAATCGGTATCGGCACCGCCGTGCAGCAGATGTGGGCCGCCATTGGCGTCAAGCTGGAACTGCAGCAGGTCGATAATGCCACCCGCACCCAGCAATATCGCGACGGCACAATGAACATGCGCGTCGCCGCCTGGACCGACGACATTGCCGATCCCAATGAAATCACGTCCTACTTCGCCTATTCGCCCACCATCGACGCCCTGCATTCAGGCTGGAAGAACGATGAAGCTGACAAGCTTTACGAAGCCAGCCAGAGTGAGATCGATCCTGCCAAGCGAGCCGAGGAATACGCCCGCATCCAGGAAATCTTCAATACCGAAGGCCCCACCGTGCCTCTCTACGAGACGCCTTACCCGGTGGCCCTGAGCAAGACGACGATGGGTTTCAACCAGATCCCGCTGGGCAACAACATCTTCCGCGCCGCCTGGCTCGACAAGTAAGCCGATTTGGGTGGGGGCAGGCTTGCCTCCACCCGATTTTCTTCCCTGGGATGCGGAGTGAGCTTTTGTTGCTGATCCCCTATATTTTCCGCCGCATTCTGCAGCTGATCCCGACCTTCGCCTTCATCATCATCGTGGTGTTCATTCTGGTCCGCCTGCTGCCGGGCGATCCTGCCAGCGCCATTCTGGGTGATCGCGCCATCGACGCCAATGTCGATCGCATCAATCACGAACTGGGACTCGACCAGCCGGTTTTCGTGCAATTCCTGGTGTTCGTCAAATCCATCGCCACCGGCAATCTCGGCAATTCCATCGTCCTCAAGATTCCGGTTGTCGACCTGATCGCCCAACGGATGCCGGTCACTCTGATGCTGACTCTGATGGCGGCGATCATCGCGCTGATCCTGGCTCTACCGCTGGCGTTCCTCGCCGCGCTACAGCGCGACAAGCTTGCCGATAACGCCATTCGCGGCGTGTTTCAGGTGGGCCTTTCCATGCCGGTTTTCTATCTGGGTATTATCCTTCTGACCGTATTCGGCGCTGGCTTGGGCTGGTTCCCCGTCGGCGGCTATGGGGAAGGTTTCCTCGATCATGTGCATCACCTGATCCTGCCGGCGCTCACTTTGGCGCTCAGTCTCGCGGCGATCCTGATGCGCAATCTGCGTGCCGCCATCATCGGCGTCGTGGGCGCGGAATATGTCGATTTCGCCCGCGCCAAGGGCCTGCGGCCGCGGCTGATCATGATCCGCCACGTGCTGCGCAATGCGCTGATTTCCACCGTGACGCTGTTCGGCCTCTCCATCGGTACCCTGCTGGGCGGCGCCGTGATCACCGAAACCGTGTTCGCCATTCCGGGGGCAGGGCGGCTGATGATCGACAGCATCTATGGTCGCGACTATCCGGTGGTGCAGGGCATGACGCTGGCGCTGGCGGTCTGCGTCTCGCTGACCTTCCTGCTCACCGATATCGTGCAAGCCTATCTCGATCCGCGAGTTGCCCGATGACTCTGGTCGCAACTGCTCCGGTCGCCAAACGGCGCACGCTTATCCGCATACCATTCACGCTGGTCTTTGGCGGCACCATCATCGCGCTCAGCACAGTAGTCGCGTTTTTCCCGTCGCTGTTCGCTCCCTATGACCCCGTGGCCATGGACTACAATGCGCTGCTGCAGGCGCCGACCATAGCCCATCCCTTCGGCACCGACAGCTTTGGCCGCGACGTGCTGTCCCGCGTCATCCATGCCTATACGGTCGACATGCAGATCGCCGTGTTTGCGACGCTGTTCCCCTTCGTCTTCGGCACATTTATCGGCGCGCTGGTCGGTTATGCCGGCGGCTGGGTCAATGCGCTGTTCGGGCGTGTGGTCGATGCCATCATCACCTTCCCGTTCCTCGTGCTGGTGATCGCCATCGTCGCGGTGCTGGGGCCGGGCCTGATCAACATGTATGTCGCTGTCAGCGTCGTCGGCTGGGTGTTCTATGCCCGCCTGGTGGCGACCGAAGTGCAGGTGCAAAAGCGCCTCGATTACGCCGATTCCGGGCGCGCCATGGGCTACCGCCCACTGCGTATCATCTTCCTCCACCTGCTGCCCAATGCAATCACCCCGGCTCTGGTCTATTGGATGACCGACATGGCGCTGGCCATCCTGCTCGGCTCCAGCCTCGGCTATCTCGGTCTGGGCGCCCAACCGCCGATCGCGGAGTGGGGCGTGCAGATCGCTGACGGCAAGAATTTCATGAATACCGCCTGGTGGATTTCCGTGTTTCCCGGCGTCGCCATCGTAGTGACTGGACTCGGCTTCAGCCTCGTCGGCGACGGCCTAGCCGAACTGCTGAGGACCAAGAAATGACACCGGCCCTCGAAGTTCGTAATCTGACGACGGGTTTTAAGACCGCCAATGGCTGGGTCACGGCGGTCAAAGATGTTGGCTTCGACGTGATGCCGGGCGAGGTGGTTGGCCTTGTCGGTGAATCGGGATCCGGCAAGAGCGTCACGCTACACTCCATCCTCCGCCTGGTACATGCGCCTGGCATCGTCGAGGGCAGCGTCAAATGGCAGGGACGCGACCTGATGACCATGTCCGAGCGCGAATTGCGCAAGGTCCGCGGCGGCGAGATCGCCATGATCTTCCAGGAGCCGATGACCGCGCTCAATCCGGTGCTGCCGGTCGGAATCCAGATCGAGGAAAACCTCAGCGCCCATACAGCGCTCGACAGCCGCCAACGCGCGGCCCGCGCCCGCGAACTGATGGATCTGGTTGGCATTCCCGAGGCCGCACGCCGTCTCAAGGACTATCCGCACCAGTTCTCCGGAGGCATGCGTCAGCGCGTCATGATCGCCATCGCTCTCGCCAGCGGCCCCAAACTGCTGCTGGCGGACGAGCCCACCACCGCGCTGGATGTCACCATCCAGGACCAGATCCTCAAGCTCATTCTCGACCTGCGTGATGAGCTGCAGATGGGCGTCGTTCTGGTGACGCATGATCTCGGCGTCGTCGCCGCCACCTGCGACCGCATGGCGGTGATGTATGCCGGACGGATTGTCGAAACCGGCACGGTCGTCGATGTTTTTGCCGAGCCGCATCATGCCTATACGCGTGGCCTGCTCGGCTCAGTGCCGCGCGGAGGGGCAGGGCGCACGATGTTGCTGTCCATCGAGGGCACACCGCCGGGGCTCGCCTCGATCCCGCCGGGCTGCGCATTTAACCCGCGCTGCACTTTTGCCACCGATATTTGCCGCAAGGAGACACCCATGCTCGCCGAATTCGCCCCGGCCCATCTGGTGGCCTGCCATCACCATCGCGAAGTCGCTGCGGCCGGATCGCCCGTCGCATGAACGCCACCCTGACCCAGACGCTGATCTCCGCTGAGGAAGTCAGCAAGGAATTCCACATTCCGCATGGCATGTGGCGCCGCCTGACCGGCCAGCCTCGGCTGGCGGTGCATGCCCTCAATGGCGTCAGCTTCCAGATCAACCGCGGCGAAACCCTCGGCATCGTCGGCGAGAGCGGCTGCGGCAAGTCCACACTGGCGCGGTGCCTGGTGCGCCTGTTCGATTGCGACGATGGCCGTGTGCGTTTCGAGGGGGAGGATATTGCCGACCTCAAAGGTGCCGACCGCCGGGCCTTCAACCGCCGTGTCCAAATGATTTTCCAGGACCCCTACAGCTCGCTCAATCCGCGTATGCGGGTGCGCGAGATTTTGGGCGAGGCGCTGAGCGTCCACAAGATGCGCCCGCGTTCTCAAATCCCCGCGCGCATTGCCGAACTGCTCGACCTCGTCCGTTTGCCGTCCGACGCCGCCGACAAGTTCCCGCACGAATTCTCCGGCGGCCAGCGCCAGCGCATCGGCATTGCCCGCGCTTTGGCGGTCGAGCCGGATGTGCTGGTGGCAGATGAACTGGTCTCGGCGCTCGACGTGTCAGTGCAGGCTCAAGTGGTCAACCTGCTCCTGCAACTGCAGGAGCAATTGCACCTGACGGTGGTTTTTGTCGCCCACGATCTGCGGCTGGTGCGGCATATCTCGCATCGTGTCGCCGTGATGTATCTGGGCAAAATCGTCGAGATCGGGCCGACCGAGGATCTGTTCTCGGCGCCCCGCCATCCCTATACCAAGGCGTTGCTCGATGCCGCGCCTGAGCTCGATCCCACCAAGCGCACCCGCACCGTGGCCGCGCGTGGCGAATTGCCGAGCCCCATCAACCTGCCCAAGGGCTGCCTGTTCAACACCCGCTGCCCCCACGCTTTCGACCGCTGCTTCGTCGAGCGACCGCTGCTCGGCGACCGTACGCCGGCTCATAAGGCCGCCTGCCACTTGACCGATTTCGGCCTACCCGCAATCCAGAACCTTGAAGCCATTTCATGACCTATTCCGCTTTCGAAGCTGCCATCGCGCAGGTCAACGACATCCTTTGCGCCGTCAACTTGCTCGCCTGGGACTCGCGCACCGTGATGCCGCCCGGCGGTGTTGAATCGCGGGGGGCGCAAGTCTCGACGCTCACGAGCCTGGCCCGCGAACTGGCGACTGGCGAGGCCATGGCTCGCGCCATCGACGGCGCCCGCGCCGAACTGGCGAATGCGCCCGCTGACGACATTCGCCACCGCGCAGTGGCCCAGGCGACGAAGGAAATCGGCATCCTCAGCCGCATTCCTGCAGCGTTGATCGGCGAGGCAGCTGAACTCAAGACCCGCGCCAACGCCGCATGGGTGGAGGCTCGGGCTGCCAGCGATTTCGCCGGTTACGCGCCCGTGCTCGAACGCATGATCGCCATCCAGCGCGAAACCGCCCAGGCCATCGGCTTTGCCGCCCATCCTTATGACGCGCTGCTCAACGGCTATGAGCCGGATATGACGCTGGCGCAGTTGCAGACCATCTATGGCAGCCTCAAATCCGCTTTGGTGCCGCTGATTGAACAGGCCGCTGCAGCGCCACCACCGCGCACCGATTTCCTCCGTCGTTCCTATCCCGTCGAGCAGCAGAAGGCCTTCGGGCTCGCGATGGCGCAGCGCATGGGCTACGACCTCAATCGCGGCCGGCTCGACGACACCGTGCACCCGTTCGAAATCTCCTTCACCCGCCACGACGTGCGCATCACCAGCCGCTTCCGCGAAAGCTGGCTGCCCGGAGGCTTCTTCGCCCTGTGGCACGAAGCTGGCCACGGCATGTACGAGCAGGGCGTCGCACCCGAATATACCCGCTCGATCTTCGCCACGGACCTGATCAATCTCTATGCTGTCGGCGGCGCCAGCTTTGGCATGCACGAATCCCAGTCCCGCCTCTGGGAAAACCGCGTCGGCCGTTCCCGCGCGTTCTGGGATTTGCATTTCGGCGAATTGCAGGCGCATTTTCCCGAGCAACTGGGCGATGTGTCGGCCCACGAATTCTGGCGTTCTGTCAATCAGGTCCGCCCCGATTTCATCCGCGTGGAAGCGGACGAGCTGACCTACGACCTGCACATCATCCTGCGCTCGGAAATCGAGGCTGGCCTGATGGCCGGCGAGATTAAGGTGGCCGAGCTGCCCGGCATCTGGGCCGAGAAGATGAAGATCTATTTCGGCCTCACCGTGCCCAACGACACGTTAGGCGTGCTGCAGGACGTGCACTGGTCGCACGGCTATGTCGGCTCGTTCCCAACCTACACGCTGGGCAATATCATGAGCTCGCAATTCTTCGCCACGGCGCGGCAGAAGCCCGAGATCGCGGCCGGTCTCGACGGCGGCAATTACGCCCCGCTTACGACCTTCTTGACCGACAATATCTATAGCCATGGCCGCTCGTCCTCGCCCGCCGAAACCTTGCAGCGCGTCACAGGGCGCGGTCTCGATACCGCGCCGTATATCGCTGACCTGACCGACAAGGTCGCCGCCCTCACGGCGCAATCATGACCCGCCCAGTCATCGCCATTCACGGCGGCTGTGGCGTTATGGCCAAGCTCGACCTATCGGGGGCCGACTGGGCCGATGCCCGCCACGGTCTGGGCGAGGCATTGCTCGCCGGTTGGCGCACCCTGAATGAAGGCGGTTCCGCGGTGGATGCCGTCGAAGCGGCTATCGTGATTATGGAAGACTCGCCCCAGTTCAACGCCGGTCACGGCGCCGCGCTCAACGCTGGCGGCATCCACGAACTTGATGCGTCGATTATGCGCGGCGCCGATCTGGGGGCGGGGGCCGTCACTCTGGTCCGCCGCATTCGCAATCCGATCCGCGCCGCGCGGGCGCTGCTGGAGCAGGGCAGCCCGGTCATGCTCGGCGGTCCCGAAGCCGACAATTTTGCCGCCCGCTCCGGTCTGGATATGGTCGAACAATCCTATTTCACCACGGAGCGCCGTGTCGCGTCATTGGCCAGCCTCAAGGCCAAGGCGCTCGAAGGTACGCTCAAATCTGCTTCCGAAGCGGAAAAGCACGGCACCGTTGGCGCGGTTGCGCTCGACATCGCCGGGCATCTGGCGGCGGGCACCTCCACCGGGGGCTATAACAACAAGCCTGAAGGCCGCATCGGCGATAGCCCGATCATTGGCGCCGGCACCTATGCGCGAGATGGAGTCTGCGCCGTTTCGGGCACCGGTGCCGGCGAGTTCTTCATCCGCCACGCCGTCGGCCACGAAATTGCCAGCCGCATTGCCTATTTGGGCGAAAGTCTCGCCGCCGCTGCCGCCTATGTGATCAAATCCGACCTCGCGAGCTATGGCATTGGCGCCGGCATCGTCGCCGTCGATGCCCAAGGCAATATCACCGCTCCCTTCAACACCGATGGCATGTTCCGCGGCTGGATAGATGCCGATGGCAATCTCTTCGTCGGCACTCATGCCGACGTCAGTTCGGTCCTTCTCTGATGCGCCAGCCGCCAATCGTCACCGCCGACCTCTACGACGTGCACCATGCCGGCCTTTCGGTGTGCGAATTGCAATTCCGATCCTTCGGCGGCAATCTTTCGTTCTTCGGCCCTTGTGCCACCCTCGCGACACTCGAAGACCACACGCCGGTTCTGGCCGCCTTGCAGCAACCCGGCAATGGCCGCGTGCTGGTCATCGATGGCCAGGGCTCACTGCGCATCGGCCTGATGGGCGACCGCCTCGCCAAATTCGGCGCCGACAATGGCTGGGCCGGTGTGGTCATGAACGGCGTCATCCGCGATAGCCTCGGCATGGAAAATCTCGACCTTGGCGTCAAGGCGCTCGGCACCACGGCCCGCCGTGGCTGGGCGAGCTTCGCTGCCACCAATGATGTTCCGCTCACCATCGGCAGCGCCACGTTCCGTCCCGGTGACTGGGTCTATGCCGATGTTGATTGCGTCATCGTCAGCCGCACCGAACTTGATCTGGCGGTCACGCCCGCCGCGCCTCTGTCATATCCGGACCCGCAACAATGAACGCACTTCCATCCTTCCGCACTGGCACCCCTCGCGTCGAACAAGGCTATGTGCAGCCACTGGCTGGCATCGACATCCCGTTCACGGTCATCGAAGGCACAAAGCCCGGCCCCGTCCTGCTGGTGACGGCGGGCGTGCATGCGTCCGAGTTCTGCTCGATCGAAGCCGCTATCCGTCTGCAACAGACCAAGCCGGAAGACCTCACGGGCACGATGGTCATCCTGCCCATCCTCAACATGCAGGGTTTTCGCAAGCGCAGCATCTACATCATGCCCGAGGACGGCAAGAACCTGAACCGCCAGTTCCCCGGCAAGCCCGACGGGACGCTCAGCGAGCAACTGGCGTTCTGGCTAAGCGATACCGTGTTTCCGCAAGCCGACGCTTATCTTGACCTACATGGCGGCGACCTGGACGAGTCGCTGCTGCCCTTCAGCATTTATCCGCGGGGCGATGCGGGCTCCAAAGCCTTAGCCGTTGCCTTCGGAATCCCGATCGCTATTGCGTCGGACGGCAAGACCAATTCCGTCAATGGCGCCGTCAAGCATGGCATTCCGAGCCTATTGCCCGAAATGAGCGGCAATGGGTTGTGGGACGATGCGCTGGTTGGCGAACTCACAGACGGTATCGCCCGCGTCATGCTGCATCTCGGCATGATCACCGGCCCGGTCAAACCAGCGCCCCAGACGACGCCCGATTTCGTCACCATGTGGGTGCCCACCGCCCCGATGGATGGCCTGTGGTACTCGGCCAAGCAGATCGCCGAAGCCATCGTCACCGGCGAAGTCCTCGGCGAAATCCGTGACGTGTTCGGTGCTGTCCTCGCCACCATTCGCTCGGAGAAGGACGGCATCGTCGTCTATCGCATGACCAGCCTGAGCGTGAACCAGGGCGAAGCCCTCCTCGGCGTCGGCTCGCCCTTGGTCGAGTGAGCGCCACCGACTATCTAGGCGTGGTCTCGACCAGGCAAACGCCGCCTATCTCAACGCAGCAGTCAACGCCGCTATTACACCGTCAGTGGTATACGGCTTGGGGACAAAAAGCCTCTCTGCTGGAAGATCTCGGTCTGATGGGCGATGCTTCCCGGACGTGACGACGATCTTGATCGGCGGCCAGCGGTCTCGCACATATCGCGACAGGGCGAGACCATCCATCGAACCGGGCATATTGATATCGGTGAAAATGGCTTTCACGTCTGGGTTTCGCTCCAGCAAAACGAGCGCCTGCTGGGCATCCACCGCCTCCAGAACTTCAAAACCAGCGTCCTTGAGCTCGTCTGAAATGGAGAAAAGTAGAAGAGCTTCATCCTCGACGACCAGGACCTTGGGACTATCGACCATGATCAAGCGACCTTCCCATGCTGTGAGAGTTCAGGCATGGGTGCCACCAACGTGCAGACTACTCCGCCAGCCTGGTAGTCGACCACGACGGTCCCGCCAAAGTCGGCAGCAAACACCCGCTCCACCAGAAAGCGGCCAAAGCCGCGACGGGCTGGCGCGGTAACCGAGGGACCGCCGGATTCTCGCCAGGTCCATACCAGCTCGTATCCCTGCTCACTGTCGCGCAATTCCCAGTCGATTTGCACCATACCGGTGTCTTGAGAGAACGCGCCATACTTCATGGCGTTGGTACCAAGCTCATTCACGGCCAGTGCAAGTGTGAGGGCCTTCTTGGGCGTCAGTGCCACGTCGGGACCGGAAATGGAAATTTGATCCTTCGGAAACGGCGACATGGCCGAACCAACGACCTCGGAGAGTCCCGCGGATGTCCATCGCGTCCGCGCCATAACGTCATGAGCCGTGGACACCGCGGCCAGGCGCTCGCTGAAATTGGCGGCTGCTGTTTCAAGATCAGTATTGCGCAACGTCTGGGAGGCGATGGCTGAAACCATAGCAAGGATGTTCTTAATACGATGCTCGAGCTCATGGGTCAGCAGTTCCTGCCGCGCCTGCGCTTCCTGTCGGTCCGTTATGTCTTGCATGATGCCGAACATCTTTATCGGCTTGCCGGTCTCGTCGTGTAAGAACTCGATGTGACGAGACAACCATCGGATTTGGCCGTTGTCGGGCCGGCGAATGCGATACTCAACACTGTGAACAGCCGTACCCGCCTCCCGTGTCTGCTGTGTCGACCTAACCTCGCCAAATTCGGGCAGGACGAGGTTTTCCAATAAGCCGATATTGACCCGTTCGAGCTTCGGCAGACCCCAAATCTCCCAGAAATGATCCGAACCAATGACCGTCCCGGTTGCGATGTCGAGTTCGAGGGAGGCGATGCCGGCGGCCTGCTGTGACATCCGGAAACGCAGCTCGTTTTGTGCAAGTTCCTGTTCAGCCTGCTTGCGCTCGGTCGTGTCGATGACGACGCCAATTGCCCTCCGTCCTGCGTCGGAAAGCTGAGCGCGTATCAGCAGCCATTTTTCCGTCGCATCGGGCCAAAGTACCCGGACTTCGGCCTCGAGCTCCGAGCCGCCGGAGAGCATCGTGTCGCGGCCGACTTGTGCCAGGCGTTCGGCTTCGCCGGGCGCGTAACGGCTGAAGTAGTCCTCAGGCGACGGATCGACGTCGGCAGGAAAGCCGAACAGCCGATTGAGTGCTGCAGACGAGGATACCCGTCCTCCCGCAATATCGTAATCCCAAACTGCCAGTTGGCCAGCACCAATGGCCAGACTCAGTCGCGCTTCGCTCTCCAGCAATTGCTGGGAAATCTTCTTCTGGTCATCGATGTCCGTATTGGTGCCAATCCACCTGCCAACCCGGCCTTGCGCATCGGGCAGGCCCACTGCGCGGGCCAAGTGCCAACGGTAAGTCCCGTCGTGTCGGCGAAGTCGAAACTCGGTCTCATACGCCTTTCCTGTTCCCAGGCTTTCACTCCAGCGTTCGGCGGCAGCCGTCATGTCGTCGGGATGGACCATGCTGCTCCAGCCAGCCCCATCGAGAGCCGCGAAGCTGAGACCGCTATACTCAAAGACGCGACTGTTGAACCAGTCAAGCATTCCATCAGCATCGGCTGTCCAGACATGGTTCGGCATTGCCTCGGCAAAAAGCTCGAACTGTTCCTTGCTGGCCCGCAGGTCTTCCCGCGCAACGATGCCTTCCGTGACGTCGGCCCCTTCGACGAATATCCCCACAACTTTGCCGCTCGGGTCGCGGACTGGCTGGTAGATGAGATCGAGGAAGCGCTCTTCGCGCGCCGCCCCCGGACTGCGCTGGATGTAGGCCGTCAGACCACGCCCAACAAAAGGCTGTCCCGTGGAATAAACGCCATCGAGCAGTTCAAAAAACCCTTGGCCCTCGATTTCTGGCAAAGCCTTGCGAACGGGCATCCCGATGACATTTCGATGCCCGATGAGCTGCATGTAGGCCGCGTTAGTCAGGTCGAATACGTGCTCAGGCCCGTCGAGCAGTGCCATGAAACCGGGCGCCTGTTCAAACATCTGCCGCATGCGGTCGCGCTCGCTGGCCAACCATGCCTCTGCCGCCACCTTGGCTGTTGTCTCGACCACGATGGCGATCACTGCGACGGGCGTTCCTGACTCATCAATGATGGGTGAATAGTCGAGGTTCATGAAAGCTTGGTCGGGACGGCCACTGCGATATAGGCTCAGTTCTTGGTCGCGAAAAGCAAGGGTCTCGCCACTCCCGAAGACTACTTTCATGACGTGGTCATTGAAGTCTGCGACCTCGGGCCATCCTTGGAGCACGGGCGAGCCAAGCAGTTGAGGATGGCGCGCGCCAGCGAAACCGGAATACGCGTCATTGTAAAGCATGATGCCCTGTTCACCCCACAGCATGACGATCGGAACGGGCGAACGAAGAGCGATACTCACGCTCGTACGCAATATCGGCGACCAAGTTTCGATGCTGCCGAGGGGCGTCTGCGTCCACTCAAATGCCTGGATCAAATTTGCAAGTTCGCCGCCGCCAGCGAGGAAAGCGTGCCCGCTGGCACCGTTGTCTGTCATGTAAGGATACTCTCAGCCCGAGACGATAAATGCACCTAGGGCAGATTGGTTGCAAGCGGTCGCCCGCGATCGGCTAGGGCTACGGACTACCAAGGCAAAGTTGAGATACTCGGTGCGAGTACCGGAGCACACGCTGCCACACATGCTCAGATAGTCGATTGCAGAAACATACTTCTGACACGAGCGGGTCGGCTCTCGAGTTCAATTGGCTAATCCATAGAACATCGCACAAGGAGAGGGTGTGTCTTCATTCCTCTGCCTCGGGGTGTCCAAAAGCCAAGCAAGTTCGCAGCGTCGATCAAATGGTCCTGGGCCATTTGGGTCTAGCGGACATCCGCAGCCCACCTTTGAGCACTCACATCCGCCAGCGCCCTGAACACCGCCGGCGTGCGTTCGAGCCGGGCGATCGTGCGCGCCCCTTCGAGGGCGGCGACCAAGGCGGATGCCGCGGAAGAGGCCTGCTCCGCAACGAACCCACAGCGCTTGAAATGCTCCGTCGCCATCTTGGTTGAGTCCACAAACCCGCGGGCGACCCGTGCCGTCAGGTCAGGGTCGAGCGACGGCAGCTCATTGGCCAGGTTCTGCATGAGACATCCGTACTGGAAGTTCGAGGCGATCATCTCTTCCGCAAAGGCATCGCACAGTCGATGAACAAAGCTCAGGGCATCGCCCGCCGTATCGGCTGAAATCGCGCCCAGCACGGCAATTCGGTTGGCGACGTATTGATCGATCGCTTCCTCGGCGAGCTGCACCTTGCCCCGGGGAAAGTGAAAGTAGAACGAGCCCTTAGGCGCACCGCTTTCCTCCAGGATTTGGGTCAATCCAGTCGCGGTATAGCCCTGCATTCGAAACAGTCGAATGGCGGCGGCGATCGCATTGGCTCTGGCGTCGGTCTTACGGGTCATTTCGCAACGATATCACAATTGGTTTGACTCAGCTATACCAATCGCCATATTATGGCGAGCACCATACAAAGGAGTAAGCGATGCTCCACTACCTGACCCCAGCTTTCAATACCCCGCCGATCCCTGTTGGCAACGGGTGCGACTGGCCAGTCGCAGCCATGCCCCACCAGCGCATGCACACCCCAAGGAAGGAACTGAAATGACCTCATATGACGAGGGCACACTCCCTGCAGGCGTCCGATCGCGCATGATCCACGCAGTGAACGGCCTCGATGTTCACATCCTCGAAGCTGGCTTCGAAAGCCCTGACCGGCCGCTCGCGCTGCTGCTGCATGGCTTTCCGGATTTAGCCTATGGCTGGCGGCACCTGATGCCGCTGCTGGCCGAGGCAGGCTACCGTGTCGTGGCGCCCGACCAGCGCGGTTTCGGTCGCACCACCGGCTGGTCGAGTGACTATGACGGCGCGCTGACCCCGTTCAGCATCCTGAACGTGACCCGCGATGCGATCGCGCTGGTTTCAGCGCTGGGATATCGGCAAACGGCCATGCTGATCGGACACGATTTCGGCTCACCTGTCGCAGGCTCTTGTGCGATGGTCCGGCCGGATGTGTTCCCCTCGGTGGTGCTCATGAGCGCGCCGTTTCCCGGGGTGCCGGCATTTCCGTTCAACACGGCTGAGAGCGGCGCAGCAACGGCCCAGGCGAACACTGGTCAGCAGCAATTGGCCGTCGCGCTGGCGGCGCTGAACCCGCCCAGGATGATCTACCAACAGTATCTGAGCACGCGAGAGGCAAACCAGGACTTGTCGCACCCGCCTGAGGGCCTGCACACGTTTCTTCGGACCTTTTTCCATGTCAAAAGCGGAGACTGGTCGGGCAACACGCCGCATCCGCTTAAAGCGCCGACACCGCAAGAATTTGCGCAATTGCCGACCTATTATGTCATGGAATGCGGCAAGACGATGCCCGAGAACGTGGCGCCATTTCAACCGACAGCTGCCGAAATCGAAGCCTGCCAGTGGCTGACAGAGGCGGAACTTGCCGTCTATGCTGACGAGTATGGCCGAACAGGATTCCAGGGCGCCCTCCAGACCTACCGCGTCTATACCGACCATGCCTTGACGGCTGAGCTGCGAATGTTCTCGGGCCGGACGATCGATGTCCCTTCGCTCTTTATCACTGGGACAAGCGATTGGGCGACCTACGTGTCGCCGGGCGCGCTCGATCAGATGAAGGCGAGGGGGGCGACGAAGATGAGAAATATCGAGATGATCGACGGCGCAGGTCACTGGATTCAACAGGAGCGGCCAGCCCAGCTCGCCGCACTTCTCATCGATTTTGCCAAGGAGGCCGGCGCTGCTAAACACGTCCGCGGCTAGACTGGGAAAAGCCTGACTTCAGTCGCTAGAACGCTCTAGACCACCCTCTCGGAACGGCAGCTCTTGTCATCTGCCTTTCCGGGAGTACCCGTTCTCCTTCCCACCACCAAGTCGCCCGTCGGCAACGGCTCCTCGTTGGCCGCACAAGGGCAAATGGTGGCGTCCCAAAAGCTGCCACTTGGCCTGCGCGGTCTAATTTCGCGTCTAGTTTGACGGCTTATTCGCTCACAAGGCAAATCTAGCCTGCTGGGGTGTCGTTGGTTTCACGAGCACGGCACATCTCGATAAAGGCACGCAAGGGTGCCGCCGCCAGACGGCTCGGATAATACAGGCGCGGCCCCTCCAGAACTTTCCACCAATCTTGCAGGATAGGAAGGAGCTGGCCGCTGCGGAAGTCCTCTTCGCACCAGTTCTCGAATGCCCCGATAATGCCTATTCCGGCTCGCGCGTAGCTAAGGGCGCTATCGAGGGCATTGACGCTGATGACAAGACTTGGGTTTGCCTCGACCCTGACCTCCTCTTCTCCTCGTTGCAGTCTCCAGGGCATGAGACTGCCACCGGGCAATCGAAATCGGATTGCCTGGTGGTCGACAAGGTCGGCGGGGCCTTTTGGCTGGCCGTGCGCAGCCACATAGGAAGGGGAGGCAGCAAGGGACACGCGCTGCGTACGGGGGCCGATGGGAATGGATATCATGTCCCTCGCCAGTTGCGCCCCATAGCGGATACCTGCATCACAGCCGGCCGCGATGATGTCGACGAGATCATTCTCAACGACCACCTCGACATCGACTTCGGGATGCTTTTGGTGAAAAGCCGACAGGATTGGCGGGAGGATGTCGGGCACGACCGCTCCTGGCACATTGAGCTTGAGTCTGCCGCGAACCCTGTCGGTAGAACTGGCTATCTCCATGACTGCAAGATCGACACTGGCCAAAAGCGGGCCAATCTGTTCGGCCAGCTTGCGGCCATGTTCGGTAGCCTCAACGCTACGCGTTGATCGCAAGAACAGGGGGACGCCGAGGTCGGTCTCAATCTGTGACACCGTCGTGCTGACTTTCGAGGGGGCTATCCCAAGCCGCTTGGCAGCCACGCGAAAACCGCCAGCCTCCAACACAGCCAGGAAAATCCGAAGACTGTCAGCCGACACATTGTTCTTCACAGAGATCGCCCCATTCGAAATCGGGCCGATTATCAGCCCAACGGAGAACAGTTACAACCGACCGACATCACTCGGCAGATGGCACAGCGCCAACTGGCCAACCAGGAGAACCAAAATGCTCGTCGTCACAGGCGCTTCCGGCCAACTGGGACGCAAGATCATCGAAAATCTGCTGCGGCTGGTGCCCGCCGAACGCATTGGGGCCAGTTGCAGAAATCCTGAAAAGCTTGCGGATATTGCGTCCTTGGGCGTTCGCGTGCGTGGGGGAGACTTCGAAGATGCCGAGAGCTTGCGCCACGCCTGGGACGGCGCAGACCGGCTGCTGCTTGTTTCATCCAACGCTGCGGCAACCGGCGGCGATACGCTGAAGCAACATGCAACTGCGATAGAAGTGGCGCAGCGCCTCAAGGTTGGCCGGGTGTTCTACACCAGCCAGGTATCAAGTTCATCGAGCTCACTGTTTCCACCAGCCAGACATCACGCTGCGACAGAGATGATGCTGGCGGAATCCGGCCTGCCGTGGACGGCCCTGCGTCATGGCTTTTACGCTGCGAGTGGGATGGCGATGAACGCCCGGGGCATTAAGGCGCGCACGATTGTTGCTCCGCTAGACGGAAAAGTCGCTTGGACAACCCACGATGACCTCGCTGCGGCCGATGCCGCGCTTCTGACCAGCAACGATGTGGTTGACGGCCCCACGGCGCCGCTGACAGGCAGCGAAGCGCTGGACCTGGCAGATATTGCCCAAATGGCTGGACAAATCCTGGGCACCTCAATCCCTCGCACGGTGATGAGTGACGAGGACATGAGAAAGAATGCCGAGGCATCCGGGGTGCCTCAGGCAGGCATTGGGGTGATGATGGGCTACTATTATGCAGCGCGTGCGGGCGAATTCAGACAGGTGGACAGCACACTGGCCAACATGCTGGGGCGGGAGCCCGAAACCATGTCAGCCTTTATGACAAAAACGCTTGGCTGAGCGGACTAGAGCACGCCGAGCCAGCCCAACAAAATCTGGCCTTTAGTCGCAATCGGAAGGCTCCCTATCCAGTTTCAGTGCTCAACGATGATTTCGCGGACTGCATGCGAGGTCGTCACCGATGCTGTCCATTTGAACTGCAAAACCCCGATCCAATGCTGAACGTCTGGCCCCGACGCGCCCGATCAGGGCCAAGATTGGGGTTGGCGTTATGACTGCTGGCGCTGATCGAAAAGCGCCTGCGCTGCCGCAATCCCCTCGTGGCGTGCCCGTGCCCATTCAACGAGCGACTGCAGCGGCGTCTTTAAGGAATGGCCCGCGTCGGTCAAGGCATAGTCTACGCGAGGCGGAATGGTGGGAAACATAGTCCGCCCCACAAGACCGTCTCGCTCAAGGCCCCGTAGTGTCAGTGTGAGCATGCGGTGTGAAATGCCTGGGATGGTGCGCTGCAGCGCGTTGAAGCGCAACGGACCATGGCTCAAAGCCTCGGCAACCAAGATTGTCCATTTGTCGCCGATCCGGTCAAGGATGCGGCCTAGCGCTTTACAGTTGGCAGCAACCTCGGTTGCGATCTCTGGAACTAAAAGCTCCGATTGTACCTTCGCCATGCCAGTACCTCTACGATCAGATGTGTTCGCGACGCACCAAATCGTGCGTTCTTGCGCGGCTTGCCGGTTACCATCATATCATCACGAACAAAATGTTCGTGACACAAAGGTGGCTCAGGTGATGAATATCGGCGTAAGCGGCGCGAGCGGCAATCTCGGTCAGGCCATCTTGCGGGAACTGGCAGCGGGGGCACAAGGTCGGGGCATCATTGCCATCTCACGTACCCCGGAAAATGCGCCTCCCGGCGTCACGGGGCGTTTTGGGGACTACGACCAGCCAGAGACGTTGGCAATTGCCTATGCCGGGTTAGATCGGCTGGTTCTGATCCCGTCAAACGACATGCGCCCAGGCAAGCGCAGCGAGCAAAATATTGCTGCGATCAAAGTTGCCGTCGCGGCCGAGGTAAAGCACATTGTGATCCTGTCGGGGGCTGGCGCTCGCGAGGTGGCAGAACCGGACGTCGGAGCAGCCTATTGGGCCGGTGAGCGCTACCTCATACAGAACGCGCTGCGGTGGACCATCCTGCGCATGAACTACTATGCCGAGTCCCTTGCGCAGGAGGCGGTTATGGCGGCGCAGCAAGGCGCTTTGGCTGGCTTTGCCGAAAACCGCGTGGCGTTTGTGGCGCGCGACGATATTGCCGCCGCCGCCGCAGGAATTTTGTTAGGCGAGGGGCACGCTGGGGCGACATATACAGCCACGGGGGCCAAGGCTTACTCCGGAGCCGAGCGCGCAGCCCTCATTGCCGAAATTACTGGTAAGCCTTTCGGTTTTGCCGTCGTGACGCCTGGGGCATTCCAGAAAAATCTAGAACAAGCTGGAATGCCAACGGATTTCGTCGATGTTCTGGTTAGTATTCAGCACCACTTCGCAAATGGCGGAATGGATATCGTGACTGGTGACGTGGAACGTCTATCTGGACGCGCTCCAACGGCGCTGAGGGAGGTGTTGACCGGAACTTTGAAATAGAAACGGCAGCCTGTTTTAGGGAGGAGTGCGAAAGATGCCAGTTCCCTTCGTACCCCGAATGAACCGTTTTCAGCCAAGGTCGGTACTATGGCCAACGCGACCCCGTTGCAGACATTCAGCTCAGGTTTTGCACATCAAGGTACGATGCTCCGACTTTGGCTACGTCACCGTCTGAGGCGAAGGGTATCGATCAGTGCTGTCAAAGCCGGTGTCTTCTGGCGCCTCGTCGGATAATAGAGGTGATAACCCGGCAAGGGTGGGCACCACGCTTCAAGGCAGCGGATTAGCCGGCCACTGGTCAGATGGTCAGCCACCTGGTCCTCAAAAATGTAGGCGAGCCCGATCCCTGCGATAACTGCCGCCTCCAAAGTATCGCCGTCGTTTACGGTAAGTGCGCCGTCAACCTTGACCTCAAGGGGACGACCGTTCTCCCAGAATTGCCAGCGAAAGATGTTGCCTGCGCTGGCCAGACGGAAATTGATACAATCGTGCAGGTGAAGATCGCGCGGACTGTCAGGTTTTGGATGCCGTTCGAAGTAAGACGGTGTCGCCACCACTGCTGCGCGGGCATCCGGGCCGATGGGCACCGCGACCATGTCTTTTTCGACCTGATGGCCAAAGCGGATACCGGCGTCGAAGCCACCTGCCACGATGTCGGTGAAGGCATCGTCGACGGAGATCTCCAACTTGACGCCAGGATAGGCTTTGAGGAAGTCGGGTAGCGCCGGCAGGACCAGGGCCATGGCCGGATAGCGGATCGATGTTAGTCGGATGGTCCCCGAGGGGGTATCGCTCAAGGCCGCAAGCGCCTGCACCTGCTCGTCGATGGACGCGAAGGCCGGCCTAAGAGTGTCGAGCAGCCTTTGCCCGGCCTCGGTGGTGCGAACGCTGCGTGTCGTGCGAGCCAACAACCGAATGCCAAGTCGTCGTTCGAGATTACTGACCGTTTGGCTCAGCGTCGCTTGCGACAGCCCGAGCCGGGCCGCTCCGCGCGTGAAACTGCATTCCTCGGCAACGGCGACAAAGGCCGCCAGATCGCTCAAATCCTCACGCTTCATTCATAGACCCAGCCAATGAACCCATTCACATTGTTCAGTCTAATCAAGAAGGCGTCCTTATCCTATCTCCTAGTCACAATTCGAACGGAGATACCAAATGTCCAACACCACCCGCTCCACGGCCCTTGTCACCGGCGCTTCATCCGGCATTGGGGCGACTTACGCCAGGCGTCTGGCGGCGCGCGGCCACGACCTGATCTTGGTTGCCCGCCGCGCCGACCGGCTTGAACAGCTTGCCAATGACCTGGCTGGCACTTATGGCGTCGCGGTTCGCACCGTCATTGCCGATCTGTCGACCGAAGCTGGCGTGGCAGAAGTCGGCGATATCCTCAAGGCAGACGTTTCGGTCGACATCCTGGTTAACAACGCCGGGGTCTCACCGCTTGGCAGTTCCACAACCCTGCCGCAGGAGGTGATCGATACCATGATCGCGGTGAACATCACTGCGCTGACCCACCTGTCGCGCGCGGCGCTGCCGGGCTTTATCGCCCGCAACCGCGGGACGATCGTCAATATCGGGTCGGTCATGGCCTTCAATGCCTTCCCGATCACCTCGGCCTATAGCGGCAGCAAGGCCTATGTCCTGTTGTTCAGCAAGGGCCTGCAGGCCGAACTCAAGGATACCAATGTTCGGGTACAGGCCGTGCTGCCAGCCGGTGTTGCCACCGAAATCTATGACGGGAGTATCATGCCGCTCGATTCGATACCAAAGGAGCTCGTCATGAGCGTCGATAATCTGGTCGACGCGGCACTGGCAGGGCTCGACAGCGGCGAAAGCACAACCCTGCCATCGGTAAACGATGCGGAGCTTTGGACACGCTACGAATCCGCCCGCGATGCGCTGTTCGCAGCGACCCAGACCGGCAATCCTGCTTCGCGATACCGCTTCTGATGCCGGCTGGCTTCTTTCCGGTCTAGGGCACAGCAGAGGCTTCAACTCTGGAAGGGCGTCCGGTTGAGCCTGCCATGTTGCACTGGCGGGCGGACGCCTTCATCAAGTGAATTTGAAATTCCGAAAGCGGCCGCTACCTTCGGAATTGCGATCCTCGGCCAACTGCTCTCTCATGCCGCAAACCGATTGAGCCTTATTCAGATCCCATCGAATTAGAGCGACAGTCGGACCTGCAAATCGTTGAGAAGCCAACGTCCGGCCGGACCAGGTTCATTGTCCACCCTGCGTGCGGCGTAGATGGTCAGGTCGTCTGCCGGGTCACGAGCATCTTCGGCTAGATCGATTTGCACCAGATTGCCGGCTCTGAGGTGCTCGACAATCAAATGACTTGGCATCCGGCACCAACCGAGCCCCGCTAGCAGGAAGTCCAGTCTGCGCCCCAGGTCGACAAAGCGCCACCGCGTTGCGCTGGCCAAGCCGTAGTCGTTCCCCTCCCGATCGACCGGATCAGACAGGACAAGTTGAACATGGCTCTCGAGGTCATCTCGAGTTGCCGGCCGACCGAGCGCGGCCAATAGATGTCCGGCGCCGACCACAGGCATCAGCGCAACGCGCAGCAGTGGCGAAGCAACGACGTCCGACGGCACCGCTGGCAGCAGCAGGCAGAAGGCCAGGGCTACCTCGCCACTGCGCAAAAGGCGCAGGGCTCCACCCAGTCCCTCGGTCGAGAAGCTGATGGGCAGATGCGGATAGGCCTGGTGCAGTCCGCGGAGGCTTTCAATAAGCGGGCCGGTCGGCACGAGCGGATCGATGGCCAAAGCCAGTTCGGGTTCGACCCCGCCACGCGCGCCCGTCGCGACAGCTTCGAAGCGTGCGGCGCTAGAGAGCACCAGCCTTGCCTGGTCGACGAGAACCCGACCTGTTTCGGTCAGGCGCGGCCGATGGCCGCTTCGGTCAAACAGCAGGACACCCTGGCCGGCTTCCAGTGTCGCTACCGATTGGCTGATCGCCGATTGCGCGCGGCGCAATTGGCGCCCAGCCGCAGAGAAGCTGCCGACGTCGGCGATCGTCACCAAGATGCGCAATTGGTCGAGACTAAGGCTGCCGATCACTGTCCATCTCGTTTGCCGATAGAGTTGATCGGTTTATTATCACTCCTTATGGCAAGCGGGTAGCCCTACATAGTCTTCATCTGTTCCGGCTATTGCAGCCAAGAAAGTGCGGACGCTATGCCCAACCTTCTCGTTGTCGAAACCAGCTCGCGCGGAGAAGCTTCGGTTTCCCGCCAGCTGACTAAACGTTTTGTTGCCAACTGGCAGGGCAGGAACCCAAAAGGAGTGGTGGTGCGACGCGACCTGTCCAAGGATGCGCTGCCGCACGTGACCATGCCGTGGCTCTCGGCCTATTTTACCTCACCGCAGGCCCACACCTCGGACATGGTGGAGCAACTGAGTCTCTCCGACACGCTGGTCGCCGAATTGCTGGCGGCTGACGAACTGATCATCGCCACGCCGGTCTACAATTACAATATTCCAGCCAGCCTCAAGGCGTGGGTCGACCACATCGTGCGAAAGGGCCTTACGCTTGGCTTCGACGGTAAGGGTCTGTTGATTGGAAAAAAGGCTACCGTGATCCTGGCATCAGGCGGGGTTTACGGTGAGGCCTCGCCGATCGATCACCTCAATTTTGCCCCGCGCTACCTTGAGGCCATTCTCAACGTGCTCGGCATCACGAACGTGACAGTGATCCATGGCGAAGGCGCCAAGGCCGTGGATCTAGGAGAAGCTTCGATGGAGGCGTTCGTCGACGCCTTTATTCAAGAACCAAACCGCGCCGCCGCCTGATTGATCGGGTGCAGTTGGTCCTCATGGTCTCGCTGCTCCCACCAAGCTCAGGCTTCCCAAGATCGCCGCCTGTCCTTCTGCTCAGGACTAGGGTCCAGTTCGGGTGACAGGACGTGGTCAGGCATCCTATTTGGAAATTTATCTTCCAAAAGCGGCCTGCCCGCCAGCCACCCCGTTTGCGCCATTGCGTTCACCTGAGCAGATGGTCAGCTTTTAGGAAATTGAAACGGCCACCTGGATGGCCGCTTTCCCAGTTTCGCCGCAAGAAGCGGACCGGCAGGAAACCACCCCATTATCGACATCGAGCCAACGGCAGCGGAATGGCAGGATTTGGGAAATCAAAATCCCGGCCTCAACGAGCGAAATGGGGCGTAATGCGGAGGCCCTGCTCGGTTGGCGTCGTGGCTATGGCCGCATTTCAGGCCTCCGAGTATGGATAAATCGACTAACCCTCGGTTTAATTTTTTCATGATCGCAACCCAACCCAGCGTGGCCAGTTGTTAGCCACCGCCCGATTGACTCTATGACTGCCGTACGAGAGCTGGGACCAATGCCACGCACCTATCGACAATCATCTTCGGGGCTTTTTGTCCTGCAACTCCATTCTGCGCTTTTGCAGTTCCCCAACGTCTGCTTCATCCTCGCGCTGCTGACGGATATCACTTATTGGAAAACCGCCAATCTGATGTGGCAAAATTTCTCCGATTGGCTGCTGTTCGCCGGCCTGGTGGTCGGAGGTGTAGCCCTGCTCGTCGGCATCGTTGAACTGTTCATGCAGCGCGGCGAGGATCGGCGGCCCTATTGGCTGCACGCGCTTGGCAGCTTGATCGTCCTGGCCTTGGCCTTCTGGAACAGTCTGGTGCATTCCGCCGATGGTTGGATCGCCGTGGTGCCGTCGGGGCTCGTGCTTTCCGCCATCACAGTCGTGGTCTTGCTCATCACTGATTTTTACGGGCGCTTTATCAGGTCGCGCCGGCTAGGGCACCAATGACCAAATCCATTCGCTTTAGATCGACCGGTATCTTGTTGCTGACGGGCCTGTTGCTTGCAGGCAGGGCTGGCGCGGCCGATTTCGATCCCAGCCAGCAGGTCGGGCCGAATCCGGTCTTGCCCGAGCCAGAGCATGAACTGGTCGCGAGCGTCAAAGTTGCTGGCGTGGTTGGCTGGAAAGACGGCGCAATGCCCACGGTCGCCGATGGTTTGACCATTAGCGCTTACGCGACCGACCTGGCCAATCCGCGCACTGTCCACACCTTGCCCAACGGCGACGTGCTGGTGGTACAGTCGCAGGGTCCTTCGGGCGAACCGTTGGGGCGGCCCAAGGATTTGATCCGCGGCTGGATTATGTCCATTGCCCATGGCGGTGGCGGCGGCAAGCCCAAACAAAGCAATCTGATTACCCTGCTGCGTGACACCAACCGCGACGGCAAGGTCGACGAAACTCACGATCTGCTGACCGACCTCAACTCGCCATTCGGTGTGGCATGGATTGACGATACGCTTTATGTCGCCAACACCGATGCCATCGTGTCCTACCCCTATAAGCTCGGCGACACGTCGATCACCGCGCAGCCCACTGTGCTGACGCAGTTGCCGGGTGGCCCGATCGACCACCATTGGACAAAGGATCTTGCTCTCAGCCCTGATGGCACCAAGCTTTATGCCGGTGTGGGATCCAATTCCAATATAACCGAAAATGGCTTGGCGGCGGAACTGAACCGTGCAGCGATCTGGGAGATAGACCGCAAAACCGGCGCCGGCCGCCTCTATGCCACAGGCCTTCGGAACCCGAACGGGCTGGAGTTCAATGCCGATACGGGCCAACTCTGGGCAGTGGTCAACGAGCGCGACGAGCTCGGTCCAAATCTGGTGCCCGACTATATGACGTCGGTGAAGGACGGTGCCTTTTATGGCTGGCCATGGAGCTATTATGGCGATCACGTCGATGTCCGCGTGCAGCCGCCGCGACCAGATATGGTGGCCAAGGCCATCGCTCCCGACTATGCCCTTTCCAGCCACGTGGCCCCGCTGGGTATGACCTTTACAGTCAACACCGCCATGCCAGTCGCCTTTGCCAATGGCGCCTTTGTCGGAGAACACGGTAGCTGGAACCGCAGCTTTTATGCCGGCTACAAGGTCGTCTACGTGCCGTTCAAGGCCGGCGCGCCCGATGGTCAGGCCGTCGACGTGGTGACCGGTTTTGTCGAGGGCGACAGTGCCCATGGCCGACCAGTCGGGCTCGGCATCGATGGCACTGGCGCGCTGCTGATTGCGGATGATGTTGGCAACACGATTTGGCGCGTCGCCAACGGTGATGGCACCGTCACGCCGCAACCAATCGGGACCGATCAAACGCCGACCGGCCAGGCAGCTCTCGTGCCACAACCCGCGGCGGCAACTACGCCCCCTGCGGGGACGACAAATTAAAGCCTGTGTCAGTGGTGGCGATGGTTCGGCGTTATCTTGGCTGATCAATTCGAACGTGTGGGACGGGCCACTCAAAACGAAAAATTGGCTGCATCACGCATCGCGAGCAATCACCCAGTAGCGGGAGGCAAATGTAATCCTGCCTTACGGCAAGGCTGCCTAAATCTCCGCCCGACGAACCAAGCACATGGCGGTCTGCTGGACGTGCGAGCTGACGAAAAAAATATGCGCGTTATATTCGCATGCCCGTGTGACGAACTTTCAGCACTGTCTCAAGGCGTCCGCTTCCGACGTCTCTCCGCTGAAAAGCGGTCAGTCTGCAAGCCACCCCATTCCTGCCGGCCCATAAGCAACCCGATCGCCGCCGCCTTGATGTAGTTTCAAAAGCTGCCATTGAGCTGCTAATACTGGTGTTTGACGGGCAGGAAAAACTTCGGGGATAGGAATGAGCAATACATTCGCCGGATTAGTCGGCTTTGTGGTGGTGCTGGCAGCGTGCCCAACCCTGGCCCAGGACATCGTTATGGTTGACCTGGGCTATGATGTTACTCTGACTGTTGAGCAAAATACCGAGATACGGGGAGTTCGCGTAGCGGTTTCGCAGTTGGAAAACGAGTGGCAGAGTGTCGGAATTGGCAATGCCGGTTTCACGCCCGAGGACGTTCAAATGGTGAAGCTTTGCTCCGACTGCGCCCAAGTATATTTCGTGCCAATTTGGGATATCCCTAGAAATTACGGCACTGCGACTGGCGTCATACTCTACGAGCGCGGGGCTGGCGGATGGTCGCTTGCGATCTTGCCACTTGATCGACCGACGATCGAGGACGAGGATGGCAAGGGGGTGTTCGCCTTGTTCGACAACCCGCCGAATGCCGAGCCTATTGAATACGTTTTCCGAGACGGCTTGGTGGCGGTCGCATCATAGCTTACTGCTATCAGCTGGTCCATTGGAAGGCATCCAGACGCCGATCTGGTCAACACAATGCTGGATGCAGCCATCGAGACTGTGACTGACGCAGATGCACGGCCCATAGTTCACTCTGATCGCGGTGTGCCCATTATCGCTGGCCAGGTTGGCTATCGAGGATTGGTGACGCGAAGCTGGTTCGCTCAATGTCCCGCAAGGGATGCTCGCAAGATAACGCCGCATGCGAGGGCTTCTTCGGCAGGCTAAAGACGGAACTCTTTTACCCTCGGGACTGGAGAGCCACCACGATCGAGCAGTTCGTCAATGAAGTTGATTCCTACATCCGATGTAAAACGAGAAGCGCATCAAGATATCCCCTGGCTCGCGTAGCCCAGTCGAATACCGAAAAAGTCCAGGCATCGCCGCATAACCGGTCCAAGTTTTTATCCGCACCCCCCGGGTCACTTCTCAGTGGCAATCAACAGTCGACCGATGGGAGCTTGCTGGGCGTCCGATAGCGACCCCACCCCGGCCATTTACAGCCAATGCGGATACCATTCATCTACCAGCATCTAAATTCCGGAAACGGAGAGTAAGCCCGCGCTTGCTGATCAAAGGCCGCCTTGTGCCCGCTTAACCGTGGCAACCAAATCGGCAACTGAGTCAGAGCTTTGGAGTGAATACTCAGCAAGCAGCTGCACTGAGCCGGTTACGCTTACTTCCACTCGACAGCCAAGCCATCAGCAGTCATTGCTTAGAAGCGAATTGAGTGGCGATATACCGATAGCCGGCTCGTGCGTTCAAACTGCACCGGATTACTTATGGGCGAGATCGATGGCTGACTTTCGCGATGACGATCCTGAACTGCCTGCACCGCCACATGCGGGTCATTTCCCTGCATTGGTGATGGGAGCTCTCGGCGTTGTCTATGGAGACATAGGCACCAGCCCACTTTATGCGTTCCGCGAAGCACTTCACGCCGCGGGCGGCAGCGAAGCCGTCACTGGGCCCGAAGTGTTGGGGCTGCTCTCCTTGATCGTCTGGGCTCTGACCATCATCGTGACCGTGAAGTACGTTGGCTTTGTGCTTCGCGCCGACAACAAGGGTGAAGGTGGCACCTTGTCGCTAATGACTCTTGCCCGCAACAGCATTGCCGGCCGCCCGCTCTGGGTCCTCGTTCTGGGCATTATCGGCGCTTCCCTATTTTTCGGGGACGCGATTATCACACCTGCCATTTCGGTCTTGTCCGCAGTGGAAGGGTTGGAAGTTGTCACGCCGCGGTTTACCGACTGGGTAGTTCCTATAACTTTGACCATCATCGTTGCGCTTTTCCTGGTGCAGCGCTTCGGTACGGGCAAGGTGGCGTCGATCTTCGGACCGGTTACGGCGCTCTGGTTCATTGTTTTGGGAATATCTGGACTGGTGCATATCTTCAATGCTCCAGGCATCCTTGCCGCCATCAACCCATACTACGCGGTCCAATTTCTCGCATCCCATGGCGGGTTGACGCTGGTCGTGCTCGGCGCAGTGTTTCTGGCAGTCACCGGAGCGGAAGCCCTTTATGTCGACCTGGGCCATTTTGGCCGCAAACCGATCGTGTTTGCCTGGTTCGCATTGGTGTTCCCCTGTCTGCTCCTCAATTATTTCGGGCAAGGCGCGTTTGTTCTTGCCCACGAGGGCGCTGTAGACCATCCATTCTTTGAAATGCAGCCCGACTGGGCGCGTCTACCAATGGTGATCCTCGCCGCAGCAGCAACCGTGATCGCCAGCCAAGCGGTGATTTCGGGAGCATACTCACTTACGCGGCAGGCCATGCACCTTAATCTGCTGCCTCGGTTTAGCGTGACGCACACTTCAAAAACGCAGTCCGGCCAGATCTACATGCCTGGGGTCAATACCTTACTGCTGATCGCCGTCATAATTCTTGTTCTCGTCTTTCAGAGTTCAAGTGCGCTATCTGCGGCTTACGGCATTGCCGTGACTGGAGAAATGCTAATCACAGCAGTTCTGCTTTTTGTGGTGATGCGTAACATTTGGAAGTGGCAAATCGGTGCAGCCCTGCTGCTGATCATCCCGCTTGTAATCGTGGACACCGGTTTCTTTATAGCTAACTTGGCTAAATTTGCTCAAGGGGGTTGGGTGCCCGCAGTCGTCGCAGCCACTCTGGCTTTTATCATGCAGACCTGGATAGGAGGGCGCAAGTTGCTGTTGCGCCGAACAAAAGCCCAGTCCCTTCCGCTCAATAGCGTCCTCGACAGCATAGCCAGCAAGAAGCTTCACACGATAAAAGGCACTGCGATCTATCTGACCAGCGAGATTGAAGGGGCACCCGTGGCACTCCTACACTGCATCAAGCACTTTGAAACCCTGCACGAACAAAACATTGTCCTAAGCGTGCTAACCGCCACAACGCCTCATGTTGCGGACGATGAACGCGTCAAAATTGAGCCCATCAATGACCGCTTCACCCGTTTGGTTTTGACTTTCGGATATATGGAGACTCCAAATCTGCCCAAAGCGTTAATCAAAGCGCAAACCGCAGGTCTCAGCCTAGACGTGTCGTCCACAACGTTCTTCGTTTCTAAAAGGACGCTTAAACCCACACGGCGTGGCGGCATGCCATTCTGGCAGGACCGCCTGTTCATCGCGCTGGCAAACAGCGCCAGCAATGCGACGGAATATTTCGCTCTTCCGACTGGGCGGGTGGTGGAGCTTGGTACCCAAGTGAGCGTTTAGGAGGTTAACGTGTTTTTGACGCTCTGCGTTGGTTTGGTCGCCATCTTCAGCCAACTTCTTCGCCGATCTGAGCGGAATAAGTATGCCGCCGTTGCAGCGGCCGTTTATTGCGCTTGGGCCTTGCTGCACTTGATAGCAGGGGTTCCCGTCGGTTAGACGGATAGTACACTGAAGCAGGATAGCCTGTCTAACTCCGAGGATGGCAAGCGTTCGACACGTTGGCGGTACGTTGATGATCGGCTTCTTGGTATCGGTGCCTTCGTAGCGGTATTGTTCACCTCACGCCCGACGCGATGGAACTGGAGCTGGTGACGTGTACGCCGGCCAGTTTTTCGCTGAGTGCTCGCTCAGTGATCGGCTAGAGGAAGCTTATGCCAAAACGCCCATCCCGGTGCCATACGAGGCGGCAAGGCTGAAGGATGTTGTCCGGAATGCGCATGTAGATCTCGCCGTGAAGCGGCGCGGACGGCTTAAATGCAAGGCCGGCTCCCGCATCGGAGATGTCTGTTAATGCAACGGACATGCGATCCAGCCCATCACCGGCAACGAGTGTCGCCAATCGTCACGGCTTGTCTAGGCTGTTTGCGGCGATCATGTTCCATTTTACCATTATAGTGTGACGGTGCTTCGCATTGCTAAATGAGGTCGGTAAATCCTTATCGAACGAATGCGCACCCAAGGAGTCGCTGGTGCTGCAAGGAAACCTAGCGTGGGGGCTCTGGTGGGCTCCCTCGCAGCCCGTCGGTTCTGCCTGATCGATTGGGCCGCAACATGGTTTGAGCGTGGCAGCAAAAAGCCCGCCGTTAGGGCCGGCTTATCGCTATCAGTGATGATGCTCGGGCATCTCTTCGAGCTGATCCTTTGTCCAAGATGTCACTGCGTGGACGTCGCCGTTCTCGTCGCGCATGAACTCAAGGTCGCTCAGCGGTACCGCGATTAGCTTCGCGCCAATGCCAGGAAACCCGCCGACGTCGATGATTGCGGAGTTGCCTCCATGCACGTGGTCAACCTTACCCACCTTATGATCGTCGGCCCCATAGATGGTTGCGCCTTCGAGAATTGACGGCGTGAGCTCCCCTGAAGTTAGGCGAACGTGATTTGTATGGTCCATTTTCGCCTCCTTTGAGTTGGGTAGGCTAAACCGCCCACCCGCTTCACGGTTCCGGTATTATTTCCCCTATGGCGAGGACCCGGATGCAAGTCCCCGGTTTGCCGACGCAGATCAATCGCGCAGTTTGGCGTGTCCGGCGGTAGTCGGCGAGTATGCAGGACCGTCGTCGGTCTGCTCTTCAAGCAGGTATTTCCACTTCGCCAGCCGGCGGAGCGCGTCGGCGATCGGCGCCCATTCCGCATCCACGGCAGTCCAATGCAGAGGCGCTCGTGCTTGGCTACAACGCTGAGGATGCCGTCGGGCACCTCGGCTGCGGCGCGCTTCTCGAACGCCTCGGCGTCCTTCTTCAGCGCGAATTGCTTGCGCGGGCGCTCGCCGTTGCCATCAAGGTAATCGGCCTGCAAAGCGGGATGCTTGGTGCCGTTGGTGGTCCATGTGCGCTTACGGACTGACATTTCCACCTCACAACGATACGAATAGCGCGAGCGTTGCCACAGCAAGGCCGGCGCCGCTGAAGATCAAGGAAGACCAATTCAGCCATGGCCGTTGGGTGATTTCGGCTTCGGAGGCCACCTGGCGGCGTAGCTCAAAGGCCGCCGCCTCCGTGAGTTGCCATCCGCTCCACCTTTCTTCCCAGTGGGGAGAGTCTTTCGCCCTTCCTGCGCGCCGGTCTTCGGCGCTCGGCCTGCAGCTCCGGACCGCTGAAGCCCTCCCGATCTACGGCAGGGCATTCGTAAACTATGGCCTACCCTCGTTTTCGAACGATCTCGCAATATCTGCGATCGTCTCCACGTAGTCGCCGTGTACGCCTGCGGGATAATACAGCTCGATGCATACAAGCTCACCGGGCTCTCGGCGGCACAGTGCGTAGAAGTTCAACTGCTGCCGAATGTTGCCGGATAAAACGCCGCGGCCCACTTCATCAACGAAGTAGTTGATCTCCGACGGTCTGAGCGAGCGTTTCAAGTGCACATAAGGTCTGTCGCTCGTTTGCACCCTGTATCGGCGAACAGAAATGGGCTGACCCGGCACAGGCATCTGGATTATTCTGCCGTCTCCAGCTTGATGGGAAACCCAGTCAGCAGCTTGAGCGGAATGCGACGCCAAAGCGGCAAGTACAATAGCAGGCCAGAAGCGCGAACCAAGAGACATCGTTTCGTTCCTTCGCTGCAAGTGCGATGGCGCTATTAGTCCCACTGATTAGTGACGAATCTCATTAACTCCTCGAGAGATTTGAGCCCATCGAAGTGCACCCTGGTATCAGGACTGCGGCTTGGGATCAGACCGGCGAGTGTCGTATGCTCCGGACCGCTGAGGCGGTCTCGACCAGCAGGCATCCCCATCCGGTGCGGGGCAAGGACACCGGCGCTCAAGGAGACGATCATGACTGTTCAGGCAAGATTCTATGTGACCGAAATCAACCACCAGGCGACCCTGAGCCCAGGTCACGTCAATGTGCAGGTGAAGCTGGCGGCGGCCTTCGGCAACTACCTGCAGGGGCTGCCAGAGGGCAACAAGGACTGGTCCAAGTATACCCCGACTGGCGAGCTTTCCATGACCATCACCAAACCGTCTGCCATTGAGCAGTTCGAGGTTGGCGAGATCTATGCGCTGACGTTCGACAAGGTCTCAGCCAGCTAGCGAACCGTCACGACGGAAGAGCTAGAAGACCCCGGACCGGCCATAGTCCGGGGGTCGGCATTCAATGAACGGGCAGGGCCATAAAGGCAGCTATAGCCTGGGCGACGGTTGCTGCCACACCGATTACACCTATCGCAACGCCTGCCCATGCAAAGCGCCGCTCGACGACGCTACAACGCTTCTCGGTGATGAGTGCAGCGCCGTCCCAGTAGAGCGGCATTGTCCTGGGATCGCGGCCAAGGTGGTCGAAGTCGTTGAGCGGGACATTCCGGACGCTTCTCGGCCAGTGACTTGGCGTCACCCAGAGCGGCTCGAACTTAGTGCCAGCGGCCGCGGCCCTGTCCAATGGAAACTGTTCGACCATGCCCATCCTCCCAAACCAGCGTCATGAAGCCTTCGCCCAGGCGCTGGTAAAGGGCAAGACGGCAGACGAGGCTATGCAGTGGCGGGATTCAAGCCCAACCGAGGCAATGCAGCGACGCTTAAAGCAAAACAAAGCACTTTAGATCGGGTCACCGAACTGCAGGAGCGGGGCGCAATACGTGCCGAAGTGACCGTCGAAAGCCTCGCAGCCGAGCTCGAGGAAGCCCGCGGCATCGCCAAGGGCGAGAAGCAGACCGGCGCCATGATTCAGGCGACGATGGGCAAGGCCAAGCTATTCGGGCTGGGCACGGAGGTCATGGCCATCTCCCTCACTGATGATTCGATCCACTGCAGGCTCCGCGCCTAGTATGGGCATGGTGTGACGTCGCCTGTTTACCGCAATGAACGCAGCCTTCAGACTGGGTTCATTTGCACTCGCCTATATCAATGCTGAGGGCAGAAACCTTTCAACGTCTAGGATCGACAATGCGAATTTCTGCAAAAATTGTTTCGCTGATTATGGGCGGTGCCGTGGTTCTCGGGACGGCTGGAGCGGCTTTTGCTACTCCTGCAGTCGCGACCGGTACCGTCAATGTTCGCTCTGGACCATCGGCTGGATACCAGCGGATTGATAGCCTGTCCCGCGGGGAACGGGTAGACGTCCGTGAATGCCAAGGTAGCTGGTGCTACGTTATAAAAGACGGCCCCGATGGCTGGGTGGCAGCTAGCTACCTACAGCGAGGTCGCGTGCAGCAGCAGTCAGTCAAACCATCCGTGAATTTCTCGTTCAGCTTCGGCAACGTCCAGCGGCCGCGCAACCATGGTGGAAACAACTATGGGGACGGCAACCACAATAACCACAACGGTGGATGGGACGGCGGCCACGGCGGTTGGAACAACAACCACCACTAACTAGAAAGGCCCGCTTCGGCGGGCCTTTTGCGTTTCCAGCGGTCACCAGTTGGGGTTTGTTCTGCCTAGCAATGCGGGGTTGTCGCACCAAAGTCTTCGTCCGGTCGGCGGCGTGGCTCCCATTTGAGACCCGCGTAATCGGGCCTTTCCGCTTAGGTACCCTTGCTTTCACCGTAGTCGTGCGCCTTGGGCCACCACCATCCCTCGGCGGTGGCTTTTTCGTCTCAGAGCTAGCGAACCTTTGCCGAGAGCTGGCAAGGCTTAGGCGGCGATCAATTAAGGGAAGAGAGCTTTGCCGACTGCTTGCTCGTCTTCCTCCACAATGAAGACGCGGGTTCCACCTGAGCCGTTCAGTCCCGTTGTTGCTATCCAGGTTTGCCCCTTGATTGTCTGAACGTTTATGACGTGATCTGGATTGATAAGAACGGTTCCGGTACGTTCTGGGTCTGTCAGCCGAATTAGCGCCATAGGTTCCTCCAAAAATGACTAGCCTATCATGAACCCGAACGAGTTCGCGAAGAGCTAGAAGTTGCCGGATCCGAGCCATAGCTCGGGGCTGCAATTCAGCCAGGGCAAGCGAGCCCGGCAGACGCCACCGACCGGGCACAGTCAAGAGGCAGGGCAGACGGGTCGGCATGCCCGCGACTAGCGGTCTCGAATCGTGAAGCCCTGATCTTGGCAGATCGAAATGCGGGTCTCGATCCGTTCTCCGTCGCCCATCGTGACGCGTACAATAGGATTGCAGAACGCCTCGTCTGGTAGGTCGATTGTGACGTCGAACTCTGTGGCGCTGGTAGGCTGAAAATTAATCACTTTGGAATGCATCACTGAAAAGCGCGAAATCCGATCGCCTTGCGGATTTTTGATCGTAATCGTGTGCATTGTTGCAAATGCCGGCGTGGCCGTCGCCAACACTAACAGCGCTGTGGCTGCGTAAAATACGGGCTTCAATATTTCCTCCATTAGCCGGCCGAATAAGGCGCCGCGGCTAGTCGGATAAGTAGCATGGCCTTCCCCCGGCTCTCCAAGCCTCGTCTCTAAGAGTTAACGCCAACGTCGTTCAATGCCCAGCAAGCCACTAGCCCACCGCCTGACCAAAGCCCAGCGCGGAGAACGGCGCCATATGGCAGAGACGGCGAAAGACAAGTCCCTATTGTGTGATAGATCAATGTCATGGATCCAAACACATCTGCAATCGAGCGCGCATTTCATATGGCAAAGTCAGGTCGTTTCACTGACGTGGCTGGCGTCAAAACAGCGCTGAGCGCAGAAGGCTACAGCACCAGTGCCATTGTCGGGCGTGTGTTGCTCGCTCAGTTACGGAAGCTGATCAGGGATGCGAAATCCGGCGTTTAAAGAAGCTGACTGTAGCTAAGGCCCTTCGGCTGTATTAGTGAGTCTAAGTCAGACTGAGGGTGGCCTTTGTGCCGCAAACGGTGCAGCAAAATGTCGTTGTTAAGATGTCCCCAGTCGACTTCAACACTCGGAAGCCTTCAGATATAGCTTTAACGTTCATCTGCGACGGAGCATGAGGGTGATCATTCTCCGAAACGTTTGCAACGCCTTCAGTGCTGCACTCTATGCAAACGAGCTTTACTGAGTATCGATCTTTAGCACTCATCGCGCGGCCCCCTGAAAACAATCAAGGCTATCAGATGGCTCGAGGCGGCAATAGGCCGAAGAGACCATGACACTAGAAGCATAGGCTCGCGCCATTCAGTCCAAGGTTCAGAAGAACCTGAACTACGCGATCGCCCGCGGTCTCACCAACACGGCCAGGTTTGCGTCGCAGAAAATGCAGCAGCAGTTGCCCGCGATCGTCGATCGACCGACACTTTTTCACCCCGCGGGCAATCGGCTTCCAGCCGGCGACCAAGGCGAAGCTTGAGGCCAGGGTGTTTGTTCGTGACGTGCAGGCTCAGTACCTGACGCGCCTGGAGCAAGGTGGATTGCGCCAGCCAATGCCAGGCAGCCCGATCAACATCGCTGTAGGCCAGCGCCTGAACCAGTACGGCAACATCAGCCGCGGTGCGATTGCCAAGATGTGAGCCAAGCCCAACGTCTTCGTCTCGAAGGGGAAGGGTAAGACCAAGCATCTGCCGACCGGCCTGTATGAACGGCTCGACGTGCGCAGCAGGAGGGCTTGGGCTCAAGACGCGGGCGCAAGGTGACGACGGCAGGGGAAATCAGAAGACCCGCCTCAATCTGCTGGTCGCGTTCGAGCGGCAGGCTAGATACCAGCCGCGGTTCAGGTTCAGTGAGCGGGTGATCAAGATAGCGCGCGACACTATCCAGCGCGAGCTTCAGCTGTCGATAGCGGATGCCATGAGGACGATGCGCTAATTGACCCGCCGAAAATGAGGTGCTCGCTCATTGCAGGCTGGGTGGAAGCCAAACCGCTCCCTACACGGTCCCTGCCAGCGGCACCTTCTATCTCACTGCTTGGACTGCTCTTGGCGGTGCGCTTTCAACGCGCGACATCACAACACGCGCCTATATTAATTCGCATCCAACGACTGGCTCGTTCGTTGGGACGGAAGACGCTGGCGTCGGGGCATGTTCTGCTCTGCGCTATACGCACTCAGTCCTTCCCAACAATGTGACCGTGCGGTCTGCCGCCTTCACAGCGGCCGCCGCGCCCACCAAGATGAAGGCGCATACCCGGGTCAAAGAAGTCGATGCCGCCACGGCTGGCACCGATTACACGCTGGAAGGCAGCCGTGATGGCGTTACGACCTGGTCGACGATGACGCTGACCGAACTGTTCACGTCGCCTTCGCCGACCGCAGCCAACGCACCAACCCCTAATGGGGATCATCACCTCGTCTACTCCGAATTAACCGCCCTGCGTTCCCGCGTTCGCTTTGCGCTTTGCGTTTCGGACTTCGCGAAAAGCTTTACCAGTGTCAGTGCGTCGTTGCCCTGCACATAAACCTTCGCCCGCACAACGTTGCCTCTCTGGTTGCCGCCGCGCACCAGGTCTTCACCGAGGGCGAGCCGAGCAGCCTCTTCCGGTGTCCCGGCTATGACTGTGATCCCGGCCAGATCAACCAGTTCGGTCCTGTAGTCCACCACTCGAAACTCTTTTGCCATCCTGACCCTCGCTTCATCGGCCTTTTAGCCACGATGGGGCAGGGAGCCAATCCTCAACATTAATGGAGACTACGCGGAGACGCTTGCGCTTATCCAGCAGTGGGAGGGCTTTCGAGCCGAAGCCTATCCCGACGCCGGCTCGCGCGACGGGACGCCGTGGACAATTGGCTATGGTCAGACGACCATCAAGGGCAGGGCGGTGCGCAAGGGCGACACGATCACTAAGGCCGATGCCCTGGTGCAACTCAAGGCGCGCCTGGCGGCCGTTGCCACAACCGTCGAGCCGCCTGGTCAAGGTTCAGCTTTCCGACAACCAGTTCGGTGCGCTCGTGTCGGTCACCGATAACGTCGGCGTCGGCAGCGCGAAGGTCGCGGGCTTCTCGACCTCGACGCTTCTCAAGAAGCTCAACGCCGGAGACTACAATTCCGTGCCGACGCAGCTCGTCCGCTGGACAAGAACGATGGCCACGTGATGGAGGGGCTGGCCAACCGGCGCGCTGCCGAGGCCGGCCTTTGGGCCAAGGGTGCATTTGTCGCCACCAGCACTGTTGAAGTGCAGGCGCAGGCACCAAAGTGGTCCACTCCAGAGGCCGTTGGCACTGTCCTGGTGGGCGCTGGCGGCGCAACGGGCTTGGCCACCGGCAACGGTCCATTCCAATGGGCGCTTGGCGTCGTGCTGGTGATGCCGCAGGCGTCGTCGCCCACACCTTCATCAGCAAGAGGTTGAACCCGAAATGATGGACTGGATATTCTACTTCGTCCTCGGCGTGGTACCGACCTGGGCCTGGGTGATCATCGGCGGGCTGCTGCTCGGCTAGGCATGGAAGGTCTTCGGCTGGCAGGGCATCGTGGGCGCTCTGGCGGCCGTGGTGACCTTTGGCGCCTACCGTCAGGGCTGGCGCGATCATGACGCTGGAAACCTGCGGCGCTGCCCATTGATGACCATGAGGAGCACCTTGCACCGCCGGCGCGGCGTAAGCGCAATATGTGGAGCATTCAGGACCTTCTCCGCGGGAGGTACGACTGATGCTCCCAGCACCGTTTCGGTCCTCGCATGACGGAATGGATGCTGGCCATGGTCACCGCGATATGGGGCGCTGTGCTGGTGATCAACCCCAACATATTCGACCAGCCGGCATGGTCGGGCCTCCGCGCCATCTTCCGTGATGAGGCCGTCGTCGGCTGGATCATGGTCGGCCTGGGCTTCCTCTGGATCGGGGGCTGATCGTCAACGGCGCCCGCAAGAACGTAACGCCGTGGATCGCTCAGTGTCGGCAAGTCTGGGCTGCTGCCTCTTCGTCGGCATCGCCTACTGCTATTGGCAGTCGGGCATCATCTCGACCTGGCTGGCCATATACCCGGTGTTCGCTGTGGTGGAGCTGCTGAACGTCTATCGCGCTGCCCACGACGCCGCAGAAAGCCATGCTCCCCACTGATATGCCGCCCGTCGCAATTATAACCCTGGGCGTTACCCTAGCGATCATATTTGCCATCAATCGATTTGGTTTCCTGCAGGGCAGAACCGGCATACCGGCTGCGAGCGCGGGTGCTGCACAGGTCGCAGCCGTCATCAACCTCGCCACGGCCGCTGTGGAGGGCCTGACGATGGCGGTGACGGAAAGCAACGTCATCGCCCGCCAGCACGCCCGCGCGACAGATCGGCTTGCGGAGCACGCGGAAAACCTTGGCGAGGGTCTGGACCGGCTACGCGATGAGGTGATCCGGTCGGCTGCGAAGATGAAGTGATGCAATAGAAAACGGCCCCAGCGCAAGCTGGAGCCGCCTTTAGGGAGTGCATCTGGTCAAGCGCGTTCGAACCGCGGTGGGGTTTAATCGGGATCGGCATCGGTTCCTACGAGAGTGAGGGAGTCGGTTTTTCTAGCGCTGTGAACAAAATGAGAACAAAATAACTCTTGATCACATTCCATAAACGCAAAAAAAGAGCCCCCAACCGCTTGGGCGGTTAGGGGCCGGGCTCGCCTTGGGGCAGAAGACGGGCTGATCCTTGGAGGGGACCCGACGAAGTTCAACCCCGCCAAGTCGCGATCGGAGTAAGCCGATGGCAATGGCCCATCCCGGTAATAAGAAAACGCCCCAGCCGCTTTCGCAGTCTGGGGCGCGCCGAGAGGATTGAATGTGATAACAACCTAACGGTGCGAAGAAATTACAACGCGATGCGTTTCGGAACTTTGAACGCGCTGTTCATTTCCACCTCACGTCACCCGGGTCAGGTCCAAGCGACAATCAACACTAACGACCTGAATCGGACCGTCCCCTACGCCTAAATCGTCAATCCCGCCCCTCAGTGAGCGGCAGAAGTATACGCTATGGCGGATATTTCTTGTTTATACGACCTAGCGTATAATTGGACGATATACTTTAAAACGTATATTGCTTTGATATACGCCGGCGCGTATAATGGTCGTCAGAGGACATCATGGACATTGCACGATCACCCCGACAGCTTGGCGCCATCCTAAGACGCTATCGCAAGAAGGGCAGCCTGACACAGACCGACGTGGCCGCGAAAACGCAGCTCCGGCAAGCCACGATCTCGGCACTTGAGAGTGGCGAAACCGGGACGCAGTTGAAGACCCTGACCGACGTACTTGCGGCCCTCGATCTCGAACTGGTCGTACAGCCGCGCCGTAAGTCACTGCCCTCTGATATTGAGGATTTAATATAATGGCGCGGCGTAAATCAAACGCGCCACTCAGTGTGGTCCTAAACGGACGTGACATCGGCACGCTGACCAAGGCCTCTAGCGGCGCGATCGGCTTTCGCTATGCGCCGACCTGGCTTGAGGAGAAAAATGCCATCCCGGTTTCGCTGTCGTTGCCGCTCCGCGAGGACGGCTACGTCGGCGAGCCGGTGATCGCCGTGTTCGAGAATCTACTTCCCGACAATAAGCCCGTGCGCGAAAGCGTGGCCGCCCGCTTTGATGCGGGCGGCACGGACGCTTTCAGCATGCTGTCCGCCATTGGCCGCGACTGCGTCGGTGCGCTGCAGTTTCTGCGCGAGGGTGATGCCAGAGGCGAGCCTGGCGCTATCACCGGAGACACGGTGAGTGACGACGACATTGCCGCCATACTGAACAACCTCAAGACGGCGCCGCTCGGCATGGACGACGACGCCGATTTCCGAATCTCCATCGCCGGCGCGCAGGAGAAGACCGCGCTACTGTGGCACAACGGCAAGTGGCTGCGACCGCACGGCACGACGCCGACAACGCATATCCTCAAACCCCGCATGGGCAAGGTCGCGAACGATATCGATCTCAGCGACAGCGTTGAGAACGAATATCTCTGCATGAAGCTGTGTGCGGCCTTTGGTCTGCCCACAGCCGAAGTCACCATTGAGAATTTTGCCGGCGTGAAGGCGCTGAGCGTGACGCGTTTTGACCGGCTATGGACCCGCGACGGAAAGCTCTTGCGTTTGCCGCAGGAGGATTTCTGTCAGGCCCTGGGCGTGCCGCCATCCCGCAAATACGAGAGCGACCATGGGCCTGGCATTCTCAAAGCCATGGACCTGCTGAGCGCCAGCGACGCGCCGACGCAGGACCGCGCGCAGTTTATCCGGGCGCAGGTCCTGTTCTGGCTGCTCGGCGCTACCGACGGCCATGCCAAGAATTTCAGTGTGTTCCTCTACCCTAACGCCCGCTTCCACATGACGCCTATCTATGACGTGCTGAGCGTTCAACCTACACTGGATGCCAGGCAGCTCTCCGAAAAGCGCTACAAGCTCGCCATGGCAGTAGGCAAAAGCCGCCACTACCACGTCGATGAAATCGTGCCGCGCCACTTTCAGCAGACCGCCAGACAGGCGGGCTTCGAGGACAGGGTCGTAACGACCATGCTCGAAGAGATCTACGACACGGCGACCGAGCGCATTGCCTCGGTCAAAGACGCTCTGCCGGTGGACGTTCCGGACCACCTAGTGGCATCGATCGTTGCCGGCGTCGAGCGGCGTCTGAATGCCATCAAACTTTGGCGGGAGGTGGCCGCGGAATGAACGAGCTCGAGCAGGAATGCATCATCCTCGTGGGACATGATCAACGACTTGGTCAACTGGGCCATGTTCGTCAAGGCTCGGAGTGGGAAGTGTCTTCGGACACCCGAGCGTCGAATAGAACCTGGGAGATGTCACCTCCGCTGCAGGTATCTTTTGCGGCTTGGGCGCGAGGTGATTGAGATTTACATGGCATAATTGCAAAACCCCCAACGTCCGCGCTTGTCGGGGCACCTTCAGGACCCGCTCGTCGTTGGATTCGCATAATATGCGGTCTGGAACGGCTGTTTCCGACCCCATTTCTGTCGTTTAAGCTTGTAGCGAAAACACCCAAAAGCTGCCGTTGTGCAAACCGTTGGTCAATAAGATTAGTCTCCGGAGCGTGGCGGCTATGTGGGTGTATTTCAGAACGGTGGCTAGACGCTGATGCCGAACAGACGGCCAATGAGGGCGGTTACACCCATGGCTGCCGCTCCCCAGAAGAGGACGCGTGCGGTCGGGCGCAGCTTTGGGGCGCCACCCGCCTGGGCGCCAAGTGCTCCAAGGCCTGCTAAGCAGACCAGTGTCGTAACGACCACAACCGGAATGGTCGTACCAGATGGTGCCAGCACGGCTGCAATCACCGGCAGGGCGGCGGCCACCGTAAAGGTTAGGCCCGAGGCCAATGCCGCCTGCAGCGGGTTGGCGCTGTGGACTTCCGACAAGCCAAGTTCGTCCCGGACATGGGCGCTCAAGGCGTCCTTTTCACTCATTTCCCGGGCGACCAACGCGGCCGTCGCCGGCGACAGGCCACGTGACTCGTAAATCGACGCGAGTTCGGCCTGTTCCTCGTCAGGCGTGTCGATCAGGGCCTGTCTTTCGCGTGCAATATCGGCGCGCTCGATATCGGACTGCGAGCTGACTGAGACATACTCGCCCGCCGCCATGGACATAGCCCCTGCGGCCAGCCCGGCCACGCCCGCAATCAGCACGGCGCCGGGGCTTGGATTGGCCGCCGAGACGCCAACGATTAGCGACGACACAGAGACGATGCCGTCATTGGCCCCCAGCACGGCAGCACGAAGCCATCCGGAGCGGCTGATGAAATGTATTTCTTCGTGAGCGGACTTATAAGGAGCGGTCATGGGTTTTCACCTCAGGAGTGGCGTCTGATCGGATGCGCCATGTTTCGTGTGCTCATTATCGCGTTTTGGGAACCACCCCACGGCTTCGAAGCTATCAAAGTCGCCGGGAGGAGGAAAAGAGTTCAGACCAGCGCCGGAACCGGTTTGGTTTTTCCGCTGAGCGCAGCCCCTAGGGACAGGCTGACTGGAAAACGGCCGATGAACGCTTGCATGAGCTTTGCGCCGTTGGAGGACGCTGCCACGCCGGACAAGATCGCCGCCAATCGGATGCGCGTCGCGAACTGATTGCGCCATGCAGAGCGATAGGCTTGTCCAGCGGCAGCCCGGGCGTCGATGTCCCAATGCTCATGCTTGCCCAGCTGCGCCGCCAGGATCCATCCAGATTGCAAAGCCATGGCAATGCCCTCGGCGATAATGGGATGGGACTCTCCGGCAATGTTGCCGACGCGGAATACGTCGTTTTCAAAAGCCGAGCGGATACCTGGTCGGATCGGACCGGCCGCGACCCAGGGCCCCGCCAGTTCTGCCCCCCGCAGGACATCGGCCACATCGGGGCAAGACCCTAGGATGTGATTGTAGGTGGCGTCTGCGGCGCTGCTGTTGGGACTGGCCAAGCGGGCCCGGGCTAGTGCATCGCGGCGCATGCAGAATGACAACGACAAGCGATCGTGGTCGGCCCACACCATGCCGCCGTAGCCGCCTGGAAATGCAATCAACGGCATGAGATCGGGCGGCAAACGGCCACCATGAAAATGGGCCTTGAAGCCAAGGAAGTCATGCGGCCGGTTGATCTTGGCGAGATTGGTTTTGAGCTTGCCGGGCTCCCAGGATCCGTGCGCCGCCACCATAACAGAAGCCTCGAGTTGAAGCTGTTCTGTCGGCGATTCTATCGTGACGGAAGAGCGCTCGACGCCTCGAACGATGTCGGTTGCTCGCCATGGCTGAAAAACCGTCGCGCCCTCGTCACGCGCTGCGTCCAGCAACAAACTATCCAAGACGTCCCGCCCAAGCGCCCGTCCAAAGGCGGTGCCCTGCCCCGGCGGCATAGGCGCTTCGACCGTGTTACCCGCTGCAAAAAGCGCGACCCGCCGAACCTCCGGTCCCGCCTGCCTGCGAAACTCCGCCCCAACCCCAAGCCGCTCGAGCAGATCGACATTGACGGCCGAGGTGAACTCACCACAGACCTTGCGGCGTGGGAACGCGCTGCGCTCGATGATCGCGACCGATCGCCCTTGCTTCGCCAGCCCAATGGCAGTTGCAGTGCCAGCCGGTCCCGCACCGATAATGATGGCATCAAATTGGGCGTTCATGGCGCTGTTGCTCGCGCTACGAAAGCATGGGTGAACGGGCCGACGCGGCGTTCCTCGAGGTCCATTGCCGATCGCTCTGGCCAGAGGAGGGACAACTCGGTCCCGGCGAAACCGGCGCGGACACTGGCAGCCGCATCATGCAAGGTGACGTCGTTTGCGCCAATCGCCCGTAGCCAGCCCGTACTCCACAGCGCCAAACCGTTGCGTCGAGGCTCCGTTGCAAGGAAGCGCGAGGTGATCCCTGGCATCGCAGCGAACAGACGCCGGAGCTGAACTTCCTGGAAATGATGCAGAAAGAGATTGGCCGTGACGACGTCAAACTGGCCAAGTCCCGGTCCGTCGATCCAGTTGAAAACATCGGCGACGACGGGTTCGACGCGCCAACCCAGCAAACCGAAATTGGCCTTGACCTTGGGCGTCATCAGGTCGGCCTGATCCAATGTAACCAGCCCGACAGAGGACCAATCCCGGCCGAGCCTGCGGGCGACCGAGAGCATGAAGTGGCCATCCCCAGCGCCGATCTCCAAGATGCGCAACGGCTTGCGCTCAAGGTTGGCGCGCAGCAGGCCCGCCATGATGGCGCTCTGGAACATCACCGCATTGACACGGACAAGATCGCGTCGCGATGCCATGGCACGGGGATCGTCCACCGCCATCGTGTCGAGCAGTTCCGGCTTGATCAGTCGGCGCGACAGGGGACGGGGCACTAGTTCGCCGCCCCCACCGCCTGGAACATCATGGTCTCGGCGGTCAGGCCGGGGCCGAACGCCATGGCACAGCCGACATCGCCAGCGGCGTGATCTGCCAGCATGCTTTCAAGCACGAACATGACCGTGGCCGAGGACATGTTGCCATTCTCGCGCAGCACGGTTCGCGATGGCATCAGGGCCTCGGGTGGCAGGCTAAGCGAACGCTCGACCGCGTCGAGGACCGATTTGCCCCCTGGATGAACCGCCCACAGGTCGACATCGGCAACGCTCTTGTTGCCCAGGATCGTGCCGATCCCTGCATTGAGCGTGTCATGGATTGCAGCCGGAACCTGACCCGATAGGACCATGTCGAAGCCATCGTCCCGTACGCTCCAGGTCATCAGTTCTCGACTGTCGGCGGCAACGATGCCGCGGAAACTGTCCAGACTGAAACCTATCGCATCGGCACTGACGATCGACGCCGCACAGCCATCGCCCCACAGGCAAAACGACAGCAGTTTTTCCAGATCGGTGGTTTCCTTGAGGTGCAGCGTGCACAGCTCGATATTGACGATCAGAATCCGCGCGTCAGGCTCCGAGCGCACGATATGGCGCGCCTGCTTGAGGGCGTTGATAGCCGCATAGCAACCCATGAAGCCGATAATGGTCCGCTCGATCGAGCTTGAAAGACCACATAGCGCAATGACTTCCAGATCCAGGCCAGGCGCCGAAAACCCGGTGCAGGTTGTGACGATGATGTGGGTTATGAGGCTTCGGTCCTCGCCATCGAGCACTTTCTCGACGGCCTGACGCGCCAGTTCGGGGGCAGTGGCGGCAAACATATCCATGCGTTTGGCCGTACCCGGAAAGCCGCCACGAGCGAAAATACCCCCGACGTCAGCGCTGCCGCCTTCCGGGTCGCTCGCCGGCTCGAAGCAGGAAAACCGATGCTCGATGCCGCCCTTGTCGGCCATGCGGTTGAAAATCGCCCGACGACGCGGGTCTTCGCTCAGTTGCGAACTCGCAAAGCCGATAAAGAACTGGTGGACGTCGTTGGACGGCACCGCCGTGGCGATGCGGTTCAGGTAGGCTTGAGCGGGCATGAGCAGTCCTTCTTGAAGCCAGATCGGCCGGTGGTCGCCATGACGCTGCGATGTGGTCGCGACGCTGAGGGCATCGCGAGATGAGGTGAGTACGGTTCAGCGGGCGGGCACAAGCATGCGCCGCAGCGTACCGTCTCGTTTGACGAATTGGTGAAACACTGCGGCCAGAGCATGAACCGCGATCAATACGATGAACACCGGTTTGCCGAGCTTGTGAATGTCGCCAAACGTGTCCGAAACGTACACCGTCAGCAAGCCAAGCACCGGCATGGCGATCAGCATTGCATAGAATGCCCAGTGCATGAGCCTAGCGGCCCAATCCATCCACGTGGGGCTGGCAACGGGACCGGGCGGGACGCCTTGCGTCAGCCGAACGCCCAGCCGGACAAGGACCAGCGCCAGAATGGCGATCCCGAACCAATAGTGGCCGACGCTTACCGCAAAATCGACGCCGGACGGCGTGGTGCCTTCCTCCGCCGCATCGCGCACATTGGTCATGCCTTCGCCGAAGAATAGCTGGAATGCCACGAGGGCTGCAATCACCCAGTGCAGCGCAATCTGAAGGGTAGAATAGCCTACGGCTTGTTGATCGTTCATGAAAACTCCACTGGCACCCTGCGCGACGAAATCGTCCGCAATCAGCCAGCCTGTCAGGGTTGCAGCTCTAGGGGCCCAACCTGACGCCAAGCTGAAGGCTAAACAAATCTGCCGATCGGCAGTTCCAGCAGATCTTCGCCATCGCGCAAGATAAACAGGGCATCGAGCCCATTCGCCTGCGCCAATGCCGGGCCCTCTCTTTCCCCAGCGACCAGCAAAGCGGTCGCCCACGCGTCGGCGGCCATGGCGTTGGGGGCCAGAACGCTGACCGACGCCAGCCCATTTTTGACCGGGCGACCGCTCCGCGGGTCCATCGTATGGGAAACCAAGCGCCAGTCATGCTCGTGCCAATGCCGATAGTCGCCCGAGGTGGCGATGGCTTCGTCGTGCAGGGCGATGGTGGCGGCTGCTGCGCGGTCGGCCCGGTCAGGTCGTTCGATAGCAATATGCCAAGGGGCACCATCGGGCCGCTGCCCCTTGGCGCGCAATTCTCCGTCGATCGAGACGAGATAGTTCGCGATGCCGTGGGCATCCAGACACCGCGCCAGTTGATCCACGCCAAATCCCTTGGCGATCCCGCACAGGTCGAGTTGGAGCGGGACATGCTTTCTGATCCGGGCATTGCGGCGATCGAGTTCCAGCAGATCGGTCGCCGGGCGCTGCAGAAGGTGGGCAAGCACCGCAATCGCATCGACATCGGGGGTTGAACGCTTTGGACCGAAGCCCCAGGCATCGACCAGTTGACCCAGCCCAATGTCGAACGCACCACCCGAGCGGCGTCCGATCTCGAGGCCGGTCTCAACGACCTCGAGTAGATCGGCGGCAACGGCAACCCACACACCGCTTTCGGCCGCATTGAACCGCGACAGATCCGAGGCAGGCTGCCAGTTCGACATTTGTCGGTCGACAGCGTCCACGGCCGATTGGAGCACAGCGTCGAGCAGGCCCAGATTGAGATCGGCCGATGCGGTGAAGACGGCCGAATACCGCGTCCCCATGGTCGGTCCATTAAGAACGTGGCGGGCATGCGGGGGTGCCCAGGTTACAACCGGCAAGACTGCGGGCCAATTGTCAGCGCGGTGATCAGTAAACATCTTCCAGATACCTTCCCGTGGCTTTCAGGTGCTGGGCGGTTTCGCCCAATGGGGCAAGAATGTCGTCGAGCGCTGAGCGCACCCCGCGGGCCATGTCGCTGCCGCCGCAGACCATGATGCGGGCGCCCTGCCCGACGAGATCGCGGATCGTGGTCGTGTCCGCGCGGAGACCATCCTGCACGTAGCTGCCGCCGACTGTGCGCGAGAACGCCGGCTTGAACCGGGTGAGACGCGCATCGTCGAGGCATTGCGCCATCTCGACCGCATAGAGGAAGTCGGAGCGCGGATCTCGCCCACCCCAGTAGAGGTGAACCGGACGGCGCTGTCGATTGCGCCGGATGAACCCGGCCAGTGGCGCGATGCCGGTGCCAGCCCCTATCATGATGACTGGTGTGCGCCCCCGTCCGGGGCGGAAATCGGGGTTCGATTTGACGAAGGCTTCGATCTCATCACCCGGCGAGAGAGCATGCAGAAACTCCGAGCAGACTCCGCCGGTCTGCGTGCGGACGCAGATTTCGAGCACCCCACCCCGGCTGGAACTGGCCAGTGAATAATAGCGCGGTATGGCACTGCCGGGCGGGACGATGCCGACGAGATCGCCGACCTCGAAACGCGGCAAGCGCCGTCCCAGCCCGAGCCACGCTGTCACGCCGGCACTTTTCGTCGACGGCACCGCAAAGCGGAGCACGCTGGTGGGTGCTTGAACCTCGACGCCATAATCGTCTCGCTCGATCAGGACCAGCTTGCGCGTCCGCGGCACGGTAGGCGCGTGGACAAGGTGCAGCGGCATACCCAACAGCTTGCCGGTTTCGTTGCCCCATTGCGCAAAGGCCTGCGACGACTGCCGGTCGATCGCGCCCGCTGGCTGGAACGCCTTCAGGCCCTTGGCGAGCAGCGCCGTTTCGACATCGGTGGCGAACTGACAGAAATGGGCGAAGCTGCGATCGCCAAAGCCGAGGACCGCAAAGGCCAGATTCGGCGAGGCCCTGAAATGGCCGAGCCGCGACAGGAAACGGCTGGCGGTCTGGGGCGCTGCGCCATCCCCGTAGGTCGCCGTGAGCACGAACATGCGGCTGGCCTTATGATAGTGACGGGCCAGGGCGTTCATCGGGGCAGTGTGGACCCGGTGACCAGCCAGCGTCAGGCCATCATGCAGTGCGGTCGCGAAACCCCAGGTCGAGTTGCCTTCGCTCCCAACCAGGATAATGGTGTCGGCTGCGCCTGCCGCGACATTGTGCTTGAGATTTGGCTGATTGCGCCGCCGCGACCACCATATCAACATACCGCTGCCGGCCATGACCGGAACGGCCAGCGCCGCCAATCCGAGCGCCAGGCCGAGCCAGGCGATGCCCTGACCGGTATGGAGGGTGTAGAAGGCCTCGTAAACCGTCTGGCTCAAACTGTTCGGCACAAAATCCAGCATGGCGCCGCTCGCCTGATCGACGAAGCCCTGGCCCGTTTTGGTCGTGATGGTGAATATGTCGGTCGGATCGCCCGGCGCCGGGAACACCAGTTCGCGCAGTTGCGACAGCGGAAGCGCCTGCAGCGCGGCGAGGTCGGAAACCGGCACGGGCGCACCGCCGTCGACCGCGCTGGGGAAGGCGATGAAACCGTCCTGCCCGCTCGACACTACGCCCAGACTGACCAACGACATATAGGCGCCGGTGAGGCCGCTGAGCAGGAGGGCGACCAGCACGATGCGGCCGACGTCGACATGCAGGCGCTGCTTCAGCGTGCCTTTGGCCGCCCAGAAAACCCGGGACCAGCCACCCAGCCGGGCGACCACCAGCAGCATCCCCGAAATCGACAGCACCAGCATCGAAAGCGCAGCGATGCCAGCCACCCAGTGACCGCCTTGCCCCAGGAACAGCGAGCGATGCAGTTCCGTCATGAAGGCGAAGACTGGTGACGTTTCGTATGGGCCCAGCACCGATCCCGTGGCTGGATCGACGCGCGTGGCGACTTGCCCAGCAGCACCGTCGGAATATGCGATGACTGTACCCGAGGCCATCCTGACAATCCTGGAAACGTTGGGGAGTTGGCGGGCAACCGCGCCGGATAGCTCTGCAACGCTGAGCTGCGTTCCAGCAGCGCCTGCCTGCCAGCGCTCAATCGTCGGCTGCAGCGACAGGAACGCGCCGCTCAGGGCCATGAACATGACGAGCAGACCAGCCAATAGGCCTGGCAGGGAGTGGATACGACGCAACATGACGGTCTCCCGGCGCTAGAAAGTCACTGTGAGATTTTGCACATAGCCTGTGCCGCTCGCCGTAACCCCGGAATTGGCCTGCGTCAGCGGCATGACCACGTTGTCGGCATATTCGCCGCCATTCTCGACGGCGCTATCCACGTGGATTTGATAGCCGGCATCGATCATCGTGTCCGCCAGACTGGCATGGACCGTCAGGGTTTGGCCCGCTCCGACACTGGCGCCTGAAATACCGTCGATATTGCCGCCAGCCGCCGAAATGCCGCGCACCCAATTGCGCAGATGGCGGTAGTAGCGCTGGTTTTGCCCGGCCACCCATAGCGTCGAGTCATAACTGCCATCGGGCTTGGTCACGTAGATCGCGAAAAACGTGTTGGGCCCATTGTAGGTAGCAATCTGCGCCTTGATGGTGAGGTCCTGGGCATAGGCCAGTCCGGGAGCGACGAGCGCAGTGGACAGAGCAAGGGTAGCGGCTAATTTCTTCATTTTCAGGATCCCAACCGGGTTATCGATGGGGGCCATAGACATCGGCAAGCTGACAGCAGCCTGAAATGAGACCACTATCGTCTTCAGCCTCGCGTCAGACTGAGCTGCTAGGACGGTGCCGTGCCAGAAGGGAGAGGCGGTTATGCGGGTATTGTTGATCGAGGATGACCACGTGCTGGGCGCCGCCATCCGCGACCACATTGCCTCGAACGGGCATGGCGTCGACTGGATGCAACGTCTTGACGATGCAAGGCTGGCGCTGGCGACCGTGACTTATGAGCTGGTGCTGCTCGATCTGAACCTGCCCGATGGACGCGGGCTGGACCTGCTGCGCGACCTGCGCGCCGCCCGCAATCCGGTGCCGGTCATCATCACCACCGCGCAGGACCAGGTTGCTGTCCGTATCGAGGGCCTCAATTCGGGTGCCGATGACTACCTGATCAAGCCGTTCGATCTCAGCGAGATGAGCGCGCGCGTGGCCGCCGTGGCCCGTCGCTCGGCGGGCAATCCCCTTCCCCTCGTGACCATTGGCCCCATCGCCGTCGACCTCGCTCGCAAGGTCGTGACGCTTGATGGCAAGCCTGTCGTTCTGACCGCACGGGAATGGGCGGTGCTTGAGCGGCTACTAAGCCATCGCGGCGCCATCGTGACGAAGGGCGATATCGAAGATTCGCTATATGCCTTTGGCGCCGAAGTCGAAAGCAATGCCGTGGAAGTCTATGTCAGCCGGCTGCGCAAGAAGCTCGGGCGTGACTTTGTCAGCACGGCGCGAGGCCTCGGCTATCAGGTTGCATCCTAGGCATGGCTAGCTTTTCCATTGCTCTGAGACTATCGCTGGGTTTGGCCGTAGGGACCGGCCTGCTGTGGATCGGCGCCGCCTCGATATCGGCGACCGTGATGCGGCACGAACTCAACGAGGCCTTTGACGAAACCCTGCAACAAAGCGCCTATCGCCTGCTGCCGCTGGCGATCCGTGACGTGCGCGAGCTGGAGCGGGACGAGACCCATCAGGTCCCGGGTCTCGATCAGCCAGGCGATGAAAATTACTTCACCTACTTCGTGCGCGATCGTGACGGCCACGTGATTGTGCGGGGTGACAATGCCCCTCCCGAACTGGCCACCGTCACATTGCAAAATGGCTTTTCCGAAATCGACGGCAAACGGCTATTCGCCGCGACGGACGAGCGCTCCGGTTACGGGATCGTCATCCTTGAAAGCTCCGACCACCGCGACAAAGCATTGATGGAAAGCATAGCGGCTTTGGCATGGCCGCTACTCGGGCTGCTCCCGCTTATTGCATTGGGGATCTGGGTGGCGATCCGGCTGGCGATGCGACCGGTGGAGCGGCTGCGGCGCGATATCGAAAGCCGGGACGGCCGCAATCTGGCGCCGCTCGCCATCGAGGGACATCCTGTGGAACTGGCGCCCATCGCCCAGGCCGTAGCAAGCCTCATCGACCGATTGAAAACGGCGATGGATGCCGAGCGCAGCTTTGCGGCTAGCAGCGCGCATGAGCTGCGCACCCCGATAGCCGGTGCTCTGGCCCAGACGCAGCAACTCGCGATCGAACTCGGCCAGGCGCCCGGCCACGAACGACTCAGAGACATCGAACTGGCGCTGAAAAGCCTCGGCCAGTTGGCGGAAAAGCTCCTGCAGCTGTCGCGGTTGGAAGCCGGTTTCGCTCGCGCCGACCAGATAACCGATCTCATGCCGGCGCTCAGGCTCGTCGTCCGCGATTTCCAGGCCAGCTCGGCCATCGGCGAGCGCCTGCACCTGGTGGTGTCGGAGGGAGCAACACTCCAGGCCTCTATCAATGTCGATGCCTTTGCCATCGCCGTAAGCAACCTGGTGCAGAACGCATTCCTGCATGGGCCGGACGACCAGCCAATTTTCATCGCTGTCGAGAAGCCCAATGTGCTGCGTGTCACCAATGCCGGTCCGGTTGTGCCTCCCGAAGTCTTGCTCAAGATCGGTCAGCCGTTTCATCGCGGGCCGACATCAAGCACGGGTTCAGGGCTCGGATTGTCTATCGTCAGGTCAATCATGGAGCAAACTGGCGGCACGCTGGTCCTGCGCTCACCCGCTACTGGCCAGACCAATGGCTTCGAAGCAGTCCTGACGCTGTCTCCAACACCGAGGTCTCCAGCATGATCCGAGCGTATACCCATGTGGAACGGCATCAAATCACCCCGATCGGCTTGCTACGCGCCGCCGTCCTGGGGGCCGATCATGGGATTGTCTCCACCGCCAGCCTGAACATCGGGGTTGCAGCGGCTGCTGCCGCTCCTCAGGAAATCCTCGCCTTACACCTGGTCCAACATCTGCCGCTAATTAACTGAGCATATTCACATGTTGGTCCAGACAAGCACGCCTCGGTTAGCAACCACATGGCTCGGGTTCATTGCCATGTGCATCGGCATGTTCATGGCAATTCTCGACGTCCAGGTAGTGGCGACTTCCATCGCCGCGATCCAAAAGTCGGTTGCTATAGAGCCTGATCTAATGAGCTGGCTGCAGACGGCGTATTTGATAGCAGAGGTCATCGCCATTCCGCTGACCGGCTATCTTACGCGCTTGCTAACGGGACGATGGCTTTTCGTGTTCGCCACCACCTTGTTTTGCGTCGCATCTATCGGTTGTGCGGCCAGCAACAGTTTCGAACCTTTGGTCCTTTGGCGGGTGATGCAGGGTTTTGCTGGCGGGACATTGATACCGTCCGTATTTGCAGCTGTATTTGTCTTGTTTCCAGCTGGCAGCCAAGGTCGTGCAACCACCGTGGCCGGATTGCTGGCCGTTCTGGCGCCGACGGTTGGGCCGATCGTCGGCGGCTGGATTACCGAGACCTTTTCTTGGCATTGGCTGTTCCTAATCAATGTGGCGCCGGGCATTCTCGCCGGGATCGTTGCTTTGCTATGTCTTCCTAAGGAAAGACCTAACCCCGCGGCCCGTGGCACGCTCGACTGGCTATCACTACTCATGCTTGCCATCGCACTGGCGAGCCTGCAAATCGGCCTCAAGCAGGCACCGGATCAGGGGTGGGCGTCATCTCCGGTTATCGGGTTGCTGGCTGTGACCGCGGCATGTGTCTATGGCTTTGCCCAGCGCACTTTGGCGTCGAGTGCGCCCATCGTTGATCTCCAGACGCTTGGCGACCGGCAGTTCCTTGTCGGATGTATCTTGAGTTTTGTGCTCGGAATTGGCCTGTTCGGTTCCGTTTACCTAATGCCTGTTTTCCTCGGTTTTGTTCGCGGTCAAAACGCCCTTGAGATCGGCTCCATCATGCTTGTCACTGGCCTGGCTCAATTGGCGAGTGCACCGATAGCAGTGTATTTGGAACAGCGACTAGACCCAAGACTCCTGATTGGCGCCGGCTTTGCGATATTCGCTTTGGGTTTGGGGTTAAGCGCTTTCCAGACAGTGTCGACTGATGCCGCTCAGATGGTCCTGCCGCAGATCCTGCGCGGATTTGCCATTATGTTCTGTCTGCTTCCGCCGACGCGACTGGCGCTTGGCCGCTTGCCAGTCGAAAAAGTGCCGGATGCCAGTGGTTTGTTCAATCTCATGCGAAATCTGGGCGGCGCCATAGGCCTCGCGATCATAGACTCAATCATCTACGGCCGATCCGAAATCCACAGTCAGTACATTATTGAGAAATTGATGGCAGGCGATGCGGCTACCGCAACAATGATCGGCATTCCGACGAAGCTTTTTACGGCAGGGCAATCAGTTTCATTCGACCAGACAACTCAAGCTCTGGTCGCCCCATTTGTTCAGAAGGCTGCGATCACCATGTCAATAAATGAGGCTTGGACATTCGCAGCAATTCTCACAGTCCTAGTTTTGGCGCTACTGCCCCTTGCACATGGGACGAAGGCCATTTCAAATCGATAGTCCATTGCGCTCGATACACTAAGGCATGACCCTCTCCGGGGCCCAAATTGCCGAATGATGCGTGTCTGCTTTTCCAGAAGTGTTACAAATAGGGGACGGTCCCCTTCCCACCCCATTGCCGCATCGACGATGGCGTCACGCGCGCAGAGCTTGTAATGGGCAGCAATCCATCACTAGGCTCAGGACCCATTAAAGGGATTCACGGTTGGGCGCCGATCTGATTCACTGTCGGCAGGAGGACCCTGCCATGAGTGACCTGTTCTGGCTGACGGACAAGCAGATGCGACGGATCGAGCCGTATTTCCCTCTGTCGCACGGGATTCCACGGGTAGACGACAAGCGGTGCATATCCGGGGTCATCTTCGTCATCAGGAACGGCCTGCGCTGGCGCGACGCGCCCCAGGACTACGGCCCGCACAAGACAGTCTACAACCGGTTCGTGCGCTGGAGCCGGTTAGGGGTGTTCAATCGCATCTTCGCCGAACTGTCGGCCATGGGACCCAAGCCCGAGCGGCTGATGATCGACGCCACCCACCTCAAGGCCCACCGGACCGCGGCGAGCCTGCTCAAAAAGGGGCTGTTCCCCGACGTATCGGGCGCACCAAAGGCGGGCTGAACTCCGAGCGCCACGCGGTGTGCGACGAGAAAGGTCGTCCGCTGGTCATGCTGCCCTCCGAAGGCCAGATGAGCGACTACAAGGGTGCCGCTTTGATGATCGAAGCCCTGCCCAGAGCCAAGGCCATGCTGGGCGACAGGGGCTACGACGCCGACTGGTCCGGGCCGCCCTGATCCAGCGAGGCATCACCCCGTGCATCCCTTCAAAGGCAAACCGCAAGGTTCAGATCGACCACTACCGGATCCTCTATCGTCAGCGCCACAGGATCGAGAATAGGTTCGCCAGGCGTGTAGATGACCGTGCCGGTGTCTCGTTCATCAAGGCCGTGCCGGGTATGGCCCGAATGTCGAGTTCAACGCCTTTGATGGTACGGCAGACGGCGATCGCCGTGGATGTCGAGATAGGGCGCCGTTTGAGCGTCTCAAAACCCTCGCTGAGGGCCGTGCGATAGCGCAACGCCTCCTTCGTCGCTGGATCGGCTTGGTCGCCGACCTCGTTGGCAAACCGAAACAGCCTGTCGGTGGTAGTCACGATGTTCTCGATCTCAGAACTCGCCTGCGCCTCGAGCAGCGGGATGGAATTGATGAGGACGGCTTGGTTCGGAATGAGCTGGCCGGAAACGCGAAGTTCTGCGAGTGCTGCGCGTGCAAAGATGCACGCCTTCAGCACGGCCTTCGTCTCTAAGTCCTCGCGGGGAGGGAACGGTGGAAGATCATTTCTGGCCGGAACGACATGTCGATCAGTCCTCCTATTAACGACACATCAAGCAGACATGTCGCTAGCATCGACACATACGATAATCGTGTCGATAGAATTGAGATCTATCGACATATTGGCACTAGGACAACCTATCCTTCTTTCCCGATGATCACACCCGCATTCGCTCTGAAACATTGGCTGTTGAACTATCCCCTCCTGGGGGATAGGTAGAGGTATGAGCCACGTCAATGATCCCCAAATTCAGTTGCGCCTTCGTCGGGCGGAAGGTCACCTAAACACCGTCGTCAAGATGGTAGCAGAAGGCAAAGATGGCCTAGCCATTGCTCAGCAGATGCAGGCGGTGATCAAGGCCCTGGAAAAGGCAAAGCAGTTGATCATTATCGATCACATCGACCACCACCTGAGCGAAGGAAGTGATGCCCTCTCGCCGGAGGTCCGCGAGAAGCTCGGCGTCTTCCGCGAAATCACCAAATACCTTTAGGAGAACGTCATGGCATTTGAGACAGCCAGTGCCGTGCGCATCACGGCGGCCGCACAAACAGTTTTTATCGATGGTATGACCGTTATCTCGAGGCGTTGCCACCTTATGGCCGACGCTCGGAGACAAACACCACTGCGCTCGTTCGTAGAGGGTCTTAGAGACCCATAAATGGATGACCAGCATACTTTGGCGCGTCACGATAAAACTCGCGATGCAGTTATTGGAGGAATTTGCTCGACGCTGGAGCAGGCAGTGTCGCCGTGGCACTGAGCCTATCGATCTCGGCCTGGACGCTCACGTGGCCGCTGCTTCCATGTGAAGGTTGCGGCGACCCTGGTCCTGCGAGAGCGCGCTCGATATAAGGGAACTTCGTTAGTACCGGATTTCCCGGTTCTCTGACTATTTTGGCTTCTCATTGGGACTTGGCGGGGTTTTTCCCGGCTCGGCCACTGGCGTCTCGTCGGCGTCGCTCCCGGATTCGACGTTCTTTAAATCCGGATTGGATTTCTTCTTTTCGTTTTCTGACATGGCGACCCCTCAGTCAAAGAGTTTCAGTTCATGTGCCGCACCGTTGGCCTCGTCCATCGAAGCATCAAGTGTCGCTTTCAGTATCCGCAACTCGGCCTTGAGCCGCGGGGAGAGGTCCAGCCCCTGCCATTCGCTGAGCTTCTGCTGCCATTCGGCAACCTCCACGATCAGCTTGCGTGAACGGTCCAGGGTATCGGGATTGCTGTAAACCGCTGCCCGTTCTGCGTTCTCGGCCAGCTCGACGAGCTCGACCGTGCTTATGACCCATGTGGGCAGGGCGGTGCGAACGGTTTCGATCTCCGAGATCACTTGGGCGTCAGCTGGATATTCGCGCATATTTCGTTTCCTATTCACAGCACGGTCGTGTGCACCAATCCGGGAAGGGGACTTAAGTTGCAAGGATCGTTCTGCCAATCCATGCGTTGCCCTTCGCGCGGCTGACATTAGCAGGTGCGCGGGGCAGCCACTCATGACCGATAGGATCGCCATACTCGTCGTCGAGGACGAGGCGCTGATATTGATGGATGTCGTCGACCAGCTCGAAGCCGACGGCTTCATGGTTTACGAGGCATCGAACGCCGATACTGCTATCAAGCTGCTCGACGCTAACCCCGACATCCGACTGCTCTTCACCGATATCGACATGCCGGGGTCCATGGATGGGCTCAAGCTCGCTGCGGCTGTCCGCGACCGCTGGCCCCCGGTAAAGATCATCGTCACGTCCGGAGCTCGCATGGTCGAGACCACGGACATGCCCTGTGGCAGCATGTTCTTCTGCAAACCCTACGCCCACCTTGCCGTAGTGCGGTCGATGCGGGAATTGCTGGCCGCCTAAAGCGCAATGACCATCGGCTACTTGGTGTCGGTGCCCTAATACCGGCTGTTGTCCCGCCCGACCCGGTGGAATTGCAGCTCGCTATTGAGGTGCTTGTCGAACCGCAGGGCCTTGGCGTCTCCCCGCCTCGGGGTTAGATAAGGAACCTATCGCATAGCTGCTTAGCGGAAGAGACATTGATATCGCCATAGCCTAGGGCCGCGCGAAATCGTCGGGGTGATGGGCAAACGCCACCCCCGCTGCGGTCGTCCCCAAACAGGTGACCGATCGGCTGGTCAAAACCATCAAGTCGGACGTCCAACGTGATGGGCATCAGCGTTCCTTCACGATGAGCTCGATGCCCAGGGCGTTCAGCACCTTTAGGACTTTGCCGATTTCCGCAGTTGGCTTGCCGGATTCGAGCTCCGACACAAACCGCCGACCCACACCTGCTAGGTCGGCAAACTCCTGTTGTGTGAGCTTTTTAGCCTTTCGTCGGGTCATCACGAATTCGCCAAGCTGGTCCAGAGAACGGATCTCACGGGACACCGTCAGCTTTGCTGACAATGTTCCCTCTCCGCTAATGGCCTCGTTTAGGCACTGGTTCGTCTTGGTAGCCGCCAACTCTAAGGCAGACACTGCGTCCTTCGCTTCAGTGGGTTTCGCCATCTTCATGCTCCCGTACGGTAGCTTCGTACTAGCGGTCCGCAGTTTGCACCCGTACGGTAGCTTTGCCTTTAGCATTGGCTCAGCTCGAGAGGATACGCATTATTGCACCTTCACCGCACCGACCTCAGTTCGGCCCCGTAATGATTACGCGCCGCACCCAGGCCAGTATGTCCTCCTGCTCAGCCTTTGACCGCGTTAGGAAATCGTCGGGAATGTGCCAGGCCAGGCGCCGCCGTTCGGCAGCAGGAACTCCCTCAAGGCCGTGCCCCGATATCGCTCGGGCGCGGTGTGGCAGTTTGGATTTTAAATAACCTTCAGGAAGACGATACCGGCGCTCAATCCGCCTGAGGATCTCAAGGTTTTGGACGGTACTGGGGCCTCCGGCTAGAATTCCCGATAGATCGGGACACGCGTGGTGTGCGCATCAATTTTTTGCGCAAGCCTGCCGTTGATCGGCAGGTCCTTTTTGGCCTGCGGCCAGAGTTCCTTAAAGCGCTCTACTGTCTCTCGTGCGGCATCCATAACCAGCTTTTCTGGCAAACGCGCTCGCTCGGCTAAGCGAGCCAATTCGAGTGACGAGAATTCTGTCATCTTCTTGGTCTTTGCATATCGAAGGGCCGCAGTCCCATCGTGAGGCAGGTAGGGCAGGGTAGACAGAAAGTCATAGGCTGGCGCGAGTGTGGCCCCGCGGCCGTCCGGATAGAGCAGAGACCAATTCTTGAGGTGCATGTCGCCGTTGCCGATGATCGTGTTGAACACTACCCGCGCGATGAACTCACTGAGATCGCTTGAATCGCATTCAAGGTTGATCACGTTGGCGATGCTTCGATAGCTCCGCCTTTCGTACTTTTCGTGTGGGAAAAGACCGAAGACCTGACAGAAATCCTCCATGTGGACGGATCCATTCTGGGTCCGGTCGAAGCGCCGCACCGCGAGGGCCTGCCCCTTGAGCTCTCCGATGCCCTCCGGCATGTCTCCGATATCAGTCACGTTCAGAAGTTGAAGCTCCGGGACGTTCATGCCCATCCGTGCAGCGAAGGCCATCATCGCGTATTCGTTCTCCGGCATGCCGGCATACTGCGTCGATGGTAGCTTCACGATCCAATGTCCGCCAACCCCCTGCGCTGGGATGGTAAGTCCGCCACCTCGCCCTCGGTTCTTCAGCGCGGAGAACTTCAACTGCACACCGGCCAGTGAGAAGCGAAACCCCTTTGATACATTGTCGTCTGCGAAGGCTTCCTCGACCTCCGGCGGCAACTCCTGACCCTCCGCCGGCCTGACGGAAACGGCACCGGGAAGATCGGCTCCCAGGATCCAAAGTAGGAAGAATTCGCGGGCCGCGTTTACACCGGCTCGCTTAGCGAGGTAGTCCCGCAGCGGCCCTTCGGGGAGCAGGTTCGAAAAGAAGGGAGGGACCACGCGTGTCACGGATGTCACGTCGCTAATCAGGTTCCCAAACTCGTCCTTGAACGACAGACTGAGCGTTTGCCGGTTCCTGTCGGCGATGTAGTCTTCGTTGAAGGCAAACAGGCTGCGCAGCCCTTGGACCAACGTGATGGTGCCAATAGGCCGGTCATTCAGCAACACATCTAGCACGGAAACATCAGGCATCGTCGTCCTCGTCTTCCCCGTAAGCCGATCGGACGGTAGCTGGTGGCTGGTGAATAATGTTGTTGCGCAAGCGACGAAGCCTTTCCCCGACCTCCCTGACAACTGGAGAGGCTTGTGGGCTCGCCTGATGATCGCGCAAGGTATTCAGGGCGTCGGTGACCTGGTTGAGCTCATCTGCCCTTACGTTGAGGCGACGCATGTCTCGCAGCGTCGCTCCGATCTTCAAAAGGTCTGGCTGTTCGCCGTATTGCGCGGTGAGCTTCTTGACCAGACGTTCGCCTCGCTTGAGCTCGGTTAGCATCGCCGACCCTGTCTCCGGGGTGAGCGCGCCGGGATTGGTAGGTGACCTCATGATCCCGATTACGGCAGGAATATATCGCTTGGGAACAAGCATCAATTCCAGGTCAAGTGCCCTTGCCAGCTGCACGACCGTATTGATCCCCGGCTCTGTGCTGCCATTTTCGATGAGGGAGATATTACTCTGCGTTAGACCGGTGCGCGCGCTCAGCTCACGCTGGCTTAGGTGGTTTTCTGCACGCGCTCGGCGCAACTGTTCGATGAGAATTTGCATGATACTCAATTTGATATCAAACTAGCGATCGGATATCTCACTAGATATCGAGTATTTCTAAAACGCAAGTTCCATACGTTATGTGAGATCAGTGCCTAAACATGATACTTAACTAGGTAACATCTCGGTAATCAGGTCGAAGGGGTAGCCCCCCGCCATCCTCGATCCGAAGGTGAGGTTGGATGGCACTTTTGTTGGCGATTTGCCAGCCATGGCGGGGCTCGCGGACTAGGTCGATCGTGATCGAGACCGGTGTGCCCCGCGTCGCAAAGCCGACCTTAACCTGAGCTTGGTCCGCGGTTTCACTGGCAAGCTAAGTGCGGAAATTCCGCGGCTCCCAGTTCGGACCACTTACGATCGGGTCAAAGCAAAGCGCTTTGAACTCGGAAATTCCGACCTTGCCTGACATCTGCCGGGTCAGGTCGTCTGATAAACATGGCGTAAGCTCAGCGATCGACAGGCCGTCGAAATAACTGTTGTACAGTGTCTCCACAAGGTCAGTTGGAGAGTCGAACTGCTGGCCAAACGCTGTCGTGACAATGGCGGCCCACTCGTAAAAGCGGACTATTGAAAGACGTATCCCGTTCGTTACGACACGCTGGTCCATAGGTAGGTGAGACGAGCATGACCCAACCACCGTATTAAGCAGACGACCGTGACAATCCAGGCCAGCGCGACAAGGACGGCTCGCTTTCGGGAATGGGCTTGACTGTATTCACCTTGAATTACGTTTCCCCAGGCCGAGGCGTACACTCCAAGGCGAGACCGGCCCAGGTACGAGTGCGGAATTGATCAGCATGTCGACTGAATAGCTTTTATCGGGATGGGCCAGGCGGTTTCGGCCAAGTGCTGTTGGCCTTCTACCGTCTGGGCGTAAGGCGCATCGCAGTCGGCGTCGGAAAAGCCGGCAACCGCCATTGTCCAGGTCTTCAGCAAAGCGCGGTAATTGCCGAGGAAGTTGTCGGCCTCTTGACCGGTCAGCGGCGATCCAAATGGCCAGATTGGCGGAAAATGCCGGCATCGACACCAGGGGCAGTGATGTCGATGCCGGAGGCGGTTCACTGACGATCAAGAACGGCATGGGACCTCGTGCGTCAACAATACGAGGCTAGCGGGGCCGGGGTGATGGAACCGTGACCCCTCTTGTCAGCGTTTTGTCAGCAAGAGGGGTTTAAACCAGGGCCATCATGAACCGCAGATCCGCAATCGCAATCCTGGTCAGTACCGCCGCGTTGGTCATGTCCACGTCTTCATGGGCGCAGGGCAACGGCAATGGGAACGATGGTGGAAATGGGAACGGTAACGGTAACGATGGAAGTAACGGCAACGTAAATGCCAACGGTCACCATGACGGCAATGCCGGCGATAACGGCAATGGCCATGACAAAGGAAATGATGGGAGCGCGGACACCAACGGCAACGGGAAGGGGAACGGCCAAGGTCGTAACACCGAAGGGTCTGGCAACCCTACCAGTGCGGACGACAAGGTCGAATTATCCGAAAGCGAAGTCCTGGCCGCAGTCCAGGCGGGCAGCGCAGTATCCCTTGAAACTCTGCTGCCGGATGTGAGAACTCGGACAGGAGGCGAGATCATCGATGCCCAATTGCAGCAAGCCCGCGGCTTCCTGCTCTACGCGGTGACAGTCCTGACCCCAGGGGGAAAGGTCGTGACCGAATATTACTATGCCCGCTCTGGTATACATGTGGGGAACTGACATGAGGGTGCTAGTGGCGGAGGATGACGACAGGATCGCCGAGACGCTGACGACGTCGCTGGAGCGCGCGGGGTTTCGGGTCGAGCGCGAGCGCGATGGCGAGGTTGCCTGGTATCGCGGCGACAGCGAAACCTATGATGTGATTATCCTCGATCTCGGTTTGCCGCAAATGGATGGCCTTACGGTCCTTAAGCGGTGGCGCAGCGCTGGCCGGCTAACCCCCGTCCTTATCCTGACCGCCCGTGGCCAATGGGAAGAACGGGTCGACGGGATCGAAGCCGGCGCCGACGACTATGTGGTCAAGCCCTTCCACGTCCAAGAAATCGTGGCACGCCTGCGAGCGCTGGTTCGACGCGCGAATGGCCTAGCCACGTCGCGTGTTCAATTCGGCAAATACCTGCTGGACCTCCGCATCATGGAAGTTTCGGCCGACGGCATGCCGATGGAGCTGACGCCGCAGGAGTTCAAACTTGTCTCCTATCTCGTGCATCGGCGAGGGCAGGTAATATCGCAACTCGAAATTACCGAGCACATCTACAATCAGGACTACGAGCGCGATTCCAATGCTGTAGAAGTGCTGGTCGCTCGCGTCCGCAAGCGGTTGGGTGCCGACGTCATTAAAACCCGCAGGGGGTTCGGTTACGCCCTCGGTGACGGATATTGAGCCTTCACTCCCTCCGACTACGCCTGATGGTCTTGGCAGTGTTTTGGGTGGTCGTATCCCTACTCGCAGCAGGTATCGCGCTACAATATCTGTTCAACATCAATATCGAGCGTTCGACACGCGAAGACATGGATGCGGCCCTCAAGCGTGTCGCCGCCGTCATCGTGCCGTCGAGCGATATGCCCTTTCTTAGTTCGCCGCTGCCTGACCCGCGATATTCGACACCGTTCGGCGGTCGCTATTGGCAGATCGAGGCACTTGATACCGGCCAGATCGCCCGCTCCCGCTCGCTATGGGATTTTGTCGTCGACGCACCGGCCGCCGATGATGTCGTGTATCACCAGGCAGGCCCCGATGGGCGCCAGCTTATCCTTTTGACCCGTCGGTTGGAGATTACCACCGACGCGGTTGCCCGGCCATATCGGGTGACCGTCGGGCAGGACCATGGGTCGATCCAGGAAGCGGGCCAGCGCTTTGCAAGCGACGTTACGCAGGTGCTCATTGTATTGGGTATCCTTATTATCGCGGCAGCCTGGCTGCAGATCAGGCTTGGCCTATCGCCGATTAAAGGAGTCAGACAGGCAGTCGAAGGCGTGCGGCGGGGCGAAGTGACGCGGCTGGAAGGTCGATTTCCGACTGAGCTGACACCGCTGGTGCAGGAGGTCAACGGCCTGCTTGACGCCCGCGACGCGATGATGGAGCGGGCTAGGGCCCGTGCTGCTGACTTGGCACACGGTCTAAAGACGCCGCTGGCCGCGGTCCACGGGATTGCCGAACGCCTCCGCGATAAGGGCAACGAGGCCGAAGCCGATCTGTTGCAGGATCTCAGCGTCGAAATGTCGGGCCGCATCGACTACCAAATGCGCCTTGCCACCTTGCGCGTCCGCACGTCCGCCCATTCGATGCGATCTTCGCTGAATACGTCGATCATCCGTACGCTGACCGTGCTCAAGAAAACCGGTCGTGGGGAAAGCTTGCATTGGGTGGCAGATCTTGCCGAGGACTGTTGGGTGGACGTGCATCGCCAGGATCTGATGGAATTGGTCGGCATCACGCTGGAGAATGCCGCGAAGTGGGCGTCGAGCCGGGTCGTGATCCGTAGCATGCGCAAGGGTGATCACGCGGTACTGGAAATTTGTGACGATGGTCCCGGCATTCCAGCCCAACAACTGCGGTCTCTGGGCAAGCGTGGTGTCCGATTGGATGAGTCGCTTCCGGGCTCGGGCCTTGGCCTGGCGATCGCCGCCGAGATTCTCGACATCAACCGCGGCAGCATGGCGTTTGGCGAGGCACCGGGAGGGGGCCTTGTGGTGACCCTCACACTGCCGATGTCCAAAGCGTTGCCTCCGCCGGCCTAGTCCTCGACATCCCGATCCATCTCGAGCGCGAGACGCATCGGCAACGTTATGCGTACTGGCGATGAGCCCGGCCGCAGCTAGGCAAGATATGAGCAGGATCAAACCCATCACTATCGGGACCATCATCATCTGCATTGCTCCGGGATTGGAAGAAGTCAGCGAGAGGGCGCTGCCTCGGGATTAATACGCGTCGTCGGGGTGGTATTCGGTCTTTCGTGGCTTTGGGTTTCGATTTTTGGGGTGAGCAAAAGGGATCCCCAGCGTCGCGGTAATCGCAACTTGCGCGATCACCCTTCGCGTCCGACGCCTATGCATGAGTGGCGTCAAGATCGTTACTTGGTAACGGTCACATTCGGCAGTCAACACTGAATGCGTCGCCGTTGCTGGAAATGCCGCCGTTGACCAGCCACAGGATCAGCAACACGGCGATAACGAGCGCGATGATCCCACCAATAATACCCAAAGGGCTAATCCCGCCGCCGCCCACTACGGTTTCGCTGGGGTTGCGTTCGATAAGTGTTTCGTGTTGGGGCCTCAAAGGTGTTATCCCTTAAGACAAAACCCAGACGCAAACGAGTTAAATTTATAAAACAAAATCAATAGATTAATGTAAAAGCGTTGGCGGTTTCAGTCCATTCATCCACGGGTTGAAAGCGATCGACTGGACCAGATGTTTTTGCAACTCCTTCGCAAGGTTGATGTCGCGTGTCTGGTTTGCGTCACTGCTGTGAAACCCAACATAGGATGAGCATTTGTCCCGATAGTTGGCACTCGATTCTCGCAACAGTTTGGCACTCGTGACAGGGGAGCTACCTGGGCAGTCACTATCGATACTGTTGCAGAGCTCGGTCACCCGCGTCGTCGGCGTTCGCGCGGCGGGTTGCTGTCATCCCGGAGGCAATTATTGCTGAAGGTTCCGCTTCATCTGCCTTTCGGTTTGTAGTAGGAGAGGTTCAGAACGAAACCTGATGTGCTGTTAATGGATATCGATACCCGTCATCTGGCTATTATCGAAAAAGCTAAATCGCGAGGCCGTGTTCTGGTCGATGATCTGGCTCGCGAATTTGCAATATCGGTTCAGACCGTCCGCAAGGACTTGAACGAAATATGCAACAAGGGTCTCTTGAAGCGCAGCCATGGCGGCGCCGTGTTCCCCTCCGGCGTTGAGAACATGGAATACGAATCTCGACGCCATATTGCCGCCAGGGAGAAGGATGCCATCGGTCGCGCCGCGGCAGCATTGGTTCCAAACAACTCTTCCCTGTTCATCAATATTGGTACAACCACTGAAGCCGTTGGCCAGGCGTTGCTCGACCACACCGGCATGATGGTCATCACCAATAATATTAACGTTGCCAATAGGATGAGAATCTATCCGAACGTAGAAGTCGTGATTGCAAGCGGCATCGTGCGCGGCTCGGACGGCGGCATCGTCGGAGAGGCGGCAGTTGATTTCATCAAGCAATTCAAGGTCGACTATGCGGTGATCGGCGTCTCGGCGATTGACGAGGATGGTGCCTTGCTTGACTTCGACTACCGGGAGGTCAAGGTCGCGCAGGCCATCATCGCCAATGCGAGGCATGTTATTCTGGTGTCAGATTCCACCAAATTTGAGCGCACAGCGCCCGTGCGCATCGCGCACCTGTCCCAGGTCAACACCTTCATTACCGATCGGTGCACTCTTGCCTCGATCCACGCCATATGCGCGGGTGCCGGCGTGAATCTTATCGAGACAGACCCGCTAATGGACTGACGCGGCTGAATTTTTATCGTAGCGCAATTGCGCGCGTTTTTACTTCGATTGACATTCGATTTCCTTTCGTCTTACCTTTCGAGTGCTCCCAATGACTGGATAACCAGCGCGGAGCACGAGGGAGGGCGACTTGGATAGCACCCGCGTCCATGACATCTTTGTCATTGGTGGTGGCATTAACGGCTGCGGCATAGCCCGCGACGCCGCCGGCCGGGGCTATGACGTCTTTCTCGCCGAGATGAACGACCTGGCATCGGGCACTTCGTCGGCAGCCACCAAGCTTATCCATGGCGGCTTGCGCTACCTCGAGCACTATGAATTTCGCCTCGTGCGTGAAGCGCTCGCGGAGCGGGAAGTGCTGTGGGCTGCAGCGCCGCACATCATCTGGCCATTGCGGCTTGTGCTGCCTTACCACAAGGGTCTGCGCCCAGAATGGCTGCTGCGGCTCGGCCTGTTTATCTATGACCACCTGGGTGGTCGTAAACTTCTGCCCGCCACCAGAACCCTGGATATGGGCACCGATCCGGCCGGCGAGCCGCTGCAACCGCTTTACGACAAGGCGTTTGAATATTCTGATTGCTGGGTAAACGACGCGCGCATGGTGGTGCTTGCCGCCCGTGACGCCGCCGATCGGGGCGCCACGATCCGCACTCGCACAGCCGTGGTTTCAGCCCGGCAGCACGACGGCATATGGGCAATCACCACGCGCGACATGCTGACTGGAGCCACGCAAGTGGTCGAGGCTCGCCTGCTGATCAATGCGTCGGGCCCCTGGGTCGATCAGGTATTGTCCCAGATGCTGGGTCAGAACAGCGCTGGTAATGTCCGGCTGGTGCAGGGTAGCCATATCGTCGTGCGCAAGCTCTATGCGCATGATCGTTGCTACATGTTTCAGAATTCCGATGGCCGCATCATCTTCGCCATCCCCTACGAGACCGACTTCACCCTGATCGGCACCACCGACCAGGACTATGCGGGTGACCCACGCGATGTTCGGATCAGCAATGGCGAGATCGATTATTTGACCAAGGCGGCGAGCGAATATTTCGCCAAGCCGGTGACTCACAGCGATATCGTCTGGAGCTATTCCGGTGTCCGGCCACTGTATGCCGATGGCGCCAGCAAGGCGCAAGAAGCCACGCGAGACTACGTGCTCAAGACCGTCGCAAGCGAAGGCGCCGCGCCGCTCATCAATGTGATCGGTGGCAAGTTGACCACCTTCCGCCGCTTGGCCGAGACGGCTCTGCAAAAGGTTGAAGCGCTGATCGGTGCAAAGGGGCCGGCCTGGACCCGCACTGCCAGATTGCCTGGCGGCGATTTTCCGGCCACCGGATTTGCGGCTGCCGTTGCGGCGCTCAAGTCCAGATACCCGTTTCTTGACACTGCCTATGCAACCCGGTTGGTCCGCCTCTATGGCACACGCGCGGTTGTCGTGTTGGGTGCGGCTCAGGGCTATGCCGATCTGGGCCGCCATTTCGGCGCCGATCTCTACGAAGCCGAAGTTCGCTACCTCATCGACCACGAATGGGCAGTGACCAGCGACGATATTCTCTGGCGCCGCACCAAGCGCGGCCTGCTCGGCCAAGCCATCAGGGTCGCCGATCTCGACGCGTTCTTGGCCGCTCAACACGCGGTCCCCTCATCAATCGGCAAGGAGCAGAAACTTGCTTGAGCTCAGGAACATCACCAAGATCGCCGGCGCCGAAACCCATATTTCGGACGTCTCACTCAAGCTCGAGCGCGGCACACTCAACGTGCTGCTTGGACCCACCCTGTCGGGCAAGACCAGCCTGATGCGGCTGATGGCCGGCCTCGACAAACCCAATAGCGGTACCCTGCATTTCGATGGCGTCGACGTCACCGGCGTGGCGCCACAGAAGCGCGACATCGCCATGGTGTTCCAGCAGTTCATCAACTATCCGACCATGACGGTGTACGAGAACATTGCCTCGCCGATGCGCGTCGCCGGGGCCAATCGCAAAGCCATCGACGAGGCGGTGCAGCGCGCTGCCGCATTGATGAAATTGACGCCCTACCTTGAGCGCACACCGCTCAATCTCTCGGGCGGCCAGCAGCAGCGGTGCGCGCTGGCGCGCGCCATCGTCAAGAATGCGGGCCTCGTGTTGCTCGACGAGCCGCTGGCCAATCTCGACTACAAGCTGCGCGAGGAATTGCGGGCCGAATTGCCCCGCATCTTCGCCGAAGCCGGTACCATCTTTGTTTACGCCACCACCGAGCCATCCGAGGCCCTTCTGCTGGGCGGCAATACCGCTACGCTATCGCAGGGCCGCGTAACCCAGTTTGGCAAGACCATCGAAGTATTCCGCCAGCCCAATGATCTGATAACCGCCCAGACCTTCTCCGATCCACCGCTCAACACCGTCGTCATGCGTAAGGCCGGAGACAGGTTCGTGCTCGATGGTGGCATTGCATTCCCGGTGCCTGCTCATCTGGGGGAAATCGGCGAGAGCGCCTACACCATCGGCTTCCAGCCCCATCATCTGTCGCTGAGCCCCGCGGGCGCGGCGCCGGTCGCGATCAAGGCCAAAGTGATGGCGATGGAGATCACCGGCTCCGAAAGCTTCGTGCATTTGCGCTATGCCGATGCGCGCTGGGTCATGCTGACACCGGGCATCAAGCAATTCGAGACCGACGAAGAAATCGAGGTCTTCCTCGATCCGCGTGTCCTCTTGGTATTCGACGGCCAAGGCCGTTCCGTCACCACCCAACGCAAACTGGCGGCATAGGAGCGATCATGGCTCGTATCGATCTCGACCACATTCGCCACTCCTATCTGCGCAATCCGACCAGGGATGCCGATTTCGCACTGAAGGAAGTCCATCAAAGCTTCGAGGATGGCGGCGCCTACGCGCTGCTTGGCCCGTCGGGCTGCGGCAAGACCAGCCTGCTCAACATCATTTCGGGCCTGCTGCACCCCTCGCGCGGCAGCCTGCTGTTCGATGGCAAGGATGTCACTGCCCTCACGCCCGAGCAGCGCAACATCGCCCAGGTGTTCCAGTTCCCGGTGGTCTACGACACCATGACGGTCTACGACAATCTGGCTTTCCCGCTGCGCAATCGCGGCTTTTCGCCGGCCGATGTCGATCGCCGCGTCAAGGAGACGCTGGAGATGATCGACCTCGGCGATCGTGCCAACAAGAAGGCGCGCGGCCTGACCGCCGACCAGAAGCAGAAGATTTCGCTCGGCCGGGGCCTGGTGCGGTCCGACGTCAACGCCATCCTGTTCGACGAGCCGCTGACGGTCATCGACCCGCACATGAAATGGGTGCTGCGCAGCCAACTCAAGGCCCTGCACAAGCGTTTCGGCTACACCATGGTGTATGTCACCCACGACCAGACCGAGGCGCTGACCTTCGCCGATACCGTCGTCGTAATGTACGAGGGCGAGATCGTGCAGATCGGCACCCCCAGCGAACTATTCGAGCGGCCCAGCCATACCTTCGTGGGCTATTTCATCGGCTCTCCCGGCATGAACGTGTTCCCCGTGGCGCTAGACGGCTCGACGGCAAAGCTCGGCGCGCAGACCGTGGCTTTGCCCGGCTCGCTCAAGCCGACCGATGCCAGGACCGAACTGGGCGTTCGTCCCGAATATGTCCGCCTCGGCGGCGAAGGCCTGCCGGTCACCATCCGCGCCATCGAAGACATCGGGCGCCACAAGATCGTGCGGGCGACCCTCGAAGGGCACGAGTTTGCGGCCATCGTTTCCGAGCACGGCGAAATTCCTGCCGAACCGCGCGTCACCTTCGATCCCAAGGGCATCAACATCTACGCCGATAGCTGGCGCCAGGAGCTCGTGGCCTGATGGAAAGAACCTGGAACAACAAGGCCTGGTTTCTGGTGCTGCCGGTGCTGCTGCTGGTGGCCTTCTCGGCCATCATTCCGCTTATGACGGTGGTCAACTATTCGGTGCAGGATACCTTCGGCAACAACGTCTTCTTCTGGGTCGGCATCGATTGGTTCGACGAATTGCTGCACTCGCCGCGCTTCTGGGCGGCACTGGCGCGCAACCTCGTATTCTCCGGCATCATCCTCGCCATTCAGGTGCCGCTCGGCATCTTCATCGCCCTCAATATGCCCAAGGTGGGCTGGGGCGTGCCGGTGTGCCTGGTGCTGATGGCCCTGCCGCTGCTGATCCCGTGGAACGTCGTCGGCATGATCTGGCAGGTGTTCGGGCGCGTCGATATCGGCCTGCTCGGCCACACGCTCGAAGCCATCGGCATCGACTACAACTACGTGCAGGACCCGATCGATGCCTGGATCACCATCATCGTCATGGATATCTGGCACTGGACCTCGCTGGTCGTGCTGCTGTGCTATGCCGGACTGGTCTCGATCCCCGACGCCTACTACCAGGCGGCCAAGATCGACGGCGCCTCGCGCTGGAGCGTGTTCCGCTACATCCAGCTGCCCAAGATGCATCGCGTGCTGCTGATTGCCGTGCTGCTGCGCTTCATGGATAGCTTCATGATCTATACCGAGCCCTTCGTCGTCACCGGCGGCGGTCCCGGCAATGAGACCACCTTCCTGTCCATCGACCTGGTCAAGATGGCCGTGGGGCAGTTTGACGTCGGCCCGGCCGCGGCTATGTCGCTGGTCTATTTCCTCATCGTGCTGCTGCTCAGCTGGGTGTTCTACACCGTGATGACCAATTACGGACAGGAGAGCTGAGCGTGACCGATACCCTCGCCGCCAGCACGCGCGCCGATGCGGCCTCGCCGCAGGATGCCGCCCAAGCCAAGGCATTGCGCCGCTCCCGCCGCCGCACAGCGCCCCGCGCCGCCTGGATCGTGCCGACGATCTATATCATGTTCCTGCTCATGCCGATCTACTGGCTCGTTAACATGAGCTTCAAGACCAATACCGAGATCACCTCGGCGTTCACGCTGTTTCCGCGCGATTTCACCCTGCACAATTATCAGGTGATCTTCACCGACCCGAGCTGGTACAAAGGCTACATCAACTCAATTATCTATGTGGTGATGAACACCGCAATCTCGGTTGCTGCCGCCCTACCGGCTGCCTACGCTTTCTCGCGCTACCGGTTCCTCGGCGATAAGCACCTGTTCTTCTGGCTCCTGACCAACCGCATGGCCCCGCCGGCAGTGTTCGTGCTGCCGTTCTTCCAGCTCTATTCAGCCTTCGGGCTGATCGACACGCATATCGCCGTGGCTCTGGCCCATTGCCTGTTCAACGTCCCCCTGGCGGTATGGATCCTCGAAGGCTTCATGAGCGGCGTGCCTAAAGAGATCGACGAAACCGCCTATATCGACGGCTATTCGTTCCCGCGCTTTTTCCTGCGCATCTTCATGCCTCTGATTGCCTCGGGCATCGGGGTAGCCTGCTTTTTCTGCTTCATGTTCTCTTGGGTCGAACTGCTGATCGCGCGCACCCTGACCACCACCGACGCCAAGCCGATCGCGGCCATCATGACCCGCACCGTCTCGGCTTCCGGCATGGATTGGGGCGTGCTGGCGGCCGCCGGTGCACTGACCATCATCCCGGGCGCCCTCGTGATCTATTTCGTCCGCAACTACATCGCCAAGGGCTTCGCCCTGGGCCGCGTCTGAGGAGCCTGCGATGAACTTTTCATGGATGGCCTGGACGCTGCCGACGGCACTGTTCTTCGGAACCATCGTCGTCTTGCTGATCGGCATGGCGGTCTGGGAATATTTTTCGCCGGGCGGCAATCCTCGCCACGGCATCCTGCGCTTCGAAACCACGCGTGGGGATCGCCTGTTCATCTCGCTGCTCGGCAGCGGATTCATCAATCTGGCATGGTTGGGGCTCGTCGGGCCGCAGCTGTGGTGGGCACTGGCCCTATCGCTGGTCTACGCAGTGTGCGTGTTCCGGTTTGTCTAGGGCAGACGAAAGCGAGGAGCGGGCGCCGGCAAGCCACCGCTCCTCGGCATACCAATCCAAGGGAGGATAAAGCATGCGAAGCAAGCTACTAACATCCACAGCGGCACTTGTCTTGCTGCTGTCTGCGGCCCCCGCATGGGCCCAGAGCGCCGAGGGGATCACCACGTTCCTCGACAACGAAATCAATGGCCTGTCGGTGCTTAGCCGTGCCGATCAGGAAACCGAAATGAAGTGGTTCCAGGACGCGGCCAAGCCGTTCGCCGGCATGGAAATCAAGGTCGTATCCGAAACCATCACGGCTCACACCTATGAGTCCAAGGTGCTGGCCGCAGCCTTCGAGGCCATAACTGGCATCAAGGTGACACACGATCTGATCGGCGAAGGCGACGTGGTGGAAAGCTGCAGACCCAGATGCAATCGGGCGAAAATATCTATGACGCCTATGTCAACGATAGCGACCTTATCGGTACTCATTGGCGCTACCAGCAGGCCCGCAACCTGACCGACTGGATGGCCAATGCCGGCAAGGACGTCACCGATCCGATGCTCGACCTGCCCGATTTCATCGGCACCTCGTTCACCACGGCGCCCGATGGCAATCTCTACCAGCTTCCAGACCAGCAATTCGCCAACCTCTACTGGTTCCGCGCCGACTGGTTCGCCGATCCGACCAACCAGGCCGATTTCAAGGCCAAGTACGGCTATGACCTGGGCGTCCCGGTCAACTGGAGCGCTTACGAAGACATCGCCGAGTTCTTCACCGGCCGAGTCATCGACGGTAAGCCAGTCTATGGCCATATGGACTACGGCAAAAAGGATCCCTCGCTCGGCTGGCGTTTCACCGATGCCTGGCTCTCGATGGCCGGAAATGGCGACAAGGGCATTCCGAACGGCCTACCGGTCGACGAGTGGGGCATTAAGGTTGACGAAAACAGCCGCCCGGTTGGCTCTTGTGTCGCCCGGGGCGGCGACACCAATGGACCCGCAGCGGTCTATTCGATCACTAAATATCTCGATTGGCTCAAAGCCTACGCGCCACCCGCTGCCCAGGGCATGACCTTTGGTGAAGCTGGTCCGGTTCCGGCCCAGGGCGAAGTTGCCCAGCAGATCTTCTGGTACACCGTGTTCACCGCCGACATGCTGAAGGCCGGCACTTCGGTGATGAACGAAGATGGCACGCCGAAATGGCGCATGGCGCCCTCTCCACACGGCGTCTACTGGCAGGACGGCATGAAGCTGGGCTACCAGGATGTGGGTTCGTGGACCATCCTGAAGTCTACCCCCGATGAGCGTGCCAAAGCCGCCTGGCTCTATGCCCAGTTCGTCGTCTCCAAGACCGTCGACCTGAAGAAGAGCCATGAGGCTATCAGCTTCGTGCGTCAGTCGACGCTCGATGATCCGAGCTTCACCGAACGCGCCCCCAAGCTGGGCGGTCTGGTCGAGTTCTATCGTTCACCCGCGCGCCTGCAGTGGTCGCCGACTGGCACCAACGTTCCTGATTACCCCAAGCTGGCTCAGCTCTGGTGGCAGGCAATCGGTGATGCGGCCGCTGGCGCGAAGACACCGCAGGAAGCCATGGACTCTCTCTGTGCCGAGCAGGAAAAGGTGCTGGAACGTCTTGAGCGCGCAGGCGTGCAGGGCGATATCGGACCCAAGCTTGCCGAGGAACACGACCTGGCCTACTGGAATGCAGACGCTGTAGCAGCCGGTAACCTGGCTCCCCAGTTGGCCATCGCCAATGAAAAAGAGCAGGGCATCACCGTCAACTATGACGAGCTGGTCAAGAGTTGGGCCGCTGCAAAGTAGCACTGGTGAGTTTGAGCCGGGGCGCCCGCGCCCCGGCATTTCGCAGAAGTAGAGCCTGTTACCGCCATCTGGCACTTACGCAAGACCAACGCTCGGCGCCAGCGCTAAAGTCGCAGACCAAGAGCAATATCACCTGGTTAAACGGCAGCGCCAGTTTACCCGTCGAGCTGCCCGCCTCGCAGGGGGACCACCTCAGCGCCCACGAATATCTAGCCTTCCGCGTTTTCACCTTAAGGCCCGGTCTCAAGCTGAGCATGGGCCGTCACACGACTGATATGGACACAAAGCGGCATCGTTCAGTGACTACGAATGGCGCCTTTTAGGTAGCCGCGAGCTAGCTTCGGATGACCGGAATGGCACACCATTTCGGTCATTTACGCATCGATCTAAATTTCCGAAAAGCTGTCGGTCCGCGAAGCCAATGGTTGGTCCGAAAAGGGTGGATCTGAGCATCTGGAACGGCCGGTAATCGAGGGCGCTAGCACCTGCCGATTAGAAATTGAGGCAGCCGAATTCGTCGTTCACGCTTGGATGATAGATAATGAAGCTGTCGCCCATATCCGCCAGCTGTTGGGCATCCGCCTTCGACAACCATTCTGTCCGCGTGACGCGAGCATAAGGGTCTCCCCGGTTCGCGGTGGTAACGAGGCAGACATACTCAACGTCGACCGGAATGGCGACTGTGGGTTCGTAGATCTTCTTCAACTGGCCCGGCGGTATATGGTGACCCGGCTTGTGATGTGCGGAAGCCGGCGTGGCGACGGCTAGAAGTACAGGAACAAGCAATATTAGCGCGCGCATTGGAGTTTCCTTTCATCGCGGGTCGGCGGGTTGCGTACACCACCAGCGACGGACCATTTCGGTTCTAGGCCAGCGCTGGCGGCGTCACCGCGTGGAACTGGCGTTGCGTGTCTGGGGTCTCCATAGCGCTCGGGAGCCAAGTCAAGCGAGAAGGCGTCCGCTCCACAAGAAGCGCGCGCCACACAGGCGGGCTTCGCCCGTCTCGTCAGTTGTTGAAGTGCTCGTTGCAGAGCTCTTCGCCCGTAGCGTAGTCCTTGCCTTCGCCCACCAGCGGGTCGTCTGCATAGTCATCGACCATCATGGTGTTTGGGTCTTTGGCAGCCTGGGCCTGGGCAGCCTTCCGAGGCAGCCACTTGGAATCAACGATATCCGTATCGTTGAAGACACCAGGCGTGCCGGTTGTCACGAGGCAGGCGCGATCCTGTCCCGGAGCACTCCCTTTGGCGTTGTTGCTTTGAGCCATGGACTGGCTCGATACACCCAAGAAACAAGCAGCGGCCACGGCCGCGCAGATAATCGCTTTCATCTCTCTTCTCCTCTCCTGCAGGGTACCGAAACGACGACCGTTCGGCTGCTGCGAAGGCGCTGGATGAAAAAACGTCATTGCGGCCACGGCGTTCCATAACATCTTGATCTAATTAATTAAATTACGATAACAGCCGTTGTCAGCCGCTTGTCATGATGGTAAGTCAGCGCTAAGAGGACATGGGGACTGTCGCAGCCTATTCGGGTCGCAGGCACCGGAAGCGGTCAGTCCACTGTCGGCCGCGTTGCGGCCACGCCACTAGCGTACGCTTTACCGAGCCTCTGAGAGCGGCCCGTCCATTTTCCACCATTGCAGACCATCGGGCCGGGCAGTGCAAGGCAGGGCAAGGCAGTTAGAGGGGCAGAGAAGGGGCCGTTAGCGGACCGACAAGTTTGGGTGACATGACGACGATAGCGGACTTCCCCCGGTGCCTAGGGCCAAACGGCTGAAATGGGGCCGCCTGCGTACCACAGCTTTGGTGGTCGTCTATCGATAGCGGACGATCGGCGTCCAAATGGGCAGACGCCCGACCCGGGCCTAAAGCGGCCACCTGTTTCGGCTTCGCCGATTAAGAATCGGCTGCGGCCTCTAGGCCTTCTGCTTTTCTGCCACGTCCAAATAGAACTTTAACGCCACCTCGACAAGCTGCGTCGGGGTGAATTCGAGGTCCTTGGCGTCGGCCTTGACGCAGGCCATCCTGCCGGGCCCGACGAGCTGATACTCCAGCTTCATGCTTTTAAGCGTGCTGGCCTCGCTGATCGAGCCTCGGTAGCCGGGAATGTCGGGAAAGCCCTTATAGAAGTTGATTTCCATCTCGGCTTCGTCGAGGGCGTTCGCGTAACACGTGCGGAAGTTCGCGATCATGATCGTCGGATAGAGGCCCTGAACGATCCGGTAGCCTTGCGACTAGTGGAAATCGATCAGGGGGACCGACGGTTTCAGGGCTGCCACCGCGGCCTCCAGCGACGCCGAGAACTCGGGAACGCTGCCCTGGCAGCCTGGACGCCTCGCTTGCTCCTCTGAAACTGCCCTGCCTCGTCACGGAATTCCTGCTCGCGCTTGAACCGGGCCGCCGATGGATGACCGATTCTTCATGGGGCATTGGCGACTGTTTGCCAGACACGAGGTCATCCGAACACCGTGACGACCACCGGGATCGAACGAAGTACACGAACGTTGCAGAGCATCATGTGGAGGTTCGAAATGATTATCTCGCTACGTCAAGCTATATTGATAGCCGCCCTCATCGCCGGCGCCCGACCCTCCGGCGCGCAAGAGGTAACTTGGAGCCGGTATACCGATGAAACCGTCGGATTTTCTGCTGAGTTGCCCTATGGCCTCTTCCAGCCGGTCTCAAGCGAGGGGGAGAGGGGCATCACCCTAATGGAAGTGGGCGGCACTGGTCAGATCAATATCTATGGAGGCGACGCCGCGGGGCTGACTCTACACGGGTTCGCCGATCGACTATCGTCAGGTGAACAAGTCCGCAGCGTTACATACCAAGCGGCCGGGGAAAGCTGGTTCGTGCTGTCGGGACTCTATGAGCCGGAGCCGGATCAGGAGCCCCTCATCTTTTATACGAAGGTCCTGTTGTCTCGTGACCGGAAGGCATTCTCGGCTTTCGAGGTCAGTTACGAGCGCGTCGACAAGATGCGCTTCGACCCAATCGTCAGCCGAATAGAAGACAGCTTTTCCCGGCTCGACTGAATTGCCGTCTGCACTTCAGAACGGAGCGCTGACTACCATGGCGCTGCATGGGGATGGTCAGCAATGCCTCGGGCAGCCAAGTGCAGAACCGATCAGATTCGGGCACCCTTGTGCCAAGCCCCTGACGCTGGGGTACAGGCCGCTCTCCTGCGTCCTGCCCGGAGTGGCCTGTTCGTTGTTAAGTTAATGGGCCCCGACCTCTGGGGCGGAGGTCAGGGAAGAGTTGCCGTGCGAGCGTCCACCAACACGGCACTTGTCTAGGGTGTCTAGTCATGCGGGAGTTCCGTTGATCGAAGAATTGCTGCACGCGGATTGCCGACTCTTCGCAATCCGTTTGTATTCGCATTGGAATTTGCCGATGTCCGACCAGAACCCCGCTGAAGAGATCATCTCAATTCAGACAGGCACCTTCGAGGCCTTCGACCAGCAATACACGGTCACTACTATGCTGTACGGTGTCTCTTGTTGTGCCCCTCGGGCTTCGGCAACGGCGCCCGTGAGCCGGGCCGTTGACCTCAAGCTCTAGCAGGTGCAACGACGTTCATCGGCAGATCGGGCCCGTTTTGTGGGATTTAAGACTGCCCATCGTTCGTTTGGAGGTCAAGGCTGCTGGCAATCTGTTACAGCTGAAGAAGCCGAGAGAGCGACGTTGGTCTGGGGCGCTAGCTATTTGGGTCTATTGTTCGCTAGAGTCATCAGCGTTGGGACCAGGCTTACGGCGCGCTGAACGTCGATGTTATCTTATTTTAATGTGTTATTTCAATGACTTGATGGAACAGGCGGCATATCATTTCGTTCTGAGGCTCAAGAAGGAGAAATGACATGCGCAAACTATCAGTTATCACCTTTGCCGCCACCTTGGCCCTATCCACCGCCGCATTTGGCCAGAGAGCGACGGTCGCGGTTGACCTGTCCCAGATCTCGGCAGACCTCGCCGCTGAACTCACCATCGACGTCAATGACCTCCCGGCCAGTGTCCGTCTGCCGGCGGAACTCGCCTCTGACATCTGCGGTGTCGATCTCGGCTCGATCGCCAAGGCCTGCGTTGCCACCATCATTAACACTGATCTGGTGGCCGCCATCGAAGACGAGATCGGTGAGGGCGGAAATAGTAACAGCGCCCGTGAATTTGCTCCTGGGCAGCAAGTGGGTGATGCTAAGGACGCCGCCCCTGGGCAGCAGGATGGCGATGCGAAGGACTTTGCTCCAGGACAGGTCAAGAAAGCTGCCGACGCTCAGGACCAGGGACACGAAACCGACACAGCCCCCGGACAGGACAAGAAAGTCCATTAGTGCCATGGAGCGGGCCTAGCCACCGCCGGGCTCAGTCTCGAAATGAGATGAAATGTCTCTTGGCCTTATGAGTAGTCGGGTACAACCGAGAGGAACATTGCATGAGCTGGTATCAGGCTACCCTTAACCGTAATGGGATCCAGAGCAAACTCAGCGAGGACGCCCCATTTGTCTTCTTCGACCCAAGACCATTGCGCGAACTCCACGCCGCTTTGTGGGCGCACGGATATATGGAGGTCGAGCACGTTTCAACAGAAGGAAATGTGGCTCTCGGGAAGGCGATCCTGCGCGATCCACATGTCATAGCAATCGAGAAGCGCCTGGATCTTGACTTGGAATGGCCCAAAGGACTGCCCTCGTTCGAAAAGAGACCTCCGCCAAAGAAGCTAAAACTGATGGTTGTTGCTCAATGACAGTTCTGACGCGTCGTCTTAGGCACCTTGGGTTGGGAGGCGCGAGGTCAACAACAGCGGTACGAGGGGACGGATACCAAGAAACCGACCATCAACTCGCTTTGGCGATCATGCGCTGGAGAGATCATCTCGACATGCAGCCCGTAGTCTCGAGGCCATCGATCAGCAATACACGCTGACGGTCAAACTCTCGGAGTGCGGCTTCCCTTTCGTTGGCCTGTCATGGAGGTCTAAAATTGACGGACATGCAGGGGAGTTACCGACGGGTGAGCATCGAAGCTGAGGTGCCCAACGGGGTGACGGTTGGCTTTGAGCGGGAAAATGGGCAGACGCGAGCCGCGTTGTGGTGGGACGGAAAGACCGGCGTGGAAGCCGGTGAGCAGCAGCATCTCGGCGTGCCAGAGGCGTTTGCCGCCGCTCAAGCAGCACTTGAGCTTATGGCTTTACGGAAATCGGCGTGGTGTGCAGAGCGGCGAGCTATGGGACTCCCAGTGGGGAAGGCTCCACGATGCCAGCCGCGAGCCGTTGAGAAATATACGGAACGCCGAGCTCAACGAGAGCGAAGCCTTCCAACTGGTCTCGAGCCTCGAAGCGGAACATGACGCTTGAGGGCCTATGACTGCCGCCGGCGGCTGCGGCGTGCGGCAAGCCCCACAGCTAGGGCGATAGGGGCAAGAATTGCGATTGTTTTCCAAGAGAGATGCTCGCGCTGCATCGTCTGGGGGGCAGCCTCTAACTTATCCCGCGCTGGTGGCCAGGCCCTGCCGACCGTATCTGCCATATGAGCTCCCCGCTCCCCGAGCGGTAGTTCGGAACCGGTGGTCGAGTCTTTTGCGGTCTGGTGCTCGATCTCCGAATTTAGCTCGGCGCCGAAGATAACGGTGGTCGCCGTGAGCCACAACCAAGTGAGCAGGCCAATCAGGGCGCCCAGCGATCCATAGGTGGCATTGTAATCGGTGAAATTGCCGACATACCAGGAGAACAACACCGAGGTCACGCCGGTTGCGACTACGGCAAGGCCGGTTCCGGGGGTTATCCAGCGCCAGCGGGCGTCTTCCCGGCTCGGTCCCCAGCGATAGAGCGCGCCGATGCCGGCCACTACTACGAACAGCATGGCAAGATATCCCGCTATGCGGATTGTCCATTCCAGTCCCTTGCTGCCAGGCAGTAACGGCAGCACTGCCGGCATTATGAGAATGACGGCTACAACCAGTACGGCTGCCAGGGCCCCGCCTAGCGTGAAGGCCAAAGCCAGGAGATTGTAGTGGATGAAGGACCGCTTTTCATCTTCGTGATAGGCGATATTCATCCCCTCAAACATGGCCTTGACCCCGGCGCTGGCACTCCACAGCGCGAGTGCGAGGGAGAAGAAAAGCGTGAGGCTGAGCGTTCCGTCGCTCTCGCTGGTGATACGGGTCAGCTGATCACGGATAATATCTAGCCCGCCGCTTGGGACGATGCCCACGAGCACATCGACTTGGTCGAGCACCGTGGCGCGGTTGTTGAATAGCCCGTAGATGGAGACGAACGCCGTCAGGGTCGGCACCAGAGCCAGCATTAAATAATAGGTCACACCTGCCGCCGTAAGCATCACTCGATCTTGAGCGATTGAGCGATAGAGTCGCCACAGGATATCCTTCCAGCCTTTGGCCGGTATATCGTTGGGAGACTTGGCTTCGCGCCCGCGGCCTAGCTGCCGGGCATAGGAGTGGGATGTAGTCTCGCTCATGCTCGCCCCCAAAGAGGGAGGATGGCGAACCATCCTCCCCAGCACAATCTATTGGGTGAAACCACTTGGGCCAGTGCCACCGCCCTCGGTGTTGTCATCGACGGCGCTCACCAGGCCGTCTTTGGCCTCATGGTAAAGGTCGCCGGCTTTTTCCGAGGCCTTGTCATAGAGATCGGCGACCTGCTCCTTGCCTTGGGCATAGAGGTCCGCTGCCTGCGTGCCCGCCTTAGCCTTAACGGCGTCCGCGGCTTCCCCCATCAGCGCGTCTTCTTGCGGAGTATGGGGCAAAGCCGAGCCTAAAGCCGCGCCAATCGCGAAGGCCAAGGCGCCGCCGACCAGCGGCTGATCGCGGAATTGGGTCAATACGGTTTGCGTGAGCTGATCAGCCTGCAGGCCAGCCTGGTCGCGACCCGAGCCCACAGCGTCGCGAGCATCGTGCAGCTTTTCTTGTACCTTCTGCCAGTTATGCGCCGCCCACCCAGTAGCCTCGTCGAGGAGATTCCCGGCTTCGTCGCGGAAATTCTTGACCTGTTCGCCGGCGCTGTCGGTGAAGCCGCTGAAGGTGTTTCCAGCCTCATCGACAAAATGGCCGGCGCGCTTGCCGGTTTCGTCGGTCAGGGCGCGGAACTTCTTCCCGGCATCGTCGGCAAACTCACTATAGCTGTGACCATGATCGCTAACTCGGCCCAGGCGTTGCAGGCTGGAGCCGTTAATGGTGGTCACTGGATAAGTATCGTCGTAATCGCTGCGAGCGTTATATCCGCGGCGCGCATTGATGCTGTCGTTCCAGGCCTGGTCACCTTTTCCGATACTGGTTTTGGCATCGCTGCCTGGTTTGGCCATCAACCACGCAAGCCCTATACCCACCAAGGCGATCGGTAGGGGATTGCTCGTGGCCGAGCGGCCAAGATTGGCGACGAAGTCACCGCCGCCATGATTTTTGCCGTAAGATAGAAGTTCGTCGACGAGCTGGCCCGGCGACAAGCGCTCCTGGATTTCGTCGATCCTACTCTCGACCTGGCTGCGCTGTGCCTGGATTTCGCGCTCAAGCTCTGCCGCGGTTTTATGTTCGTTGTCGTAAGCCATCACAGTCTCTCCTTGACGACGTCAGCATCGCGCCCGAGCGAGCTGGCAGTACGATTCAATGTCAGATTGCCGCCTTTGAGCGCGGCCAGGCCACGCGAGATCAGAACCCACGCGATGATTCCGACGACGACGGCGACGATTAGCGCCGAAAGAGCATTGGCGCCGGCCTCACCCATGCCCTGGGCCATGAAGAAGGCGCCCAGGCCCGCAACTATGGCGGTAAGGATGACACCGAGAGCACCGAGCGCCAGCACGGCGCCGGCGAGCAGCAGCTCCACACCGCCCAAAGTTTGAGAAAATTTCTCGGAGGCTTCGGCCTTGGCGAGTTGGACTTCCTTTCGGAACAGATTGGAGATGTCGGTCGCCAGGCCCCCAATCAACTCGGACAGCGGACGTGCTTCGTTACTGCTGGACATTGTTGCCTCCAGTGTTGGCAGGGGTAGTGGCCGGATCTTTAGCGGTGTCGCGACGATGCGCCGAGGCCAGAGCGAACCGGCTGGCGACGAAGCCAGCCAGGGCAGCGGCACCGAGGAAGGCGACCGGTTGCTTGCGGCCGAAGTCCTGCGCCATCCCCATTAAATCATCGACATCCTTGTTCTGCACGGTATCGGCGAACTTGCCGACACCGGCAGCGAGGTCGCGGGCATATCCGGCTACGATGCCCTGGTCGGTTTGTGATAGTTCGTCGGCTACTTTGGTTATGGCGCTAGCGATGCCACTCAACTGGGTGGCGGCCATGTCCTTCTGCTCGCCGGCAAACCCCTTGGCTTTTTCGGTGGCGGCCCCAATCTGGCTTTTAGCCTCTTCCTTAAGGCTCTGCACGTCCTCGCCTGCATGCTGGCGAACTGCATCCAGATTGTCTTGCAACGTCTCCTTGGCGGCACCGAATTCGTTTTGCGCCTTTTGCTGAAGTTCGGCGGGGATAAGCCCTGAACCGAGACTACCGCCGGGACGGGCGGCACCGCTTTCGTTTGAACCTTGGTCGCTCATTTGCGCCTCCTCTGGATCACAAGGGCGCACAAGCGCCGTGTGATGCCACAATGCAGACTAACGCTGGGAGTTCCGGAAAATTGACGTGTTATAACAATGGCTTGAGCCTCCTAGGCCCAAGGGTTTGCATGGCGCGCCGTGGGGACGCACCATTCAATTGGAGTTCGCAGTTTTCACCTCGTCAGAATGAATCGAGCCCGAACTTGGTCCACCCGTTTTGGTTGTGGTGGAAATTCTTGTACCCGTCGGCAGTGTCTTTGAGTGGCAAGTGGTCAATGATCATCAGGAAGGTCGCGTCGATCTCGCCTTCCTGATTGTGGGGCAACTTGGTGTGGACGTCGGCCAACTGGTGGAATTGCATGATAGATCTCCATTCCCGCACTCAAACAACTGAGGATTAAAACTCGTTCCAACACGTTGTGCCCATGGAGCTCTCGAGCATGGGGGGAGGCCAATCAGGCGCGTTCTGGGCCGTCACTTACCTTCGTTGGAAGGGCTTCATGCAGGTGCGGGGGAACCGCGTCGCCTCGCCTAAATTGCTAAGCCAAGCTGGCGGTATCCGGCACCTTATCTGAGCGGCCTAACTTCACCATCAGCCTCAGCGCCTGTAGCTCCAGCCGTTCGCGATCCGCATCGGTGAATTCGCGCGGTTCGTGGTCAAGCAGGGCCAGTGAACCGATGGCTTCGCCATCGGGACCGAGAAGCGGGACCCCAGCGAAAAACCGGACGCCGTTTTCGAGGAGGTAAGGGTCATTCCCAAAGAGCGGGTCGACCGCGACATTGGGCACAATAACGGCCTTGTTGGTTTCGAAGACCTGCTGGCTTGGAGCGCTGACGCGTCGCGGGTCGCTGCCGGCGGGCACGACAGCCGTCGGCGAGACTGCATCAGCTATCTCCATGATTGCAACAGGCATGCCGCTCGCCTTGGCGATCTCCCCTAGCATGTCCGATAGCGGACCATCAGACTGCGCAAGGCGACGCAAGCGCACCAATGAGGCCTCGTCGATCGGCTCCTCGAGCGCCGTGTTCCCGCTGGGAAGGACACCGGGTTCAAGCGACTTTCTAATAGAGGCGACGGCGTCCTTGAGGGTATAGACGACCCCTTTGGTGCCCCAGTCGGCGTGCTCCGGGTTAGCCGTGGGGCCATCACCGAGAACGCACGCGATAACAGCCAGTTCGGGGTGCTGACGCAGCAGGCGCTTTGCCACAAAGCGCGCATAGCTGCGCGGATTGTCCCCGACATAGCACAGACAGACCACCTCGATACCGGCGAGTGCCAGCTGTCCGATACTCTCCTGTCGTATCGTCAATGGCGCAAGCGCCTTGGCGGGGTGACCAGCCGCCAGCAGGAGACGCGACAGGATTTGTGCGGCGGCTTCGTCCAATTCTGTTCGCCCGCCGATACAAAAGACCCGGGGGGGCAATGAGGCTGCCTCAGGGTCCTGATCAATGTCGATGTCGTTTATCACTGCCATCATGCTGTCGACGACGTTGCGACGGTGTGAAAGATCGACGACGTCCAGAGAAAGATCGGTTTCCGCAAGCCGCAACGCCGGCATGGCAATCGCTTCGTAGAAACCTGGAGCGTCGTGCACGGCGATAAATTCGTCGGCAAGCCCGATCGCCTCCTCGACATTGCCTGCCACCAGACGTTGATAAAACCGCTCGGGAGGGCTTAGCACCGGCTCACTGCCGAGAAGCGTTTCGAAGAACGCCAACTGGGGCACGTAGCGTCCGAGCACCACGAGGCAAACCGTGATCGGCGTGGACAAAATAAGGCCGATCGGGCCCCACATCGTCGCCCAGAACATGGCGGCAATAAGTACCGCAATTGCCGACAACCCCGTGCTGGAGCCATAGAGCCGCGGCTCGATGGCATTGGTGATGACAAGCTCGAGCGCAACATATAGGGCCACTGAAGACAACAACATCGACCATCCCGGGTCGACGGCAAAGGCAAGCGTAAAGGGAATGGACGCGGCGATGATCGTCCCGACAAACGGGATATAGCGAAACATCGCCGCGAGCAGACCCCACAGAATAGCATTGGGAACGCCAATAATCGACAAGCCCATGCCGAAGATGGTCCCGTAGCTGAGGTTGACGCAGAACTGCACCAGGAGATAGCGACTGACGCGGGCCGCAGCCTCGTTCATAACCTTTGTGCTGGTCCGCAAATCGCCACGGCTGACCAGCTTAAGGAAGCGGTCGCGCAAGTCCTCACGCTCGAGCAGCAGAAAGATCAAGAACACCAGGACGATCGCAGCGGTCGCCAACGGTCCCAATACCGACCCCAGGACGGATTGCACGATGCCAAGTGGGCCGGCACCCCCGTTGGTGATCGTCACCGGCATAGGCGGGGCGGTACCAGCCGTCACGGCTCCGGCGAATTGACCACTAAGACGATCAAGAGCACCCGTAAGGCTCTCGACAAAGGCGCCACCACCCAATGAGTGCTGCAATGCTTGGGTTTTAGCCGTGACGGTGGATTGGTAGCTTGGCAAATCCGAGGCCAATTTAATCAGTTGGCTGGCTACCACATACGCGATTGTGGACAGTACGGCGGCGGCGAGGGCCACGGCCAGAAGGACCGCAAGGATATGAGGTATGTGCAGCCGGCGAAGTCGCCTGATCAGCGGAGCGAGCGCGAAGGCCAACAGGACCGCCAAAACTAATGGAACTAGGATACCGGCGCCAAGGTAGAGGATAACCACGGCCACCATAATGATGCTGGCCGTCACAAGCGGGTTTCCTCGGTCCGTCGCCCGAACGAAGACAGGTAAGGAAGTCGTGCGCTCTAGTGGGTCGGCCATGACGCCTCCATGGGCAGGATCGCCTGCACCGACGTGACTTTGCTATCAACAAGCCAGCTGGAACGCCCGCCGAACTATACCGTTCCGACAGGGGGAGATCATTGCGCAGTTTAAAATTTGACCGGCTGCACCGAGTCCGCAAAATCCTCAATGGCACGATTGTATACAGGCGCCAGTTCGAGAAAGCCCATATGGTTGACCCCGGCGATAGCGGTGTAGATTGTGCCCGCATGGTCTAGTGCGATCCGCTGGCCGGCCTCCGGCTTGGTTACGATGTCGATGGAGCCGGCCAGGACGAGCACCGGCGTCGTAATTTTCGCCATGGCATTGGTCGCATCCCAACGGAACATTGCCAAATTGCCGCGGTTGATATTGCCGGGCGAGTTCCGCGTGGAGAGCAAGGTAGTATGATTGAGCTGGCTATGAGTGACGTACTTCCCGAAACCGATGCGGTTCGCGACATGGGCGCTACCACTGAGATAGCTTTGCCAAGCACTGAGCCAGACAAGCGGTTGCAGCAGAATTCCCAGCCGCATGATAGGCTCCAGCACGGGCCATCGGATCGCTTGAGCAAGGCCGCTTAGGATCATGGTTTTGAGCGGGTTGGTGTAAGTGGTGTTCACCAGAACTGTGCCGGCAACCCGACGATTGAAGTATTCAGGTTCATCGCGAGCCAGGGTCTGGATGGTCATCCCGCCGATGCTGTGGCCGACCAGGACAACCTTACGATCGCCAGCGAGTTCGATCACGCTGCGTAGGTCCTGAGCGAACTCGGAAAGCCCGATTGCTGAGGCGGTGGCTGGCCTGGATTTTCCCATTCCGGGAAGGTCCCAGCAAATCACTTGAAATCGCCGTGCCAGATCCCGTTTCGCGTAGAACCAGATTGTGCTGTCCATGGCCCAACCATGCGTGAGAATGATCACTGGAGCATCGGGGGCTCCAAGACGCTCGACATAAAGTTGCGAGCCGGTGGCGCCCGGGACCGTCACCCCGGCGCTGCGTATCGGCGCGGTGGGATCAGTGTCCTTCTTTGCTAGAAACGGGGCCAGGATAGTGCGGCCGAGGAAAGACAAGCAGAGCAGGGCGCCCCCAAGCCATAAAAACCAATCCGTTCGGACACGGACCAAATCTCCATCGGATTGGCGGACAAGGTCGCCATGGTACCAATTCCATAAAAGGTAGGCGGCCACTCCCAAGATACACAATGACAGGAGACTGAAGACAAAGCGGAGGATAATGATGAAAGGCACGTGGTCACCTTGATTTGGAGTGCATGTCGTCGGCAGGCAACGACAAACGCGCTTGCCTGTTCCGCTAATCAGTTGGGATTGGACGATTTGTCTCGTTGGTATGGCCGCGAATTGCGGCTGGCCGCAGTTTAAGTGCGGTGCCTTAGTGGCCAGTTTTGGCGTGCGGATCAGCCACGGCCTTGGATTCGGGAGACCCCCGCTGGCAAAGCACGATGGACATGACCACGAGGACCGCCGTGGACAGAAATTCCGATTGCCAGTTTTGAAACGACTCGAACCAAAGTTGTGGATCACCGAGATACTGCAGCGTGGTTTGGGTAGGCAAACCGTGCAGGAGAGCGTCGGCGTTGGACGCGGCGGCGCTTTGGGTCCAATGCATCACGAACGATGCGAAAAACACCACCAGCAGGGCAAGCCCCAGGGAGTTGGAGTAAATTGCCGACAGTATTCCACCGGCTCTTGCCGGCCAGGGGGCATCAGGGCCCAACCGCTTGCCAGGATCAGCGTCTTCGGCATTGTCCCCCATCTGGATCTTTGGATTCAGAGGAACCTCGCTGGAACAGAAAGGCGGTCATGATCACATAGGCCGACATCTGCAGAAATTCGCTCTCCCAATTTTCAAAGAGGGCCGACTGGAAAGACGGACTGGAGACGTAGCTTAAGAGACTTTTCGAAGGTGCGCCGTGGGATTGCAAGGTCAGGTTTTCTTCGATCCAGCCTGACCCGACCATTCCGCCCAGGCAGAACAAGAATACCGCCAGGAGTGCGATAGTCAGTCCGTTATCGCGAAGGAATGTAAGAGACGGCTGTCACAGCATGGGCTCGCCGCCGGTGACCGAGATAATTGAACCAGTCATGTAGCTGCCGGCGTTGGAAGCGAGCAAGACATAAGCCCCCGCCAATTCTGCCGGCTGCCCCACCCTTCCCAACGGTGTATTTTGACCGAAAGTGCTCACTTTCTCTGGGGACATGGTCGAGGGGATGAGCGGCGTCCAGATTGGTCCGGGTGCGACCGCGTTGACACGTATTCCTCTATTGCCAAGCATCTGTGCCAAGCCGGCGGTGAAGTTCGAGATCGCACCTTTAGTTGTCGCATAAGCCAGGAGTTCGGGTGACGGCGACTTCGACTGGATGGACGTGGTGTTGATGATGCAGCTGCCCGACTTGAGGTGGGGGGACGCGGCCTTTGCCAAGAAGAACGGTGCATAGACGTTTGTTTTCATGGTCGCGTCCCAATCCTCTACCGTGATGTCGGCGATATCTGCATAGGTCCGCTGGAACGCTGCATTGTTGACGAGGATGTCTAGGCCGCCCAGTTCCTGTACCGCAGTTTGCACGAGTGTCTGGCAGTGCTGCTCGCTCGTTATGTCGCCTGGGACGACGACGGCTTTGCGGCCAGCCAGTTCAATAAGAGCTGCCGTTGACTGGGCGTCGTCCTCCTCGTTGAGATAGGACAGCACGATGTCGGCACCCTCGCGGGCGAACGCGATGGCGACCGCCCTGCCAATGCCGCTGTCACCGCCGGTAATGAGCGCGACTTTGCCCATTAACTTGCCGGTGCCCACATAGCTGTCTTCGCCGTGATCGGGGATGGGCCGCATTCGACCGGTTAGGCCCGGTGGGGTCTGTGGCTGGATTGGGAAATCTTCTGGTTCTTGGACTTGGTCAGACATGGAAGCCTCCAGGAATGATGTGGGTCCAAACCCGCGAACCGGGCGCGGGTTGCTTTTCCAAGGGTAAATCAAGGGCAGAACATGCTGCGATGGGGGCGGTGGTGATCCCATGGCGCATATATGACGCGCTCCACGATATGCCGCGATGGCATGGCGACAGAGGACATGGTTTAGACGAGCGCGTCGGAGGCGGGGCACGCTTCCGACGCTGACATGTCAGCGCGAGGCTTGGTAGAGCTTGGCCGCGATCTCATACATTTCTTCAGGCGCATAGTCGGGCGTGAAGGCCGAGGGCACGCCCTCGAGTTGCTGGATCTTGCCGCCCTCGGGCATGCCTTCGACAACTTCGAGTTCGCCAGGCGGGTCGAAGAACATTGCGAAACGGTCGCCCGTTGAAAAGCCCCGCGCACGACCGAGCAGTTGGATCCCGCCCAGCGCAATGCGATTGCCTTTCCCATTCGGCTCCTTCGCTTGGCAAACAACGGCGACGGAAATGCAAATCATGCCTTTTTCCGAACTTTCCAGAATGTTCTTCAAACTAAGGATCGCCACAACGACCAGGAGTAAACTGGGACAGGTGAAGTGTCATCGGCTACGTTGACGGGTCAAGAGGGGGCTTCGCAAGACATCGGATTTCGGCCTCCCGCAATGGACGCATCCGGAGCACCTCCTTTCGGCACATTTGGCCGCTGGGCGCGGCGCGTTGGTCCTCACGTCGCGCAGGAGTTGGGGATGGGGCCTTGGGAACGTTGGCGTCGCTCAAAACAGGGGTACTGCGGTGCTTGTTGAAGCCGCGAGTGACACGCCTAATAGTGGACCTATGTCATCTCCGCAAAAAAGAGTGAAACGGCCAAGCTGATTGAGGAATGGATGCTTCCGTCGGCGGCGACGCTTGGATCGTCGGTCCGAGCCAAAGGACTTCTTCTAGAGATACGCGCCCGTCTGCCTCAAGGACGGCTGAATCGGACAGCAATTGCAGCGAGTCCCCCAACCCGAAACTGCTAGGGCTGGGATGAGTTCAAACGCGACGGACCACTACGCTAACCCGTGGGTCGCCACTGGTGCCTTGCATATTAGGGTGATGTAGCGCGGGCGGGGTATGGACTCGTCTGCCGTTTCGTTGGCCAGTGCGAGAGACCGGAAAAATCGCACTGTTTCCCCTGCCGCCATGTCCGGTTGACGCGCGCTGCATCACCACCATAATCCTGAAGAGGCTAGACGGGTTCCACTGGTGCAAGGGTACATACTGTCGAACGCCTAGACTAGGACGCAGGTTTTGGCCCCTCTCTATTCCACTCAGCTTTCCACGCCTCCAACTCGCTCTGGATAGCCAAAACTTGTTCGCGGGTAGCTTGATCCGCCGTCGAACCCTCGATTTCGATCCAGCGTTGGCAACCGAACAAGATTGTAGACACTGCTGCGGTGTTCCACGTGTCCACTGGCCCGGCATATTGCCGCCAGCGCAAAATGGCTGACAGGTATTTTTCTGACATTTGTTCTCAACAGAATTCAACGGTGAAATGGGCCGCCAGCGAGTTTGTTCCAGGGCGGACAGTTATCGCGAATGCCGGGTTCGTGCGATTCACTTTTAGAGGTGCAAGCATGGATGCCTTCGGCAGGCCCGCCAGCCAGCGGAACTGGCCTATGCGTCATCTACTTTTATCAGGCGCGACCTATCGAGTGACCAAAGTGCCTAATGGCGGGATTGCTTCGACCATAACGATGCTCCGGAACGAGCGGGCATCTCTAACGTTTCCCCGTCGTCTAGGAGGCGCTCATGGCTGTTCGACCCTATTGGAGAGGCTATCTCAAGCTGTCGCTGGTTAATTGCCAGGTGACGCTGACCCCGGCGACCACGGAGGGGGAGAAGCTTCGGTTCCACACCCTCAATCGCAAAACCGGTGATCGCATCTACACCCGCTACATTGATGGCGTGTCGGGCAAGACCGTCGAAGACGACGACCAGGTCAAAGCTTACCCAAAGGGCGAGGATGATTATGTCATCCTCGAGCAAGAAGAGCTCGACTCCGTCCAGCTAGAAAGTGCCCGAACGATCGATATCGACTCCTTCGTGGACGCGGACACAATTGAGTGGGTCTATTATGACAGCCCCTATTTCGTCGTGCCGGCCGATGACGTCGGCGAAGAGGCCTTCACCGTCATTCGCGAAGCCATGACCAACAGCGACGTGGTCGGCATTTCACGGCTGGTGATCGGCGGCCGCGAGCGCGCTGTCATGCTGCAGCCCTGGGACAAGGGTATTGTGCTCTGGACCCTGCGCTACGGCGACGAGGTCCGCGATGAGGACGAGTATTTCAAGAGCGTCAAGGGCGCCAAACCCGACACCAAGATGCTCGACATGGTCGGCCAGATCATCGAGGACCGCACGGTGGCGTGGTCGGATTCGATGGTGAAGGATCCCGTTCAGGATCGCCTTCTCGAAATCATCAAGTCCAAGAAGGCGACCAAGCGGAAGGCGAAAGCCAAGGACGAACCAGAGGTTGATCTTGAGCCGCAAAGCAATGTCATTGACCTGATGGCAGCCCTGAAGAAGAGCCTTGAGAACAAGGCCGAGCCCGTCAAAAAGAGCCGCTAACTGGCCTTGCGGCGCTTGGCCGGAGAATCGTCTGTCTTCTTCGCGGCGCCGGCTTTCTTGGCAGTTGGCTTCTCGGGAATCTGCTCTTTGCCGGCCGCACTGAGACGTAGCGCTTCCAGCAAGTCGTTGGGCTTGGTCGGCTCGGGCTGGCGGATCGGAATGATCTTTCGGCCTTCGATCTTGGCCTTTACCAGTTCAGCAAGCGCTTCCTCATAGCGATCGTCGAACTTCTCGGGCTCGAATTCGCCCGACTTGGTCTTGAGAATGTGCTGAGCCAGCTCGAGCATCTCCGCATCAATCTTGCGCTGAGTGATGTCATCGAACACCTCTCGAGAGGATCGCACCTCATAGTCAAAATTCAACGTCGTCGCGATGAGGCCCTTCCGGTGCGCACGGATCAGCACCGGCCGTAAGCGCCGAAATAGCACGGTATGGGCAATGGCAGCCGCCTTTTTCTGGCGCAGTGCCTCGCGGATTAGGACGAAGCTATCCTCCGTCGCATCCGTAGCTGGCAGGAGATAGTAGGGCTTATCGAAATAGGTCGGGTCGATGCGGCCGCAGGCGACGAAGTTGTCGACGTTGAGCACCTTGTCGCTATTGGGCACTGCCGCTTTGATCTCTTCGGGCTCTAGCACGACGTATTTGCCGCCGCTTGTTTCATAACCCTTGACCTGGTCTTCAGCCTCGACCGGCTTGTCGGTTTTCTCGTCTACATAGACCCGCCGCAGCCGGTGACCGGTCTGGCGGTTGACTAGGTTGAGGGAAATCCGCTCGGACGTCGTCGCCGCGGTGTACATTTTGACCGGGCAGACAATTTCGGAAATCTTGATCACACCAGACCATATTGCGCGCGCAGCCATATCAGTCCTCCGGGCTTGAACAAGAACGAAGTGGGGAGCCAGCCGTTCCCTCGTGGCCGCCGCCCACGGAAAATGTTGAGATGTCGCCGAACCAGTCCGCATAGTGCGTGTTCTTTGCCAGCCTTCGGTTGTAATCGGCTGCGCCGTCAGTCCACCATACAGGTCCCCGTTCTCCCAGGGCATGCTTGGCCCTGTCAAGGTCGCCGCGAGCTTGCGCTTTGGCAGCCGGGTCTTTCAAGCGTACTCGGCGCCGGGCGTTCATCAGGTCCTGAACCAGACGATCGCGCTCCGTTTCCGACAAGTTGGGATTGGTAGCGCGCCAGAGCCGACCGTTGACCACGATGTAGCGACGATCCGGCGTGTACAATGGCGTCACTTAAGCCGTATCCAGGTTGGCGCGTGATCGCTGGATTTCTCCCATCCTCGAACATGGCGATCCACCCCGGCCTCGACCAAGCGCTTGGCCAAATCAAGCGACAGCAGAAGGTGATCGATGCGCAGGCCAGCATCGCGGCCATATGCGTGTCGGAAATAATCCCAGAACGTATAGATTCGCTCGCTGGGATGCATCGCCCGCAAGGCATCCGTCCAGCCTTGGTTGAGAACCTTACGATAGGCGCCCCTTACCTCGGGACGAAACAAGGCGTCGTCGGCCCATCGCTCCGGTTTGTAGACGTCGAGATCGGTTGGCATCACGTTGTAGTCGCCCACCAGCGCGACCGGCAGGCCGCTTTGCAGCAACTCAGCTGCATGGGCGGTGAACCGCTCGAACCACTTGAGTTTGTAGTCGAATTTTGGACCCGGAGCGGGATTGCCATTTGGCAGATAAAGACACCCGATGATGATGCCCTCGACTGCCGCTTCGAGGTAGCGGCTATGGAGGTCGTCAGGATCGCCCGGCAAACCGCGCCGCGTTTCGACCGGAGTGGTGCCGCGGGCCAGGATCGCCACACCGTTCCAACTCTTCTGCCCGTGCCAGAGGGCGCCGTAGCCAGCGTCTTCGATCGCCGCGATTGGGAAGCGTTCGTCGGGCGACTTCAGTTCTTGAAGGCAGACAATGTCGGGCTGGGCCTCTTGCAGCCGCGCAGCAGGACCGGAAGTCGGCCATTGATGCCGTTGACGTTGTAGGTGGCGATCTTCATCGAGCGGACCTCAGTGGTTCCTGACGACATCCTGAATGCGCAGATTCAGCGTTTGCTCCGTTTCGAAATAGCCTTCCCAAGCGTCAGGTCCCTGAGCGTGTTCGGCGGCCAAGAAGATGTCGAATGCGTTTGCGCGGTCGATGGTCTGCAATTGGTCCCAGGTCACGGGCACGGCTACGGTCCCGCCGGCTCTGGCCCGCGTCGACCATGGGCAGACTGCGGTTGATCCCTGGCCGTTTCGCAAATAATCGAGGAACATGCGCCCTTTGCGCTTGGCCTTGCTCATGTTTGCTACGAAGCGGTGCGGCTCAGTTCGGGCCAGTAGCTCGGCGAAGTTCTGGCAGAACGATTTGACGGCAGTCCAGTCCGCTTCTGGCACGAGCGGCACCACCACGTGGATGCCTTTGCCGCCGGAGAGCAGCGGCCATGACTGCAGGCCGATCGCCCCTAGGATATCCCGGATGTCGGTGGCGGCCTGCTTGACGTCACCGAAGTCCAGGCCTTCGTCCGGATCGATGTCGAACACCATGCGCTCCGGCAGGTCGGGGTGATGACGATCGGAGCCCCAGACGTGGAACTCTAATGTGTTCATCTGCGCGCCGCCAATCAGGCCGGCCAGGTCCTCGATCCACAGGATGCGGCTCTCGGTGCCCTTGAGCTTGGTAAGGTGACCGGACTTCAGCGTCTTTGGCATTCCAGGCAGCGCGTGCTTCTGGAAGAAGGTCTTCGCTAAGTCGTTGTCGGTATCGCGCACAAGCGATAGGGGGCGGTCCTTCAGGTGCGGCAACATCCTTTCGGCCACGGCGGGGTAGTAGGCCACCAAATGTGCCTTGGTGATCTGGGTGCCAGGATACACGACCTTGTCCGGGTGGGACAGCTTGACGCCTAGCGCCGAGGCGACCTCGGCTCCGACCGCCGGATTCAATGTGGCGCTGAAATTGTCGACCGGCACCTCGAGCACGACCTGGCTCGCCTTCTTGTCCGCGCGCATGCCTTGGAAGCTGGCGTGGCGCAGCGATCCATCGGGGGTGATCTCCGCATATTTGATCTCGGCCACTAACTCCGGACGAACCCACTGGGCCTTGCGGGCGATAGCGTGGCACGGTAGCGAAGGCGGGCTTCTCGATCCGCATGGACTCCATCTTCTTAAGGATACTGCCACGCGTGGCGTCGCTGAAGCCGGTGCCGACACGCCCGCGATAGACGAACTGGCCCTTCTCGTAAGTGCCCAGGAGCAACGAAGCCATGCCGCGTCCGGTGTCGCTCGGGCGCCAGCCGCCGATGACAAACTCTTGGCGCTTGGTGCATTTGATCTTGAGCCAGCCTGTCGTGCGATCCCCGATGTGACGGATGTCCGCCCTCTTGGCTATGAGGCCCTCATGGCCGCCGGCGCACATGGCGTTGAACACCGCCTTGCCATTGCCGACGACATGGTGGGAATATTGCAGGCTATCGTCGCCGTCACGCCCGCCGATCAGCTCTTCGAGGATGGCTTTGCGCTGGATGAGCGGCAGTGCGACCAGGTCGTCACCGTTCTTCTCGAAGATGTCGAAGGCGTAGAATTTGAGCGGGACGCCGGCGCCGATGCCGCTCTTCAACATCGAGAAATTAGTCCGGCCCGCTTTGTCGATGGCCACGATCTCCCCGTCGAGCAGCAAGGAGCCTGTGGTCAAGGTCTGGAACGGGCGGAGGATGACCTCGAACTGGTGGGTCCAATCGTGGCCGTTGCGCGTATAAACTCGAACCTGCGAGCCCGAGATGGCGATCTGGGCGCGATAGCCGTCGAACTTCATCTCAAACAGCCAGTTGTCGCCGGTCGGGATGGTGTCGCTAAGCGTGCAAAGCTGGAACGGTCTGAATGTGGGGAGGGGATAGCGAGGGGTAGATTCTGAGTCCCTGCGGCGTTGCCGCTTCTTGCGGGGTCGGGCCTCTACGGCCTCCATGGCTCACTCGGGTACATCGGCGACTCAATCCCGATCGCGCGATTCCGTTCCGACTCGCCCGCAAGGATAATGAACCAACGATTCCGGTCCGCGTTAGGAATGCATGTGAATTTCTAGGAGGACCGATATGTCCAATACCAAGCAGGATCGCGCTAGGGTCGCCGGCGGCCAAGACCATGAAGTCAAATACGAAGCTGGCAAGACGGGCGCGTCTAAAACCGAGGTCAAGGATTCCATTAGATCCGCTGGCAATAGCCGCAACAAGGTTGAACAAAAGTTGGGCAAGAAATGACCCGCGAAGGCCTGCCCACGGGCGAGAACACCGCCGGCAACAACGAGGTCGCGGATCCCCACCCAGCCACCGAGGAAAATTATGACCTGATCCCTCAGCCGGGCGGCACCAAGACGCCGAAGAAGCCCGACATCGGCCCGAACAGCTATGCTCATAACGGCAAGGCGCCACCTGTATCAAAGAGCGAGGGGTCGAAGTCCACATGACATCGGTGAAGCTGGACGAGGAACTGCTCGACGGCGTCGAGCAGTTTATTGCCGACCGGGATGAACCGCCCAACGGCAAAATGTCCTATGATGATGCAGTCAATGTCATCGTCCGAGATTGGCTGATGGCTCAAGGATATGTTTCCTTGCCTGATGACGAGGCTGGGATCACTCCCGCCCTTGAGGCTGCGAACGTGCCGAAGGGTTAGATTTGAAGGGCGGAAACAGCCGCCCGTAGGTTCGCATATAAGCGAGCTGGAACCGGGGTAAGTAGTAGTGCGATTCGGCCACTTCGACCCCAAGTCGGCCGTTCAGAGTGTCCACTGTCACCCGACAACTGCCGTTCAGTTGGTCTGACGGCGGCTTTCAAGCGAGCTAATCTAAGGCATTTGAGAGCATGGGAGGACTACTAGGCTGAGTGCCTTTTGGGCGTTCGCCCCAGTCTAGGTCGCAGCGTAATCCATGTCTCTGAGGTCGTCGAGCAACCCCGGCCCCTTGGGCGCCCAAGCCAGTTTCTGCCGCGTCTGACTGCTGGAAGCTATGATGTCCGCAGCAGCAAACATCGCGAACCAGCCGAAATGGCCTTCGGCCTGCTCTTTCGGGACTGAGATGGCGGGCACTCCGAGCCCCTTGGCAACGACCTCGGCGATGTCGCGTGCGGCAACGCCCTCTTCCGCCACAGCGTGATAGTGGGCGCCGGACTCGGCGCGATCGATCGCCAGAACGTAGAGCCTCGCCACGTCGTTCACATGGCAGGCGGCCCAGCGATTAGCCCCTTGGTCGATATAGGCGACCACGCCCTTCTCGCGAGCCATCTGGATATAGGGCGAAATGAGACCTTGTTTGACCGTATCGTGCACCTGCGGAAGCCGAACGACGCCGAGATTGACGCCCTGCTCGAGCTGTTGCTGACCGGCTACTTCCGAGGCTATGCGTGGATTGAAATGATGAGTGTCGAATACATCCTCGCGGGCAGGTTCGCCGTTGCGCGGATCGCCGATGCCGACACCTGATGTGATGAGCAAAGGCCGATCAGATCCCTTTAGCACGGATCCGAGCGCAGCAATGACACGGCGGTCCTTTTCGCAATTGGCAACAAAATTGGAGAAGTCATGGTCAAAGGCCGTGTGAATAACCGCGTCGGCATTTTCAGCGCCCTTCGCCAATCCAGAAGGATCTTCCAGCGTTCCGATATGCGCGGATGCTCCGACACTCGCCAGTTTCCTCGCCCCGGCGTCAGAGCGCGTGAGGCCGATCACTTCATGGCCAGTGGCCAGCAGTAGGGGGAGAATATGGGATCCAATGAACCCTGTGGCACCTGTCAGAAAAACCCGCATGTAACATCTCCATTGACGTATCCACCGATCTCATGGAGTGTTGTCCTGTTAAAGTAGTGACTTTATCCCAGTATAATTGCCAATAGGGTCGCATGAACGAGCACAGCTCCAACAATGGCCTCGGTACATTCCTGCGCGACCGGCGCATGCGCCTCGATCCGGTCACCTTCGGGTTACAGCCCGGGCGCCGGCGTACGCCGGGCCTTCGCCGTGAAGAAGTCGCTCAGCGCGCCAACATAAGCCCGACCTGGTATACTTGGCTCGAACAGGGACGAGGCGGGGCACCGTCCGCCCACGTGCTCGATCGCATAGCAAAGGGGCTAATGCTGACCGAGCCCGAGCGTGACCACTTGCATATTCTGGCCTTCGGGCATCCCCCAGAACCGCGTTATCACCAGCAAGAAGCCATCACACCGCGACTGCAGCACGTGCTCGATTCCATGCCCCTCAGTCCTGCCATCATCAGGACCGCCACATGGGAGGTTGTGGCATGGAACAAGGCCGCTACCATAATCCTAACCGACTATGCCAAGCTGCCGAAAGGGCAGCGTAACATCCTTCGTATGATGTTCTCTGACGTGCGCGTACGCGCCGCGCAGGACGACTGGCGCAACGTCGCGCGGTACGTCGTCGGCGCCTTCCGGGCTGATGCTGCGCGCGCCGGAGCCGGAGTGGAAATCCGCAAGTTGGTGGACGAACTCTCAGCCAGCAGCCCAGAGTTCAAGGCGATGTGGGCCGAGAACGCGATCACTGGGTCACGCGAAGGCATCAAGCGCCTTCACCACCCAGTCTTGGGAACAATCGAGCTTGAGTTCTCAAACTTCGCGGTCGAAGGCCGAGCAGATCTGAACATGATGGTCTACAGCCCGGCAAGTCCCGATGTGATGAAGCAATTTCAGTCGCTCATCACTGATGCCGGGTCAGTGCTTCTGCGTGGGTGATTTAACGGGCGGCAGCCCGCGAATTTGGGCGGATCGTCTCATCGGTGGAACAGCTGTATTGAGAGCCGTCATGCGGTTGTCCGAGAATTCGTGTCCTCGAAAATGGGGCTCAGGGTTCTAACAATTCCGCAAGGAACCAGGTCCTTGGTGCCTTGATCTCGCGTCTCTCACAGGGTCAGAATTGATGGAGATCCCAACGCAACCTTGGTTTGCACGGCATGGCCAGCAGAAATAGCGATGCTCTCTCCACTTCATCGACCATTAATTCGTAAATGCAATGGTTGCCCAGCGTCGCAGAAATTGCTGAACATGGATTATGATCATGCCCTCCTCGATCGGCTGTGACGGCTGCCGAACTGCTGAGCCTTTCCCAATCGCCTTCACGATGGCGTTTCAACCAATCGTAGATCTAGAGAACAGCACAGTCTGGGGCTACGAAGCCTTAGTTCGTGGCATAAATGGCGAGGGGGCCGGTGCCGTTTTAGAGCAGGTTACAGAAGCCAATCGCTACACGTTCGATCAGGCTTGCCGGGTCAAGGCTATCGAGCTGGCGGGCGAAATGCTGCCCCGGGCGTCCAAGGCACGTCTTTCGATCAACTTCATGCCCAATGCCGTTTACGAGCCGCGCGCCTGCATCCGGGCGACGCTGGCTGCGTCAGCTCGTGTTCATTTTGACCCGAAGCGGTTGATGTTCGAGTTTACGGAGAACGAGCACATCATTGACACGGAACATGTTCGAAACATCGTGTCCGAGTACAAACGAATGGGCTTCCTCACGGCTCTGGATGATTTCGGCGCCGGTTACGCCGGGCTCGGGCTGCTGGTTAAGTTTCAGCCGGACCTGATCAAGATCGATATGGAATTGTTGCGGGGCGTTGATCAGTCTGCACCGTCCCGAGCGATTGTTAGAGCCATTGCGGCGATGGCCGAGGAGCTTGGTATCATCGTGCTCGCCGAGGGCATCGAGACCGAGGCCGAGATGAAGGTGTTGCAGGGCATGGGTATCAACGTCATGCAGGGTTATCTGTTCGGCCGGCCCCAGATCGAGGCATTTGCGCCCACAGAGGATATTCCGTATTTGCTCAAGGTTGCTGCCTGAATTGCTGCAATCGGCGACTAGACTTTGCTGAGATGGGGGAAATCATCGGGAGCACAGTTCGTTTCGCGCGGTCGGTAGGTCGAATGGCCGATCGCAAATGTATCCTCTGCGCCCACCTCCAGTGTCTGCATCATCTGGCAGTATTCCACCCAGCGGACGTGTTGTTCGTAGGCATTACACATTTTGGGACAATAACGGACTTCGAAGCGGGCGTCTGCCCGGTTGGCCCTACGTGTCGTCTCTGCTCGAGGCCTCACGAGGGGCTGGCGCACCTTAGCGATTTGATCCCTGAATCGATCTGATCCATGTCCTTTCGTACACCACGCAGACGCGGCTTCTGCAGTCGCGAGGCTCCAGGGCCGGCGCCGGCGATGCCGATAATGTGGCCCTATTGAGGCTGTGGATGCGGAACCCGTTATCGGCAAACCACAGTTCAATCTCGGCCGGCTCGACGCTATCGATTAAGGCAGTCGTTGGCATCGAACAGCCGGATACTCGGATCGTGCGAATATTATGCTAGTACCGGAGCGTTTTTGAGCAGCTTTCCTTCCGCCATACGGGCACCGTGTCGCCTGTCGAGACTTTAGCGTAGATCGTCCGGCAGATCGGGGTGATTGTCGATGGCCTTGAGCGCTCCGATCGCCGCGTCGACCACCTCCATATCACAACCGACATGGACTCCGTCGTCGTGCCCCGCCGGATAATAACCCGGCAGATCGACGGGGGACGTTTTCCTTACTTGTAGGTAACGGCGAAGGGCCAAACATCGCGCGTTAGCACGTTCCCGGTTTCGGGAGACATCAAGGCGTCGGACGGATCTTGCTCGTTCGCACTCATGCCCATTTCTCTCTTTAGGTTAGCGACATCTCGGGTTGGAGGTTAATTTTCATGGCCTGGGCGCAATCGATTTGCCGTAAAGGTCGAGCATCGCGCCCAACTCTTTCTGCATGCTCATAAGCGTCGTCGTGGCATTGACAAGGAAACCCATGTCACCGCGATCGAAAAGTGCGAGGCAGAACTCGCTCGGATCGTGGCGCGACGAATAGGCGATCCCGTCCGGCTGATCGGAATGATCCCAGAAAGCATCGGTCCAGAGACCGCAAATGTCATAGGGGCCCGTCGAAATTGCGTTATCAGTGCCGACTTGCTGCAAGCCCGTCCCATAAAGACGGACGACGCGTAATGCGCGGTCGCATTGCATTTCCGAAACCGCCCGGGCGTCGATAGCGGCGTGAGATACCATCAGGCGTTGTGGATTGCGCAAGAGTGTCTCGGCAAAAGCCCCTTTGAGGCCAAGACCCACATAGAGCACGCCGAAACGCCCGCTCCCGCTGTCGAACCTGTAGACAGGCGGTTGCCCCCGCTGAGGCCCGAAGAAGATCGGATCGAGATGGCTCCGGTGAATACGATATAGGGTTTGCCCGACCGGAATGATGTCGATCGGCAGCGTGCTGGTGCTCAGCCAACTCGGTGGAGACGGCCCTACGCCGGTGGGACCACGCGTCGCGGGCATTGGGACAGTCAGGCAAAACCATCCATTTCACCCGTCGCCCGCGCCAGCCGAAGTACAGCGTCGCGAAGCCCCCTGCGCAAAGCTTCAAGAGGTGTCTGCCCATCCAGCATCGTATCAGGTGCCAACAGGAAATCCAGTGCAATCCAAGGGCCCGCCGAAGCAAAACCGGCAATCACTTCCGCAAGCCCAGCAATGACCTCGCCCTGGTCGAACTGACACGCCGGATAATGCCAGTCGCTGCCGGAACGAAGGGCCAGCAGCGTATTGGCTCGCCGCCTTTTGTCCACCGCCTGCCGGGTAATGCCTAACAAGCGGCCCGCCTCTTCAGCCGAATACGCGCCTCCACCCAACCGGAGGAGGTGCTCGCGATGTTCAAGATTCCTGGCCAGTGCCGGCACGAGCGGATCGAGGTCGATGACTGCCGAGCCGACGATGTCGACCTGGCTTAAAAGCTGGGCCAGGGAACCCGCGCCGGTCGGTGCAGATAGGGCATCGAGCAACGTTTTGTTGGGGACACTATCGGCAATGCGCTCAAGCGCAGACATACCCCGTCGCAGGAAGGCGGCTCGATCGGAATCGGGCTTCGCATGAACCTCCAACATGAAGCTGGCTGTCAGGTCTTGGACCATGACTCTCTCCTTGGTTGTCGCGGTAATTATGTAAGGTCTTAGAGTGCAAAGTCAACCTTCGTCGACCGGGCGGTTGCGGGCTCACAACCCCGCTCATAGTTTTTGCGGGCATCGAGCCGGTGCATACGTGCCGATCGGTAGATCGTCCTTATCATTGGATTTTTATAGGGGCGCTTGGCAAGCGGACGCCAGGAGTCTTGGGCGTTGTCATGAGTTGCCGGCCTGAGAACGCTCCAATGGCGGTTGCATTGAGATCAGCCCCCTTTTCATGCCGCCTTTGTTCGTCACGCCGTCCCACCGTCAACCCCGTGCGGGGTTCGCCCTCCGCTGCGCTGCGGTGACGTCGGGCCTTTGGCTCCTACCTTTTGCCGTATCGGGGGATGATCCCCCGAGCAACCTCGAAACGGAGAACTCAAGTGGCAACCATCGCAACCCTGATCCAGAAGACTGACGGCTCGCTCGAAGGCACCCTCACCACCCTCAACGTCACCGCCCAGATCGCCATTGTGGCCAATGCCCGCAAGGCCAAGGAGAACGAACCTGACTTCCGCATCATCTCGCGCAAGAACGGCTTCGAGCTGGGCGCGGGCTGGAACCGGATCAGCCAAGCCACCGGCGCCGAATACGTCTCGGTCTCGCTCAGCGCCCCCGAATTGGGGACCATCTACGGCAATATTGCCAATGCCCCGGGCGAAGACGACACCAAGAAGGTCATCATCTGGAACCCGGTCAACTGAGCCGGACAATCCGGTCCCGCACCAGCGGGACCGGAACTTTGTACCCACCCTTAACGCTCTCACTCTCCGGTTAAATTTACCTCCGAGTAATATAACATACTCTGATCTCAAAATAATCCGTGGCTTGAATTGCCGGTCGGCGCATTTGTTGAGGCCTGTCATGATTTGAAATCTCTCGACCCACAATGAGCGATCCGATTTATGAGCCACACTGATTTGAACTCGGCAGCGTCCCGCAGAGGCACAGGACTCGTCATCATTGGTGCCATACTCCCCTGGATTCTTCCCGCCGTCTGGTTTCCCGTTTCCCTTCAGATTTCCCGGCTGCTCTGACATGTGCCATCACGGCTGGCCTCTTGGCATGATTTCATCGTTGCTCTGGTGCGGTGCGGCCCGTTAGAGCTGTGTATAGCCTCGCTGAAGGCGACGCCTCGCTAGCGCCGCCCGCGCCCTTGCCGCTGTGTCCCCGCTCTCAAAGGTCTCCATTTTCTCCTGCCCGCGCGAACCGATCCGCCCCCAGGCGCGGACGACAGAGGTCTCACCAAACAGAGTCGGCATAAGCGAGAGCACATAGAACCGCGCCATATTCCGTTCAGGATCGACGTGGTGAAACAGCAATGACTTGGCAGCATCGTTCAGCATGACTAGGAGTCTCGCTCGTCTCCTGAACGGGGTCCAACGCATTTCCTGAATCGATCCGCCGCCTTTGATTCATTTCAGTGATGGGTCGAACGGGACGAGCCGCCTGGCGGCGGACGGCTCTATGTGCCGGGCGCACGGAGCCCGGGCGCCGTCCGCCCATGCGGGTAACGATCCTCTCGCAGCCGGGCGCCCCGGCATCGGTCATCCTGGCATTGTCGATATACGCGCCGTGCCGGTTGCCGCCGAAAACGGAACGGCAACGACGCCGTGGTTCTCGTCGCTCTGGAGAACCCCCTCAAACTTCCCCCAAGCCCCTCTCCAGTGCGGTTGTGCCGCCGACGGCGGCTTGACCTCACGCGGTGTGGCGCAGATGTCCTCCTGAGGAGTCATCTGCGCGGGGCGCAGGGCACCTCAGCGAAACCGGTTCTCGCCAACGACGCTCACCATGTCCCGCCGGCGGAACCAGATGGCCCGGCCACACCGTAGCGGCGGATTGCCGGCGGTGAAGACGATCTGTTCGTCCGTGCGCATCTGCAGTACCTCGTGCGGCAGGATGAGAGGCCGCCGCGTTAGTTGCCTGGAGCGGGTGCGGGAACTGCCGGACATCTGCGAACTGCGGCTCACCTGATCGACCTCGACCGTTGTGTCCCCGCATCGCTTGGACATGTAGTCGGCGGTCTCGGGGTCATTGATCGCAGCAAAGGAAATCCACGACGCGGATTCGAACCACTTCGACGTGGCGTCTCGCCCACCATATGCTTCGCGCATCTGTCCGACCGACTGGAACAGCAGCATCAGGGTAATCCCGTATTTGCGACCCGCATCGCGTGCGGTTTCCAATATCCTGAGATAGCCGAGCCGGGCGACCTCATCGAGCAGAAACAGCGTGCGGCCTTTCAGTGCGCCATTACGATTGTATAGCGCGTTCATCAGCGCACCGATGATGACGCGGGCAAGTCCAGGGTGGGTCTCCAGCGTCTTGAGGTCGAGATTGATGAAGATGTCGATGCCACCATCAGTCAGCTCATCGGTAGTGAAGCTGCTTCCCGATACGAGCGCAGCGTAATTCTGATAGCTCAACCAATGGGTTTCTTTGACGGCGTTGGCATAGACGCCTGAAAATGTCTCCGGGGTCATGGCGATGAACGGTGCGACGTTCTCTTTGACGAATACCGATTCCGACTTGTCGTAGATCGACTGCAGCCGCCTACGCAGCTGGGGCTCCGGCTCGGCAAGATTGGCGCGGACCTGCCGTAAGTGCTGGTCCTTCTTTTCCGTGTGGCCAGAGAGGCAAACGTCGGCGACCAGCGCGGTGACGAGCTGCAGCGCCGAGGCGCGAAAAAAGTCGTCGCGGGCGGAGCCCTGCCGCGGATTGTCGGTGACGATCCAGGAAGCGACAGCGACGATGTCCTCCTCCTTCGTTGCTCCGAACTGCCCGATCCAGTCGAGCGCGTTGAAGCCGATATCGGGAGATTTGGGGTCCATCGTAAAAAGGCTTCGACCAGCGGCACGGCGGTGGGCGGACACCAGCGGTCCAACCTCATTGGACGGGTCCAGTATGACAAGTCCGCTCCCCCATTTGAGGGCCGTGGGCACTGTGATCGATGTCGTCTTGAAACCACCGGACCCGGCGAATGCAATGCCGTGCGATGAACCGAACGAGCCGTCGAAGCAGAGTAATGGGGAATTGCCACCCTTGCCCCAGCTGTCCTTGCTGTCGGCCCGAAAGCTGCGATCAGCGGTGCTGTCCTGGTCGACACGATAGCGTTCGCCGATGACGATCCCGCCGGTCTCTGGAAAGAGCTGCGCCGCCCCGCCGATGCTCATCCAGTGCGACGCCCCATGCACCGCCCGTTTGCCGCGGATGCGCCGCGGGGCGGCGGCCGCGAAGGCCGCGTTGCCCTTGATGGCAACGCGCAGGGCGAACGCGCCGCACAAAACCGCGACCATGCCGCCCGAGAGTGTTGCGGAGTCAACGTAAGCAAAGATGCTCTGGTCAACGGCCCCTCGATCCGAGAGCGCCAACAACCTGTAGATTTCGCGCCAGAACATGATCATCGCCACGGCGACCGCGCCTGTGACGACGCCCCATGCGGCGGCGCGGATCGCGACCGCGCCTTTTGCCGCATAAAGAACAATGATACCGAGCGGACCGCCGATGCCATAGGGCAGCGCCAGTCCGATGCGGCTAAGAATCATTCTGGCCTCAGGCGTTAACCCCAACTGCCTGAGCCAGGTCTCGATGCCGGTGAGAATTAGGCATCCACCGACCATCACGATGATCGGTGCGAACAGCAGGGCAATCCTATTCGGGGTCATTGGCGAACGCCTTGGTGCCGATGGCCAGAAGGCGCTCACGCTCGGTATCGTCGCTCTTGATCCGGTCGCGCGCATCGATCAGCAGCCCAAGCAGCACGGCCCGCTTCTCGTAACGGAGACCTGCCTTGGCGATCAGTCCACCAAGTTGGATTTTCTCGCGGGTATCCTTTTTGCGATCCTCGGACTGGCTGACTTTTTGCATTCGCTCAAGCCTCCCCACCCAACTCCGAAGGCGCCTCAGTCGGGATCTTCGCCGCCGCCGCATTTCCGCTACGAAACTTTTCGGTCAGCGCCTCGAAAGCGGCTTGCAGGTCAGCATCGTCAATCTCAATTTCGCCGAGCCCGGCCTTGAGCGCGAGGCGGCCAATGCGTTCGGCCTCTTTTGTCTCGGCGGCCCTGAGCTGCTCCTGGAGTTTGGTGATTTCTTCCCTGATCTTCGATGACGGCTTCTTCATTCCGTATGGTCCTTTTCCCGCGTTGCACGCCGAACAGATTGATCGAAGATCGATCCTGCAGGGACCCGGCATTTCTGCCGGGTCGGCGTAGCCCCCATTTCCTGAGATGATCCCGCCGTTTCGAAGGAACGGCTCCAAGGGCGCAGTAATACGTCGCTTACCGCGACGTCCTGCTTTCGGCCGGTTGGGCCGGCCGTTCCCGATGAACACCGCCCTGCGCATCATCATCGGGATCAAATTCGCCTTGGCCATTACCCACTTCACGCCCCAGCTCATCGGACGCGGCACAGGCCGCAGCGCCGTATTGGCGGCGGCTTATCGGCATTGCGCGCGCATGGAGCATGAAGCTGAGGCGCGCACGGTGGACTACACTGCCAAGCGCGGCCTGGTCCATGAGGAGTTCCTGCTGCCACCCAATGCGCCGGTATGGGCCCGCGCTTTGATTGCCGACCGCTCGGTCGCGGGTGCGGCCGAGGCGTTCTGGAACAGGGTCGAGGGCTTCGAGAAGCGGCAGGATGCCCAGTTTGCCAAGGAGTTCATCGTCGCGCTGCCCGTTGAGCTCACCACTGAGCAGAACATCAATTTGATGCGGCAATTCGTGCTCGAACAGGTTTTGGCCCGCGGGCAGGTCGCGGACTGGGTCCTCCACGACGAACCGGGAAACCCGCATGTCCATCTGATGACCTCCTTGCGCCCGCTCACCGAGAATGGCTTTGGGGCCAAGAAAGTGGCCGTTGTTGATGATGACGGCGCGGCGCTGCGCAACAAAGCCGGCAGGATCGTCTATCGGCTCTGGTCTGGAGAGAAACAGGAGTTCCTCGCGCAACGGCAAGGTTGGCTGGACCTCCAGAACCAGCATCTGGCTTTGCGCGGTCACGACATTCGGGTCGATGGGCGTTCCTACGCCGAGCGTGGCATCGATCTGATGGCCACCACCCATATCGGGGTCGCGGCCAAAGCCATCCAGCGCAAGGTCAACCGGGAGGGAAGGGCGCCGGATCTGGAACGTCTGAAGCTGTTCGAAGACCGGCGACAGGAGAACGCAAGGCGGATTCAGCGCCGACCAGAGATCGTGCTGGACATGGTTTCGCGCGAGAAAAGTGTCTTTGACGACCGCGATATTGCCAAGGCGCTGCACCGCTATATCGACGACGCAGACACCTTCCAGCACCTCATGGCGCGGATCATCCAAAGTCCGGATGTGCTCCGGCTCGAGCGCGAGACGGTCGACTTCGAGACTGGCGAGATCCTGCACGCGAAACACACCACGCGCGAGCTGATCCGCATCGAGGCGGAGATGGTCAATCGCGCTACAGCCTTATCTCGCAGTAATGGCTTTTTCGTCCGCGATAGCGTGCTCGTTGCGGCATCTTCCCGTCACGCGCAACTCGCGGCCGAACAGCGCACGGCCATCGAGCATGTCGCATCCAAGGAGCGGATCGCCGCCGTGATCGGCCGCGCCGGCGCCGGCAAGACCACGATGATGAAGGCCGCTCGGGAAGCATGGGAGGCCGCGGGTTATCACGTAATCGGCGCCGCGCTCGCCGGCAAGGCCGCCGAGGGGCTGGAGAGGGAAGCGGGCATCCCATCGCGGACATTGTCGTCCTGGGAACTTGCCTGGAAACAGGGGCGTGACCAGCTCAACGACAAGACCGTGTTTGTGCTGGACGAGGCAGGTATGGTCGCCTCGAGGCAAATGGCGACATTCGTTGAAGCAGTGTCGCGCGCCGGCGCCAAGCTGGTGCTTGTCGGCGATCCCGAACAGCTGCAGCCGATCGAGGCCGGCGCCGCCTTCCGCGCCATCGTCGGTCGCGTCGGCTATGCCGAACTTGAGACGATCTATCGCCAGAAAGCGGACTGGATGCGGACCGCCTCGCTGGATCTCGCGCGTGGCAGGGTCGGCGCGGCGCTGTCGGCCTATACCGACAGGGGCAGGGTGTTTGGTTCCCAGCTGAAGACCCAGGCGATCACCAATCTGGTTGAGGATTGGAACCGTGAATATGTCGCGGACAAGTCCACCCTGATCCTGGCGCATCTGCGCCGCGATGTGCGCGCGCTCAATGATATGGCCCGGGCTAAACTGGTAGAACGCGGTCTAGTCGCGCCCGGTCACCTGTTCCGGACCGAGGATGGCGAACGCCGCTTCGCGTCTGGCGACCAGATCGTCTTCCTCAAAAATGATGCCAGCCTCGGCGTCAAGAATGGCATGATCGCCAAGGTCGTCGAGGCGGAGCCACGCCGTATTGTCGCCGAGATCGGGGAGGGGGAACACCGCCACCGGATTGAGGTTGATCAGCGGTTTTACCGCAATCTGGACCATGGCTATGCCACCACCATCCACAAGTCGCAGGGCACCACCGTCGACCGAGTGAAGGTGTTGGCGACGCTTTCGCTCGACCGGCACCTGACCTACGTGGCGATGACCCGTCACCGCGAAGATGTAGCTCTTTACTACGGCCGGCAGTCATTCGGCGGGTCCGGTGGACTGATCGCGATCCTGTCCAAGCGCAACGCCAAGGAAACGACGCTCGACTATGCGCGCGGCGGGGGCTATCGCGCTGCGCTGCGCTTTGCCAACAGCCGCGGCCTGCCCATCGTCCATGTCGCGAGAACCCTGGTCCGCGACCAACTGAACTGGGTGCTGCGCCAGAAGCAGCGCGTCGCCGCGCTCGTGACGCGACTGCGCGGCATCGGCCAGAAACTCCGTCTCCTCGATACAAGCGAGAACGCAAATGTCGCCACCCCACAGAAGATGCGTCCCATGATCGCCGGCGTCACCACATGGCCCAAAACCATCCAGGATTCGATCCAGGACAAGGTGTTGCTCGATCCCGGCGTCAGGAAGCAGTGGGAAGAGGTTTCGGCCCGCTTCCGACTGGTGTTCGCCGATCCCGAAACCGCGCTTAAGGCGATGAACCTCGAGTCCGCGGTGAACGAAACGAATACTGCGTCCCGATCGATTGCCTCGCTCACGAGCGACCCTGCGTCTATCGCTCCGCTCAAGGGCAGGGTCGGGCCCCTCGCCGGAACGGTGGAGCGGTCGGATCGTCGGATCGCCGAGATCAACGCCCCGGTCCTCAGGCGCGACATCGAGCGCTATGTCCGGGTGCGAACTGAAGCGGCCCGCAAAATCGAGGCTGAGGAGCGCGCTGTCCGATCGCGGGTGGCCATCGCTATACCTGCGCTGTCGCCGCAAGCCGGAATGGTGCTCGAACGCATCCGCGACGCCATCGATCGCAACGACCTGCCAAGCGCGCTCGGTTTCGCCCTTGCCGACAAAATGGTGAAGGCGGAGATCGATGGTTTCAACAAGGCGATTGCCGAGCGAATCGGCGATCGGGCCTTGCTGGCAAATGCGGCCAAGCAACCATCCGGATCGGCGTTCGAGAAGGCGGCGCTTGGATTGAGGCCCGCGGAGCGGGAAAGGCTGGTGGCGGCATGGCCGGTGATGCGCGCTGGCCAGCAACTGGCCGCCCATGAACGCACGGCCGAAGCGCTGAAGCACACCGAAGCGGTGCAGCTCAACCAAAGGCAAGGTCAGGTGCTGAAATGACCGCCCGGCATCAAACGGTGATCGCGATGGGCGCCGGCGGCGCGCTCATAGCCATTCTGTTCGCCGCCGGCTCCTGGGGTGGCTTGAGGATCAATTTCACGCCGAGCTACCCGCTCGGCCTCTGGCGGGTGACCTCGCTGGATCGGCCCATATCGGTGGGCGATCTTGTGCTCATCTGCCCGCCCGAGACAGCCGCTTTCATCCTCGCGCGTGAGCGCGGCTATGTTCGCCGCGGTCTTTGTCCAGGCTGGCTAACCCCGCTGATCAAGACGGTGGCGGCGATTGCCGGCCAGCAGATCAAGATCGGGCAATCGGTCCGCATCGATGGGTACGCCCTCGAACATTCCGAGATCCATGCGGTCGATGCCGAGGGCAGGGCGCTTTCCGCCTTCCCCGGTGGGACCGTGCCCGCCGCACAGGTTTTTCTCCATTCAGATTTTGCAGGGTCCTATGATTCCCGCTACTTCGGGCCGATTCCGACCGACGGCATTCTCGGTCTGGCGCATCCAATTCTTACCGTCCCGCCCTGATGGTGTTCGAACGAACGCTTAGATCGTCAGGGTGGCGACCGTCGGTACGGCCCCCAGAAGGCTCAGCGGGAATCTGAACTACTGTTGGGTGCCATATGAACGGCTTAAAATTACCCATCGTCAATTGACGTGGAGTAGACGCGTCGCCACACTCAATAGGAACATCTTAGCCACATCACCCGTCGTGAAGACGACTGGAATGCCACGCGAATGACAGGTCGCCGCGATATTAAGGCTCGTCGTTGAGCCAAGATCATATCCGTGCTGTGACGCAGCAGGGCTAGCGCTTCGCTTTCGGTGTAGGCACAGCCCTCGATCTGCCAGCCCAAATCGGCGGCGATTTCTTCAATGTTGATCGAGATCAATGGCTCGTCTTCGACAGTGTCCAGACGACGCACTGATTGCATCTCATTCCTCTATCTGAGTGGCCAGCCAATTAGCGCCAGCCAATGGGCGACCGGTATCTGAGAAAGCTCCTGGTGATTGGCGCCACCTCGCTAATCCGCCGAGCTAGGCACAAACCCGAGACGGCCGATCCGCGCCTCCTCGCGTTGCTTGCCCGCAAACCAGCCCGCGTGGCCAGTGTCGCCATGGCCAACAAAATGGCCCGCGTTGTCTGGGCGATCATGGCCCGCGGGGAGACGTATCAGGCCCGCCACGCCCCGATCCCGGCAGCGTAAGGCAATTGGGACAGAAACGAGATCTTGAAGCGAAATCCAGTTCGAGCCGGCCGATCGGCTCCATGAAGTTGTGAGAGCGAAGCGATGTGACGGCGAAACCGGTCAGGCCGGAAACAGGGACAACCGGTCGAATGTCTGAGGCGTCATAGCCTGCAAAGCAGATTGGGACCTTGTTCGCCGACCCCATCAGGGCCAGCAGTCTCCAATGGCTGCATCAACAGGCCGAACAGAAGACTGCACCCGACCAACGCGCCAAAACGTCGAATTCCCTCTTGCAATGCGGGGGCCATCCACAGAAGACGTTCGTGCGTTTCCTTGAGTAGTTCACTAACTGCCGCAATGGCTTACGCAAGGTGACAGCCGCCCTATTCAGCTACAGCGAGACGATTTGTGTCGATGATCCCCCTGATTTCGGCCCGACAGGAACCACAGTTTGTGCCCGCCTTGGTGCACGCTCCGACAGCCTCGACGGTCGAGCAGCCCTGGGCCACGATGGCGCTGATGATGGTATTGATACCAACGCCCATACATGAACAGACGATGGCTCCAGGGTCGGGCATGTCAGCCGGAGGGCGGCCCGCCAGGACCGCGTTGCCGTCGAGGCCCGAGGCGGTGAGCAGGTTGGCTGCCCATCGCCGGGCCACCAGCACCGGGTCTGGCGATATGTAGAGGGCCAGCGCCAGCCTGTCGTTCTCAAACACGGCAAAGCTGCGACGGCCGGACGGGGCATCGTCAACGCTGACGATCGACAGTTTTTCCGCCAGCGCGAAAGACCGGCGCAGCCACGCGGTCCAGTTGGTGGGTTCGTCCACCCAAGCCAATTCGCCGCGCATGCCGCCCGTGGTTTCGGCTACGGCCCAATATGCAGTGTCCAGAGTTGGCCGATGCGTGGCGACGAAAAAGCCGTACAGGCGGATCAGGAGTGGCTCAACGTGCACCTGCGCCATTTTCAGCGCGGGTTGGCCGGACATCGGATCAACCTTGGCATCGACAAGGGCATCGATCCGACCATTGGAAGCGTACTGGTTGCTCCAGTGCATCGGCACGAAGGCATGGCCGCGCCGCTGCCGATCCGTGACCAGGGCGCGAACGACAGCACTGCCGTGCCGATTGGAGAGGCGAACCAGCGTCGCTCGACGAATGCTGAGCGCGTCGGCATCGGCCGGGTGCAGTTCGACAAAGGGCTCGGCCATATGGGCCGAAAGCCGTGCGGCCTTTCCGGTGCGCGTCATCGTGTGCCAGTGGTCCCGGACGCGGCCGGAATTGAGAATGAAGCTGCCCGGCGCAGGCCGCAGCGGTGGCGGCGGCAGGACCGGCACGAAGCGAGCTTTGCCGTCGGGCGTGAAGAACCGGCCATCGCCGAACATGCGCGCCGTTGGCTTCCGACGAAAAGGCCACTGAACCGGGGCGAGTTTTTCGTAGTCGGTGCTGACGAGGCCCGAAAGATCGAAATCTCGCACGCCGTCATTTTCAAATGCCGAGAGTTCGACATGTTCGGCAAAAATCTGACCTGGCGAGGTGTAGGCGAACGCGTCAGCGAAACCCATGCGGCGGGCTACTTCCGTGACGATCCACCAGTCCGGACGCGCTTCGCCCGGCGCATTGAGGAATGGGCGTTGCCGGGAGATGCGGCGCTCGGAATTGGTCACCGTGCCGTCCTTTTCTCCCCAACCTGCGGCCGGCAGGCGCACTTTGGCTTCCACAGCGGTATCGGTATTGGCGTTCATTTCTGAGACCACCACGAACGGGCAGGTGCGCAAGGCGGCCCGCACCGCATCCGCTTCGGGCATGGAATCGACAGGATTGGTGGCCATGATCCAGACTGCCTTAATTTCACCACGGGCCATTGCGGCGAAAAGATCGACCGCCTTCAAGCCGGGTTTCGAGGCGACATTGACGCTGCCCCAGAATCGGGAAACCCGATCGATTTCGTCCGGCGTGAAATCCATGTGGGCTGCCAGCATGTTGGCGAGCCCGCCCACTTCACGACCGCCCATGGCGTTGGGTTGCCCGGTGACCGAGAACGGCCCCATCCCCGGCCTGCCGATACGCCCGGTCAGCAGATGGCAATTGATGATGGCATTGACCTTGTCGGTACCCGACGAGGACTGGTTGACGCCTTGGGAATAGACCGTGACGACCTTCTCTGTGGCGGCAAACAGACCATAGAACAGTGCGATGTCGGCTTCCGACAAGCCGGTCGCTTCGGCGACGCGGGTAATGGTCCAGTCCTCAGCAATCATCAAGGCAGCCTCGGCGCCATTCGTGTGGGCGGAGAGATAGTCGGGAGCCGTCTTGCCCGCCCGCGCGAGTTGGCTCAACAGGCCTACGAACAGCGCGCTGTCGCCATCCGACTGTAGAGGCAGGTGCAGATCGGCGATGTCGGCAGTGGCGGTACGGCGGGGATCGATGAGGACGATGCGCATGTCCGGGCGATCGAGCTTAGCCTTGGCAATGCGCTGGTACAGTACCGGATGGCACCAGCCCAGATTGGAGCCGACCAGCACCACGAGGTCCGCCAGTTCCAGATCTTCGTAATTGCCCGGCACGGTATCGGAGCCGAAGGCCCGCTTGTGGCCGGCGACCGAGGAGGCCATGCACAGGCGTGAATTGGTGTCGATATTAGCAGTGCCGATAAAGCCCTTCATCAGCTTGTTGGCGACGTAATAGTCCTCGGTGAGCAATTGGCCAGAGCCGTAGATGGCGACCGATCCGGGGCCATGCTCGGCAATGGCTTGCTTGAATGTGGAGGCAACCAGGTCCAGTGCCTGATCCCAGCTGGCGCGTGCGCCGTCGATCTCAGGGTGCAGCAACCGACCCTCCAGAGACAGGGTCTCGCCAAGCGCCGAGCCTTTCGAGCACAGGCGACCGAAATTGGCGGGATGGTCGGGGTCGCCGGCAATAGCGACGCTCCCATCTGGCTGAGGCGTGGCCAGTACGCCGCAGCCGACGCCGCAATAGGGGCACGTGGTCCGTAGGGCGGTCATGCGGCTACCAAGAGCGAAATGGGGAGGTTGCGGAGCAGGCCGTTGCAGTTGCCGACATTAGCCGGCGAGGCTGCAACGGCCGCCATAGGGTCCAGTGGGGGGCTCCCCTGATAGGCCTCGCCGAAGATCAGCGTCTGGCGCAGTTGCGCCGTGTCGATATGGCGCTTCAGCAGGTCGAAATACCAAGGCCCATCGCTCGTTTGGCCGTAGAGCACCGCGCCGATGATGCGATCGTGCTTGAGCACAAGGCGTTTATAGCTGCCCGTATTGACATCGCGCAGGATGATCTCTTCGCGATCGTCGGCATCGGCGAAATCGCCGGCCGAATAGACCGAGACGCCCGTGACCTTCAACTGCGTGGCGGTCTTGGGTGGGTGGAAGGCGGCGACAAGCCCGGCAAGCGTCTGCGCGGCGACTTTGGCCATGTCGTACAGCGGCGCCACCAGCCCATAGACGACGCGGTTGTGCTCGACGCATTCGCCGAGGGCTAGCACGTTGGGATCGGATGTGACCATGTGATCATCGACGACGATGCCACGCTCCACATGCAGGCCCGCATCGGTGGCCACGCGGGTTTCCGGTCGGATACCCACGGCCATGACCACGATGTCGGCCTTGTAAATGGTGCCATCGTCCAGCAGCACGGCCTCAGCGCGAACCGCGCCGAGAATGGCCTTGGTCTGCGCCTTGCAATGAACTTTGATCCCGCGTGCTTCGAGCGCGTCCTGCAACAATCGTGCGGCAGCGGGATCGAGCTGACGCTCCATCAGGTGGCCCATGAGGTGGAGGATGACAACTTCCATGCCCCGCAGACGCAATGCCGCAGCGGCTTCCAGGCCAAGCAGGCCGCCACCGATGACCACGGCGCGGGCCCCCGGCCTGCCCGAAGCGACGATCATCTTGTTGACATCGCCCAGGTCGCGGAACGTCAGCACCCCCGGCAGGTCCTTGCCGCTGATCGGGATAATGAAAGGGGCCGAGCCCGTCGCGATCAAGAGCTTGTCATATTGGGTCTCGCCGCCCGCCGAGATGACAACCTGGCGCTGCCGGTCGATGGCCGTGACCGTCTCGCCGAACCGGCAGGTCACACCATGCCGGGTGTACCATGCCGCGTCGTGGATGATGATCTGCTCGTAAGTCTTCTCACCGGCTAGGACCGGAGAGAGCATGATACGATTGTAGTTGCCACGTGGCTCGGAGCCGAACATCGTGACGTCGTACTGGCCGGGCGCTTGCGCAAAGAGGTCTTCAAGCGCCCGCCCCGAGGCCATGCCGGCGCCGATAACCACCAGCTTCTGCATTTGGGCCTTCCCTGCCGCGATCATGTTGCCTGCGCCATGGTCTGGTGCTGCAGCCGCCGGACCGAAAGGTGCATCCAGATGAAGCACGTGACGACCAGTACGAAGAGCGCGGCAAAGCAGCTCGACCAGATGCCGGTAAGATCGTTGAGCACACCGAACGCCAGAGGTAGGACAAATCCACCGAGGCCCCCGAGCATGCCAACTAGTCCTCCGACGGCACCAACGTTTTTCGGGTAATAGACGGGGATGTGCTTATACACCGCGGCCTTGCCCAGGCTCATGAAAAAGCCGAGCACGAAGAGCAGCCCGATAAATGCCCAGGGCGTCAGCTCGTAGTGGAATGAGACTGGCCCATTGATGCCCGCGATGACGTAATCCGTCGGCGGCACGGCCAGAATCAGCGTGACCAGGGCCGCAACGCCGAAGGTCCAGTAGAGGATACGCCGCGCGCCGACCTTGTCCGAGAGTGTGCCGCCATAGGCGCGGAAGACGCTGGCGGGAATGGAGTAGAGCGCCGCCACCATGCCGGCCGTGGCGATATCGAAGCCGTAGACATTGATCAGGTATCGCGGCAACCAAAGCGTCAGCGCGACGAAGGCGCCGAAGGAAAAGAAGTAGTAAAGGCCAAAGCGCCAGACTTGGACGTTCCGCAGCGGTTCGAATTCGCCGAGCAGGCTTTTGGGCGTATAGAGCTCGGTCCGCCGCTGAACGGTGACCGGATCATCCTCGGAGGTGAACCAGAACACCACCGCCGTGATCGCCAGCGCCGCCGCCCAGATCAGCGCCACCGACTGCCAGCCCCAAGCCAACATGACGAAGGGCGCAATGAACTTGGTGACTGAGGCGCCGACATTGCCGACTCCGAAGATGCCGAGCGCGGTGCCCTGCTTTTGCGCCGGGTAAAAGCGCGAAACATAAGCTACGCCCACCGCGAATGAACCGCCCGCGATGCCGACACCCAAAGCCGCCAGCAGCAACTGGTCATAGGTTTGCGCAAAGGCCAGCAGGAACGTCGCGGCTGCCGCAGCCAGCATGGTTAGGGCGTAAACCAGCCGTCCGCCGCGCCGATCGGTCCAAATCCCCAGAACGATGCGAATAAGCGATCCGGACAGCACCGGCGTGCCGACCAGCAGGCCATATTGGGTCTCGCTGAGCCCGAGCTTGTCTTTCATCGTAATGCCGATAATCGAAAAGATCGTCCACACCGCAAAGCACACCGTAAAGGCCGCTGTTGAGGTCGTAAGGGCGCGCCGCTGCCCCGATATCGTGTCTGCTTGTCTGCCTAGCTGAACCTGACCCATTGTGTTGCACCTGCACCATGAACAAAAAAGCTGCCAACGGGAGCGGTGCCGCGGTCGATGACCGGGAACAGAACCTGTTGGCAGCTTTGCCTGAGACGCCCAGCACTGGACGTCGATAATAGGACGCCAATGGCGTCGTTGCTCTCCACTATGCATGAGACGTGCCAAGCCAAATTGTAACACAATAGTCTTGTAGAATCAGATGCTTAGAAAAAGCCTGGAGTGGTTTGCGTTTGCACAAGTTTCCGACAAGGGCCAAATTTACGGCATTTGCTTAACAAATGATCGATTCGCTTGTTGATTAACATTTGGCCAATTAGCGGCTGGAGGACCCTGTAAGGGTCCATGAATCCAAATCTTACAATCCGCTGACAAGACGCCTCACTGGGACGTCACCCCGTATCGGATAGAACTGTCGCCCTCGAAGCGTGACGAGGTTTGGCTAATGAATTCTTCAAGTGAGCATGGGCTTGCCTGCGTAGGGGGCATCGCGGCGTACCAATGGATATTCACGGGGGATGTGAAGGGAAGTGCAACGCTAAATCAGCGCTGCTCAATCTGCGACCGGGACGATTTAAGCGTGATGTTCCAGGTGCGCACAGCTGCCTCGGACGCCATAAGCGAGATTTGCGAAACTTGCCTAGGCAAGGGTGCCGTCGCACTGCAGCCGGGAGGCTCGATACTGCGCGGGCACGAACTGCGGCATCAGCTCGGCCAGATGTGCATGCGGGTGATGCTGCGAACTTGCAAGGACGTTCTAAGGGAACTACTGGCGAACACCAACGACAGCAAATTGCCCGAGGTCGCGGTCTACTTCGATCGAAATGCACAGCTGTCTCCTCGCCATGCCGCAACCCTCTTCCTGATCCTGTCAAATGCCGGATCGAACGTTGATGCCCGCATCTTTCAGGTTCAATTGCGAAAAACTGAGCACCAGCAGGAGTTTGGACGTTTGCTCCAGCCTGAGAAGCTTGCCCTGTGGCCTGTCTTGTCCCCCGCTATTCGGACGCGGCTGGCTACGTTAGGATTTGCTCCGACGCCCGATGTTGTTCAGCGGTCTAGAGGGATCAATTCGAACAGTGGGCGGCACGTTGCCGTAGACCAGAGAAGTTACGACCTCCGCATGTGATGTGGGCTCCCCAGGTATCAAGCGATTCAGGGGCATTGGGAGCCTGCGGCGGTGTTGCTGGCCACAGCGTGGGACCGGTTCGACGAAATCTCGCCTATCAGCGGGCAAGTACCGAGCTTCGGCTCGGCTTTTCGATATCCCATTGATTCAGTCTTTTAATGCACTAGCTAGTCTTATTATGGCACGTCGAGTGGACTAAGTTTAGCGAACTAAGTTTGACGAGGTAGTCATGGTCCAGACAGTCAACATCCACGATGCGCATCTGTCGCGCCTCGTCGAGCGAGCCGCAAAGGGGGAAGCCTTCATTATTGCCAAGGCAGGCAAACCAATGGTGAAGGTTATGCCAATCGATCAGCCTGGACCTTCCGAAGCGCGGCGCCTGGGATTCATGACTGGGCAGTTTGTTGTGCCGGATGATTTTGACCGCATGGGCGGGACCGAAATCGAACGACTCTTCGGAATGGGCCAATGAAGATATTACTCGACACCCACATTCTGCTCTGGGCCGGAGAACCGGATCGTCTACCTGCGGCAGCATTAGAGGCTCTCGAAAATCCCCAAAACGAGTTGATCTTCAGTCCCGCCAGCCTTTGGGAAATCGCTATCAAGACGGGTTTGGATCGCGAAGACTTCAAGGTCGACACACGGCTGATCCGCCGTGGTTTGCTGGACAATGGCTATGTCGAACTACCCGTCACGGGTGAGCATGTCGTTGCAGTCGTCGATCTTCCTCCGATCCACAAAGATCCATACGACCGCATGCTGATCGCTCAGGCCACGATCTGCGGCATCGAACTGATGACAGCCGACGAAATCGTCAGTCGCTATCCAGGCCGATCCGTCGAGTTTAACTACTCACGCACGTTTATTGTTCATCATAATTCAACAGAGTGAAGTTATTGTTCGCATAATATAGATTATGGAACAAATCTCGATCAGTTATCGCGCAACATCGAGCCGGGTCTCATGGCCGTGAAAGGCCTGTAGCCGGATTGGGCGTTACGAGTTTGCGAGTGTGGGGATTGAAGCAAGCTCGCCAATTAGTTGCTATACCGCGCTACCGCTTTTTCGCCGTGCGGGTACCTGTAATGGCTCACGTGTGCGGCCAAGGCCGGTGCTTTTGGCTAGGTTGGAGCGCACCGCCGCGTACGCGGCGGACACCATCGGATAGTCACTCGGCAGATTCCATTTGGCCCGGTATTGATCCGGCGTCATTCCGAAATGCGCCATGAGATGGCGCTTGAGGGATTTGAACTTTTCGCCGTCTTCCAGACAAATGATGAAATCTGCGGTAATTGATTTATTGATCGGAACTGCTGGAGCCTGCACGGTAGCAACGTCGACCGGCTGGGTACTCCAAAGTGATTGCAGAGCAGCGTGCACAGCCGAAATTAACCCCGGCAAATCCTGAGTGCTGATTGAATTGTGACTGACATAGGCACTGACTATCTCGCCGGTGAAAGATACCAAGTCATCATCGGGGGCTGCGTCTTTGAACATCGCCAAACCAAGCCATCAATTCTACATCATTGATATAATTACCGCATTTTGAACGCGTGTCCAGTTGGTACGCTAGCGGAGTGAATGACAAATTTTCATGCCTGACTTGGCACTGATACTTTTCTTTAGCCATAGCTGCGCCAAGCCGCACTTAACTGATTGTTAACTATGTTCTTCCCTAATGTCATAGCCGAAAATCGACGACTAGCCGGACAGTTATGCGATTAGCGCATAGCTGACAGTCGATTTCAGAGGAAAGATGGCAACCCGTGTAACTATTTGCGCGGCATCACAAAACTTATCTCAGGAGCGTGTCGCGACCGCTCGGCAGCGGGCAGAGCCACATTCTGATCACAAACCGGGACAGGATGCACTGACGCGTCCGTGATCGGCGGTAGCGATTAGCGTCAGCAGAGTGGGAATAGCCATGACTCTCGACCCCAACGCGTTACCGAGTTCCAATTTTGATCTGTCTAACTGGAAGCTCCAACTCCCTATAGACGCCAAAGGCTTGTTCACCGGCAAGGCCGCCGAGATCAAAGCGTTGACCGGCTATGAGAACGCCAATTATTTCCACACCGGTTCGGATGGCGCGGTTGTTCTGGCCGCTCCTGTTGGCGGGGCCACAACGGGGGGTTCGATTTACGCTCGCTCCGAATTGCGCGAAATGTCAGGTTCTGCCCCAGCAGAGTGGAAGCTTGGCCAGGGCGGCCATATGCAGGCCACCATGCAGGTCGATTCTGCCCCGAGGCAGTCTGACGGCACCTACGGCAAGATCGTGGTCGGTCAGGTCCACGGCGGGGATGGGCAACTGGTTCGCCTGGCGTGGGAGGACGGCACGCTGTTCTTTGCCAATGACATTGCCACCGACGGCAAAAAGGACGTGCATATCGAGTTGCTCGACTCCGCGGGCAAACAACCGTCCGTCTCGCTCAACGAGACCTTCTCGTATTCGATCGATGTCATCGATCACAAATTGGTCGTGTCCGTGGTCGCGGATGACCATACTTACAGTTCTACGTCGCAGATTAACAATGCGTGGGATGACAACTCATTCTACTTCAAGGCGGGAGCTTATCTGGGGGTCAATGAGAGTGGTGGCACCGGCGGCGGACAAGTGTCGTTGTTTGCCCTAGCTGTGGACCATTCCGGCAACAGCACACCGATTACAACTGAAAATCCGACGCCGACCCCGTCCACGCCCACACCGCCGGTATCAGAACCGCCCGCCTCAACGCCTCCGACCTCTATTCCGACGGCGCCGACCACGACGACGAAGACAATAGTCGGCACGGATCACGATGACGTCCTGCGTGGCAAATCGACCAACGACTTCCTGGTCGGGGGTGCTGGCAACGACCATCTGAACGGCACTTATGGTCATGACGTGCTTTTTGGCGGCGCCGGTAACGACGTCTTCGTTTTCGATCGCAATGCAAGCACCAAGGGCAATAGCGACCTGATCAAGGACTTCACTCACGGACAGGACAAAATCTCGCTGGAAGACGGAAAGTTTCATTCCCTGGCCGAAGGCTTCAATTCCAACAACCTGTTCTTTGGTGAACAAGCCCACGACGCCAATGACTTCATCATTTACAACAAGTCGACAGGTGAGCTGTTCTACGACCGCGACGGGTCAGGCCACCGCTCCGCGCAACTCATCGCGACGCTGGATGGTCATCCTACCCTGACAGTGGACGATTTCCTGATCCTTTAGGAGGGCCGATGTGCGGACCACCAGAGCTCGCCCCCGCCCACACATCCGCACGAATTTCGCCATCAATCCGTCGTTAACTTTTCTCGCCTACCGTTTGTGATCGAGGCAACACCGCGAGATTTCGATGCTTGAGTTTCCAGGGCCACGATCACCGATCGAATGGGATACGGAAGTGGCGGCGGAACTGGCACGGCTATGGCTGTCGCGCAAGAGCACGACGGTTATCGCCCGACGGTTGGGCATCTCGCGATCGTCGGTTGTCGGCAAGCTCAAAAGTATGCGGACCGACATTATGTGCTCTGTAGCGCGTCGTGACTGTCTCGAGCTCTAGCCGCATAGCGACTTACTGACTTCGGTCCAACACCTTGGCGTCCTCGCTTCCCTAGCTACGGGAGAAGCGTATCGGCGACGGCTGCCCAGTCTGTATACGCAGCTAATTGCCGCATATCGATGCCTGCGGTTGACGCGGCGCGAACCTTCATTAACCATTGCAGCCGATCGAATGAAAGATCGCCATGCATCGTGTTCCAAACTTGCGGCTCCAAGGGCTGGCCCAACTCGTCCAGAGCTATCCCGTGCCTTTAGCCGCCGTCGCGACGCTAAGCGTCGTGGCAAATCTGCTGACACTGACCGGCTCGATCTTCATGCTGCAGGTGTACGACCGCGTCCTGACCAGCCGTTCTATTCCCACCCTGCTATCGCTGACTCTGTTAACGGCGGTCATGTATGGCTTCTTTATCGCCATCGAGAACCTGCGGCTGCGCATCGCCATTCGATTTTCGAGGCTCGTGGTCGATTGGCTCTCACAGCCCCTATTCGAAGCCTATTTGCGGGGCGGACTGCGCCCGAACGCAACGAACACAGACCCACTACGAGACCTCGATACGGTCCAGGGATTCATCGGCAGTGCCGGGCCGTTTGTGCTGCTGGACTTGCCTTGGGTCCCGATCTACCTCGCTCTGATCTTTGCGCTGCACCCCTTGCTCGGCTGGGTGGCCATTGCAGGCGCGGGAACCATTACTGCGCTGCTCATCGTCAGCGAGATGCAGTCGCGCGGATCGTCTCGCCGCATCAATAACGAATTGCTGCAGCGGGTCGCGCTAGGGGAGAGCGCACGCTCGAACGCCGAGTCGGTCATCGCCATGGGAATGATGCGACAGATCAGCGAACGCTGGCTTGCCGCAGCAAGCAGGCTGGTCGATAGCCAACAAAAGACCGCCGACCGTCTCGCCTTTTACACGTCCGCTAGCCGGGGATTTCGTTATTTTCTTCAGTCTGGCGTGCTCGCAGCCGGTGCTTTTCTTGCAATCCATGGTGACATGACCGCGGGCCTAATGATTGCGGCGTCCATAATCACTGCGCGGGCGCTGGCTCCAGTCGAACAGGCTATCGCGCACTGGCGCGGCTACGTCAGCGCAAGGCAAGCGCTACGGCGAATAGACGATACGCTCACTGCAGCAACAAGCCCCGCGATCGCTACCGATCTACCCCTGCCCCATCGAGACCTGGTCGTGACCTCGATGGCCACCGCACCCGCCCGTGAGCATCGCCCCTTGGCTTCGGGCATATCCTTTTCCCTTCAGGCAGGGGACGGCCTGGGCATTGTCGGCCTTTCAGGCTCGGGAAAGTCCTCTTTGGCACGCGCCATCGTTGGCGTGTGGCCGACCCTTACGGGCCAAATCCGCCTCGATGGATCTGAATTATCGCACTATGATTCCGAGCGGCTCGGTGCTTGCACTGGCTACCTGCCGCAGTCCGTTGAGCTTTTCGAGGGCACGGTCGCCGAAAACATCACTCGCTTTCGCTCACAAGCCGCGACCAGCGAATTGTTGCGGGCGGCGGAACAATCGCAAATCCACGACCTCATCGTTTCGCTGCCTCAAGGTTACGACACCCAGGTGGGCAGGCACGGATCAATATTGTCGGCTGGACAGCGGCAGCGCATCGGGCTCGCCCGCGCTCTTTACGGCAATCCGTTCCTGATCGTGCTGGACGAGCCAAATTCCAATCTCGATGGAGAGGGCGACAAGGCTTTGACAGGCGCAATAACCGACGCCATGGCTCGAGGCGCCATCGTCGTGGTCGTGGCTCATCGCCCCAGCGCGATCGCGGCACTCAATAAACTTTTGCTTATGGAGAATGGACGCCAGGTCGTTTTTGGTGACAAGGACGAGGTTATGCGGGTCATCGGCCCGCAATCTGCACGCCCCGAACCAACGCAGTTGCAACAAAATGGCGCTTAGCCAAGGGCGTGGAAGGCCGACTGCGGAAGGGGCCGTCGACACGGGCGGGCTCAGCGCCCCCAATACAAGGAGCCTGCGCAGTCACTCGGTAGCCGCCTTCGGCGTTATGTTCTTGTTAGTTGGCTGCATGGGCGGGTGGGCGGCTACAACCAGCATAGCCGGGGCGGTTATCGCCAGCGGTGTCGTTTCGGTGGAGGGCGGGTCAAAACGCATTCAGCACGCCGAAGGCGGCATCGTGAGTGAAATTCTTGCGCACAATGGAGACATGGTCCAAGCCGGAGACGTCCTGGTCAGGCTTGATGGCGTTGTCGCGCAATCGGAACTGTCCATCGTCCTATCGCAATTGAGAGACTCACTAGCTCGCCAGGCACGGCTGACTGCTGAAAGTACACAGAGTGATACGATCGTAATGCCCGCTGTTGCAGGGAACTGGCCGCCCGACCCTGAATTATCGGGACTGCTGGGTGCCCAGTCTCGTTTGCGTCAGTCGAGAAAAGCCTCGCTCGATGGGCGACTGGACCAATTGCAGCAACAAATTGTCCAGCAAAATGAGCAGACTTCAGGACTCCTCGTCCAGCAGGACGGCGTGCGACAGCAGCTTGGCCTACTCCAGGAGGACGAGAAAAGGCTCCAAAACCTGTTCGCGCAGGGACTGATCGAGTCTTCGCGGCTCAATGAGGTGATGCGCAATCGCGCTCAAATGGAGGGCGAACTGGGCCAGACCACTGCTCAGATTGCAGAGGTGAGATCCAGAATTGCCCAGCTCGAGGTTAGTCGCGTTCAGACGGCAGACGACTTCCAAGCCGACGTGCTGCAGGACCTGGCCAAGGTCAGCCAGCAAACATCGGAACTGATGCAACGCAAGGTGGCGGCCGAAGACCGGCTGCGACGCCTTGATATCCGAGCCCCGATTGACGGGATGGTCTACATGTCCACCGTTCAAACCGTCGGCGGCATCGTGGGTAGTGGCGAGACAATCATGCAGATTGTTCCCGGCGGCAACCAATTGACGTTCGACGTCCGGATCGGTCCGCTGGACATCGATAAAGTGCATGTGGGGCAGGATGTCCTGGCGCGACTCTCAGGATTAGACCCACGGACGACCCCTGAACTGACGGCGAAGGTCAATACTATCGCTCCAGACCTCACTCGTGACGCTAATTCGGGCGTGCAGTTTTATCAGGTTCAAGTGGGTATCGGCCCCGATGAACCCGCCAAGTTACCGGCAGGGACAACGCTCATGCCCGGCATGCCCGCGGAGATTTTCGTAAAGATTGGTGACCGCACAGTACTGAACTACCTGCTGTCACCGTTTACTGATCAGCTGGGACGGGCCCTTAGAGACTAGCAGTCACTTCTAAGTAAATTGCCTATTTTTTACGCTTGTCTGAGCGGGTTCCATTAACAGGTGCTCACAGTCACGTGAAGCCGTTTAGTACGGTCTCGCCAAGGCTTTATCTAAAGTGTTGTTGTCGCTCAAAAACCCCTGCAGCCTTAACCTCAATTATAAAGGTTAACGATCTGTTAAAAGGGCATGCACCTCATGCAATAACTGCATATGGCGCCCCATTGGGGAATGTACCTATAGTGAAACAGACGATCTACTGAGAAACGAAGGCCTTTTAGGGCTATGTGTCAGTATTACGTGCCTTTTGAAAAATATATGTGAAACAACGACGTTCTTCACGGCAAGATCGGTTAGGTCCGGATTGCTGAGCGGGGGCGTTTGGAGATTTGTATGGCCAGAATAAGTGTCTTCGGAATTGGCTATGTCGGTGTTGTCTCGGCCGCCTGCTTGGCAGAAGACGGTCACACTGTGGTGGCGGTAGACGTAGATCCTGGGAAGGTGGCCGCAATCAACTCCGGTCTGTCGCCGATTGTTGAGGAGGGCCTTCCTCCACTGATCGCGCGAAATGTGGCAAACGGCCGGCTGACTGCCACAACCGACGCAAGCCAAGCGGTTATGGATACTGACATATCGTTTATCTGCGTCGGTACACCGAGCGCGCCGTCAGGGGCCGTGGGTCTGAAGTATGTAACGGCAGTGTGCGAAACCATCGGTGCCGCAATCAAGGCCAAGGGATCTGCGCACTCGGTTGTCGTTCGCTCGACAATCGTGCCGGGCACCATGGACGACGTCATGGTGCCTGCGCTTGAGCGCGCTTCCGGCCTTAAGGCCGGCGAAGACTTCGGGGTCGGCTACTACCCAGAATTCTTGCGTGAAAGCACCGCGATCGAAGACTATTACGCACCGGGCTTGATCGTATTCGGCGTGCTCGACGGCAACACAGAAGCGCTCCTGCGCGAGGTCAACGCGAACATGGGCGTGGAATGCTTCGTGGTGAGCCTTGCCACTGCCGAGGCGGTGAAATACGCGAGCAATTCGTGGCGGGCTGTGAAAGTCACGTTTGCCAACGAGATCGGCAACATTGCCAAGGCCTGTGGGGTAGATGGTCAGCAGGTCATGAAAATGATCTGCTCGGATACCAAGGTCAATATTTCCCCCTACTTCATGCGCCCCGGCTTTGCATTTGGCGGCTCCTGTCTGCCCAAGGACGTCCGCGCGCTGAGCCACCTAGCGACCGAAAAGGGCGTAGAATCTCCCCTCTTGACGGCTGTGCTCGAAGCCAATGAAGCCCAGATACAGCGGGCTGAACTGATGGTGGAGTCGAGCGGCAAGCGTTCCGTCGGCATGGTCGGGATCAGCTTCAAGCCCGGTACGGACGATCTGCGCGAAAGCCCGCTGGCCGAGCTTGCGTCACGGTTGATCGCGAAGGGCTTCGAGCTGAAGGTCTACGATCCATTCGTCAGCGAAGCCTTCCAGAACGGCGTAAGCGCGATCGGGCGCGGCAATGATGTCGTCCCGGATCTGGGCGGGCGCATGGTCCCCAACATCAATGACCTGATTAGTAGCACCGATATTATCCTCGTGGGTAATCGCTACGAAGAGACACTGCATCCCCTCAACGAAGCGACCAAGTCCCACTCTCTGGTCGACTTGACCCGGATCAATACGGCTTTGCGGTCTCAGGGTGCCTACCAGGGGATCTGCTGGTAACTATGAGCGGCATCCTTTCCCACGCGGTCTATATTCTGGTTTGCCTGGGAATAGCGCTCTCCATTCCCGGGGGTGTCCTCGGCGCGCACGGCGCCTTGGTCATAACCCTGGGGGCGGTCGGAGCCTGGCGTTATCTTTGGGCCGCCACGAACTTTGTTCGGGCTCAAATTTACAGCCGGTGGGCGTATCCCCGCTGGCGCGGCGAGGCGGAGCAAGCCTACGCTCAGCAAGAGTCGCGGGCGCACGCCTATTTCCTGGTCACCTCCTACAAGGTTGAACAGGCGATATCGATGCGGGTGTACCGGTCAGTGTTTGCCGCCGCCGCACGGTCCGAAGGTGGCGCAACCGTGGTCGCCTCGGTTGTCGACATCGCGGACGAACGTTTGATCCGCTCGATCTTCGGGAAGTTCGCGGACGTCAGTGGGGTCAAACTCATCATCGACCGCATCCCGGGGACGGGAAAGCGCGATGCTCTCGCCACCGCGCTTGACACTATAGCGGGGGAGCTTCCAAGCACGCGCGACATCGTACTGTTTGTCGACGGCGATACGATCGTGCCGGTGGACATCGTCGCGCGCAGCGCGCCGTTCTTTACCGATCGACGCATCGGTGCGCTGACCACCGACGAGATGAGCGAGACGACAGGCAGCCCGCTGTTCCGCGATTGGTTCTCGCTGCGTTTCAACCAGCGGCAGATGATGATGTGCTCAATGGCGCTCGGCCGGCGAGTGCTGACATTGACCGGCCGCATGTCCGTTATCCGTGCGGATCTGGCGACCGACAAGAGCTTCATCGATCAGGTGGGCAGCGATTTTATAGATCATTGGCGCCTGGGTCGGGTCAATTTCCTGACCGGGGACGACAAATCCACCTGGTACTGGTTGCTGCGCCACGGCTTCCAGATGGCCTACCTGCCTGACGTGCAATCGATCTCCATGGAAACTCAGCCAAGGGCAGGGTTCATCGACTCTGCGACGACACTGATGATCCGCTGGTTCGGCAATATGTTGCGCACCAACGGGCGGGCCATGGCTTTGTCACCGCGCCAGATCGGGCTTTTCACTTGGTGGTCGATTCTCGACCAGCGGGTGTCGATGTGGACGACACTGGCAGGCCCGATCGCTGTCGTGCTGACCGCCCTCTTCGTCGATCCGGCGATCCTGCCTGCTTACTTTGCCTGGGTCATGGCAACCCGCTACGTCAGTTGCTGGCTGCTGGCAAGTTTCCGTGGCCCCTTCCCGATCACCTATCCCTTCCTGCTCTATTTCGGCCAGATCCTGGGCTCCGTCATCAAGAGCTATGTCGTGTTCAGGATCGATCGGCAGAAATGGACCCGTCAGGCGACGTCCATCGGCACCAGCGTCGGGATTTCCGGCCAGGCCCGCGCGATGTCCTCGATCTACATGCACGCCCTAGCGCTGGGATGGCTGATCACTGCCGTTCTGCTCTTGAGCCGTTCTGCACTTAACCCCTTAATTTAGAAGAGCAATCATGCAACAGCCCAGCAGTTTAGATGCCCTGTCCGCTGATAGCGGCAAAGCCGAACTTTCCAGAGCGCACTATGACGGCGAACATCCCGTTATAGACATGCCGTTCAGCGCCATTGTCGATGGCCGGCTCTTCGAAGGCGATGGAATTTCACTGGTCGGCGCTCGCGCTCACGGCCTGGTGCCGCCGCAACTCGAAGGCGAGCGACGCCTCGTCACGCTGTTGTTTGCGTTTTCCGGATTCAACGTCGCATTGCCGACTGAGGCCTTAATCGAAACAGCCTCGGTCGCTTCGGGCAGCCTGTCATTGCGCTTCACCAAGCCGACAGGCCCACATCTTCCGCAGCTGCGCCATCTGCTGAACTCGTTTATCGCAGGCGACATCAATGACGTCCGCTCGGTTCTGTCGGTCTCTGCAGGGCCGGCTGACAGCAAGCCGATGGCAAAGTCATCGCCATCGCGCAGCGCGGCCAAAGTGCTTGGGGGTCTCGCACGCGGACTGCTTATCACCGCGGCCTCGCTGGCCCTCTTCGGTTACGTGGGCTCAAAGATTTATGAGCGCGTCTTCGTGGTTCACGCCGACGGCATATCGCTGATCAGCAAAGACGGCACGGTGCTGCGGTCGGTGAGTTCAGGCCAGCTTGATTTTGTCGATCCCACCGCTGCCAAGGGTCAAGTTGCCTACTCCGTCAGAGCGACCTCAGGTGAGCTGGTCAGCGTCAGCATGCCTTGCGATTGCGAGACTTTGCCCGGAAGCCTAACGGCCGGCGCAACGGTTTTGGCGGGTGATACCGTGATGAATGTGGCGCCAGTCGATGCCCAGGCCGAGGTCAAGGTACGGATTGCCCTCAACGGTTATCGTGCATTGTCGCAAGGGGCGTTGGCTGAGCTTGCGCTGTCCGACGGCACCGTTGTTCAAGCAGGCCTGAAAGCCGCCGCGCTGCCAACAACGAGCTCGGACGCGCAGGACACCCTTGATGTCGTGCTGTCGCCGCTGGGTACGCTGGATCCAAGCCTTATCGGCACTCCCGTCAGCGTCACAGTCGAAACGGCGCCGTTCGCCCCAGCTGTGGATTATCTCCGAGGCCTTGTCCTTAAAGGATTCAATCAATGACACAAATCAACCCAGTGATCTTGTGCGGGGGTGTCGGCACTCGATTGTGGCCGCTATCGAGGCAACATCAACCCAAGCAGTTCCAGCCCATCAACTCGGAAGGCACCACCTTCTTTCAGGCAACTGTGCAACGGCATGGCGGGCGCCTCTTTGGCAAGCCGGTCGTGTTGGTGAACGAACGCCATCTGCCCACTGTCACCAGACAATTGCGCACGATCATGACCGACGCCATGATCATCGGCGAACCCGTGTCGCGGAATACTGGCCCGGCGCTGCTGGCAGCCGCCTTGTATCTGTATGAGCAAGATCCCGATGCCGTGCTTCTGGCTCTGCCGTCCGATCACGTTATCGACGGCAATCTGGAGCCATCCATAGCATCTGCCCTATCGGCCGTTCAGGATGGCCTGATCGTCACGTTCGGTATCGCTCCGAGGTATCCGGAGAGCGGTTACGGCTACATCATCGATGGCGGCCCCTATATTGGATACGACGGGGTCCGCAAGGCCGCTCGCTTTGTCGAGAAGCCTGCGGCCGAGATCGCCGAGGCTTTGATCGAAGAAGGTGGTGCGTTCTGGGCATCAGGCATCAGCCTTTTCCGCGCCGACACCCTGATCGCGGAATATAGTCGAATTGTTCCAAAGACCTTGCTTGCGGTCAAAGAGGCCAAACGCCTGGCTGAAGTAACGGCCTCGGGTATCATTCTGGAAGCAGAGGCGTTTTCCCGGTCGCGCAACGACTCCACCGAAAGCACGATTTTCGAAAAGACCGACCTAATGGCCCTCTTTCCTGCCGATGTGCAGTGGGACGACGTCGGTGCCTGGTCTGCCTTTCATACGATCGGGGCCAAGGACGACAGCGGCAATGTCAGCTCGGGCGATGTGATCTTGCTCGACACGCAAAACTCGTACGTGCGCGGCGGCAACAAGCTTATCGCGGTTGTCGGCCTCAATGACGTTATCGTCGTCGACACTCCAGATGCCCTGCTGGTGACCAGCCGATCTGCCTCGCAGAAGGTCAAGAAGGTCGTCGAGATGCTCGCACAGACCTCGCGGCCTGAAATTATTGATCACCGTTGGCTGAATACGGATTGGGGCCGTGTCGGGACGATATCGGAGGGCGGCGGCTACAGCATCAAGCAGCTCGTGCTCAATGCTGGCGGCACCGTGCTATTTGACTCCAGTTCCACCCAACGCAGCCTGCTGACGGTGGCCGAGGGTGTAGCTCAGGTCGAGAGCGAAGCCGGCCGACGCGTGTTGGGCGTGGGGGCCACATTCGAGGTCGGCCCGCAGGTCAGGGCTATTCTGTCCAATGTCGGCACGACAGCGCTGCAGGTTATCGAGGTTACTTGCGAAATCGAATCGAGGGAAACCACCGAGCCCGCCCAGACCGGAGCCGCGTTCGACGCCATGGCAGTCGGCAAGAAGTTAGGTCAGTATGCGTAAGGGTTCAATTTCCTGCGGTCTTGGCATCGCCCTGTTGTTGGCCCCCATATCGCTGCCCGCCAATGCCGGGCAGTTGACTGGCCTGATTGGTGACATCGAGGTTGATCTGGAGCGTCTCGCTTCAGCGGGTGGCGGCACCGCAAAGGATTACCTTGCCCTCGTCGCTCCCTTGGGGTTTTCCGAGGAAGCAAATTACAACCCCGAACTTTCCATCCACTTCCCAGAACCGTCTGCATCGGCACCAATTGGAAAACTGTTGCCATTGCCGCTCGTTCTGGACGCTGTCCTCGACAAAACCTCCAGCCATGCGCTCGACAGCATCAATGACGCCCAAGGCGAGCATGATAGCGCCATCTATTTCGAACATGGACCTGTCTTCCTCAAAGACATTGCGGCCGCGGCTGCGGCGCAATCATTGCCGGCAACGGCCAGCGACACTGCAACGTTGCTCACCCTCAAAACGCCTTTGTTGCTGTCGTCGCAGGCAGTTCTCGTCTTGCGGGCGGGCGAGCAACTGACGCTGGATCGTGCGAGCGGCGCGTTCGTGATTGCCGCTGGTGGTGTGGTTCTCGACAGGGCCGCCATTATCGGTTCTGAACCGGCAAATCCGAACGAAAAGAATTTTCGCCCGTTTGTGTTTGTCAGTGCCACCGGCCCGGTGGAAGTGGCCGGAGGCACGTTTGAAGGTCTCGGCTTCGGCGGAGATCCTTACACAGCGGGACTATCAATCAGCGGTCAGGCCGCCGATGCAGACGCACACTCATTTGTTCTCGATAGCCATTTTACCCGGACCGGATCACTTTCTCTCGTCGATGTCAGGCACAGCACGATCAGTAGCAACGTGTTTGCCCAGTCTTTGGGGAACGCGATTGCCATTTCGAACAGCAATTCGATCATTGTGGATGGCAACGCGATCGTTGGCGCCGCTGATTCACACGGCATGAAAATCGGCCCGAGTTCGGAATCTATCCTGGTTTCGGACAACTTGGTCGTCGGCAGCGGCAGGCACGGCTTGCTGCTCCAAGGCGATAATGCCGGGACGACGGTTTTCAATAATATGCTGTTCAACAATAAGGGCTCTGGCGTTGCGGTGCTGGAGGGCGCCTGCATCTCCCTCGAGCAAAATGTGGCGCTCAACAATGCTGCCGATGGCATCATGGTTCGCAACAGCAGCAGCCTTTCCGTCAAAGCAAATTACATCAGCGGCAATGCTCGGGCCGGTGTTTCGATCGTTGGCAATGCCGGCACTATGGCCATCGCGGACAACCAGTTTGATGCCAACAAAGTTGGTCTTCGCGTCAACGCCAGCCGCACGCTGGTTTTGAGCAACAACAACTGGTCGGGGCAAACGCCGCGTCTGCTGGATGGCGACATCGCTCAATATACTTTGCCGCTGTTGGCCGGGATCAAGGCAGGACAGACCAGCCTGACAATGGCGGGATTATCCTCACCACAAGCCAAGTCCGACAGCGCTACGTCGTGCAAACCGGGGCAGCCGATCTGATGGTCTTCTCATCCGAAACATTCCTGTTTCTTTTCCTGCCCGCGTTTCTCGCGATATACTATCTGACGCCCAATCGCTGGCGCTCAGTCACAATCCTGCTGGGCTCCTACGTGTTTTATGGCTGGTGGCGGATCGACTTTCTCGCCCTGCTGTTCGCCACCACATTGTGGACGTATGTTTTCGGACTTCTCGTCGCCCGCACTGAGGGTAAGCAAAGCAAGATGCTGTGCATCGCGGGGACGGTCGGCTGTCTCAGCGTCCTGGGCTTCTTCAAGTATTTCAACTTCGTTGCCTCCACTGTCGGCAGCGTGCTTGGCCAGGATCCTGCCGCGTCGACGCTCTGGCACGTGATCCTGCCGATCGGCGTGTCGTTCTACGTCTTTGAATCCATCAGCTATCTCGTTGACGTGTACCGTCGGGAGTCCTTGCCGGCCCGCAACTTCGCCGACTTTGCCTCATTCGTTTCGCTGTTTCCACATCTCGTGGCCGGGCCAATTCTGCGCTTTCGCGACCTGCGCGATCAGTTCGCCAATCGGACGCACTCACTGGCGCTGTTCTCGCAGGGCATGACGATCTTCATCATCGGCCTCGCCAAGAAAGTGCTGATCGCCGATACGGTCGCGCCGCTGGCCGATACGATCTTCTCGCAGGCGGCGCCAACCCTGATCGAGTCCTGGCTGGGCGCGGGCGCTTACACCATCCAGCTCTACTTCGATTTTTCCGGATATAGCGACATGGCTATCGGACTGGGCCTGATGATGGGCTTCCGGCTGATGGAAAACTTCAACGCGCCCTATACCAGCAAGAGCATCACGGAATTCTGGCGGCGCTGGCATATCAGCCTGTCGGTATGGCTGCGCGACTATCTCTACATTCCCTTGGGCGGTAATCGCAAAGGCGTGGCCCGCACCTACTTCAATCTGTTCATCGTCATGGTTCTCGGTGGCCTCTGGCACGGCGCCAACTGGACATTTGTTATCTGGGGCACATGGCACGGCGCGATCCTGGCGATCGAGCGCTACTTCGCTTGGCCCAAGAAGTCGGCGACAGTGCCGTGGTCCTTGCTGCTGACGCTTCTGTTTATCGTGCTCGGCTGGGTCATGTTCCGTGCACCCAATGTGGGTGCCGCGATGACGATGTATGGCGGCATGGTCGGTCTGAACGGTCTGGGCGTGACGGCCGACGTTGCCTGGCAATTGCCGCGCGAAGGCCTGGTCGTGCTGGCTATCGCCATCGGGCTGACCGCGCTCGAGCCCAGGCTCAAGAAGCTGGCTGAACCGGAGCTGGTGATCGAGGGGCAAGGCACGGCTGCACTTCGAGCCCAGTGGCTGCCGGCCATAGCCATGTCTTGCCTGACCGTGCTGGTGCTGATGCGCCTGGCCGACCAAGCCTTTTCCCCCTTCCTTTACTTCCAGTTTTGAGTTCGAGTGATGGTCTGGTCTAGTCGCAACGTTTCCCAACTGTTACTGCCCACGGTCTTTTTCGGCTATGCGCTGTGGGTCACCGGAAGTTTCCTGGTTGATGCCAACCAGTATCAGCGCGACCTGCCCGCCGCACCCGGCAGCATGATCAATGGTCAGTTCACCGCCAAGCTCGAGACGATCTACAAAGACCGCCTGCCCTATCGGCTGATCTCGGTCGATCTGGTCGGTGCCGCGCGTTACCTCATCTTCGGCGAGGGGCGTAAAGGCGTCGTCGTGGGCAAGGAGGGGTGGCTCTTTTCCAGCGAAGAGTATCGCGTGGCCAGCCACGAAGCTCAAAACCTGACCGACGCGGCAGATCTGATTGCCAAGGTGCGCGACCAACTTGCAGCGCAGGGATCCGACCTGATCGTTCTGCCCTTGCCGGCCAAGGCAGACGTCTATCGCGAGTTTACCGCGGACCCTAGCCTCGGCGACGCGATGGCGTCTCGTTATGCGGCGTTCCGGGATGCTCTGACGGCACGTAGCATCAAGAACGTCGATACCAAGACGGCCCTCCTCGATACCAAGGGGGCAGACCAAGTTTTCCTGAAATCCGACACCCATTGGACGCCTCATGGGGCCGCCGTGGTTGCGGACGCGACGGCGCGCGCCGCGGGACCAGCAAGCAATCCCGTCTCGTTCGATATCAAGGCGGCAGAGACGCTGCCTTTGGAAGGCGATCTGACCAAATTCATCGTCTCGGCCAAGTATGCCAGCTATGTCAGCCTGCCCACGGAAAAAGTCACCGTGCTCCAGGCATCTGCCCAAGCGCCAGCTGACTCAGGCGCAGTTGATCTTTTTGGCGGCCCTTCAATCAACATGGCCTTGGTCGGCACCAGCTACAGCGCCAACGAACGCTGGGGTTTCCTCGCATCCCTGAAAGCAGACATGAAATCCGACATCGTCAACTATGCCGAAGAAGGCCACGGCCCACTGGTTCCGATGTGGAACTACCTCAAGAGCGACCTTGCCACCAAGACGCCGCCCAAACTGGTGATTTGGGAGTTTCCGGTGCGCTACCTTACAGACCCCGACGTCATCGCCGACATAGCGGCGCGGAGGCAGTGATGGGTATCCGCTCCAAATTCCCTGCAAGGCGTGTTCTGTTGTCCGCCTTCGCACTGTGGCCGATGGTCGCCATGGTACAACCAGGTGCGGCGCAAGAACCGCCAGCGCCGACGGCAAGCGATGCAACCGAGTTCGTCCCGACAAAGCCGATCGTCTACCGCCCGTTCCGGCGCGGGGTTTCTGAGACTGTGCAACTTCCTGCAAATCTGCAGCAAGTTCGGCGCAGACTGATTGCCGGGAGTTCAGTGCGGACGGCCGATCTTCGGTCCCTTGCGGATGCGGGTGACAGCCTCGCGCAGATGCGGTTCGCCAAGCAGCTCGCGCAGATGACCGGACCGAACCTGCAGCGCGCCCAAATACATTACTACGCCATGGCTGCCTATAATGGACGCGAGGGCGCGGTACGGCCCCTGTTGTCCTTGTTGCGCGCTAACGGAGGAGCGCTCGACGCAGCCGCGCTGGCCAATGCTGAGGCAGCACTGACGGCCCAGGCAAGTCACGGTCAGATCGATGCCATTTCCGGCTTGGCGAAGTTCTATATGGCCGGTTCACCCTTTGGGCTCAAAGAAACGGAGGGCCGCGACATGATGGCCAGGGTCGCCAAGGCCGGCGACTACAAAACAGCGCTTGATCTAGCCCTGCATTTGCTCGGCGACCCGCAGAATGCCGTCGCGATGGCCGAGGCGCGCGAATATCTGACCATTGCTGCTGCCTCGCCGGAGCCTGCCCTCAGGGCCACAGCACTGTCTTTGCTCAATAGCAGCGGTGGAATCTAGACCATGTTCCCATCGTATAATTTGGACAGACATATCGCTCGCCAGCTTGCTGCCCTTGCTGTTGGAGCACTGGCGCTGCTTACCAACACCGCGGCAGGTCACGCATTTGAATCGCAGTTTGGCTGCCGCAACCTGGACCATAACCGCTCCATTCCGGCGCTGGAGGGGGCTTCGGGCGACTTCTTTCGCATTCAACCGGACTTGCGAATGTATTTTCCGATGACAGACCGGCTGATCGCGGATTTGGCGCACCTATCCGCCGTCCTCAAGGCCAAGGGGACGACTCTGGTCTACCTGCCAGTGCCGCCCAAGGGCATGACCATGCCGCACTTTCTTCCCGACGAAGCGCGGTTTTACGGATTTGACCCCGTCGTCGCGCGACGCATCTACGAGGATACGATCGCCAAGTTGCGAGACGCGGGCATCGTGACGGTGGACCTGCTCCCGCCCCTGAGCAATGACGATCCGGCGGTCAAACTGTTTTTCCAGGCGGATTTTCACTGGACGGCCAAGGGTGCGGAACGGGTCGCAGAGGCGGTCGCCAAGACGATCATGAGCGATAGCGGCTATGCCGGCATGGTCACGACGAAGTTCGAGACGACACCAACTGGGCCTCAGCACTTCGTCTCCAGCATGCGGCAATTGCTGCAGAAATCCTGCGTCGACAGCCTGCCTGAACCAGTTACCGACACATATCGGACCTTGGAAGTGGTCGATGCGGGAGAAGCCGTCGATATTTTCGGCAATGCCGGAGCCGACACAATCTCCTTGGTTGGGACCAGCTTCTCGGAGGTTCCGCAATTCAACTTCGCCGGCTTTATTTCCCAGTACAGCGGGCTCAACGTGCGGAACCTTGCGATATCAGGCGGCAATCAGTTCGCATCGATCTCGTCTTACTTGACCTCGAAAAACTTCGACCTGGACCGCCCGAAATATCTGATCTGGGAAAATCCGGTCTACAACAATCTGGCCCAGTTCGGCGACGGCCCGATCAACGAGATGATTGCCGCGGTATCGGGAGGATGCGATCCGGTTCCAGCCAACGCCTTCCGGCTGGTCGCTGACAATGAATTGTCGGTGGACCTGTATGGCGCCGGGATGGTGCAGGGTGAAACTTTGCTTGCAGACGCCGGTGTGATCGAAAGCCGTGAAGTCGATTTGACCTTCTCGGATGCGGCCGGTCGTGTCAGGACACAATCGATAGTTCGTTCACCGCGTTACCGCACGTCGGGGCGTTTCTACATCCCCATCAGCGGTTATCAGGCCGATGGCTTTTCCACCCTTTCAATCCGTTTCGACCGCCCAACCGCGACAACCGCGATGATCAGCGCGTGTCCTCCCAATCAAGGTATCCAGAAGCCATGAACAAGCCCTCGTTTTTTTTGTGCATGCTAGGTTTCGTCTCGGCATCAATGGTCGGTCACAGCGCAGCGCAGGACGCGGCCCTCTACGACAATGCCATCGATCCCGGCAAAGCCTATGTCAGGGTGGTCTTGCAGGATGGCGACCAGGCCAGCATTGGCGGCGCGCCAGTAACACTGGCAGACAAGGTCTCGGGTTATGTCAGCATAGCACCCGGATCGGTAGAGCTGGGGGCAGACGAAACGAAAAGCCCGGCGACGGTCGATGCAGGCACTTACTACACTTTCGTCCAGTCGCCCGCTGGCTTCACTCAGTTCATCGACCCCCCGATCGGCGATCCGTCGAAGGCCGAGATCTTGTTCTATAATCTGACCGACCAGCCCAGCATTGACCTTTTTGTCCCCGCCGCCAAGACCAATGCAATCGTGGGCGTTGCGGCTGGCGGTAGCAAATCGGTTGAGCTGCGTGCACCATTGACGCTTGGTTTTGAAGCCCAATCCAGCGGGACGAGCATTGCGTCGGTCGACAGTGTCGATCTGGAACGCAAGCAGGCCATTTCGCTGTTCCTGACGCAGAGCGCTGACGGCGTACAACTCCGTAAAGTACTCAATTCCTTTGCAGACGCAAAATAGGAGGCGGCCATGCGGACTTCAATTTCCGGACGTGCACCGGTCACAGCATCGCTCGTTGCGGCGTTAGGCCTGAGTTGGATTGGCGCGGCTGCCGCAGCGCCGGTTGCGGTGGTCTTCGCGCCACCGGCAATCGCACCGCAGCAACTGTGTGTCATTCAGCCAGAACTGAGTGCCCTGGCAACCAAGTGGCAGGCTTGGGATGGCAAGCAGCTTTTGGACAGCGACCCCGAGGTGGTGCTAGGCGAAATCCAGCGTCTACGTGATGGCAATGCCACTCTGTACAAGAGCGCTGCCAGTGCGGCCTTCGCTCTGCTCGATCATGTACCCGACGCCGATTTCCAACAGAAGCTGGTCGTCGATGAGATTAGATTCGACATGGCCGCCGGTGATGTAGCCACCGTCAAATCCGAAGGCCTGGTGCAAAAGCTTGAGACTTCGTTTTCCGCATTGACGCCGCGAAGTCTATTCGCGTTGGCAGACATTTATCTGGCAGGCGAAGCGGTCCCTGCCGATCCGGCCAAGGGCCGCGCCTTCCTGCTATCGGCCGCGGCGGGCGGCAGTGCCGACGCCCTGCTTCGCGCTGCGCAAATGAGGGCTAACGGCGAGCTTCCCGAATACGGACTTGATGCGACGACCGCCATTGCGGTTGCGTTTGGCACCATCCTGGGCGAAATCGACAAGGATGTGTGCTCACGCATCAGTCGCATTGCCCGCTATTATGAATCTGGCGATATCGTGCAGCAAGATTATGCCTTGGCCGAACAATGGTTGCGGCTTGGCGCCGATCTCGGTGATCCGGGGGCAGCCTGGAAAGTTGCACGCTATCACCTCGCCAGCGAGCGCATCGTCAAAGACAATGACACGCTGGTGAAATACCTGACGATCGCCGCCAACGCACAAATCCCTCCAGCTGAAGTAGAGCTGGGCGAAATCTATCAGGCTGGTTCGCTGTTGCCTCAGGACCTCGACGCGGCCGAAAATCTCTATCGCGGCGCTGCAGCCGGCGGGTATCGCATCGGCAACCTGCGGCTGGTCAGTCTACTGGAAGATCGCACTTCCGAGGAAGGCGCAGACGCACGCCTCGAGGTCGCGCTGCGCGACCTTTCCAGCTTTCCCGATGCGCCGGCGTCCGCGCTGGTGAAGCTGTCGCAGGTGCTCGTCAAGAAAGACGGGCGCTGGGGCTCCCTCGCTGAGGTCCGCCCTCTGCTGGAGCGTGCCGTGGACCAAAAGAGCCCCGATGCCGCCCTGATGCTCGCGGATATCGTGCTGACCGACGCGCGTGAAGCGACGACGATCGACCGGGCAATCTCGCTGCTGAATCTCGCCGTCAGCGAGGGTGGCAAGAGCGAAGCTATGTCGCGCCTTTCCGAAGTTTATATGTGCCTCGTGCCGGACGCCCCCAATCTGGCGCTCGCTGCAAGCTGGCGCGAAAGTGCGGTAGCTGCCGGCAACAGCACGATGATCGGCGATGATCACGCGACCGCAGACGATGACACTGACCTGGCACAGGCCCAATCCATGGCTTTGCGCGGCGCATCGGGGCGCGTGGCACAATATGTCGATATGTTGCGCAAGCAGAACTATGGCGACGAGGTGATCGCGTTTTGGGAAAACCGCATGGAGCAGGATCCAACGGCCCAGAACATGTTGGCTAAACTCCTTGTCCAAAATGGCGCGACCGGGGATAGCGTCAAGCTGAGCATCAATCTGCTCGAAGGCGCCGTCGAAGCGGGCTCCGACGCAGCTAGGGTGACCTTGGCCAATCTATTGCTTACGGCCTATGTCCAAGAACCTACGGCGCAGGAGCGCGCTTCGGCCCTGCTGGAAGAAGCTGCCTCCCACGGTTCAGGTGCTGCACTCGAAAGGTTGCTGGAACTGCAGCCTGACGGCACGAAGGCCGCAGTCCTGCTACAGCGCTATCAACAGGCGATTGACGCGCGTGGCGACCTCGATGCGTTCCTATTCGCTGCTAGCAGCGCGACAAACTCCAATGAGCGTCAGGCCTATTTGACAAAGGCAATCGACGCTGCCAATTGCCAGTTCAGTGACGTGATCAAACTTGCCCGCAGCTACGCCTCAAGCGGTGACAAAGCGACTGCCAAGCGCTGGCTGAACATCGCAACCCACCTGACAGAAGGCAAAGGCTGGCAATATGCGTCGCTGGCGCAAGAGTTCGCCTTGCTCAAAGATGATCAGTATGTCGCCACCGTGGTCGGATTGCTGGAACAGGCGGTACAGCATGGCCAGATCGCTTCGCTCGACCGTTTGATCGAACTTCGGTCCGATCCGCAGTCATCGGCCTATGATCCGCCAAAGGTGGTCACCTTGGTCAAGGCGGCGGTTGCCGATGCCAGCCCCGTGCAACTCCTCAATTTGGCACGGCGGATCGAGCGAGCCACACCGGAGCTGCGCAACGCCATTACACAGACGGTCGATATTCAAGCCATTTATCGCACGTCCGCCGAAGGCGGCAATCCAACCGCCATGCGAGAATTGGGCAAGTATCTGCAACAACGCGCGACCGATCCAAAGCAACTGACCGAAGCCATGGACTGGATGGAAAAGGCCGCCGACGCGAAGGATCCCGAAGCCATGCTTCTGCTGGCCAAGGCTTACACTGTCGGCATCGGCCGGGATGCTTCTCTCGAACGTGCCGTCGCCCTTCTAGAGGACGCAGCCGATCTTGGAAGTTCGGATGCCAAGAAGATGCTTAGTGCCATGGGCCCTCTGCATACTACTCAATGAGAGTGACAATGAATTTTGTAAGAAAACTGGGAATGCTGGTGGTGGCCTTGGCAGTTGCTGGTGCGATCGGCAACCCCCTGGCCTCGGGACAGGAGGCAGCGGCAACAGAGCCCGCTTTTACCTGTCCAGCGGCGCCGGACGCGGTGGTGTCCCTATCAATCGGCAGTCGCTACCAGAATAATAGCGCTACCCGCTCGGAGATTTCTCAGGAATCGAACGACGACGTGAACAAGGCTCTTGAGCCCGTCGAGACGTTCATAAACGACCTCTCCAAAATGGCAAACGTCGCTTATCTGGATGAGCCCGACGGCCAAGAAGAGGCCGATTGTACCATGGCCTGGCTGCACAGTTGGGCCAACGGCGGTGCACTTACTGAACTCAATTCGCTGAATGCACGTCTCGCGATTTCCCCCCGCCTTGCAGGGATGGGCCTGGCATATTTGCAAGCCAAGGACAAGGCGTCCCCGAATCCGGAACGAGACAAGGTCATTGTCGACTGGTTTGAAAAGCAAGGTACCGCCGTCATTACCTTCTTTTCCACCGAAGCGGGACCGTTGGCCAACCGCAACAATCTGCGCGCATGGGCGGGCTTGGCTATGGCCTCAATTGGCAAGATTACGGGCGACGAGAAAACGCAGGCTTGGGCTCGTGACAGCTACAAGGCGCTAGTCTGCGGCGCGGAAGACTCTGGAGCCTTGCCAGCGGAGATGGAGCGGGGCGAGCGCGCCCTGCATTATCAGTTGCATGCACTGGCGCCGCTCGCGGTAACGATCGGGTTGATCGATCCGGACGGATTGGCGGATGATGAGCTTTGCCGAACGAAATTGATCTCGATTGCCGAGTTCACCTTCGCCGCCGTCAAAGATCCCGCCATTGTTGCTGATTTGGTTGGAAAGCAGCAGGTATTTTCCGGAGACGGAGAATCCGAACTCGCAAGTTATCAGATGGCCTGGGCTGAACCCTATCTGAAACGATACTCGAATGCGATGCTCGAAGACTATGTCGCCCCGCTTCGGCCGCTTAAATATTCAAAACTTGGCGGCAACCTTTCCGCGATTTACGGTCAGAAGCTTCCGCCATCTGAATAGATCATGAGACTGACAGCTCGAAGGTTGAGATATCTCCCACATTCGTCCATAGATGGTTCGTCATGGGCAGGGAGAGGACATGTCACCGGTAAAGACTCCGCCCGGACAGTCGGATGCTGTTTCCGACTTGGTTGGGCGATATCAGCAGGTCATTGAACGAGCCCGCTCGAGCAACGTGTCACCTGACGCTGTCTTCGAAGTGCTGCGCATGGAAGCGTCAGAATGGCATGAAGACACGATAGCGGCCGCGATTCTGCTGGTCCAGGAACGCTTTGGGAAGTCCGATGACGGCGACTTATAGATTCGTGACGCTGGCTCCCTGGCGATTGCCCTCGGCACGAAGGAATGGTCACAACGACAGGCACAAAATGATAATCTATGCTTGCAGTTGCCGGCCAATCTTCTCGAGTTCCCCGAGTCGCCCGCGCAGGGAGGTCATCCGCTCGCTAAGGTGCTCGATCAGCGGTCTGGCCGGTCCGGTCTTTGCACGGCCCGTTGCCTCAGGTCGGCAAGATAGCGCGCGATAAGCTCCTCGACATGGGCCTCCCCGGGCGCCAACTTACCCTTGGTGTCGTTCTTCTCGTGCGTCTTCACCGCTCGGAGGCGTGACCCTTCGATAGCCACCATGCCACCGCCTGCCAGGCCAACAACTCGGCGGACGGCAACAAGGTGCTGGCACGCGATCTGGATCGCGCCGGCATTTGTCACGACGAAAGTCGGCAATGATCTTGAACTCGGGTACCAGCTTGCCGCTCAGGCATATCAGCTCTATTGCGGCCCGCCTCGCGCTCTAGCTCCGGCTCTCAACACGTGCGGCAAGACCAGTGTGTCACGATCGGCAGCAGGACGGCGTGTATTGACCGCCTTGCGCTCGTCGCCTTGAGTTCGATGAACAGTCAGGCGACGTTCGCTATCTGGCTGGCTGGGTTGAACTGAGGCCGCCATCCGCCGGATTGGAGATAAATCGCCAAGCAGCAAAAGGACTATACCAGGCGCCCTTAGCGCGGAACGTTTGTTCAGCGGACATTGAAGTCACCAGTGATGTTGTTGGGGGAACGAAAAGGATTGGCACTTGAAGGAAGTCCGCTTGGACCAACGCTCCTGAGTGGACGCCGGCCGCCCCTCCTGCGTCCAGTTCGAGAGGTGGCCCGGTTTTTGGAGGATTGGGGGGCTCAGATCTACCGTGTCGTTGACTGCTGCGATCCGAACGCCGAGCCCGTTCACTTTACTGTCAACGCAGATACGCCAGAGCATGCAGCCAGGTTAGTCATTGGCGAAGATTTACACAGCGGAAGCGATGGAAACCGGGTGTTGCAGGCTAAGGTCTATGTACAGTTGGAGGCGGCCCCCACAGTCCTCAGGCTTTATGCTCCAACCGAACTTGCCAGCGCTGCCAAAACCCGATGGAGACGGTCGGCCCTGACGTCCAACGCGTAACGGCTTGCAACTTTGGCGGCACGAAAACAAGTCTGCAGACCCCAGTTTATGATGAATTGCGATGTGATTTGAGGATTGGGAACGAAAAACCTAATGAACGCTTAAAGGGAGCCCGCTTCGTTTGCGGGATTAGCTCAGCAGGATGTCAGATGGCCTTGCCGTATTTCGTAGTCGACTGCCGTGATCCTACGGCCAAAACCATAGAGGTTCGGGTCGTTGCGGATACACCGGAGCAAGCGGCAGGCTTAGTGCTCGGCGAAACGCTGGACCGGGGTGGCAGCGGGGCAAGACGCAAATTGCGAGCGAGGGTGTATTTAGACACTGGCACCGCGCTGTCCGTGGTCCACCTGTACGAACCATCGCAGACCGCTAACGCCAAGAAGGCGCGTAGGCTAAGGAGGACGAGGCACACCTGAGAAAATTTAGGTTGGCCGCATGAGCGGACGCTGCGCGAACTGACCAAACTTAGGAATTCGCCCCATGCCAAGGGCGTCAGCCGATGGCTTGATGAGTAGAGTTGTGAGCCAACCGGCAATGCCAGCTCCGACCGGCCATGGATGAGTTCGTACTGATCGGGATAGTAGCCGATTAGGCTGATGCGTGTGACGTTTGATCACCACCACGAGGGCGCAGGTAAGCGCCCCAAGCCCCAGCGTTGCTCGCGACCATTTGCCCGAGGTGACGTTAACGAAGCCGACGAAGGCCAGGATTGCCAATGTGAGATTGCTGAACGAGGAACAGCCGGGGGCGATCCACATGGCGCCAGACCCGTCGGCGAACGGAACGATGTTGCCGTTTCGCTCAGAGCCGACGGCCCATGCGGTGAGCGTGGCATCCACTGCGAGAATCGTGTCGTTAAATATGCTCAGGACGACGCGGGCCCAAAACATGGGGATTGTTACCGCGAAGAGGATGGCCGCATCTCGCTTCAGCGTGCTGCCCGGCGCAGCACGGACGAGAAAGAAAAATGCCAGACCGGAATTGGCCAGCCAACTCAGGTCCGGGACCGGAAGCAGCATGGCCGCGGCGGCGGCGATGGGCCGGTCGCTTTTTGTTCGGCTCAATCGCCGAAGATCGTCTGCCAAGCAGCAACCCCGCTCCGAAGGCGAGCCAAACAAAGACGCTGACTTCGAAGCAATTCATTGCCGCCGACAGAAGTCCCGCTTCAGAAACGGCGCCAGAAATGTTCTGGAAAATGCCGTTGGCAAAGCCAATTGCTATCAACCCGCAAAATAGCAAACGGCGCGAAACGTCCCGGTCTGGTGCCAGGTCCAGTACGCCGGAGGCTCGCAGTCGGCTCACCCTTTGAGGCGATCCGGGCGCCGCTTGCGAGACTTGATCCATACGAAGCCGCCGGCCACGGCCAAGACGGGCAAACCTATCCCAGCCACCGGTCCCGGCGCGCCTACCATCGTACCGCCTTTGGAGCCGCCCGATCCCCAGCCAAGGCCAGGTGTGTCACCGCGATCAGCGGGCTGGCTGGCCATGACCACAGGGACAGCGCAAAGAGTAGCAGCGAATACTAAAGCAAAAAATGTGGGCTTACCCATGGCAAATCCTCCAGATGCTTTACGAAACTGCGCCTGAGTGCCATCGGGATCAATAACTCGATCGGCCTACCGCTGAGGCAGCAATCTACACATTTTGGCGCCGGGAGGCGTGCCCAGCTTAGCGTGAGTCATTTCTGATCTTCACCAAGTCCTCCCGCCGGAACTTACTATCTATCGCGAGGTCAAAAAGCGCTCGGTGTCTCATCCCTACCACGACGGCAAGTGTCGGGCGGTACCGGACCCGCGCAACAATAATCAAGACTTGGGCCGGCTACGGCCGCTCCTCGCTTCCCCGCTAGCGAGCTGTAGAAAAATTGGTGCGAAGCCCGCAACCTTACAAATACATAACACCGCCCTCCATCAATTTTTCATCTTATAAATCAGTGCGTTAAGCAACTAACTCCTCGTGTCGGCGTTTTATTTTCAATTAACAATGGAGGCAGCGATGCCCATAGAACGAGAAACAATTGTCGAGCGCGCTCCCACCGAAACTGTGGTCATCGGCGGCGGCATCAGCCCCTTTGGGATCATCGGCGGTATCATCGCTTTGGTCATCGCCGCTTTGCTGATCCTTTGGTTGGTCAATGGGGGAATTTCCAGCAACGGAGATGCGGTCAAAGTGGACCTGCCCAATGTCACCGTTACCAAATAATGATCATGATACCGGTCATACACACGCACCGGGGACGGTGATCGCACAAGTGGCGATCGTCGCGGTCTTGGGAGTTCTCTTTCTAACACCAAAGATCGACTCCGACAGTGCTGATAGGCCGGAAACCGGTGTATCGGCGCCCGGCGCACTTGGTGCGGCTTCTTCTCGTTTGCATCTTCCGAGCTCGGAGCAGCGCAAATGATCACCTTGACAGTGATCGGCCTGCTCGTACTCATGTCCTGCATTGGCGCTGCCGGGCTTATTGCCAGCACCAAAAGTGAAGGTGATGCAGCTCGAGCAATACTCGATCTCGAAATCGATCCGGATGCTGGCCTCTAGTCGGCGGACGGTGGCATCGCGTCGGAAATCGGCAGGGTTAGCGTCACCACTAGGCTGCCCCCAGGCACCTAGTTGAACACCATGCTGCCGCAGTTGAAGTCGAGAATCTCGGCGGCTATGGCGAGGCCAAGCCCCGACCCATCATCCGAATTGGCATTGCCGCCTGAATTATCACCATTGTCGTGGCCATTGGCGTTCCCATTCCCGTTCCCGCCAGCATTGCTGCATTGTTGCCGCCGTTTCCGTGTCTCTGCGCCCATGCAGAGGTGGGCATGAGCAAGGCGATGCCGACCAGGATTGCGAATGCGGATCTGCGGTTCATGATAACCTTGGACTAAATCGCAGTGGCTGACAAAACGCTGACAGGAGGCGTCACGGTTCCATCACCCCGCCGCTGCTAGGATGACATCGTTGGCGTACGAGATCCCATGCCGTTCTTGATCGTCAGTGAACCGCCTCCGGCATCGACATCATTGCCCCCGCTGTCGATGCCGGCATTTTCCCGCATATCTGGTATTGGGATCGTCGATGACCGGTCATGAAGCTGAAGACTATCTTCGGGAGTATCGCGCGATGCTGAAGTCCTGGACGATGGCAGTCGCGGGCTTTTCCGAGGCGAACTCCGACACGCTGTACGCTCGTTTGGAAGAGGGCCAGCAGCAGTTGGCTGAGATCGCCTTAGCGCATCCCGACAAAAGCTATTCGGTCGACATGTTGATCAATTCCCGCAGTCGCACCTGGGCTGGTTTCGCCATGGAGCGCGTGCCTCGGCCTGAGCAAGGTTAGGCGGACACCAAGGTGAACACCGTCAAGCCTCAAACGCGAAAGCGAGCTGTCCTGGTCACGCTGGCTTGGATTGTCATTGTCGTCTGCTTGATAGCGTGGCTGGCCCATGCTCTTATCACCCACCTGTGGACCACAGTGACGTAAGCGGGAAGTCTTGCAAGGTAAAATGCGACGTGGGATGCGCCTTTCGGCAATCGGCTTATGCGTGTGGATCGCCGCCGGGGCAGCGTTCAGCTAGCAATTTGACTCACCAACCGACCTCGTGTGAACGCTCTACAACAGTTACTTCGACGACCTGCCTGTCCGACGACCTTGCGCCCTACCTGTCCGACGACCTGACCCGGCAGATGTCCCGCAAGGTCGGAATCGGGTACTTCAAGGTGCTCGGCTTCGATCCTATCGTTGGTGATCCGAACTGGGAGCCCCATAATTTCCGCGCCGAGCTGGTGAAGGAACCGGCGACAAAGCCCAGGTGGATGTCAGCTTCGCGAGCCGGGGCACACCGGTTTCAATCACGATCGACTTGATCCGCGAGCCACGTCATGGCTGGCAAATCAACCACATTGCCGGCCGCGCCGGCGAACGGACTTGGTGCACCAACAATATCGTCGGACTGAGGCCCGCAAACGGCGGAGGCTGATTGACCGCTCGTCCTTCGGCCTGCCAGGCACCGTGTGACCGGTAGCGGCAGGACGCTACTCGGCAGTAAGATTATCCTGCCGCGCCCGCACCAAAGTTAGATGTCGCGCCATTCCAGACCAACTGGCCGCGGCCAGGCTTGGTCCGCGTGCCTTGCGACTGTGCATAGCGCTTTAGGGCCAGTCCAAAAGCGATCAGCCGTTTCCGGACCGTTGGTGACAACCCCGGCCAGACCGCGAGCTTTTCTCGCTCGCTCAGCCGCCCAAATTCCTGCCTATGCTCAATGCTGCGCATCTGAACCTCGAAGATGCGGGGATCGACATCAGGCCGAGCGCTCGACAAGGCCAGGAAAAGGGTCGCCGCGTGGCGAGGGGAAAGCTGCGCGTTCCGGTCGAAATAGACGACTGCCTCGGGCAAGCGGCTATCGCTTGTGATCGCCAGCAGATCGCGCAGCACCTCCCTGCACGTGCGCTGCATAACCCGTACAGCCATCTCGCGAAGGTGGTGGCGCAATTCCTGCCCATGCAGAACCGGGCCTTGCGGTCCCAGGACCATCGCTTCCTTACTAAGACAATTCTCGCAAATGTCGCATATTGCTTCCAACGTATCCGTCGATACCTCGAAAGTCAGGCGCAAATCTTGCCGGCCGCACATCAAACAGCGTTGGTCGAAGGAGCCCGTAGCTCTCAGGTGACCCTCGAATATCCATGGGCCTGCCTGGGTGGCGGCCGCCACCCAGGCAGGCCCGCGTCCGGATAGAGAAATCATCGGCCGACCTCATCGCACGTCTCGAAGGCAATTTCCTTAACCGATGGCCGGTGACGTGCCAGTGAGGCGAGTTGTAAGCTGATTTTAAGGTGCCCCGTCCGCCCGTCGTCTACCTTACAGGGCGCTTACATCCCCGATAAGCCCTCCAACATGCGGCCGTCTGTAGTGTGAAACGCGCGGCAACCACCGGGTGCCGCTATTCAACAGCGTGGAGCTGCGAAATGAAAATTTTATCGAAGAATTCCATTGTGGGCGTAGGCATTGCACTTCTCATCGGCGTGACCGGAGTTATGGCCGAAGAGGGCAAGCATGACGGGAGCTACGTGCTCAAGGACGGCACCGTCCACGACACTCCGGGCGAGATGTTCCAGTACCTCCGCGATCGTGAAAACGGTTTGGCCGCTGGCAATCCCAAGGACATTGTGGACGCCTATCCAGACGAGTTCGACAACGTTGGGGATCTCATCCATCAGAAGCGCGAGCCGAAATAATCTATTCGACATGCGCTTACAGATCGCTGTGCTGTTTGATTTCACGGCTGCTGCGGTCTGTCTCTCGCCAAGTTCGGCAACGTCCGATAAAGCTTCTGCTCGGGATTCTTCCGCCCGAAAAGATGATGTATCGCGATGGCTGCAGCACGATCTGAGATCAGGAAGCTGCAGCCCAAACGCGAACAGCGTCATGCCGTCGCCAAGCTTGAATGCTCGCCCGTAGAACCATCTTCGGTCGCTTCGCTGCAAGCGTTGAGTCCATCCTCAAGGCAACGAGGTCCTCAGCGGATGCCAGAAGCTGCCAGGCGGCACCTGCCCCCGCAATGCGCCCCATTCCTGCCATTTAAGTGGCTTTGCCGATTTCCCGAATGCTGCCAGTCAGCTTGGTTTGCCGCCACGTCCATGACGAGGTGGAAGCGGAACGGCAGCTTGCGGTTATGACCTTAGCGAATGCGAACATCTGATGAGCGTTAGTTTTGGGGCCGATCAGCCACATTTTGCGATTCTTCCCCAGGTGGTTGCGGTCTGCTGCAGCCAGCGCTGCCCTGACGCATTCGCCGAGCTGACCTAACGGTACTGCCTACGCTGCGTTACTCCGCCTTTCAGCATTCGCGGGGGCGCTGGTTCGCCGGAGTTGCCGATCATCGGCTTTATCGACAACAAACACATCCACGATTTCGTCAAGCTCCGTCGCCTGCTTTTCGGTCTGCTCGATCGCGGCGTTCGTCTGTTCGACCAAGGCTACGTTATGCTGCGTCATTTCGTCCATCTGCCGGATTGCCGCCGACATGTCGGTGATAGCGACTTTTTGCGTTTTGCTAGCACCGGCAATGGCTTCGATAAGCGCCTCGTTGGCGCGAACACCTTCGAGCATGACGGAGAGATGCGAAGAGGCCCTGGACACTAATTGGGACCCGTTCTGGACTTCTGCGGCTGACAGTTCGATGAGAGCCTTGATGTCGGCAGAAGCAGTCGCCGCGGACTGCGCCAACCGTCGAACCTCGACCGCAACAACCGCGAATCCCTTGCCGGCATCACCGGCTCGAGCCGCTTCCACCGATGCGTTCAATGCGAGCAGGTTGGTCTGGAATGCGATATCATCGATCAATCCGATTATGCCGGAGATTTTGCTTGATGATCCTGAGATGCGCTCCATCGCGAGCCGTGCTTCTTGCATGATTTCGCCGCCTTGCTCGGCCGCGATGGTGACTGAGTTCGCATTGCCATTGGCTTGGTCCGCGCGGGCCGAATTCTCCGCTACTGTCGCCAACAACTGCCCCATCGATGCTCCGGTATGCTCGATAGCTTCGGCCTGTTTGATACTGCGTTCCGAAAGATCATTGGCGCCGGCCAGGATCTCACCCGTCGCTGTCCTGAGATTGCGAGATGTGTGGCGCAACTGGGAAACGACGCTGCTTAGCCGCTCTGCCACTGCATTCGCGTCGGCCTTGAGTTGGGCGAAAGCGCCGTCGTATTCGCCGGTGACACGTTTGGTCAGGTCGGTATGAGCCAAAGCATTAAGCACCACGCCTGTCTCTGTCACTCCACGATCGACATTTGCGACCAAGCTGTTGACGCTTTGGGCCAGCACGTTCAATTCGGCATCGGCCGAGCCGGTGTCGACACGCTTTGAGAAGTCGCCTGCGATCGCCGCGTCGACTACTTGCCCAAAGTCAGCCTTGAGCTGGCGCATCATAGCTGCCCGCTCGGCTTGGTTATGCTGGCGGTCCGCTGCTTCTGCGTCCGTCATTTCTGTAACCCGGATGCCGTTCTGTCGGAAGACCGCGACAGCTGCGGCCATCTTGCCAATTTCGTCGTTTCGGCCTGTATAGGGTATGGCCCCGCCATAGTCTCCGTCCGCGAGTCGTCTCATCGACACTTCCATTTCGTGCAATGGACGCAGCACCCCGACGATGATGACGTAAAGCGCGAAGGCCATGACCAAGCCGGATATCAGTGCAATGATGCTCATCACCAAGAACGCTTGGCTCGACATGGATTGTTCGGTGTGAAAGTCCTCGCTCGCGAGAGCTGCCTGAATCTCGGCAAGCTGATCGAACTCCGACGCTATCGATTCCATCGCGTCGCCGAGTGTGGTCTTTGTAAATTCCGTCAGCGCCGGCAGATCTTGTTTGTCAAACAGCGACATCAGGCTTGCGACGCGGGGTTTGGCCTGTTCCATTCGCGTGTTGGCCAAGTCGACAAGCGAAACGGCATCAGGCCTGATGTCCCCCGCGGTGTAGTCTGCCCAATCCTTTTCCACATTCGCGAAGGATTCAAGGACCGAGGATTTGCCCTCCGCGAAACTCAACTCACCCAACACGACGCCTTGGGTGTCCCGCACGATATTGGAGTACATGTCGTTGATGCGTGTAAGTTGGCCAAGCCCCACCATCCCGTCCTCAACGATGACCTTGGTTCTATCGGTTATTTGATGGAGTGCGACGAAGCTGCTTAGCCCCAAGGCAGCCAGAGACAACCCCAACAGTGTTGTAGATGTAATCAGCTTTGATTTTATTGACATTCAGGTTGGACCGCCAAAAACATTCTGCGGATCGATTTATTCCGATGATGGCTAAAAAACGGTGAAGATACCTCCTCAGGAGCTCAGGGCGCTCCTTGGTGCGGTCAGTATATTAGTGCCGCAACGTACCTGTTATTGGCCGCCATCCCAGCAATGAGACGGCGGAGCTACCCGTTTGCCAACTCAGAGACAGCATCCTGACACAAAAACAGTTCTGTCCCTACTGACCTAGGTGGCACGCGGCACATCGCAGTCATCGGCGTTAACATCGTGTTGTCGCTGGCCTTGGGCTGGGCATTTCAAGGGCTGGGCTTACTCCCTCCTCGGACCAGCCATCGTCTGATTTGTTGCACCTGATGTCCTTTTCCTAAGTGCTGGCATTGCCATAGCTGGCCCCGACCGCCCCTCCACGCCTTGGTGTTGGCATCGATTGCCTTCGCCCTGACGTGCGCAGCACGATAGCCAGTTGGAGCAAGGCTGTAGCTGCGGAGCCGCAGCGGTTCCCATTGGCCATGGTGGCGCCGCTTACAATGGCATGGCTTGGCGGCGGATTGCCGGTCAACGGGCCAAACGCCCATATTCGTAGCGCAGCACAAGGTGTGGCGTAGCGCGCATGGATAACTACGGTTACTCTCCGAATGTTGTTGCCAACTGTGAACAACAACAAGAAGTCGATGACGTACCGATTGAGCAGGGGTCCAAAATTGCGATGGCTGGTTGGAATCGAGTTGAAGCTAGCGGAAGTAGGGTTGGACGGCTCGCTTCAGCTGAAGGTCCCGTGCCCAGATTGAAAGCGGGGAAAGTCTAGCACATACATATAGTCCAAGTGCTCAGGAGCCCCACATGTCACGAACCATCATCATTAGCCGCTCCGCCCCAGCGGCTCCGGCGTCCTATAGCCAAGCAGTGAAGGCGGCGGGGCTGGTGTTCGTATCGGGCACTGCGCCGATTGACCCGGCCACAGGCAGGCTCGTCGACGGCACGGTACAGGCTCAGGTTGCCCAATGCCTCACCAATATTGCAGCAATTTTAGAGGCGGCCGGAACCAGTTTGGCAAATGCGGTGAGCGCCACTCTCATTGTCGCTGACGAAGATGATTTCGCGCCGGCAAGTGAAGAGTGGGAGAGGTGGTTCCCAACCGATCCGCCTGCTAGGCAAGGCGCTAAAATGCCAGTCCGCGTCGCCGGTATGAAGGTATCGATCGCGATGATCGCACTAGCCTGACTTGTCTCTGACGGAAGCTGAACGTCCATGAACGCATATCGCTTTTCATTGGACCTGTAGCGCGTTTGGCGTTGCCGTATTTTTCTCAAGAGACGCCGTTTCGATATCTGGCCAATCGACCGTCTTCGAACGTGTCGGCAACAGCGGCTTCCCGCTGCATAACCGTTTCTGCACGACCCGCCGAAGCACTGTGTTTTGGCATCCGGCCAGGAAACCAAATAGCATTGCCGTGGCCCTGGGCAGTTTTGGCGACCCTACTTTACTGCTCCGGAGAAATCGGCCTATGAGGCGCAGCGGCACCTGTGGGTGCGATTCAGTGTGTCTGGCATAACGTTGCGTCGGCTTTCCGACCCCGAACCCGACCCCGACATCCACATCCTGAGCGTGGTCGCGAAGCACGACTGCACCTGCATCGCAGTGCCGGTCGATGCGGAGTGGGCGCCGATCCCCGAGGCGCTCCGTCGGCTGGCGAAATGGAAATACCTGGTTGAAGAGCAGACCGACGACGGTCCTGCGTACTCGCCGACGGCCGCCGGATATGCCAGGTGCCGGGCAGCCACCTGAATGCAAATCACGCGTAAATCACGAGCCACGGCCACTGGCGTGACGCCGTTGTGACGAATGCACCCTATGCTTAAGAGCCAACGGCGGTAGTCACCGCTATTTCGATTGGCTAGCGCGGATGAGGTAGACCAAAACAGGGGATGACAGATGAGCTGGTATCAGGCGACCCTCTACCTAGATAGGCCTCAGAACAGGTTTGGTTCTGAAGTGCCGTTCATTTTCTTTGATGTCCGGGTGTTGCGCGAATTGCATGCCGCCCTTTGGGCGCAGGGCTGCATCGAGGTTGAACGCGCTTCTGCGGAGGGTCGCTTCGAAACACGCGGCATGGCGATCCTGCGCGATCCGCATGTGGTGGCAATTGAGATGCGGTTGGATCTCGACCTCAAGGCCCCCAACGGTCCATCGCCGTTCGTAACGAGAGCCCGCGTAGTAGGATCGAAGCACGCTGTTGGTGCTTAAATGGCCGTCTATCAGTGGACTGACGGGGATGACACCGCCACCGACGCGGTGATCGTAGGCATCGGCAGGGACAGTCCTGCTCTCGAGGCCGCCTCTCTGACGGCAGAGCCGATGTTGGCATCGGTTTACTGGCCAGAGCGCCTGTTTCAAGGCGATAAGGTCGATGCCCGAATAGAAGGACCGTTCGACCCCGCTGTCGCCCTGAGCTATGCCCAGGAGATTGCTAAGCTATATGACTATCCCCGCGTCGTCGTCGCAATCCAGGCCCGTGCGCTTTGGAACGATGCTTGGGGAACGCTGGCGCCGGAATGTGGTTTGGACTGATAAGTTACGGTCGCGTGCCTCCGTGACCGGGCGGCCCGTAGGAACCTATGATTTAGCCTGCCAATTCGATCATCTGCACGCGATTGCGGCCTTGCTCCTTCGCCGCATAAAGACGCAAATCCGCTTGGCGAAACAACTCCTCAAATGAAACGTATTGCACAAAACTCGCTCCGCCAACGCTCACGGAGAGCGGCTCTCGATCGCCACGGGGTCGGAAATCTACCTCCGCGATCGATACTCGAATGCGTTCCGCTACGCTCCTGGCGTCTGTCGTTCTCAAGCCCGGCAAAAACACACCGAACTCCTCGCCTCCGATCCTACCGACCAAGTCGATCTCTCGCAGAGACGATTTGATGGAAAGTGCAATCAGCTTGAGCGCAGCGTCACCCCGGTCATGTCCGAAACGGTCATTAATCGCCTTAAAGTGGTCGACGTCGACGACCAACAGGGCTCCCTCTTTGGCAAAATGCGATGCTTGTACCTTGGCCAAGTAGCTGTCGACGACCAAGGTGAAGGCACCGCGGTTCAAAACCTGAGTGAGGCCATCGGTGCTGGCCAAAATGGTGAGATGGTCCTTGGCGATCGCCAACTCTCGCAATTTGGTCATGAGAAATGACAGCATTGGTATCGCCAATGCCGTCGGCAGCAGGATGTCAACCAAGATGGATCGAAGCCTACCTGCTTCGTCAAGGTTGGGAAAATTGAAGCTGTCAACGATCAGCGCCGCGGCCACGCACACAACTGTGCCAACCGTAGTCACGAAAATCACCCGGCCCCAACTTTGGGCAGATAAATTGAAAGCATGGCGCATCCACTCAAACCTTGGTTACGAGACGGTGTTTGGATGACGCTTCAATACTGGTAACCGACCGCGCGTTAAGCAAGCGTGTCATTTTGCGCTCAATCCGTAGCCCTGTTTCCTTAGGGCCGTGCGGCCCAAAGGCTCTTGATGAACTCTTAGATACCGTCCGTCAGCGTTTGCTCCGTTCCGAAATGGCTGCACCACGCGGAACTGCCTCGGCAGAAACCGGTTTATAGGAAGAGCGCTTCAAGGGGACTCGTCATGAAGGCCCTGTTCGCAATTCCCGGCCTGCTTTTCGCTTAGGTCGCAGTACTGCCCGCCGTGGGACAGATAGCTCCTGGCGGCGGCAATAGTGTCCAGGAAGGCGTAGTGACGGAGCCGGCGCCGTGCCCTGATGGATCAGAGCCAATAAGCACGTCAGAGGAACCAACCGACACTTCTGCCCCCCGTTCCCGTGACAGTCGGTCCCGTTGACCATGGTCAGCGCTCTGCCCGCCGTCGGGCGAAACTAGCAAAGGGGAGGTGTCGACACGCCGGCCGCAGTTGAAGCTCCGTCTATGAAATGAGCTATTCCTGATTATAGCGGCACTTGGTCTGACCGACCATCTTCGCCAGTTCGGAAAATGGCATAACTTTGGTCTCTCAGGCGCCGTTGTTCGCAAGCCTGAGCAGCCGAATAGAGAATGCGATCACGTCGCGCTGCGCCTCCCACAGATCTTTCGTTCGGTAGAGGCGAGCACCGTCTGTTCCGCGACGTCCATGGCGTGTGCGTGCCATTGCACACGAAGGCTATTGAGATGATACGCACCGCGGCTAGCCGATCATCAACCCGTCACGAGAAATTCCCATGGCAGGCCACGAGGCATTCCCAGTTGATCAACCCCTTCCCGCTTCGCTGGATTCCACCACGATGACTGTGACCAGCGTCTTGCCGCTCCAAGGCGTCCTGCGCATAGAAACCAAAGACGGCTCGCTACTGGTCACGCTCGATCGTATCGGCGCGGCCAGCCCGGTAAGCGGCTAGCGGAGTTCCTGATGAGCCGGCGGACTTCGACCCCCCGGGCCATCCAGCGCCGAATTAGCTGGTCTTCCGCCGAGATAGCTCTTGGGAAGGTTAGGCATCACATCCTTCACGGGCGAGGCAACCCGTTCTCCCGGGGCTCTTGCTCATACTGAAGCCTGACCGGGCGCATCAGCAAGGTTAGGAATGCACTGTCCTCAGCATAAAGACTATTCGGCGGAGGCCTCACCATCACGTGGGCTGCAATCAGCGGCACCTCGCCTTCGACGCCCCAAGGGACCTCCGTCGCCACGCTAATCCACCAGCCCTCGGTGGCCCCATAGGCCGCGACTTGCTTGTAGAAGGCATAGCCACGCTCTCAAACCACCTTGGCCAAGACACATACAGACCCACGACAGGTGCCTGCCAATGTTCGAGGTCACTCACTGTCGCAGCGAATTGAGGAGGTGAATGCCGAGGGGATAGGCCGCGAACCATCCTGCCTCTTTGCGCCATTTGAGGCGAGGCGGAATCTGCATGGCCAACCACTATTCCATCCAGGCCTCCTCCTGCTGCAGGGTGACGGTGCCGCGGTCTAAATTGTGCAGCAGGCGGAACGGGATCGAAATGCGGTAGTCCTGATCTAATGGATTGAAGATCGAGAACCGAAACCCAACCCGTTGCATCTCCCAAGCTTCCTGTTCGGTCAGCCTGAATTTGGCTGTATCGTGGTCTTTGAGATCGGTCGTGAACGAGTGCATGGCGAGGCCCCTCTTGACTAGAGGAGTCGGTTTGTAGCGCCGTGAACAGAATGAGAACGAGATGGGTCGTGATCAAATCTTACAAACGCAAAAAGAGCCCACAGCCGCGCAAGCGATCGGGGCTGGGTTCAGCTTCGGGCAGAAGTCGGACATTTTTGAAGGGGACACTGACGGGCCAATGATCTCCGCCGTCAGCAGCGCCACGGGCGCCGTTGAGGAAGTCTATCGCCATCGGCCTCAACTCATTTCGTCCAGCATATCCATCTGAGTGCGCCTGAGCGAAAGGGGGCTGGCTTCACCTTCTGGCAGGAAGGCGATCTGAGTTTGGAAGGGACCCTACGAAGATCACGCCCGCCGAGTCTCAACCGCACTATGCCCATCCACGCTGGGTGGCAATCGCCCATTCAGGCAATAAGAAAACGCCCCAGCCGCTGGCGCAGTCTGGGGCGTCCCGTGGGGATGGGTGTGATAACAACCGAACGGTACAAATCAACTGAATCCCGACGTCGTCGGTTCCGTAAATTCTCACTTCATTTTGGAAGCCGACGGGATCACTTCATCCCGAAGTCGATCAGTGCCATCACCCAAGTGTTCGACCTGTTCGGCGAGACGATCGGTGGCACGGACGTGCTGGCGGGGGCGATGACGCAGCTTTCCGTTACAGCGATGGTCAGGCCGCTCTGCAGCGGCCGTGGCGTGGTTCAGGGCCGTCGGGGTCAACAATGACCGCAGCGACCTGTGCGGCCCCGCTTGGAGCGGCAGCAGAGTGGTGCCTTTGCGCATGCCGAATCGGTCGACGGCGACGGTGACCGCCAGCGCAAAAACGAAGGCGGCAATGGCCGATGGTGGCAGTGCGGCAAGACTAGGGAAATCCACGGCTGTTCTCTCCAACAGTCGAGAAAGGCGTGGATGACTTTGACCTGCGTTTGGCTGATCTTATTGCCAGACACGGATGCACGGACACGCGCAAAAAATGCCTCGGGTTTCGAGAGCATTGGGTGACTCCATTTGTGTTGAGGATTGGCTCCCTGCCCCATCGCGGCTAAAAGGACGATGAAGCGAGGGAGTGATGGCAAAAGAGTTTCGAGTGGCGGACTACCGGAGCGAACTGGTTGATCTGGCCGGGATACAGTCATAGCCGGGACACCGGAACAGGCTGCGCGGCTCCTGCTCGGTGAAGACCTGGTGCGCGGCGGCAACCAGAAAGGCAACTTGCTGCGTGCCAAGGCCTATGTCCAGGCGACGGAACCTCTGACACTGGAACGCAGGGCGGGGTAGATCGAGTAGAGGCTTCGGTCACTGCCGCCGGAAGGCAATGCCGGGGCGGATCACAAATGGCCCCGGGATCAAGTGTGTTGGAACGAAGGACCCCGACGAAGATTTGTGGCTAGTCGCTGGCATCACCTCGAAGCGGCGGATGAGGCCGCCGATCCCCCATGGAAGCGGACGGCCTCAACTTTCAGGATACCGGCCATGCGAGTGAAGGTTTTCATTATACGTCGGAATGGCGTGCTAGAGACCTCGTTTCTGGTAATTCCGCAGAGCCAAGAAGTGACGTTGTCACCAGGCTTCGGAAGGGCTGGCAATTTACAGGCGCAGCTGGAAACGACTCGCACGCAGGACCCTGAAACTACAATGTGAGAAACTCTTTAGCGAACGGCTTGTTCGTACTGGCCGTTTACGAGACCTCAGACCTAGGTCACATTCGGTGATCTGAGCGACGGCACTAAAACCGTCCTGCTCTATCGCCGCCAGCTTAGCTGGCCCACCACCGCACGGACCGTGGCGATGGCCTGCCGCGACTACGGTATAGAAGCGGCGTCACGTCTTAATGACGCCCCCGAGGCGATACCGAAATCACAAAAGCCGCCCCGTACCAGCAGAAGCGCCCAAGTTCCCTGCCCCAGAACGCGTCTTCCTGCGCCTTACTCGGCACTTGTGGTCCAGCGTAAGAATAGGCGGCACCCGCGGCAACGGCTTGAAAAGGCAAAATGTGGATGCGCTCCCGCACGTTGAAGTTGCGACGCGGCGCTGAGCTGTGGGCATCGTGGTCTCCTGATGATTGGAAATGAAGGCTAGTTTTGCCGTGGGGACTCATCCCATTACGCGCCCATGGCCGACCTATCAGCTGCCGCCATCGACGTGCTTCGCACCCTCGAAAAAAAGGACCGCGACTAATGGACAAGACCACCGAATTGCAGCCGCTGTGGGATTTACGCTACGTAATGGGCAACAAGTCAAAGACGTGCATCACCAGCCTGGGTCAACGGTTTGTCCGGGCATTTGATACGGCTCAGAGGCACTAGGGACTGTCGCGCATGATCGCAATTGATGTTGAGGATTGGCTCCCTGCCCCATCGTGGCTAAAAGGCCGATGAGCGAGGGTCCGGATGGCAAAAGAGTTTCGAGTGGTGGACTACAGGACCGAACTGGTTGATCTGACCGGGATCACAGTCATAGCCGAGACACCGGAACAGGCTGCGCGGCTCGCGCTCGGTGAAGATCTGGTGCGCGGCGGCAACCAAAAAGGCAACGTTGTGCGGGCGAAGGTTTATGTTCAGGGCAACGACGCATTTACGCTTGTAAAGCTGTTCGCGAAGTCCGAAACGCAAAGCGCAAAGCGAACGCGGAACGCAGGGCGAATACGTCTGAGTAGACCCTAACCTACTCCGCGAGGGCGAGAGGGCTTTAGTTGTTGTCACTTGATGTACCTGTAGAAGGTTGACGAGGCCGCTAATTCCGGCAGTTGAAGTCGCCAGCGCTGCTGTTCCAGAAGGGTGAAGTGCGCTGATCTGGAATGAACAAACAGTGGACAAAGCTAAGACCTGATGCGGAGAACTGGCGGGCCATGAAGCCCGTGGTCCGGGCGTACTGAGGAGGGTATCGTGATTCAATCACCGCAATATGCGGGTCCCAATCGCTTGCTTCAATCGTTGAGTGATGCGGATTTCGATCTGCTTCGCCTGCATCTAGATCCCGTGTCTTTGACAATGCGTCAGTCGCTGGAAGTAGCAGACCGAATCCCTCGCGACATTTTTTTCATGGAGGGTAGTGTCGCGTCTGTCGTGGCAACACTGCGCGGCGGCAAGAACTTCGAGGTGGGGTTGATCGGCTGGGAGGGCATGACTGGAACCTCGATCTTGGTCGGGGCGCCAAGCCCGTTCGATTGCTATGTGCAATTCGTGGGTCCAGCCTTAAGGTTGCCGGCCAAGGGTTTGGTTTCCGCGTTTGCCCAAAGCGACACCCTACGCTGGGCACTCGAGCTATACGCTCACATGCTGTCGGTTCAAACCGCATATACGGCGTTGGCGAGCGCTCATGCCCCAATACAGAAGCGACTGGCGCGTTGGCTCTTGATGATCCACGACCGAGTTGAAGGCGACCGGTTTCCCGTGACGCACGAATTTTTGTCAATAATGCTTGGCGTAAGGCGGCCCGGCATTACCACGACGCTTCACGAGCTGGAAAGCATGCATCTTGTCAAGTCGACGCGTGGCGCTCTCACCATCCTGGATCGCGATGGCTTACTTGCTCTTGCCGGAGATGGGTATGGCAAGACTGAACGAAGCTATGACGATCTGATCAGCGCCGTTGACCCGGAACTTATTCCACTCAGGGTGACCACCAACCAATAGGGGGTCGTCCGTCTCCGCAGCGGCCGCCGACCAAAGCATCCCCGCTCTCACGCTTGGCATCTAGCACCGATCACTATGGCCGTGCCCATGAGTTCATTCAGCTGGTGCAGGCGCTGTGGGGTTGCTGGGGCAAAGACGCGTGGGTCCATGATCACGCCACCGGTCAGTTTGCTAAGTCCGAACGGGTCGCGCCAATCGACTTGGGCGGTAAATACGTTGCCTCCCGTGGTCCGCTTTACATTCCGCCTTCAGAGCAGGGCCAGCCTGTCATCTTCCATGCTGCCGGCGCCAGCAACAATGCACTCTGCCTCGCAGGTCGCTACGCCAGCGCAAAAGATATGAATGCACTAAGGGATGGCGATCTGGTGATATCATCATCAAGCCCCTATCTCAGCGATGCAAAAGGATTTCCATCACGGCCAACAAATGCAAACTAGCACCCGCGACAACAGTCACATGCCAAAGGGCATTTTGAAACCGCAATTTTTCCCAAAGGTGGAAGATAATCCCAAGGGAATAGACAATGCCGCCGGCCAGAAGAAGGAAGAGAGTATTGTCAGTCACATGGCGAGCCAGATCCCGGAACACGATGAGGCCGCTCCAGCCAATACCAAGATATAAAACGATGGCGATCCGACCAAATCGGTGCGGCGCGATTAGCTTCAATGCAATGCCAATTACTGCAGCCCCCCAGACAATGGTCATCATCAGTGGACCTTTGGGTGTCCCTGTGAGCAAAGCCAAAAATGGGGTGTAAGAACCGGCCATGAAGAGGAAGATCGAGGCCTGATCGAGCCGAGCTAGATGCATCTTGAACGGGGTTGGCGGCCACTGATTGAAGACCATCGAAATGCTCAACACGGCTAACAACGAGCCGACGTACAGGCTCAGATGGGCGGGATTGATCGGGGAACGGGAAATTAGGGCCAAGTAGATGAGGATGGCCCCCATCAGCAGCGCGATTGTCAGCCCCAGAAGATGAACTGCCGCATCGACCTTGAGCTCGACGGGATCATAAGGGCGATTTTCTCGGTTCCACCAAGTGCGTGTCGTTGTGCTCATGTTGCGCTAACGACCAAAATCGTCGCTAGTTCCAGTGAACTCGCGCGTGTGACGGAGTGTCACCTTAGAATTTTAGTGAAGTATATCGCTAACGTTACAGTCCGGTATTTGACCTCCGCGCTCAACATAGAGGTCGATAAGACAGCGTGCGCGATCCATCAGTATCCGCTCGCCCTCTTCGTACGTGGCGGAGACCTTTTTTGGAAAGGGTAACCGAGTTTTGCACTCGGTGATCTCTGCTGTTAAGACCTGGTCGATCAGCACAATAATAACGTGCCCGCGGTGAAATCCGAGCAATGTGGTCACCTCGCTGGACCGTCTATAACACCGAGTTTCTTCCCTCCGTTCGAGAGAAGGCGATAGGCGTTAACCCGGGGTAAAACCAGAAAAGTTTCAGCGGATTCTTCATTTTACAGGGCGTTACCACATACGCTGGATTGTCCCCTAGGAAATAACCCCCCAAATTGCCCGGTCGAGTTCAGCCTGACTAAAAGGTTTTGACAATCTTGGCAGATGGTCGGCACCACCCTCTGGCAGTTCGGCATAACCGGTGGCGATTATGATTGGCTGCTCTGGCCGACTTTCATGCACCATCGAAGCAAGTTGCGATCCTGTCGTCCGCGGCATTGAATGGTCCGTGATAATGAGGTCGAACTGCTCCCTTCCCAGCGCCTTCACGGCTTCTTCTGCCGACGTGGCTTCAACGACACTGTGGCCTAGGTCTTCCAGCATGCTGCTTGTGTTCAGGAGAACGAGGAAGTCGTCGTCTACTGCCAACACCTTCAGGCGCCGTCGCGCATTGATGGGTTCGACAGCAGCTGGAATAATGTTCGGTTGCTCGTTCTCACCTGTTGGGGCTGCGACCGGAAGCCATATCTCAGCTGTGGTGCCGCTGCCTTGCACGCTCCGTAAAAGGAGGCGACCGCCTGACTGTTCGGCGATCCCATGCACCATCGATAGCCCCAACCCGGTCCCCTTACCCACGCCCTTGGTGGTAAAAAACGGCTCGGCTGCCTTGGCCAGGGTTTCACCGTCCATTCCCTCACCACTATCGATGACCCGCAAGCGAACAAACTTGTTAGACGCGTCAGATTTGTCATCGACCAATCCGGGCTTGGCGTCGGCCTCGATACGGATGATGCCACCGCCCGGCATAGCGTCGCGTGCATTGACCGCAAGGTTCAACACCGCAATTGCAAGTTGATTGGGGTCCGATAGCGCCAGTGGCAGACCAGGCGGAATGTCGATTTCGATTTCGATGGAGGCGCCCAGCGATCCCGCCAGCATGTCGCGCATTGATCGAACGAGCGTTGAAACGTCCACGGGCACGATTTTCATTTGCTGGCGCCTTGCAAAGGCCAACATGCTGCGGGTCAATGCTGCGCCTCGTTCGGCTCCCAGCTGCGCGTTAGCCAAAAGCTTGCGCAGTTGCGTGTCTTGCGGCATCCGCTTCTGCATCAGTTCGAGACTGCTCATGATCACCATCAGCAGATTATTGAAGTCATGGGCGACGCCCCCTGTGAGCTGGCCGATGGCCTCCATTTTTTGGGATTGCAGCAGTTGTTCGCGAGCGACTTCAAGCTGCCGTTGGGCTTCCATCCGTTCGGTGATGTCGCGGGTGATCTTGGCGTAGCCGATCAGCGTTCCGTCAGGATCGCGGATGGCATCGATGATGACGTGGGCGAAAAACTGGGTGCCATCCTTTCGAACACGCCATCCTTCTTTCTCAAATCTTCCTACGGTGCGCGCTACTTCCAGCGCCTGAGCTGGGCGTCCTTTCGCGCGGTCGTCGGGCGTGTAGAACTGGCTGAAATGGTGTCCAACGATCTCTTCTGGTCGATAGCCTTTAATGCGCTCCGCCCCAAGATTCCAGTTGGTCACGATGCCTTCGGGGCTGAGCATGTACAGGGCGTAGTCCGTAACGCCCAAAACGAGACGTTTGAACATCTCTTGGGAATGATACAACTCGAGCTCGGCTTCGCGCCGCTCGGTTAAATCCCGCGTTATCTTAGCGAAGCCCATCAGGTTGCCACCGGCATCCCTGATAGGATCGATAACGGCATGGACCCAGAACCTGGTGCCGTCCTTGCGGATACGCCAGCCCTGCGTTTCGTACCGCCCTTTGTCAGCGGCTTCCGCTAAAGCCCGAGCAGGCAAGCCAGAAGCAAGATCTTCAGGCGTGAAAAAGACCGCGTAGTTCTGGCCTAAGATCTCCTGCTCAGAATAGCCCTTGAACCGCTTCGCCCCCGCGTTCCAGCTGGAAACTCGACCGTCAGGGCTCAGCATGTAAATGCCGTAATCCGTTATCGATTCCAGCAGCAAGCGGTATGGATCTGGTGGGGTTGAAAGTGTTGCAGTTGTCATCCGGAGCCTCAGAAGCGGAGCGCGTCGATTCAGGTCCCTAGAATGCACGGAGTGTCTTATTGTCACAAGGAACTGTCTAGAGGAGAGCAGGCCCGGCGACGAAGTCGGATACCAAAAACGATAGGCAAGGCGGTCGCGGCCTGCTTGGCCAGGCGATAGATGGTGATGGCGCTATGCACGCCCCTGTCTAGCGGTAACCAAACTCCACAGAGATGAAATGCTGCTCTGCTCGCGGAGATTTGGCACCCGGGACTACAGCAAGTGGATCGCAGGCAGTCCAGATGTATCTCAACAGCATGGGCAGCTGCTCGATCGGGCGGGCACTGCATGCCTCGCCTGCTGCAGTGGCAGCAGCTCAGAGGGGATGCTCTCGACCACAGCCTCGAGAAACGCACTCCACGAGTGGGCTGTTCCGTCGTTATGAAAGCAAACAGAAGTAAACGATCGAAGCCGAGACATCCGGACCGTCATCTATGGTACCTGATCAATCTTCACCGTTGCCGGAATTTCCGTTGCCGTTCCCGCCGCCATTGCCGTTGCCGGAATTTCCGTTGCCGTTCCCGCCGCCATTGCCGTTGCCGGAATTTCCGTTGCCGTTCCCGCCGCCATTGCCGTTGCCGGAATTTCC
>NZ_JBEPOL010000010.1:0-218589 GCF_040546795.1 Devosia sp. UYZn731
GGGGGGGGGGGGGGGGGGGTGGCCGTAGCGGGCCCCCCCCCCCCCGGGGGGGGGGGGGGGGGGGGGCGCCGGGGGGGGGGGGGGGGGGGGCCCCTTTTCTGGATGAGGCGCGTGGGGAAGGCCCCCTCACCCGTCGCTGCGCGCCGACCTCTCCCCCGAAGGGAGAGGTGAGGAAGCGATATCTCCCTCCTACTCCTTCGGCGCTCTCACCCGCCGCTGCCGCCACAACCAAAACCCCAGCATAATGGGCGTGATGATGGCGAAGCCGAACCAGGTGTAGGCGTAGCCGAGGTGGTTGTTGGGGAACTCGACAACAGTCTCGCCGCCCTGCGGCAGCACGCCGGGGGCGGCGGCGGATTGGTCGATGTAGAATGGGGCGAAGGGCGCGAGAGCCGGATCGACCATGGCGGCGAGCCGAACGGGGTCGCGCACCCATTCGACGCGAGAGGAGGTGTTGGCCTCGGGGATGAACCAGCCGGCGGCCTCTGCGGGGCGGAGCAGGCCGGTGATGGTCACGAGGCCCTGTGGCGCGCCGGGATCGTTGAGGGCGGCTTCCTGCAGGTTTTCGGGGACGAAGCCGCGGTTGACGAACACGGTGCCGCCATCCTGCAGCACGAAGGGCGTCACCACCCAATAGCCGGGACCGGAGGCCGGACCCTTGCCGTCGACGAGGCTGGTGAACACGGTGACGGCCTGGTCATTCTTGAAGGTGCCGGTCAGCGACATCGGGGAGAAGTTCAGCTTCTCGAGGTCGAGCGTGGCCCATTGCGCCTGGGGCGGCAGCGGGGCGGGCGGCAGGTTGAGGCGTTCGGCGACGGCGGCGATCAGGGCTTCCTTTTCGGCCAGCCGCTCGATCTGCCAGACGCCGAGCCAGATGAAGACCACGGTCAGGACCGCCATCAGCGCGACGAAGGTCCAGCGCAGCATCGGGCTGAGACGTTTTGCTGAAACTGCTTCGGCCATCATTGATGCCCTTCATGTGCGTCGTGGCGATATTGCAGCGCGACCAAAGTCGCCTTGAACGGCGGCAACAAGGCAACCGAGAGAATGATGGTCGCGGGAATCCACAAGATCAGGTGCATGTAGGGCGGAATGCTGACCAGCGATCCGGTGATAAGCGTCAAGAGGATGATGATCGGGCTGACGAGGAAGATCACAAACACCGCGGGGCCGTCGCCGCTATCGGCGAATTTGAGATCGAGGCCGCAGACCGAGCAGGCCGGGGCGATCTTGAGATAACCGGAAAACAGTTTGCCCTTGCCGCAACGCGGGCAGCGACAGAGCAGACCCACCAGGAACGCCGATGGCTTGGGACTGGTGTCGGGCAATGTCACATTGGTGCCTTCAAAAAATTCGGGGCGCAGCTTGTGCTGCGCCCCGAGAAAATCAATTCCGCTGGATCAGCCGCCGTGGCCGACCGCGACGCCCCAGCTGCCCCAGACATAGATCGAGGCGAACAGGAACAGCCAGACCACGTCGACGAAGTGCCAGTACCAGGCGGCGAACTCGAAGCCGAGATGCTTTTCCGGGGTGAACTGGCCGCGCTCGGCGCGGATCAGGCAGACGATCAGGAATATGGTGCCGATGATGACATGGAAGCCATGGAAGCCGGTCGCCATGAAAAAGGTGGCGCCATACATGTTGCCGGCGAACGAGAACGCCGCCTCGCGATATTCGGTGAACTGCACGAAGGAGAACAGCAGGCCGAGAGCGATGGTGAGCACCAGACCCCAGCGCAGGCCCTTGCGGTCACCGGCGAGCAGGGCGTGGTGCGCCCAGGTGACGGTGGTGCCCGAAGTCAGCAGGATCAGCGTGTTGAACAGCGGCAGGTGGAAGGGGTCGAACAGCTCGATGCCGGTCGGCGGCCACTGCGAGCCGGTGGCGGCAACGCGGGCATATTGCTCGACATCGCTGTGGCGGAAAAAGCCATCGAAATAGGCCCAGAACCAGCCTACGAAGAACATCACTTCCGAGGCGATGAACAGCATCATGCCGTAGCGGTGATGCATCTGCACCACGGGCGTGTGCGCCTTGGTCTGGGTGGATTCCTTGATGACGTCGCTCCACCAGGCGTAGAAGGTGTAGAGCACGCCGGCCAGGCCGATGAAGAACACATAGGGTGTCCAGTGGTGCATCCAGAACACGCCGCCCATCGCCATGATGAGCGTCGCGACCGAGCCGACAAACGGCCACGGGCTCGGCTCTACCATGTGATAGTCGTGATTTACCTCAATCGCGGCCATTTGTTCAGCTTCCCTTTTTGACTGGGTAGAATGTGTAGGAGAGCGTCAGCTCTTTGAGCGTGTCGAGTTCCGCGTTCTTATCCAGATCGGGATCGACGAAAAAGACGATCGGCATCTGCACGGTTTCACCGGGCTGCAGCGTCTGCTCGGTAAAGCAGAAACATTCGATCTTGTTGAAGTAGTAGCCGGCGCGTTCGGGCGAGACGTTGAAAATCGCCTGGCCGGTGACCGCGTGGTCGGAATTGTTGGTGGCCACGAAATTGACGGTATCGACCTTGCCGATATCGTCGGTGATCGGCTTGGAGGGGGTGACCGTCCAGTTCAGCCCGCCATCGACATTGCTGTCGAAGCGCACGGTCATCGGCCGGGCGATGACGCCCTTCGGATTATCCGTGGCGTTCTGGGTCGTGCCGCCATAACCGGTGGCTTCGCAGAACATCTGGTAGAGGGGGACAGCCGCATAGGCGACGCCCACCATCGCGCCAACGACAGCCAGGCAGATGAAGCCGACGCGCTGGTTGCGGCGCATCTGCGGGGTCACCGGCGGAAGGGTCGTCGTTGTGGCCATCAGATTGCCCGGTCGAACACGGCCGGGCCCATCTTGATGATGGTCAGCACGTAAAAGGTGATGGCGAATAGGGCCAAAGCTGCGCCCAGCGCCAGCGACCGGCGACGGCGCACCTTGGCGCGCGCGGCCTCGATCTCGGGCGGATAAATGATGACTTCGCGAATTTCGTTTGGCGCGCTCATCCGATGACACTCCCAAAACGCGTTAGCAGATTGTCGGTCAGCAGCGCGAAAAAGACGATGAAGAGATAGCTCAGCGAGTAGGTGAACAGCGTGCGCGCGGCCTTGCGCATGGGCACGCCATCTTCGGCCCGGAACAGCTTCCAGGCCAGCCACAGGAACATGGCGCCGGTCAGCACAGCGACCACGGTATAGACGAGGCCGGAGAAGCCCAGGATGGTTGGCACCAGAGCCGAGGCGGCCAGCAGCACGGAATAGACCAGGATCTGCAGTTTGGTGGAGGCTTCGCCCTTGACGTTGGGCATCATTGGAATGCCGGCAGCGCCGTAATCGGACTGCTTGTAGAGCGCCAGCGCCCAGAAATGGGGCGGGGTCCACAGGAAGATGATCATGAACAGCGCCACGCTCTCGATGGGAATCGTGCCGGTGACAGCGGCCCATCCAACCATGGGGGGGAAGGCGCCGGCCGCGCCACCGATAACGATGTTCTGCGGCGTCGAGCGCTTGAGCCACATCGTATAGATGACGGCGTAAAAGACGATGGTGAAGGCGAGGAGCCCCCCCGCGACCCAATTGGTGGCAAGGCTGAGCAGGGCGACGGAGAACACCGACAGCACGAGGCCGAACACCAGCGCTTCTTCGCGTGTGATGCGGCCGGCCGGGATGGGGCGATTGGCGGTGCGGCTCATGATGGCGTCGATATCGCTATCGTACCACATGTTGAGCGCGCCAGAGGCCCCTGCCCCGATGGCGATGCAGACAATGGCAATGACGGCGATCACCGGGTTGATGGCGCCGGGCGCTACCAGCAGGCCCACAATTGCGGTGAACACCACGAGCGACATGACACTCGGCTTCAGCAGCGCGAGGTAGTCCTCTACCCGCGCCTCACCCGCCGGGACGGGAATGCTGTTGGAGTTGTCGATATATGCCACGCGCCTTGCCTTTGCTGGATGGGCCGCCAGCGTGGCGGCCCATATTTTCGTCAGTGAACGTTGGTCGAGTCGATCTTGGGCAGGGTCGAGAACTGGTGGAACGGCGGAGGCGAACTCAGCGTCCATTCCAGCGTCGTCGCGCCATCGCCCCACGGGCTATCACCGGCCGGACGCTTGGCCCGGAACGCTTCCCAGGTGGCGTAGAAGAAGATCAGCATGGAGACGAACGTGATGTAGTAGCCGATCGAGGAGACGCGGTTCCACATGCCGAAGGCATCGGGGTAATCGATGTAGCGGCGCGGCATGCCGGCAAGGCCGAGGAAATGCTGCGGGAAGAACACCAGGTTCACGCCGATGAACATGCTCCAGAAGTGAATCTTGCCCAGGGTTTCCTTGTACATGTAGCCGAACATTTTCGGGAACCAGTAGTACCAGCCCGCGAAGATCGAGAACACAGCGCCCAGCGACAGCACGTAGTGGAAGTGCGCCACCACATAATAGGTGTCGTGCAGCACGCGGTCGGCGCCGGCATTGGCGAGCACCACACCCGTCACACCACCGACGGTGAACAGGAAGATGAAGCCGATGGCCCAGAGCATGGGCGTCTTGAAGGTGATGGAGCCGCCCCACATGGTGGCGATCCACGAGAAGATCTTCACGCCCGTCGGCACCGCGATGACCATGGTGGCGGCCACGAAGTAGCGCTGCACGTCGAGGCTGAGGCCAGTGGTGTACATGTGGTGAGCCCACACCACGAAGCCCACGAAGCCGATCGCCACCATGGCATAGGCCATGGCGAGGTAGCCGAACACCGGCTTGCGGCTGAAGGTGGAGATGATGTGGCTGACGATGCCGAAGCCCGGCAAGATCATGATGTACACTTCAGGATGCCCGAAGAACCAGAACAGATGCTGGAACAGCACCGGATCGCCGCCCTGATCGGACTTGAAGAAGGCCGTGCCGAAATTTCGGTCGGTCAGCAGCATGGTGATGCCGCCGGCAAGCACTGGCAGGGCCAGCAGCAGCAGGAAGGCGGTGACCAGGATGGACCACACGAAGAGCGGCATCTTGTGGATGGTCATGCCCGGGGCACGCATGTTGAAGATGGTGGTGATCAGGTTGATCGCCCCCAGAATGGAGGAGATACCCGCCACGTGCAGCGCCAGGATCGCGAAATCCATGGCCGGGCCAGGCTGGCCGGTGGTCGACAGCGGGGGATAGATGGTCCAGCCGCCGCCGGTGCCGTTCATGTTGGCGCCATCGGGGCCAGCAAAGAAGAAGGACATCAACAGCAGGATGAAAGCGGGCGGCAACAGCCAGAAGGCGATGTTGTTGATGCGCGGGAACGCGGTATCGGGCGCACCGATCATCAACGGGGCAAAGTAGTTGCCGAAGCCGCCGACCGTCGCGGGCATGACCATGAAGAAGATCATGATCAGCGCGTGGGCGGTGGTGAACACATTGTACATGTGCTTGCCGGCGTCGATCGCGGCATCGCCGTTGATGCCGTAAACCATGGCTGCGAGGCCGTGGAAAATCTGGATGCCGGGCTCCTGCAGCTCCATGCGCATGAAGCCGGAGAGCAGACCACCGACAATGCCGGCGATCACGGCGAACCACAGATACATCACGCCGATGTCTTTGTGGTTGGTCGAATAAACGTAGCGGCGCCAGCCGGTTGGGGTGTGGTGATCATGCGAAGCCGCGCCATCGTGGCCGGTTGCATGTGCTTCTAGATGAGTGGTGTCGGCCATGGCTGAAGTCCCCTAACCCTTATTCTTATTTCACTGCTGCGAGGGTGGCATTGGCGGTCGCATAGTCGCCACTGCTCTCGAACGACGCCATGAACGCCGTAAATTGTTCCTTGGTCACGACCCGCACCGCGATGGGCATGAAGGCGTGATCCTTGCCGCAAAGCTCCGAGCACTGGCCGTAGAATATGCCGGTTTCGCGAGCATTGAACCAGGTTTCATTGAGGCGGCCCGGAACGGCGTCAATCTTGATGCCGAAGGAGGGCACCGCGAAGGCGTGGATCACGCCGCTCGGATCGGCGGTTACCTGGACACGCACAGTGGTGTCGACCGGCACAACCAGCTCATTGTCCACTGCCAGGAGGCGCGGCTGGCCGGGCTTCAGCGTGGGGCGATCAACGCCGTCCTTGCTGGTCTCGTTGAGGATATTGGACGAAAAGCTCTTGGCCTGATCGACATATTCATAATCCCAGTACCACTGGTTGCCCGTCGCCTTGACGGTCAGGCCGGGCGCGGGGACATCGACATCGCCGAACGAGAAAATGTCATGACCCAGATACTTGCGCTGCCCGTCAGGCGTCGTGAGCTGGTCGGACAAAACGCCGAACGATGGGATGGCAATGACGATCAGCACGATGATCGGCAGGACGGTCCAGAGGATTTCCACCAGAGTATTGTGGGTGGTCTTGGAGGGGATCGGGTTGGCCTTGGCATTGAAGCGGATCACCACGACGATGATGAGGCCCAGAACCAGAGCCACGATCAGGCCGCACATCCACAGCAGAATGCCGTTATGGAAAGCGACGATGGAGTCCATGATCGGCGTCACTGAACGCTGGAGCGCGTACTCGCCGGGCAATGGCTGACTGCCGCTCTCTACGGGGGCGGTTTCCTGCGCCCATGCCACGACTGGCACGAACGACAGCGCGGCGGCTGCCACGGCTCCCAAACGCTTCTTGAACTGTCCGGTCACCGAAAACCCCCTATAGACTGCCATTGGTGCGCGGCGCCAGGATTGAGGGGTAAAGTGCGGCATAGCAAACGCCGCCCCGACTCAACCTCGGAGCGCTAAACTCAACTCCGAGCTAAATCACATCGAAGGAGCCAAGTCCATTCTGCCGATACGCCATTCCCATGCGTCATAATGTGCCCTCCCCTTGAAAATGGCCTCACCCTCGCCGCACTTTGCGACCCATATCGCCCGAAAATCGGGCTTAGTTGACAGGGCATGGCACCTGTCGGAAACAGGCAATAGTCCTCGCGCTTGCGCGATTCGACGGGAGAATTGATCGAGTGATGGCGATTTTGAAGCGCAAGCTGGTCCTCGCAGGGCTGACCGCAACGGTTTTGGCGCTTGCCGGGGGCGCCGCTCTCGGCCAGGGCGTGGTCCGTGCCCAGTTCGGCGACTGGCAGATGAGCTGCGATACGCCGCCCGGCGCCAGCTTTGAGCAATGCGCCATCATCCAGAATGTGATGGCCGAGGACCAGCCCAATGTGGGGCTATCGGTGATCGTGCTGAAGACCGCCGACCAGCAGGCGCGCCTGCTGCGGGTGCTGGCTCCACTGGGCGTATTGTTGCCGAACGGGCTGGGCCTCAATGTCGACGGCAAGGATATGGGCCGCGTCGCCTTCGTGCGCTGCCTGCCCAATGGCTGCGTGGCCGAGGTCGTGCTCGACGACAAGATGATCGACACGCTCTCGACCGGCAAGGACGCTATTTTCGTGGTGTTCAAGACACCCGAGGAAGGCATCGGCATTCCGGTGTCGCTCAACGGCTTCAAGGACGGTTTCGCCCAACTGCCGTGATTGCGAGGCAACTCGATGGAAGAAGACCGCCGCGCCGTCATCCGCCATCGCACGCTCAAGGGCGCGCGGATCGTCGTCAATGACGGCTTTTCCACCTATCAATGCACGGTTCGCAATCTGTCCCCCGCTGGGGCGCAGCTTCGCGTCACCAGCATTATCGGCATTCCCGATACTTTTGAGTTGCTGCTGGACGACAAGCAGACCTTTGCCTGCACCGTGATCTGGCGGCGCGAGACGGAACTCGGCGTCAGCTTTAGCTGACCGGCGATTTGCCGGTAGCGACCGCGAGTTGCGCAGCGAAGGCGCGCTGGTAGGCCGGACGCGCTTCGGCGCGGGCGGTGTAGGCGGCCAGAGTCGGAAATTCCGCCAGCAGACCCGATGGACGCACCCTGAGCAGCACGTGCACCATCATCAAATCCCCCACGGTGAAGGCGCCATCGAGCCAATCGGCATGGCCCAGGCGAGCGGCAAGCTGCTTAAGCCGATCGCGGATACGATCGTTGACGAGCGGCAGGCGCTGCGCGAACCAGGGCTTGTCGCCCTCCCCGAATTTGAGGGTTTGCAGTTCCAGGATTGGCGGCTCCACGGTGCCGACGGCGGCAAACATCCAGGTGATGGCGCGCGCCCTTCCATTGGCATCGTCGGGCAGCAGGCCCGTATGGTGCTCGGCAATATGGAGCAGGATCGAACCCGTCTCGAACAGGGCGAGATCGCCATCCTCGTAGGTGGGGATCTGCCCGAACGGCTGGAGCGCCAGATGCGCCGGCTGCTTCATCGCCGCGAACGACACCAGGCGGACATTGTAGGGCTGGCCCACCTCTTCGAGCGCCCAGCGAACGCGCATGTCGCGCGCAAGTCCCTGGCCGCGATCGGGCGAGCTTTCAAAGGCGGTAATGGTTGGGGTCATCGGAGGCTCCTGGTTGCCGTGCTTTCCCATACGACGAGCGACGCAGACTCCTTCCGACATGCGGCGTGGATTTTTGCCAAGATGCCGCGTCGTGGCTAGGGGACGGCTTTCCAGAGGCGTTCGCCATAGGCGCCGGTCGGGCCGCCGAGGCGCATATAGTCGTCGAGGACCGAGCCAACCTCGATGCCGTTCGGGAAGATGTCCGCGATCTGGGATGCATAGGCGGCTATCGCATTCAATTTGCCCGCTAGGTCGACGGGGACAATTTGCGAGCCGGCCACCTGCCACAAGGTTCTTTTGAGTGCGGCGTCGACCGTGTCGGGCGCTGCGACGGGAAACACGCCCGTCGCATATGGCATGTCTTCATAGAGGGCGACGGTCATCGTCCGGACCTTGGCCAGGCGGCGCAGGGCATTGGTGGTCTGGATGTGATCGGCGTGGCGACCGACGCCAAGCGGGGTCAAGACCAGGTCGGGGGACACCTCGGCAATCCATTGATCGAGCAGGTGGGACAGGGCCTCACCGACATCGTCGTGGTCGGGCGGCTGCGAGAAGATCGACTGCCGCGTGGGATAGAGGAAGTTGCCATCGCGATCGGTCCGGTAGAGGGCGTCGAGCAACGGGCCGTGCAGGGTGCGCCCGCCGAGGGCGCCGACGGCAGCGATATCTTCGTTGCGCCGGTGTTCGAACGGGTTCGAGCCGAGGTTCCATAATTCGTGCAGTTCGATGGCAAGGGGGGAGATGGCCATGCCGGGTGGCGTATCGGCGGTGAAGGCGGTCGCCACGATTACGTCGGCACCGTTGGCGGCGGCCTTTTCGATGAGGCCACCGACGCTCAGCACCCCGTCGTCCAGATGTGGCGAGACCACGAGAATCGTTTTGTAACTGTTCAGATCAATCTGCATTTTGGTGCCCGCCTTGTGCGCGGGCGCAACCATACAGAGGGTGTGGCTTGCCGAATATCCTCGCGGGTGGCGTGCCAAACAAAAAAGCCGGACAAGCGCGAGGCGCCCATCCGGCAAGTCATCAGGATAGGCCGGTGGCAAAACCGGCCCGGGAGATGGCACGAGCAATCCGGATGGACAATTCATGCCAACGAGGTGGCACATGGCGAAAACCATGGGCAATTTCAAGCGCGACTGAAGCGGGGGGGCACTCCAGTCCGGATGTGGTGAGCGCCGGTTTCGTCAGAAACAAGGCGGCCATCACGCTGCGACACCAGATCGCAGCGATAGCTGGTGTTATTCGCTTAGAGGCGGGCTTTGACGGCGCGGGCGGCGGTCAGCTTGCGGCCGGCCGCAGTGCCGTTCAGGCGCATCGCGTCGACCACGTCCTGGCGATCGATGCCAAGATCGCCGAGGCGGGAATGGTCCAATTCCAGCAGGGCCGCCAGCGCAGTCCGACGGGTTCGTGCGGCTTGGGCTTTGGCAACCCAGCGAGCGAACACGGCGAAGGGACTGACGGGCATGGCGGCCACGGAGGGCCGCTCGCCGGGAAGCGAGAGAGCCATGGGAATTCTCCAGAAATGTTGTTTTGCCGAAGGGAGCCGGCGGATTCAGCGCCGTCTTGGCGCCAATGCGGATCAGATAACGCTCTGGACATCCATTCGTCTAACAAATAGATTTCATTCACTCGATCAATTTCAGTGATGAGATAATCCGATGACGGCCCCCCTCGATCTGGACCAGTTGCAGAGCTTTTGCGCGATTGCCGATTGCGGCAGTTTCACCGAGGCGGCGCGGCGCGTGAACAAGACCCAGTCGGCCGTCTCGATGCAGATCAAGCGGCTCGAGGAGCGTTTGGGCCACCCGCTTTTGACGCGCGATGGGCGCAGCGTGTCGCTGACCCAGCATGGCGAGGTGCTCTATGCGCGGGCGCGCAAAATGCTGCGCACCAATGCCGAGATTATGGATCATTTCTCCGAGGGGGATCTGGCAGGGTCGATCCGGTTCGGCGTGCCGGACGACTATGCGGTGCGGCTGCTGCCGGTGATTCTGTCGAGTTTCCAGCGCACCCATCCCAAGATTGCCGTCGATGTGGCCTGCATGGCATCCGAGCAATTGCTGGAGGGCATGAAGGCCGGCAAATACGATCTGGTCGTTTTCACCCAGGGGACCGACCAGAATTTCGGCGAACTGTTCCGCACCGAAAAGATGTTCTGGGTGGCCAGCCATGGCGGACGGGCGCTTTCGAGCGAGCCCATGCCGCTGGCCAGCGGATCGCAGACCTGCATCTGGCGCACCGAGGCCGTCGAGGCGCTCAACCGCGTCGGCAAGGATTACCGCATCGCCTATACGTCATCGAACGCCACGGCGATTTCGAGCGCGGTGCTGTCGGACCTGGCCGTGGGCTTCCTGCCGGAAAGCGCGCTGCAGCCGGGCATGCGAGTCCTGGGCGAAGAACAGGGCCTGCCGCGGCTCAGCGATGCGCAGATCGCGCTGATGCGCGGCAGCCACGCCTATGGGGGGATTTACGACGTGTTGGCGAACCACATCGTGCAGTCGATGGGCAATCTCGATACGCGGGTGCCGCTGGCAGAGGCGGCGGAGTAACGCTTCAGTCCTCCAGCTTTCGGCCATTTTCCATTGCAGCGACAATGGCCTTCATCTTCACGCCCGCATCGCGCTGAAAGGCGCGGGCGTTGATCATGCGCGTTTCGGCCGACAGCGTGCCGCGCTCGACATGCTGTTCGAGCAGGAATGACAGTTCGCGATTGATCTGACCGCCCACTTCGAGGAATTCGATAATGGCGGCGAGCTGATCGGGCGTGAACCGGGCCAGCATGGCCGGGCCGATCAGCTGGAAATGGCTGAACAGCCGATCCGACAAATCCCCGGCCAGTTGGGTGATTTTGATCCAGACCTTGCGGCGATCCGTGGGATCGCGCTCGCGCACGACATAGCCGATGGCTTCGAGCCGATCGATGACAACGGTCACCGCCCCGGTGGTGAGACCACTGTCGCTGGCCAGCTGGCCTGCGGTGACCCGGCCGTGGCGCTCGATAATGTCCATGCAGCGCGCGTCGGTGCGGTTGATGCCCATGAAGCGGGCAAGGCAATCATCGAACATGTCGCTGGCGGTCTGGTTGGCACGAACAGCCTGCTGCAGACGAGCCCCCTGCGGGGTCGCCCAGACGCCGAGATCCAAATTATCGCTTGACGTTTGGTTATCTTGATTCATAAGATAATTATAGATCAAGATAGTTCTCGGCGCAAGGCTGCTGACATGTTCTGCCTTGGGCAGGACCTAGGCAATTTGTCTGAGTGCACCGACGGGGAGTTCAAATGGATACGGCGATGATCAAAGCGCGGGGCCTCACGCGGACCTATAAGGCGAAGGGCAAATCCATCGAGGCGGTGCGCGGGGTCGATCTGTCGGTGCGGGCTGGAGAGATCGTCGGCTTTCTCGGACCCAATGGGGCCGGCAAGACGACGACGCTCAAAATGCTGTGCACGCTTCTGGAGCCAACCGGCGGCACAGCAGTGGTGGCGGGACATGACCTGCGTGGTGATCCGGTCGGGGTGCGGCGGGCGATTGGCTATGTGAGCCAGGCGGGATCGACAGCGCCCGAAGCGCGGGCCGGCGAGGAAATCGTCAGTCATGCTAGGCTCTATGGCATCGACCCCAGGATCGCCGAGGCGCGGGCGCGAAAACTGTTGGCCGATCTGGATCTGGCCGATGTGTGGGATCGCGCCTGCGGCTCGCTGTCGGGCGGGCAGCGGCGGCGGCTGGATATCGTGATGGGCTTGATCCATGAGCCGAAACTGGTGTTCCTCGACGAGCCCTCGACCGGGCTCGACCCGCAAAGCCGGGCGAACCTGTGGACCCACATCCGCAAGCTGCGCGACGAGATGGGGACCACGGTGTTCATCACCACTCACTACATGGACGAGGCCGATTCGCTGAGCGATCGCATCCTCATCATCGACCAGGGCAAAATCGTCGCCGAGGGCACGCCCGCGGAGCTGAAGAAGCGGGTGTCGGGCGATACGATCACACTGACGCTGCGGCGGGCGGAAGACGCGACCGAGGCGGCCGGTGTCGCCGGTATGTTGCCGGGAGCGGACGTGCCGGTGGCCGATGGGCATATCGTACGGTTTCATGTGCCCGATGGCGGATCGGCGCTGCCGGTGGTGTTGGCGGAATTCACCAAGGCGGGGATCGAGGCGATCGGCGTGGAGGTCAATCGGCCGACGCTGGACGATGTGTTTTTGACGCTGACGGGGCGGTCGCTCAGGGAATAGTCACAACCACCGAGCAGCTCCTCCCCCTCGAGGGGGAGGATGGGTGGGGGTGTTCGGAGCCACGATGTTTGGATCGAGGCTAAACGTCCCCCCTCCCTTGATCCCTCCCCGCAAGGGGGAGGTGTCGACTGAAACTTTTCGGTTCAAAAGGACCATGTCATGACGTTCTTCTCCGATACCTGGACTGTGTTTACCCGCGCCATGCGGCTGTCGTTGCGGCAGCCGATGTGGGTAGCGATCGGCGTGCTGCAGCCGATACTGTATCTGACGCTGTTCGGGCCATTGCTGGTGCCGCTGGCCAATGCGCCGGGGTTTCCGCCGGGCGATGCCTGGACGGTGTTTGTGCCGGGGCTGCTGGTGCAACTCGGCATTTTCGGCGGCGCCTTCGTGGGCTTTGGCATTATCGCCGAGTGGCGGTCGGGGGTGATCGACCGGGAACTGGTGTCGCCGGCCAGCCGCACGGCGCTGATCACCGGCCGGGTACTGCGCGATGTGGTGGTGCTGGTGGTCCAGGCGATCATCCTGATCGTCTGCGCGCTGTTTTTCGGCCTGCGCGTCCCGGTGGGTGCGGCGGTGCTGGGCATAATCATGATCGGCCTGCTTGGCGCGGCGTTCTCGTATTTCAGCTATTCGGCGGGGCTGGCGATGAAGAGCGAGGACGCGTTTGCGCCGCTGGTCAACATGGTGTCGCTGCCGATCCTGCTGCTGTCGGGGATTCTGCTGCCGATGAGCCTGGCGCCGCAATGGCTGCAATTGCTGTCGGACGTCAATCCGTTCAAGCACATCGTCAACGCGGTACGGGCGCTGTTCCGGGGGGAAGTCGGGACGTTCGAAGTGGGGCTGGGATTGGTGCTGGCGCTGATCTTGATTGCGCTGGGGGCTTGGGCGGGGAAAAGGGTCTTTGAGTTGCAGACGAAGTGAGGCTTCTTCACCTCTCCCTCTGGGGGAGAGGTCGGCGAGTAGCGACGGGTGAGGGGGCCTTTGGCAGACACCTCACCCAGTAAAGGCCCCCTCACCCGAACCAAGGGGGTCGACCTCTCCCCCGAAGGGAGAGGTGAAGGAAGATCAGATTTCTGCGGCCTTGAAAATCTTCGTCAGATCGCCATTCCATTCGCCGCGATAGAGGTCCAGCCAGCGTTCCGCCGGCGACTTCGCCAGGCGGATGGTTTCTTCGAGCGGCGCGAGGTGGATGGTTTCGTCCTTGCCATCGGCGTTGCGGATGCCGCGGCGGACGAGGCCGGCTTCGGCGATGCCAACGGCCTGGGCAGCGATGTCGTAGAGATTGGAGCGGTCGAACGGGGTGGCGAGCCCATGTTTGGGCACTTCGCGGCGCATTTCGTCGCGCTGCTCTTCGGTCCACGGCTTGATCATCTCATAGGCGGCTTCGAGCGAAATTTCATCGTAGAGCAGGCCGACCCAGAAGGCCGAGAGCGCCGTGACGGACTTTTCGTCGCCCATGTCGGCGCCGCGCATTTCGAGGAAGGTCTTGAGCCGCACTTCGGGGAAGATGGTGCCGAGGTGATAGTTCCAGTCGCGCTTGGTGGGCTTTTCGCCCGGCAATTGCGACAGCTTGCCCTCGAGAAAATCGCGAAAACTCTCGCCGGCGACGTTGATATAGTGGCCATCGCGGAGGACGAAATACATCGGCACATCAAGCGCGTAGTCGGCATATTGCTCGAAACCGAAGCCCTCTTCGAAGGCGAAGGGCAGCATGCCGGTGCGGTCATGGTCGGTATTGAGCCAGATATGGCTGCGGTAGCTCAGATAGCCGCTGTCCTTGCCATCGACAAAGGGCGAATTGGCGAACAGGGCCGTCGCTACGGGTTGAAGCGCGAGGGAAACGCGCAGCTTCTTGACCATGTCGGCTTCACTGGAGAAGTCGAGGTTGGTCTGCACGGTGCAGGAGCGGAACATCATCGATGTGCCGAGCGTGCCGACCTTGTCCATATAGGGCGCCATGATGCCGTAGCGCGATTTGGGCATGCGCTCGATTTCGGCGACCGACCAGAGCGGCGTCACGCCGAGGCCGAGGAAATGGATATCGAGGGGCGCGGCGACTTCCTTGGCGACGCGGATGTGCTCGGCGGTTTCGTGCGCGGTGGCATGCAGGTCGGGCTGGGGCGCGCCGGAGAGTTCGAACTGGCCACCGGGCTCGAGCGAAATGCCCCCCATAGTGTCCATGTCCCAAAGGCCGATGGGATTGCCCTCGTCGAGGAAGGGTTGCCAGCCGGTGGCCGCGGACATGCCATCGAGCAGGGCGCGGATACCGTTAGGCCCCTCATAGGCGACGGGGCGCAGCGGATCGGTGTGGAATACGTGCTTTTCGTGCTCGGTGCCGATGCGCCATTCGGAGGCGGGCTTGCTGCCCTTGGACATCGCCTCGATCAGGTCGGAACGCGATTCGATGGGGGGAGAAAAGCTATCGGCGCCGGCCATAAAGTCCTCTGAGGCTGAGGGATCAGGAGTGGGCGCGAACATAGCGTCCGCCCGGATGAAAGCAATCGCCTTTTATCGCCAATCGCCGATGATTGCCTGAATGACCGCCAGGGCGGCCACCGCGGCGGTATCGGCACGCAGGATTCGTGGGCCTAAACTGACAGGGACCACAAAGGGTTGCGCGCGCAATTGGGCGCGTTCTTCGTCGGAAAAGCCGCCTTCGGGGCCAATCAGCAGGCCGATGGGATGGCCGCGCAGCGCGGCGATGGCATCCACCGGGGAGGCGGAGGTGGCGCTTTCGTCGGCCACGATAAGCTTGCGGGGGCCCTGTGTGGTGGTCCAGCCGGCGAGAAGGGCGGCGAGAGTGATCTCGGCGGCGACGACCGGGACGCTCAGCACTTCGCATTGCTCGGCCGCCTCGATGGCATTGGCGACCAGCTTTTCGTGCTTCAGGCGGCTGACCTGGGTGAATTTGGTGAGTACGGGCGCGATAGTGCCGGCGCCCATTTCGGTGGCCTTCTGGATCACATAATCCAGCCGCTCGGTCTTGAGGGGCGCAAAGCCGTACCAGAGATCGGAGACCGGCGTTTGCGTCGCCACCTGCTCGATGGTTTCGAGGGTGACGGATTTTTTGGAATCGCTAGTGAGCCGGCTGAGCCAGGCGCCGTCGCGGCCATTGAACAGCACCACTTCGTCGCCGACGGTCTTGCGCAGCACCGCCGCCAGATAGAGCGATTGCTCCTTGCCCAGGGCGATCGAGGCCCCCTGCCCCAGATCAGGCTCGATATAGAGGCGCGGGAGGGAGGCGTGGGTGCGGGGCATGGAACTCGTTGTGTTGCGCGGGGTCGACGGCGCAGTTAGGACTGAAGGCCTCAAGGGTTCAAGGCAGACGATGAGCGATACCAATATTCCGCCGCCCGGCAAAGTTGCCGATGCACACAACACCAATTGGGTGGACCGCTACGCCCCCGATTGGCTGAAGCCCTATGCGCGGCTGGCCCGCTGGGACCGGCCGATCCCGCTTTTGCTGTTGTTCTGGCCCTGCGTCTTTGGGCTGTCGCTGGCGGCGATCGCCGATCCGTTACGCGGATTCGACTGGCGCGCGGCGATCCTGATGCTGATCGGCTCGGTGCTGATGCGCGGCGCCGGCTGCACTTTCAACGATGTGGTGGACCGCGATATCGACGAACAGGTCGCCCGCACACGGTCGCGGCCGATCCCCTCCGGCCAGGTGACGAGCCGGGAGGCTTTTGCCTTCCTCGCCGCCCAGGCGATTCTTGGCCTTTTCATCCTGCTGCAGTTCAACCGCTTCACGGTGATTCTGGGCGTTGCCTCGCTCCTGTTGATTGCGATCTATCCGTTCATGAAGCGCGTCACCTGGTGGCCGCAGGCGTTTCTGGGGCTGGCATTTTCGTATGGCGCGCTGGTGGGGTGCAGTTCGCAGACCGGTGGATTGTCGCTGGCGCCGATGTTTTTGTATTTCGGCTGCATTGCCTGGACCATCGGCTACGACACGATCTATGCGCTGCAGGATATCGAGGATGATGCGCTGATCGGCGTTAAATCCACCGCCCGCCTGTTCGGCAGCCAGACAAGGCTGCTGATCGGGGTGTTTTACGGCATCGCTTATGTGCTGTGGCTGGTGGCGGCAGTGCTGGCCGGGGCCGGGCTGGTTTTTGCCGTGCTGTCGCTGGTTGCAGCGGGGCTGCTGGCCTGGCAGGTGCAGACGTTCGACAAGGATGTGCCCGGCAATGTGCTGGCCAAGTTTTTGTCGAACAATCTGGTGGGCATTGCGCTGTCCCTGGCGCTGTTGGCGGAATGGGTTTGGTAGGGCGGGGAGCACTACTCCTCACCAAGCGCGGCTTTTTCCACAACGCACCCCCAACACCGCCCTGCCCGCGGGCTTGACCCGCGGGTCTCGTGTCGTCCGCCCAAAGCATGGGGGCGGGCTGGTAGTGGCCCGCGGGTCAAGCCCGCGGGAAGGACAGAGGTGGGGAAACACCGGAACATCACCCAAACGCCAAAAGCCGGCCCCGAGGGACCGGCTTTGGTGCTTTGGAGGCAAACCCTTTAGGAGCGATGCAGCGCTCGGTCGGGGCGGGGTAAACTAGTTGGCTTCCTGGCCGGGCTTGCGGCGGTTGAGGAAGCGGGGGCGCCGGTTGGCATCGGCGGCCATCTTGCGGCGCGAAGCGGACGCGCCGAGCGCCACGCCGTCGACCTGCTGGCTATAGGGCATGTAGGCACCGTCGCCGGCCTTGATGAACAGCGGCAGGCGCAGCTTGCGGCCCCAGTTCTGCCATTCGGCGACGACGTTGTGATTGCCGATTTCTTCGAACACGCGATAATTCAGTTCGCTATCGCCATGCACCAGTTCGATCGAGGAGGTCAGTACGCCCTCTTCCGAAATGGCGGTGGCCACCGCGACGCCGATGAACTCATCGACCGGGACCTTGATCTTGATGGCAACGCCGCTCTTTTCGAGCTGCTTGCGCACCGTCACGGTCTTGACCGGTTCCTTGGGTCCATTGTCATTGGCCGCCATGAAGCGCTTGTCGATCACTGCGGGCTTGCCAAAAGCCAGGACAACCGATGCGCCTTCCATTCCTACGCCATGAACCATTTTCGTCTGCCTTCCTGTCAACTTCGAGAGCTTGTCGGCGCTCTCTTTCGTGGGGTCACCATAGCGCGTCCCCTTACCTGCCCCCTTAATCGGTTCGGTTAAGTTTATGTTGTTTTCCGAGAGGGTTAGCAGGGTATAACCAGGTGTAGGAAGCAATTAACCGGGTCTTTTGCGGGGGCATTAACCAGCAAATTTTCGCCACGTTGAAGCTATCGTGCGCTATCTGTTTGAAGATACTGGACGCGGGCCAAACAGGGTGTTGATCGCCACGGTGCAGGCCGGCCTTGTCCAAAGCCCGGCCACCGCCTAAAAGCCACGGCGATGACCAAGCCGCCCACATCCGCAAAAGAAGATCTTGAACTGCTCCGCTCCTGCGCGGTGGCGGCCGGGATCATCGCCAGCAGCTATTTTCGGCGCGAACTCAAGACCTGGACCAAGGAAAACGCCTCGCCAGTGAGCGAAGCCGACATCGTGGTGGACCGCTATCTGGCTGCGGCGCTGCTTGCCGCGCGGCCCGATTATGGCTGGCTCAGCGAAGAGACTGCCGACAATCCATCGCGCCTGTCCTGCACCCGTGTGTTCGTGGTCGATCCGATCGACGGCACGCGCGGCTTCATCAATGGCGAGGATAGCTGGACGGTGTGCCTCGCCGTGGTGGAGAACGGCGTGCCGATTGCCGGGGTGGTGTTCGCGCCAGCCCGCAATGAAATGTACGACGCGGTCAAGGGCGGCGGCGCGCGCCTCAACGCCGAGCCGCTGGTGCGGCGGCGGCGGGCCGGATCGGCGCCGCTGATTCCGGCGCCGGGCGCAGTGCATCAGGAAATGCAGGCGGCGGGCCTGGATTATGTGCGCGGGCCCGCCTATCCGTCACTGGCCTATCGGCTGGTGCAGGTGGCGACCGGCAAGATCGATGCGGCGGTCTCGCGGCGCGGCTCGCAGGATTGGGATATCGCGGCGGCAGCGCTGATCCTGGATGAAGCCGGCATCAACTTTTCCGATGTGTGCACCGGGTTCCCCGTTTTTAACAAGCGTGATGTGCGCCACGGTGCGCTTGCGGCGCTCGGCGACATGAGCCTACAACCGCTGGTGCATGCGGCGCTGATCAAGGTCTATGGTTGCCCTTCGGAAACCCCGCTATCGCAGCCTATGGCAACTTAAGGACGGACGGCAGAATGGCCACTGATTCACCCAAACAATTGCTCCATCTCGTGATCGGCGGCGAGCTGTCGAGCATCGAGGGCGTGACCTTTACCGATCTCGCTGCTGTGGACATCGTCGGGCTGTACCCGAACTATGCCACCGCCTATACGGCCTGGAAGCAGAAGGCGCAGATGACCGTAGACAGCGCCCAGACGCGGTATTTTATCGTACACCTGCATCGGCTGCTGGAGCCGGAAACGCATAAGGAATAGGGGCGCATCCCCGCGCCCTTACCCTTTCTGCCCTTCGCGCCGACTTGATCCGCGGGCCTCTCGCCATTCGCGTGAGGTTGAGAGGGCCCACGGATCAAGTCCGCGGGAAGAAAGACAGTAGATGCGGTATGTGGGAAGGCCCCCTCACCCGGCGCTACGCGCCGACCTCTCCCCCGAAGGGAGAGGTGAAGGAGCGCCTAATCCGCCACCAGCGTTTCAATAATCGCGTTCACCGCACCCGGCTCGCCAATCCGCTCGCGGCCGAGGCGGCCGAGGCGCATGCGCTCCGACGGTTCAGACAGCAGCTTGCTCAGGGCATTGCCGACTGCATCGGCCTCGGCGGGCACCACGACGCGCGCATCTCCGAACAGCGTCTGTTCATCGCGAAACCGCGAGCGGCGGTCGCGGGGGTTGAGGAAGGTGATGGCCGGAATGCCCAGCCCGAGGGCTTGCACGGTCGCGGTGCCGGCCTGCGACATGACGAGATCGGACTGCGCCAGCAGGTTGCCCATCGCCCCGCCCCGCGCCATGTGGACGGTCAGCTTGCCATCGGACAGTTCGCCCAGATCGTCGGATTCGGCGCTGAGCGTGGAGGACCGGCGGAGGCCGGCGGCCTTGGCCAGGTCTTCGACCTTGACGCCCCCGGCGACAGCCAGGAATACGTCCGGGCACAGCGACATATCCAGCTTGCGTAGCGCTTCGATTTGCAGGGCGAAGCTTTCGGAGGTCAGCGCACGGCTGCCGGGCAGCAGGGTGACGGCGAAGGAGCGCTTGCGGCGCTGCGCAGCGTCGTAATTGCCATGGGGGATGGTGTCCATCATGACATTGCCGGCGCAGCGCGCGTTGACGCCGATAGCGGTCAGCGATGAGGCAAGATTGTCGGAGCGGCAGAACACGGCCTGGCAGCTCTGCTTGATGGCCCAGCGCTCAAGGCCCGAATAGAGCCGGGCCGCGCCGGTCTTGTAGACATCGAGATAGTAGAGATCGCGGTAGCCGGTGGCCCAACAAGCCAGCACGCCCACCATGTCTCCGATGACCACCACGCGGTCGTAGCTGCCCCGGACACGGCGCAGGAATTGCAGCGCTGGGGGTACGGTGCGCAGGCCGCCGGTCGCGATATCGCGCCGTAGCGAACCCTTGACGTTGCGCCAGCCTTCCGACGCCAGGGTGGCGCGGGGGCCAACCACCGGGCAGGCGCCCGTATAGGCATTGCCCGCGCCGATCATCGGATAGGCCTCGATGGACACGCTCTTGGGCATTTGGCGCACGATGGCGGCGGCGATTGCATCTTCGCCATGGCCGTTGGAAATGAACAAATATCTGAGACGGCTGGACGCTACAGCCACCGTCTCAGTTCCCGCGGCCGAAGCGTTCGAGAGCTTCGTTGGCCACCACCGCGTCGGCATAAGCCTCCTGGCGGTCCACGCTCCAATAGAACAGTTCGTCGAGCGGAATGGTCTTGCCGGTAATGGCGCAGCGCACGAACGTGCCCGGCTTGATCACCACATAGTCGCCATCCAGGTAGCGGATCACCGCTTCGGTGGGGCTAAACCCCTTGTCGAAAATGTTCATGGCACAAATCCTTGCTGCCATTGGATATAGCGCTCAAAGCCGCGCGTCAAAAGAGGCTTTCCTGCGGATCGTTATCAGTTGTCGTCCGGGGCTTTTTCCGGGGCGCGACATGGGCACCGGTGACGAGGACGGGCACGGTTTCGTCATTGGCGAAGCGGATAGTCAGGGGGTCGCCGGCCTCAAGGCCCTGCTTGGTGCGGACCAACTGCCCCTGCCCGTCGGTGACGATGGCAAAGCCGCGTGCCAAGACGCTTTCATAGCCCACCGACGCGAGCAGCTTGCCGGCCTGGTCGAGGGCGGACCGGCGTTGCGCGAGGCTGGCGCCGAAGCCGGCCAGCAGGCGTGCGGCCAAGGGTGCTAACTGGCTCTGGGAGTGGCGGAGTTCCGCCTTGAGGGCATTGGGCGAGAGCTTGGGGCCAATGGCCGCTAGCAGGCCCACCTTGCGCTCGACCAGCCTCCTGGCTGACGGCACCAGACGATCGGCGCGCGGATCGAAGGTCAGGCGCGCCCGATCGACGGTTTTGCGCAGGCCGGTTTCGGAGCGACCGGCGAGGTTTGTCAGCCGTTGCGCGAGATCCTGCCTGCGCTGGCGCAGCACTTGCGGGCCGAGGCGCGGCTCGATGCGGGAGAACTGCACGCGCTGGCGCTGCACCGAATGGCGCAGGCCGCTCAGCAGGTTGGTGGCGGCATGATCGAGCCGTTGGCGTTGGGTCGCGACAAGATCGCCTGGGCGCGGAAGGCCTGCGGCGGCGGCTCGCAACCGGTCGCGGGCGCTGCCGGAAACGCGCCGCGCCGCTTGCCGTTGGCGGGAGCCGAGATCGTCCACATAGGCAATGAGTTCGCTGCGCACCGGCACGGCGGCTTCGGCGGCCGCGGTGGGGGTCGGCGCGCGCATGTCGGCAGCGTAGTCGATCAGCGTGGTATCGGTTTCGTGGCCGACGGCCGAAATGATGGGAATGCCACTGGCGGCCACCGCGCGCACCACGGCTTCCTCGTTGAAGCCCCACAGGTCTTCGATGGAGCCACCCCCACGGGCGACGATCAGCAGGTCCGGGCGCGGAATGGGGCCGTTGGGGAGCAGCGCGTTAAAACCCTCGATGGCGTTGACCACTTCGGGCGCGCAGGTATCGCCTTGCACCCGCACCGGCCAGACCAGCACGTGGCTGGGGAAGCGGTCATCCAGGCGATGCAGGATATCGCGGATCACTGCGCCCGTTGGGGAGGTGATGACGCCGATGACGCGCGGCAGGTAGGGGATGTCGCGCTTGCGTTCGCGGTCGAACAGACCCTCGGCGAGCAGCTTCTTGCGGCGTTCTTCGAGCAGCGCCATCAGAGCGCCGGCGCCGGCAGGCTCGATATTGTCGATGACAATCTGGTATTTTGATGAGCGCGGGAACGTCGTCAGCCGGCCCGTGGCGATGACTTCGAGCCCTTCTTCGGGCTTGAAGGCCAGCCGCGCCCAATTGCCCTTCCACACGACCGCGTCCATCGACGCGTTTTCGTCCTTCAACGTGAAATAGGCGTGGCCGGACGAGTGCTGGCCGCGATATCCCGAGATTTCCCCGCGCACCCGCACATAGCCGAACTCTTCCTCGACCGTGCGTTTGACCGCCTGGGAGATTTCGGAAACGGTGTATTCGGTGGCGTTGGTGAGCGTTTCGGCCATGGTGTTCTGGTGCGCTATCGAGGCGGAGGCGTCAAGACTGGCCGGTTTTCAACGCACAGGGCTCTTGCTCCCCCTCTCCCCTTGTGGGACAGGGTGCCCGAAGGGCTGGTGAGGGTATCTTTTGACCATCGCACCCCCTCATCCGGCGCTGCGCGCCACCTTCTCCCACAAGGGGAGGAGGGTGATGACTGATAAAACGGAGCAATAGATGCGCGTTCTAGTGATTGGCTCCGGCGGCCGCGAACACGCCCTCGCCTGGAAAATCGCGCAGTCGCCGCTGTTGACCAAGCTGTTCATCGCACCCGGCAACGGCGGCACTGGCTCGGTGGCCGAAAACATCGTCATGGACATTACCGACCACAAGGCCGTGACGGATTTCTGCAAGCTGATGGCGATCGACTTCGTCGTCGTTGGACCCGATGCGCAGGTGGTCGCCGGTTTGGGCGATGATGTGCGCGCCGCAGGTTTCACCTGCTTCTGCCCGTCCAAGGCCGCCGGCCAGTTGGAAGGCTCAAAGGGTTTCACCAAGGCTTTGTGCGACGAGATGGGCATTCCCACCGCCGCCTATGGACGCTTCGACAACGAGGCTGCAGCCCTGGCCTACCTCTACGCCCACGGCGCTCCGATCGTGATCAAGGCCGATGGCCTGGCCGCCGGCAAGGGCGTGACGGTGGCGATGAGCGTCGAGGAGGCCGAGGAGGCGATCATCGACTGCTTCTCGGGCACCTTTGGGGCGGCCGGCGCGGAAGTCGTGATCGAGGAGTTCATGGAGGGCGAGGAGGTCAGCCTGTTCGTGCTGTGCGACGGCGAGAACATCCTGCCGCTGACCACCGCACAGGACCACAAGCGCGCCTTCGATGGCGATACCGGGCCCAATACCGGCGGCATGGGGGCGTATTCCCCTGCCCCGGTGATGACGCGCGAGATTTATGAGCAGACGCTGACCCGGGTCATCGAGCCCACCGTGCGGGGCCTCGCCGCGCGCGGCACGCCCTATCAGGGGGTGCTCTATGCCGGACTGATGCTCACCGCCGATGGTCCCAAGCTGGTGGAATACAATGCCCGGTTCGGCGATCCGGAAACCCAGGTCATGGTGATGCGGCTGCAATCGGACTTGCTGCAATTGTTGCTGTGGACGGCGACGGGCGATCTCAAGGGTCGCACGGTGGCATGGAAAGATCAGTTTGCGCTGACCGTTATCCTCGCCACCAGGGGTTATCCGGGGCCTTATGCCAACGGCTCGGAAATCAAAGGCGCCGAGGGCCTCGATAATTCCGAGGTGCAGGTGTTCCATGCCGGAACGCGGCGCGAGGGTGCGCGTTTACTTGGCTATGGCGGACGCGTGTTGAATGTCACCGCGTTAGGCGCCGATGTCCAGGAAGCGCAAAATCGTGCTTACGATGCCGTGGACAAAATCGACTGGCCACAGGGTTTTTGCCGCCGAGACATCGGCTGGCGCGAAATCGCCCGTAACGGCGTCTGAACCCTTCGTAAACCTCGCGGGCATACCCTATCGCGCAGCTGCCTTTGACCAGACATCGGACGAGCGCCTACCGACCCCGCTGCAACAGCGCGGACAGGTGCTGATCGACCGCCTCCGGTCCAAAGGCACGGAGCGGGACATGGCGAACACGGTTTCTGGCCCACGAATTGGCGTGGCTCTCGGCGGTGGCTCAGCGCGCGGGCTGACGCACATTCCCTATATCGAGGCGATGGACGAACTGGGCATCAAACCGAGCGTCATTTCAGGCACCTCGATCGGCGCGCTGATCGGCGCCGGGTGGGCCGCTGGCATGAGCGGGGCCGAGCTGCGCGAGCATTCCTACAATGTGCTGGGCACCATGCGCATCATCGCCGGCAAGCTATGGGCGACGCAATTGCGTGGGATCGGCGGCATCCTCAAGAACGGCATTTCGATGCAGCTCGATGCCACCAGCATTGTGGACGCCTTCACGCCCCCAGGATTTCCCAACGAATTCAAAGACCTGAAAATTCCGCTCTATGTGGTAGCGACCGATTATCAATCCTGGCACCAGGTCGTGTTCAGTTCGGGCCATCTGCGCCCCGCTATCGCCGGCTCGATCGCCATTCCCAGCCTGTTCAAGCCGGTGACCCACGCCAATCACATCCTGGTCGACGGTGGCGTGGTCAATCCGCTGCCGCTGGACCAAGCCGATATCGACACCGATTTCCTGATCGGCATCGACGTCAATGGCGATCCCTCTGAAGGCATTACCAAGACCGACCACAAGGCCATCGACATGTGGTTCGGCTCGGCCCAGATCATGATGCATTCGCTGACGGCGCACATGATGGCGGCCTATCCGCCCGACATGTATATCCGCCCCCATGTCGCCTCGTTCGGCGCCATGGAATTCTGGCGCGTCAAGGAAATCGTCGGTCACGCCGAAAAGGAAAAGGACCGCTTCAAGCGCATCCTCGATGCCAAGATCGAAGCCTGGATGGCCAAGCAGCAGAAGGTCAAGGTGGGCTAGCGAGCGTCCAATAAAAAAAGGCCCCGCCATTGGCGGAGCCCCGTCGCATTCAATTCGAATGGCTTATTTCGGCAGGAGCACGTCGTTGACGACGTGGATGACGCCATTGGACTGGTTGACGTCGGCGATGGTGATCTCGGCGGCGCCACCGGCTTCGTCGTAGATATAGATCTTGCCGCCGCGACGGGTCGCGGTCAGGGCGTCGCCGCTGACGGCGTTGAAGTTGTAGCGACCGCCATGGGCCTTGATCTTGGCCAGAAGGTCAGCCGAGGACAGCTTGCCGGCAACAACGTGGGCGGTCAGGATCTTGACCAACTGGTCCTTGTTTTCGGGCTTGAGCAGCGTGTCGACGGTGCCGGCCGGCAGCTTGGCGAAGGCTTCATTGGTCGGAGCGAACACGGTGAACGGTCCGGCGCCCTTGAGCGTATCGACCAGGCCTGCAGCCTTGACGGCGGCAACCAGCGTGGTGTGATCGGCAGAGTTGACCGCATTGTCGATGATGTCCTTGGTCGGATACATCGCTGCGCCGCCAACCAACGGGAAGTCACCGGCCATTGCGTCGGCAGGAGCCATTGCGTCGGCAGGAGCCATCGGCTTGGTTGCCATGGCCTGATCGGCGGCCTTGGGGGTCAGCACGGCATCGATCACATGGATCACGCCATTGGACTGGATCACATCGGGGATGGTCACGTTGGCAACGGTGCCATTTTCGTCGGTCACGGTGACCTTGCCGTCCTTGGCTTCCAGCGTCAGCTTGCAACCGCCGACGGTATTGACGACATGCTTGCCGCCGTCAGCCTTGACCATGGACATGATGTCGGTCGAGAGCGCCTTGGCGGGGATGACATGGCAGGCCAGGATCGTGGTCAGCATGGCCTTGTTTTCCGGCTTCAGCAGCGTTTCCACTGTGCCGGCCGGCAGGGCGTCAAAGGCTTCGTTGGTCGGAGCCAGCACCGTGAACGGGCCGGGGCCGGAGAGCGTTTCCACGAGGCCCGCAGCCTTGACGGCGGCAACGAGCGTGGTGTGATCCTTGGAGTTGATGGCGTTTTCGATGATGTTCTTGGTGGCGAACATCGCAGCGCCGCCAACCATCGGATTGTCTTGCGCGTAGGTCACAGGCATGGTGGACGACATGATCACAGCGGTCATCGCCGCCATCAAAACTTTACCGAAAGTGATTTTCATTTTGCTCCCCGATGCTGACTGCGGTTTTGCATTCAGTTGAGAGCAATTACGGGCGCAAACGCAGCGCAGTTTCACTTGCGACGTTAATTTTTTATTTGTTCGCCACGAAAGGCAATCCGCTAGCGCGGCTCGCCGCGCCGTAGCGCGCCGAAAAAGTCCTTCAATAGCGTTGCCGACCGCGTGGCGCCGAGGCCGCCGACGACTTCGGGGGCATGGTGGCAAGAGGGCTGCGCGAACAGCCTGATGCCGTTTTCCACCGCGCCGGCCTTGGTGTCCTCGGCGCCGAAATACAGCCGTCGCAGCCGGACATGGGCGATGGCGCCGGCGCACATGGCGCAGGGCTCGAGCGTCACATAAAGATCGCAGCCGTCGAGCCGCCCGCTGCCGCGCGTGGCGAGGGCGGCGCGGATGGCCAGCATTTCGGCATGGGCCGTGGGATCGCCGAGCGCCTTCATCCGGTTGCGCTCGGCGGCGAGTACCACGCCATTTTCCACCACCACCGCGCCCACCGGCGCCTCGCCATCGGCCGCCGCCTGTTCGGCGAGCGACAATGCGAGGTCCATCGGCGTGAGCGGCGTGGTCATGGCTGAATCAGGCGGCAGGGACGACCTGCGGGTCGACATCGGCGGCGTAATCGACCCCGCCCAGGCCAAAGCCAAACAGCTTGAGGAATTCCTCGCGGTATTTGGCCAGGTCAGCCAAAGCCGGCAGGTTTTCCGTGTTCAGCACTGCCCAGCGCTTCTTGAGTTCGGCCTGGACAGTGTCGGACAGTTCCCAATCGTCGACGCGGACGCGGGCGGCCTCGTCGAGCGCGATATCGCCCTGCAATTTGACGCGGAACAGGCGGTCGATCTGCTCGATAGTGCCCTCGCCAATGCCCATTTCATCCATGACCTTGATCAGCAGGGTGCCATAAAGCGGCACGACCGGAATGGCGGAGCTGGCCTGGGTCACCACGGCCTTGAGCGCCACCACATGGGCGGCCTGCTCGCCGAACTGGGCGCGGATGGCGGCAGCGGCGCGATCGAGATCGGCCTTGGCCTTGCCCAGCGTGCCCTTGTGATAGATCGGCCAGGTCAGTTCGCTGCCCAGATAGGTGTAATTGAGCGACTGGAAGCCATCGGCGAGAACGCCGGCTGCGGACAGCGCCGCAATCCAGAGTTCCCAGTCTTCGCCGCCCATGACCTTGACGGTTGCGGCCATCTCCTCTTCCGTCCCCGGCTCAACGGAGATTTCGGAGACTTCACCGGAGCCGGTATTGAGGGTCTTGGAGGTAACGGAGCCGCCATAGGGCTTGATGGCCGAGCGATAGGTGACGCCGTCCTTGGGATCGGTGCGGACCGGGGAGGCAACCGAATAGACGATCAGGTCGACCTGGCCGAGATTGGCCTTGATGGCATCGATGGCCTCGGCCTTGATGGCGTCGGAAAAGGCGTCGCCTTCCACGGTGACGGCCACGCGGGCGGCGGCTTTGGCGCGCTGTTCGAAGGCGCGGTTATTGTACCAGCCGGCGCTTGCCGTCTTGTTTTCGGCCGGCGCGCGCTCGAAGGACACGCCCACGGTATCGGCATCGCTGCCAAAGGTAGTGACGATGCGCGAGGCCAGCCCGTAACCCGTCGAGCAGCCGAGCACCAGCACGCGCTTGCGATCCGAGGGGATCGCGCCTTTGACGACCACATGGTCGATCTGGCGCTGGACATTGGTGGCGCAACCGACCGGGTGGGCGGTGGTGCAGATGAAACCGCGAATTTTGGGCTCGATGATCAAGGCAGGGCTCCCGCAACAGATTTGCGCCCGCACATAGCAGAGAGGAAGCGGCCTGTCACACCTGTCGAGCCCGCACCGCCCAAGCGGCCCCCTTCTCCTCCCCCTCCAGGGGGAGGCCGGGTGGGGGTGCGTTTGGCCCCGATCTGTCCATCTTACCTCTCTTACCCCCGCCCCCAATTCCCGCTCCATAATCCCCCCATTCCCACGCACCACTGCGCGGTCGCCACGAACGGTCGGCGTGGGAACAACCGGTGAGATTGGGGTCGCCCAGTCTCGGCGTGCGGAAAACTCGGCACGTGGGTCTGCCATAGTGGCCCACATGAACCGGACACGCCAAAAATCCCGGTGCATGCGGCGAGATGCTGTCTCGCTTACTAAAACAAACCATGAGGCACGTCTCGCCGCATGCCGCAGTCTATCCCATACCCGCCCGGTACCCCGCGCGGCAATTGGCGTTGGGCAATCGCGGAACCGGGTCGGAAACCGCGCCGGCATGGCCTATATTGGCCCAAGGAGAATCGCCCTTGCCCATCCGCCAATTGCCCGAAGACCTGATCAACCGCATCGCCGCCGGCGAGGTGGTGGAGCGCCCTGCCAGCGTGGTCAAGGAACTGGTCGAGAACGCCATCGATGCGGGGGCGTCCCGGATCGTCGTCACCACGGCCATGGGCGGCAAGGGGTTGATGCGCATCGAGGACGACGGGCATGGCATGGACCGCGCGGATTTGCTGCTGTCGGTGGAGCGGCACGCCACCTCCAAGCTGAGCGCCGACGATCTCGAGGATATCCGCACCCTCGGGTTCCGCGGCGAGGCGCTGGCCTCGATCGGCTCGGTGGCGGAACTGAGCATTGCCTCGCGCACCAGCGATGCCGAAAGCGGGTTGCGGATCGAGGTGCGCAGTGGGGTTCGGCATGGGCCGGTGCCACAGGCGATGAACCGGGGCACCATTGTGGAGGTGAGGAACCTCTTCGCCAATATCCCGGCGCGGCTCAAATTTCTCAAGACTGACCGGGCCGAGGCAGGCGCGATCACCGATGTGGTCAAGCGGCTGGCGATGGCCAATCCAGGCGTGCATTTCGTGCTCAATGGCAGCGATCGCAGCCCCGCCAATTGGCCGGCGGTCAGCGGCGCGGGCGCATTGGAAGCGCGGCTGTCGCAGGTGATCGGCGACGATTTCGCGCAGAATTCCGTGCAGTTGGCGACGGCGCGCCATGGCGTGGTCGTGGCGGGCCTCGCCGGATTGCCGACTTATACGCGGGCCAATTCGCTGTCGCAGTTCTATTTCGTCAATGGCCGCTCGGTGCGCGACAAAGTGCTGGTCGGCGCCGTGCGGGCGGCCTATGCGGATTATACGTTCCGCGACCGGTTTCCGGTGATCGCGCTCTATCTCGCGGTCGATCCGGGTGAGGTGGATGTGAACGTACACCCAGCCAAGGCGGAACTGCGCTTTCGCGATGCCGGGGCGGTGCGCGGCGCCGTGATCCGGGCGGTTGGGGAAGCCTTGGCGGCGGCGGGGTTCAAGGCTTCGACCAGCGTGGCCGACGATGTGCTGGGGGCGTTCACGGCACCCGAATATGCGGCTGCGCCTGCCGCGAGCAATCCGTCCACCGCCTATCGCTGGACCGGCTCGACGCCCTCCTCCGGTGGCTATGAGCGCGTCTCAGGAACCGGCAACGCTAACCCATTCTCCCCCAGCTATGGCGCCCAATCGGACTTGGCAGGCTTATCGGAACCCAGCGCCCGGGTCGAAATGCCCGACACGCGTCCAGAACTGATGGAATTTCCGCTCGGCACGGCACGTGCTCAGATGTTCGACAATTTCATCATCGCCCAGAATGGCGAGGGCCTGCTGCTGGTCGATCAGCACGCGGCCCATGAGCGGCTGGTCTATGAACGGTTCAAGGCACAGCTCGCCTCCGGTCCCGTCGCCAGCCAGGCGCAACTCATTCCGGTGATCATCGAGCTGCCTGAGGAGGACTGCGCCCGGCTCGAAGAGGCCGCGCCAGAGCTGGAGCGCTTCGGGCTTTATCTGGAGCGCTTCGGCCCCCGCGCCGTCGCGGTGCGCGAGACCCCTGCCCTCTTGGGCCAGACCGATATTTCGGGGCTCGTGCGCGACGTTGCCGATGGCCTGGCCGAATGGGAAACCAGCTCGGCGCTGCAAGACCGCATGGACGCCATCATCGGCCGCATGGCCTGCCACGGCTCGGTTCGGTCCGGCCGACGATTGCGGGTGGATGAGATGAATGCCCTGCTGCGCGACATGGAGAATACCCCCCATTCCGGGCAGTGCATCCATGGGCGACCGACTTATGTGGAGCTGAAGAAGCGCGATATCGAGCGGTTGTTCGGGCGGAGCCGGTAGGCGTGGGTTTGAAAGCCCGGGAGTGGTAATAGACGAATGCCGAATATGCCGGAAAGAGCGATGATGTATGTCGACGACGTGATGCTCGTCATCGGGGTGGGGTTGCTGGCCGCGGCGCTGCTCACGGTGCGTTCGATCATCCGCCTGCTCAGCGCGTCCAGCACGTTGCGCCGGCAGTGGATCGGGCTGAGCGCGCTGATCGTGTTCTTCATCGTGGGCTATGTGGGGCTGGTCTTTCTCTGGGAAGAACGGGCGCTGGTGGCCAATGAGCTTGTGGCGCTGATCCTGATGGTGGCGGGGGCCTTTACCCTGGTCGTCACCCGCCTGTCCTTTGTCACCACCAATGACGTGGTGCGGATCGCCAAGCTCGAACGCGACGCCATCGAGGACCCGCTGACCGGCACCTATAACCGCCGCTATCTCGACAGCAAGCTGATCGAGGAAGTAAGCCGGGCCACGAGGTTGAACCTGCCGTTATCGGCAGTCTTGATCGACCTGGACCATTTCAAGCACGTCAACGACACCTATGGGCACGATGTCGGCGACTTGGTGCTGCGGCACGTGTGTTCGCTGATTATTGCTTCGGTTCGGCCCAATGACACCGTCTTTCGCTATGGCGGCGAGGAATTTGTCGTTATCGCGCCCAATTGCGATATTGACGCTGCGGCCACTCTTGGAGAGCGGATGAGACTGCGCATTGCGGAGTCCGTCTTGAGCCTGCCCGGCGGCCAGGACTTGGCGGTCACAGCGAGCCTGGGGATTTCCTCGCTGTCCCTGACCGGCTCATCGGAGGCCATGCTGCGCGCCGCCGATCAAGCGCTGTACACGGCCAAAAGAGGCGGCCGAAACCGCACCTGTGCCGCACCGGCCGACATATCCGAGACACCTGCCGCCTGAGAAAAGACCGCCGGGCGATCCCGGCGGTCCGTTCGGACATCAGCCTTACTGAAACACGCTCGCGCCGCGATCCGCGACGCCCACGAGGCTCCTGAACCCCGCGAACAACTCGCGGCCCATGCCGTAGTGCTGGGGGCGCAAGTCTTCGGTGGCAGGGGTGCGGGAGAGGAGTTCCTTTTCGTCGCCGAGGAAGGTCAGGGTGCCTTCATTGGCGTCGAGGCGGATCATGTCGCCGTCGCGCAGTTTGGAGATGGGGCCGCCATCGACGGCTTCGGGGGTCATGTGAATGGCGGCGGGCACCTTGCCCGAGGCACCGGACATGCGACCGTCAGTCAGCAGCGCGACCTTGAAGCCGCGGTCCTGCAAGACGCCGAGTGCCGGGGTCAGCTTGTGCAGTTCGGGCATGCCGATGGCCCGGGGGCCGGAGAAACGGACCACGGCGATCATGTCGCCATTGAGTTCGCCGGCCTTGAACGCAGCCTGCAGGCCTTCCTGGCCGTGGAATACGCGGGCGGGGGCTTCGATGACGCGGTGTTCCGGCTTGACGGCGGAGACCTTGATCACCGAGCGGCCGAGATTGCCGGAGAGCAGCTTGAGGCCGCCCGAGGTCTGGAACGGCGTGGCCACGCCAGTCAGCACTTTTGGCAGCGCGGATTCCTTGGGCGAGGCTTCGAAGGTCAGCTTCTCCTCGATGAGCTTGGCTTCCACGGCATAGCCAGACAGGCCATTGCCCCAGACGGTCTTGACGTCTTCGTGCAGATGGCCGCTGGCGAGCAGTTCCTGGATCAGGAAGCCCATGCCACCGGCGGCATGGAAATGGTTCACGTCGGCGACGCCATTGGGATAGACGCGGGCCAGCAGCGGCGTCGCGTCGCTGAGGTCACTCATGTCGTCCCAGGTGACATGCAGGCCCGCAGCGGCCGCGATGGCGATCAAGTGCATAGTGTGGTTGGTCGAGCCGCCGGTGGCGTGCAGACCAACCAGGCCGTTGACGATCGACTTCTCATCGATGACGTGGCCGACGGGGGTGTAGTCATTGCCCTGCGCGGTCAGCGAGAGGGCGCGCTTGGTCGCCTCTTTCGTCAATGCATCGCGCAGCGGGGTGCCGGGATTTACGAAGCTGGCACCCGGCAGGTGCAGGCCCATGATTTCCATCAGCATCTGATTGGAATTGGCGGTGCCGTAGAAAGTACAGGTGCCGGCCGAATGATAGGACTTGCTCTCCGCTTCCAGCAGCTCGGCACGGCCGACCTTGCCTTCCATATAAAGCTGGCGGATCTTGCTCTTTTCGTCGTTCGGCATCCCCGAGGGCATGGGGCCGGCGGGCACGAAGACGGCGGGGAGATGACCAAAGGTCAGCGCACCGATCAACAGTCCGGGGACGATCTTGTCGCAGATGCCGAGATAGACGGCAGCGTCGAACATGTTGTGGCTGAGCGAAATCGCCGTTGCCATGGCGATGACGTCGCGGCTGAACAGCGACAGGTCCATGCCCGGCATGCCCTGGGTGACACCATCGCACATGGCGGGCACGCCGCCGGCAACCTGCGCCGTGGCGCCGATGGCGCGGGCGGCTTCCTTGATGATATCGGGATAGAACTGATACGGCTGATGGGCGCTCAGCATGTCGTTATAGGATGTGACAATACCCAGGTTCAGCGTCTTGCTGCCGGCCAACGCTGCCTTTTCGGATGGGGTGCAGGCGGCAAAAGCGTGGGCGAGATTGCCGCAGCTCAGGGTCGAGCGGTAGACGCCGGCTTCCTTGGCGGCGTCGAGGCGATTGAGGTAGTCGCGGCGGGTGTCGCGGCTGCGGGCGGCGATACGGTCGGTGACATCTTTGATCGATTGGCGAACAGACATTTTAGCTCCTTGGTGGAGCCTTAAGTGGCCGAAGCGGTCGATTGGGGACCGCGACGGGGACTACGGGCACCAGTAGACGGTTACAGTCTGGCCGGAGCGCAAGACGGCACGGATGGGCATGGCCTCTGTGGGGCCTTCACTCAATGCCGTGTCGAGAACGACGGCCTTTTCTTCCCCTTCGATGTGAAGGTAGAGCCCATCCGTGTTCAACAGATACGGAAGGGTAAGGGTGATGCGCGACTCGCCGGCGCCGGGGGCGTGGATGGCCAGTGCGGGACCGGGGGCGGACAGCGCTTCGGTAAGCGTATCGCCGCCGGGAAAGAACGAAGCGGTATGGCCGTCGCTGCCCATGCCGAGAATGACCGCCGCAAATGGGCGTGGCAGGTTGGCAAGCGAGGCATTGGTCTGGGCGACCCGTTCGGGGGTCGGCTCGTCGCCGCCCGAATAGAGCGGCAGGAACCGCGCGATTGCCGCCGGGCCCTGTAGCATGCGCTCATTGACCAGCAGGGCATTGGAGCGGTTGCTCATCTCGTCGACCCAGCGCTCATCGACCAGGGTGACGATGACCTTGGACCAGTCGATGTCCTTGGTCTTGCCCAAAGCCTGGAAGAACCGGCCGGGCGTGGAGCCGCCGCTGACGGCGATGGACGCCATGCCGCGCTCTGTGATGGCCGTCCGGATGCGGTCGGCAACCGACTCGGCCAATTCCTTGGCCAGGGTCGGCTTATCGGCAAAGCTGCGGCGTTCGATTGTCATCAGTTTTCGCCTTCATACCAGGTGCGGCCATCGCGCTCGATCAGGGCGATCGAGCCGGTTGGGCCCCAGGTGCCAGCCGTGTAGGACTGGGTCGGCTCGGACGAATTGTCCCAGGCCTCGCGGATCGGGTCGACCCATTTCCAGGCCGCCTCAAGCTCGTCGCGGCGCATGAACAAGGTCTGGTTGCCCCGGATCACGTCGAGCAGTAAGCGCTCATAGGCTTCGGGCGTGCGCTCGCTGAAGGTCTGGGCAAAGCTCAGGTTCAGCGGCACTTCGCGCAGGCGCATGCCGCCCGGACCCGGGTCCTTGATCATCATCATCATCTTGACGCCCTCGTCGGGCTGCAGACGGATGATCAGCTTGTTGGCCTTGGGCGCGCCCTCGGCGTGGTCGAAAATCGAATGCGGAATGGAGCGGAACTGGATGCAGATTTCCGAAACGCGGCTGGCCATGCGCTTGCCGGTGCGCAGGTAGAACGGCACGCCGGCCCAGCGCCAGTTTTCGATTTCGGCTTTGAGGGCAACGAAGGTTTCGGTGCGGCTGCCCTTCTTGGCTTCGGGCAACTCGTCCTGATAGCCGGCCACCGAGGTGGTCTCGGACTTCACGCCGCGATACTGGCCGCGCACGGTCATGCGGGCCACGTCGCCATTGACGATGGGCTTGAGAGATCGCAGCACTTTGAGCTTTTCGTCGCGCAGGGCGTTGGCGTCGTCGGACGCCGGCGGTTCCATGGCCACGAGGCACAGCAACTGCAGCATGTGGTTCTGGATCATGTCGCGCAGGGCGCCACTCTCGTCGTAATAGCCGCGCGTGCCGGCGCCGACCGACTCGGCCACGGTGAGCTGGACATGGTCGATATGGGCCGAATTCCAGATCGGCTCGAACAGCGTATTGGCGAAGCGCAGCGCCAGCAGGTTCTGCACCGTCTCTTTGCCGAGATAGTGGTCGATGCGATAGACCTGATCTTCCTTGAAGATTTTTGAGACGCCATCGTTGATTTCCATCGACGAGGCGAGGTCGTGGCCGAGCGGCTTTTCGATCACCACGCGGGCGTCGCGGCGGTAATATTTCTTCTTGGACAGATATTCGGCGATGGGCTCGAACAGGTCGGGCGCCACGGCCAGATAGAAGGCGCGAACGATCTTGGGATCGTCGCGCAGCGCCTTGCCCAAGTCGGTCCACTTCGCAGGGTCGCTGACATCGTTGGCGACGTAGGAGAATATCGTGACGAAGCGATCGATGATCGCTGAGTCCTGGTATTCCTTTTCCACGAATTCGGTGACCGCATCGCGGGCCAGCTTCTGAAATTCGGCGTCGCTCAGCTTGGAGCGCGAGACACCGATAATATGCGACTGCTCGTCGAACTGCCCATCCTTGAAGCGATGGTACAGCGCCGGGATAAGCTTGCGCTTGGTCAAGTCGCCAGTGGCGCCGAACACCACATAATCGAAAGGCTGGACCGGAATGATGCGACTGGACACGAGGCTAAGTCCTTCTGAAGGCAGTCTTTAAGCGAAATTCTGTTTGGCGAGGATGACCGCGCCATGCAGTGGTTCATAGAGCGGCAGGGCGACGAAATCGCCATAGCGCTGCTGCAATAGTGGGAACAGGCGCTGGCCGAAGCCGCCGACGATGGCCATGACCTTGGCGTCGCGGGCCTTGAACCAGTTGGCGTAGTTGTCGATGTAGCTGAATTGCAAATCCATCAACTGCCGAGCGATCGAGTCGCCCTTTTCGAAATAGTCGATGAACATCGGCATCAGGGCGCCATAGTCGGCGGGATTGCGCTCGTCCTTGAACGACCAATCCATGATGGCGTCATTGTCGCCCATCTGCGCGACAACGGCCTTGGTCAGATCGGAGCCGGGCACCAAGCCGTCTTCGGCCTCTACGGTAATCCGCACCAGTTCGCGGCCCAAAATGGCGCCGGACATCTGGTCGCCCACGGGAAAGCCCCAGCCACCGATCTGGTAGCGCTGGCCGCCCACAATGGCTAGGCCCGCCGAACCGGTGCCGACGATGATGACCGCGCCATCGCCGCCGCCCAAGGCGCCCGCATGGGCGATATCGATGTCGTCGTAGACCTTGACGGCGGCGAACGGCCAAGGCCGCGCCTCGAATTCATCGCGCGCCGAAATCAGGCGGGCACCGGCCATGCCGAAACACGCATAGGTACTGGCCATTTGTCCGGCATCGAGACCGGCTTGGGCGAACACTTCCTTGGTACCCATAGAGATCGCCTGATAGGCCGGATTGCCATCGTCGATCTGCAGGTTCGAGCGGCCGTTCCTGACCTCGGCAAGGGTGTTCAGGTTTTCGTCGGCAAGGCGGATGCGGCAATTTGTGCCGCCACCGTCAACGCCAAGATAGTATCTGGGCACGCGGGCGCCTCCGTCTCTATGCCAAGAGTGTATTGGGTCGGTTCGGCGCGGACCATAATGCGAAAGATGCTAAGACGAAAGTACAATAAGCTGCTGTTCCGCGCGACCGAAGCGACAGTTTCGCATAGCTTGTCTACGGGCAGCGGCGGGCAGACGCAACCGGCTGGCGGCTCACGCTTTTAATCATCGGGACCGTTGCGGGACGGAAGGGGTTGAGCATGACACGACATCTGCTGGTACTGGGCGGGGCAAGATCGGGCAAAACGGCTTTTGCCGAGCGTTTGGCGATGCATGAGGGACAAAAGCCGGCGTATCTGGCCACGGCTACGGCGCTGGACGGCGAAATGCGCGAACGAGTCGAAAGCCACCAGCGCGGCCGAGCCGGGCGATTCGCCACCATCGAAGAGCCGCTTGCGCTATCCGATGCCATCATCAGGGCGTCCAAGCAGCATGATGTGATTCTGGTCGACTGCCTGACGCTGTGGATCACCAATATGCTGATGGCGGGCGAAGAGGTGGCGGGGGCGGTCGAGCAATTGGCCGAGACGCTGGTGCAGGTTCAGCAGACCAAGATCGTGCTGGTCAGCAATGAGGTGGGCCTGGGGATCGTGCCGGACAATGCGATGGCGCGCACGTTCCGTGACCTGGCGGGATCGGCGCACCAGCGATTGGCCGAGATTTGCGACGATGTGTATTTCGTCGTTGCGGGCTTGCCGATGGTGCTCAAAGGCGAGGCGCCGAGCATGGACACTCCACGGATTTACGAGGCCTAGATAGTTTAGAGTGCTGCGGATGCGCTCATGTAGGCACAACCACCGCGGCGTCATTCCCGCGAAAGCGGGGAACCTATTCTTGGTTTGGAGCTAAGTAAGAATGGGTCCCCGCTTTCGCGGGAATGACGTTGTGGATTTTCTGCTAGTTCACACCCAGCCACAGCAATGCTGCAATCACTACGCTGACCACCAAGGTCACATTGAGGGTCGAGCGGTAGAGCTGCAAGGCGCGCAGGATGTCGCTGCCGACGAGGTCGCGCTTGCCGGTGCCGAAGGTGGGCAGATCGACCATTTCGCCGGCATAGCTGCGCGGACCGCCGAGGGTAAAATCCAGGGCGCCGGCAAAGGCTGCTTCCGGCCAGCCGGAATTGGGGGAAGCGTGCTTGCGGGCGTCGCGGCCGGCAGTGTTCCAGGCTTTGCTGGGGCTGGCATAGGGCGTGAAAAAGCAGGCCAGCGTGATCAGCACGGCGGTGAGGCGGGCGGGAATCCAGTTGACCACGTCATCGAGTTTGGCGGCCGCCCAGCCATAGTCCCGGTAGCGGTCGTTGCGGTGGCCGATCATCGAATCGGCGGTGTTGATCGCCTTGTAGAGTGCGATGCCGGGCAGGCCGAGCAGCACCAGCCAGAACAGCGGGGCGATGACGCCGTCCGACGTGCTTTCGGCCAAAGTCTCGATGGCGGCGCGGGAGACGCCGGTTTCGTCGAGTTCCTGTGGATCGCGTCCCACGATGTGGCTGACGGCCTCGCGGCCGGCGGCGAGCGAGGTGCGCATGGCTTCGGCGACGGCGTTGACGGCGCGGCCGAGTTCCTTTTGGGCAAGGAAGGGCGTCGCGAGGAGGATTTCGAAGATGAGGCCGCCTGGGATGGCGCGGAGGGCTTGTCGGATGAGGACCGACGCGGCGAGGGTGACGAGCAGCAGTATGGCGAGACTGATGATCCCCGCCGTGCGGCGTTCGCTTGCGGTCCGATACGTGCGGTTTGAGCGCTGTTCGAGATAATCGATCAGCCAGCCAAACCACATGACCGGGTGGCCGATGACGCCCGTCAATTGGGCCGGATAGCCGAAGATGCGTTCGACCAGCAGAGCGAGCGGGGGAATGAGAAATTGCATCAGGCGGTCCGGACCGGTTGGGCGAGCGCCAGGAGCGCATCGAGATCAAGATGGGATTCGAGGTGGGCGGCAAGGGCATCGAGCGTGGTGTCGATGCCGGCTTCGTAGTTGAGGCTGGCGGTGGCGGCGTTGCCGAGGAAGGCGCGGCGGAAGTCGTCGGCGGCGAAGAGGCCGTGCAGGTAGGTTCCGGCGACGCGGCCATCGGGGCTGACGGCGCCTTCGCGGGTGGCATCGACATAGGCGAAGGGATTGGCGCAGTCGGGGCCTTGGGTGACGCCCATATGCATGTGATAGCCGGCGATGGGCAGGCTCGTTGCGGCGTGGGTGGCGTGTTCGACGCGGAGCTGTTTGACGGGGGTGAGGACGGTGTCGAGATCGAGCAGGCCGAGGCCGGGGCTGGTGCCGGGAGGGCCCTCGATGCCGTCGGGATCGGCGATGGTTTTGCCCAGCATTTGGTAACCGCCGCAGATGCCCAGCACCCTGCCCCCGGCGCGGTGATGGGCGAGGATGTCGATATCCCAGCCATTGTGGCGCAGGGCCGCGAGGTCGGCGCGGGTGGCTTTGGATCCGGGGAGAATGATGAGGTCGGCGTTGCGCGGGAGAGCGTGACCGGGTTCGACCACGATGACCGAGACGCCGGGCTCGGCGCGCAGGGGATCGAGATCGTCGAAATTGGCGATGCGCGGCAGGCGGGGAACGGCGATGACGTATTGGCCCGTGCCGCTGCGCTGGGGGGCGTCGAGGGCCATGACGTCTTCGGCGGGGAGCTTATGGGCGTCGGCGAAATACGGGATCGGGCCGAGGCAGGGCACGCCGGTGCGAGTGGCGATGAAGGTTTTGCCGGCGTCGAACAGGGTTGTGTCACCCTGGAATTTGTTGATCAGGGTGGCGGCGATGAGGGCGGCGTCGGCGGGGTCGATGACGGCGAAGGTGCCGACGAGGGATGCAATGACCCCACCGCGCTGGATGTCGCCGATGACGATCACGGGGACGTTTGCGGCTTGAGCGAAGCCGAAATTGGCGATGTCGTTGGCGCGCAGATTGACCTCGGAGGCACTGCCGGCGCCTTCGACGAGGATCAGATCGGCATTGGTGGCGAGTTCATTGTAGGCGGCGAGGACTTCGGGCAGCAGGACGGCGCGTCGGGCGAAGTAATCGCGGGCCGACATAGAGGTGCGGCGTTGGCCGCGCACCACGAGCTGGGCACCGGTTTCCTGTTCGGGCTTGAGCAGGACGGGGTTCATCGCGGTCAGCGGCGGACGCTTGGCTGCGCGAGCTTGGAGGGCCTGGGCGCGGCCGATTTCGCCGCCATCCTCTGTCACCGCAGCATTATTGGACATGTTCTGCGGCTTGAACGGCGCCACGCGCAGGCCGCGGTTGGTGAAAGCACGGCAGAGCCCGGCGACCAGCAGGGACTTGCCGACATCGGAGCCGGTGCCCATGAACATGAGGGCGCGGGTCATGCCGCGTCTACCACATGTGCGTAGGAGCCCATGACCCGGCCAATGGCCGCGCCCATGGGTGGCAGGGCCGCGCCGGTGGCGTCGGTGGCCTCGAACAGCGGCGGCAGGCGCGATTGCTTGACGGAGGAATAGTGGAATTCGTGGCCGTTGAGACGGCCAGGCCAGGGCAAAGCCGATTGGGTCAGGCGGCGATAGCCGAGCGTGCGCTTGGGGCGGTCGATCTGGGTGATGAGCGGCAGCAGACCGGCCATTTCGTGCGGCATGCCGGATTTGTCGACCAGCACTTCGCCCAGCACCATGAAGCCACCGCACTCGCCGTAAATCAGCGTGTTGCGGTCGCGGGCAGCGAGCAGGCCAGCTTTGAAGGTTGCGGCGGCGGCGAGCGTGGCGCCATGCAATTCGGGATAGCCGCCGGGTAGGAAGATGGCATCGGCATCGGCTGCCGGGGCCTCGTTGGCGAGGGGCGAGAAGAAAGTGAGTTCAGCGCCCTGCCCGCGCCAGCCGTCGAGCACGTGGGGGTAGAGGAAGGCGAAGGCAGCGTCGTGGGCGATGGCGATGCGCTGGCCCAGCGGCGGGAGGGGCGCCGGATTGTCTTGGGTTTCGGCGATTGGCGTGGCGAGAGCCTGCAGACGATCGAGGTCGATATAGTCGCCAATCGCTTCAGCAGCAGCGGCGAGGAAGGGCTCGAAGGTGTCGATATCGCCGGGGAGTACCAGGCCGAGATGGCGTTCAGGAATGACCAGAGCGGGATCACGCGGGATGGCGCCGAGGCAGGGTATGCCGGTGGGCACTAAGGCATCGACCAGCATGCGCTCGTGTTTGGTGGAGGCCACGCGGTTGAGGATGACCCCGGCGACGCGGACGCCAACACGCCAATTGGCAAAGCCGGCCACCAGCGGCGCGACGGACTGGCTCTGCTTGTCCCCGTCGACCACGAGAATGACTGGCAGATCGAGCAATTCGGCGAGGTCGGCGGTGGAGCCGGTGCCATCTGCAGAGGCATCGAACAGCCCCATGACGCCTTCAACGATCAGAAGGGATTCGCCGGCCTGACGGGTGGCAAGATGTTTGAGCCGATGCGGCGACATCGACCAGGGGTCGAGATTGACCGCGTCGCGACCGGCGGCGCGGCCGAGAAAGGCCGGATCGATATAGTCGGGTCCGGTCTTGGCTGGTGCGACGGCGACGCCGCGCCGGCGCAGGGCGGCGAGCAGGCCGAGGGTGATGACGGTTTTGCCCGAGCCCGAGCGCGGCGCGGCGATAACGAGGCCTTTAGCCAAACCCATGCTCCCGCGCCTTGCCCACATACCAATCTAGTGAGGATCGATAGCGGCTCACGGGGCCGACGACAATGATGGCGGGGGTGGGAACGTCATGCAGGAGGTGCGCTTCGGCCAGGGTGGTCTCGATGACCGACTGTTGCGGCGTGGCGGCATTGGAGATGATTGCCAAGCTATCGGCGCCATCGCGGCCGGCGGCCAGCAGCTTGTCGGCGATGGACCCCAGGTGTTTGACCGCCATGAACATGACGACGACCGGCGCCGCCTTGGCAACGGCGGGCCAATCCACCGCCTGGGGAACGGCCCCGCTATCGTCGTGGCCGGTGAGGAACAGCACGGCCTGGTTGGTGTCGCGGTGGGTGATGGGAATGCCCGCATAGGCCAGCCCGCCGAGGCCCGAGGAAATGCCGGGCACGATGCGGAAGGGCACACCGGCGGCGGCCAGCGCACCGGCCTCCTCGCCACCCCGGCCGAACATGAACGGATCGCCGCCCTTGAGGCGGAGTACGCGCTTGCCGGCGCGGGCAAAATCGATGAGTTGCAGCGAGATATCGGCCTGTTTGGGCGAGGGCTTGCCGCCGCGCTTGCCGGCGAAGACGAGGCCCGCGCCGGGACGGGCCATGGTCAGGAGTGCCGGGGGCACCAACGCATCGTGGATGACCACGTCGGCCTGCCCCAAGGCGTAATATCCCAACAGCGTCATCAGCCCAGGGCCACCGGGCCCGGCGCCGACGAGCCATACCGTGCCCGGCGCGAAGGGTGGAAAATCGGCGCTGTCCAGCGCGGCGAAAGGGCCGGGACGGCGGCGGGGACGCTTGATCCAATCGAACATTATCGCACCAGGCAATCTTGCGAGGCGGCCCAAGCGCGGGCACAGTCGTGAGGTGGAGCGAGGAGCGCGGTCGGCCAATGAAAATCCTGATTCTGGGCGGTACGGCGGAAGCGCGCGAATTGGCGAACAGGCTCGTCGCCAAGGGCCACGACGTGATGTCGTCGTTGGCGGGCCGCACCAGCGATCCGAAGCTGCCGGGGGGCGATATTCGCATGGGCAAATTCGGTGGCATTCCGGGACTTTGCGCCTATATGCGCGCAGTGGGCACCGAGCGGCTGGTCGACGCTACCCATCCCTATGCGGGGCTGATTTCGGTCAATGCAGTGTCGGCTGCAAAAGCTACCGGCATTCCGCTGGTGCGGTTCATGCGCCCGGCCTGGGAGCAGCGCGAAGGTGACGATTGGCTGACGCTGCAAACCGTGGCCGAGGCCGCGGCGGCGCTGCCCGCCAATGCCGATGTGCTGCTGACCACCGGGCATATGGGACTGGAGGCGTTTGTCTCGCGCGACGATTGTCAATTCGTGGTGCGGCTGATCGAGCCGCCGGCGTTCGAGCTGCCCCGGCATGCCAGCCTGCTGCTGTCGCGACCGCCCTATGACGTCGTCGGCGAATTGCGGCTGATGGAGCGCGAGGGGATCACTCATCTGGTCACCAAGAATTCAGGCGGCGGGCAGACGGCTGCCAAGCTGGAGGCGGCACGGCGGCTGGGAGTAAAGGTGCTCATGATCGCCCGGCCCGCCTATGGCCCGGCAATGGAGGTCAGCGACCTCGATGCGGCAATGCTGGCAGTCGAAGCAGGCGCGTTGCCCGGCCCGGCCTGACCGAAGCTGGAAAGATCGAAATCCGGGCCAGTGGCGGACAGCGCGCAGGTGGCGCTGGCGGATTTCAGCTTAGAAGAAATGAGCGCGCCAGCGCGGCAGGCAGCGGCCTCGGCAACGCTGGAGGTGCCAACCAAAGCGTGGATTTTGCTGGACGCAACGATGCCCGACGCCGTCAATTGCGCAGCGTTGAAAGTTCTGAGAGGGATGCCGAAATAGGCGGCGGCGGCCAGCAGGCCGGGTTCAGCAGCCTTGCGGTCGAGCGAGGCGATGGCGATCAAGGTAGATGGCGACCGGTTGGCGGTGGCCAGGGCGTGTTCGACCAGAGTGATGATTTCGGCGGCCGTGACGCCCCGCCGGCAGCCGATGCCGGCGACGATGGAGTGGTTTGCTGCGACATCGAAAGGTGATGCCGAGGGGGCAGGCTTGGCCATGATCGCCTCTTTGAGCGCAAGAGGCAGGTTCGCAAAAGACCGGAGCAGCTCCGGACTTGGTCCCCGATTTGGGTCGACCGCACCGGACTCTGTTTCAGTTCCTTGAGGGAACGCTGCAATTGGTTTGGTTCTAAGCTGGGCAAACCGCGTGGTCAATCAAAGGCTTGGCCGGACGCGGCCAGTTCAGAATGCTTCTGAAAATGATTTGCAAATACAATGACTTGCACGAATGGACCGGGAGAGTTATGCCCCAACCGTAGCGGGTCACGTAAACTCGCCGAGGTTCAGGGGCAGTATTTTGGCAATTGCAGCGGCAAACAAGACGGTGACGATTGCCGCACTGAGCCTGTTGGTCGGGCTGGTGGTGCTCGGGCTTAAATTGCTGGCCTGGTGGACGACCGGTTCGGTTGCGCTGTATTCCGACGCGCTGGAATCGATCGTCAACGTGGTGACGGCCGTGGTGGCCTTGATCGCGGTGCGGTTGGCGCAGAAGCCGGCCGATGCCGCCCTGCCCTATGGCTACCACAAGGCCGAGTACTTCTCGGCGGTGATCGTGGGCGTCATGATCATCGTTGCGGCCATCCTGATCATCCGCGAGGCTGTGCTCGGCTTTTTTGCTCCGCATGTGCTGATGGCGCCCGCACAGGGCCTGGCAATCAGCCTGGGTGCGACGGCGATCAACGTGGTCTGGGCCTTCGTTTTAATCCGCTATGGCCGCCAGGTCCGCTCGCCGGCGCTGGAGGCGGACGGCAAGCATCTGCTGACCGACGTGATCTCGACCATCGGCGTGCTGATCGGCCTGGTGCTGGTGTTTCTGACCGGCTGGGCCGTGCTCGATCCTATCCTCGCAGGCCTAGTGGCACTGAACATTTTGTGGTCGGGCTGGGGCGTGATGCGCGACAGCGTTGGCGGGCTGATGGACGCCGCAACGCCGCCGGACCGGCTCAAGCGCATTCGCGAGGTCATTGCCGGCAACGCCGATGGCGCCATCGAGGCGCACGATATCCGCACGCGGCAGGCTGGATCGCTGACCTTCATCGATTTTCATCTGGTGGTGCCCGGCGCGATGAGCGTGGATGCGGCACATGCGATCTGCGACAATATCGAAGCCAAGCTGCATGAAGCAGTTGAGGACATTCAGATCACTATCCATGTCGAGCCCGAGAACAAGGCCAAGCATGCCGGAATCGTCGTGCTTTAGGTCAACATTTTGACTTGCCGGGTTTGGCCGACGCAGGCAAATTTGGCGTATGCGCACACTGATTTTCGCTCTGCTGATTGCCCTGATTGCGGCCCCTGCTTCGGCTCAGGATTGGGGCCATTACGACAACTCTCGCTATGGCTACAGCGTTGAGATACCGCCGGATTATCTGGGCCAGGGCGAAAGCGACAATGGCGATGGGCAGGAATTCCAGCGGGTTCGCGGCGCACAACGGCTGACGATCTGGGGCGGTCTGCTCGGCACCGTCAATGAAACCTTCGAGGCCGAGGTCAAATGGCGCATGGAGCAGGAAGAGGCAGGCACCTGGAACGTGACCTATCAAGCGGTGACGCCGGAATGGGCCAGCTTTTCCGCCATCAAGGGTTCTCGCATCCTCTACCAGCGCATGGTCTTGCTGTGTGACCGGCAGAGCTACGCGGCGTTCCGACTGGAATATTCAGTGCGGGATCTGGCCGCCATGAACGGCGTGGTGGACAAGCTGGCGGGCTCGCTGCGAGGCGTTTGCTAGAACTCGATACCGGCCTGGGCTTTCACGCCAGCACGGAAATGGTGTTTGATCTCGGTCATTTCGGTGACGAGGTCGGCGATTTCGATCAGTTCATCCTTGGCGTTGCGGCCGGTGACGATGACGTGGGTGTCGTGCGGCTTTTGGCTGAGGAAGGCGACGACTTCCTCGATCGGGAGATAATCGTAGCGCAGGCAGATATTGAGCTCATCGAGCAGGACGAGCTTGTAGCTGGGGTCCATGATCAGCGCCTTGGCCTGTTCCCAGGCGGCGCGGGCGGCGGTCAGGTCGCGCTGGCGATCCTGGGTTTCCCAGGTGAAGCCTTCGCCCATGGCGTTGATGGTGACCAGCTCGGGGAATTTCAGCAGCACGTCGCGCTCGCCGGTGTCCCAGGCGCCCTTGACGAACTGGACCACGCCGACCTTGAAGCCGTGGCCGATGGCGCGGAACACCATGCCGAAAGCAGCGGTCGATTTGCCCTTGCCCTTGCCAGTGTGGACAATCAGCAGGCCTTTTTCGTCGGTCTTGGTCGACAGGATTCTGTCCCGGGCGTCCTTCTTTTTGCGCATCTTCTCAGCGTGATAGGCGTCGCGCTCGGCTTCGCTCATCAGGTCGGTTTTCTTGGGTGCGCGGTCGATCATGGGGTCTCCTCCAGGTAAGCGTAGGCGGAATTAGAACGCGGGGTCCAGAGGCCGCGATTGCGGGCCTCGTTGAACTTGGCGATCAACTCATCATAGCCGAAGCGGTTGTTTTGTTTGATGAAATCACGGGTGGCACCGTCTTCGACGAAGGCTTCGAAGGCCAGGTCGAAATGGTGCGTCTTGACCGCACCGGTGGTGGCCGCGAAGGCGAACATGAAATCGAGCGTGGCGATGATTTCGAAGGCGCCCTTGTAGCCGTGCCGTTTGACGCCGTTGAGCCATTTCGGATTGACGACGCGGGAGCGCATGACGAAGGAGATCTCTTCCTCCAGCGTCTTGATGAGCGGGCGTTCGGGGCGGGAGTGGTCGTTGTGGTAGACCAAAGGCGTGTTTCCGCTCAGCATTTCGGAGGCGGCCGAAAGGCCACCTTCGAACTGGTAGTAGTTGTCACTGTCGAGCAGGTCGTGTTCGCGGTTGTCCTGATTGTGGATGACCGCGTCGATATCGCTGAGGCGCGCGGCGAAGCGGGCGCGTTCGGGCATGCCGGCGGCCTGGGCGCCATAGGCATATTGGCCCCAATCGAGGGACTGGTTGGCCAGGTCGGCTTTTGTTGTCCACGTGCCCGAGTCGATCAAGACGGAGAGGCCCGCGCCGTAAGTGCCTGGCTTTGAACCGAAAATTCGGTGGCCGGCGGCGAGGGCGGCATCGCGCTCGGAGTTACCCTCGGCCATCAGGCCCAGAGCGTCGGTGCGCATGCGGGCGGCGATGGGGTTGTCTTCGGTGGGTTCGTCCAAGGCGCCGACTGCGCGGATGGCGCGGTCGAACAGGGCGATCTGGGCGGGGAAGGCGTCGCGGAAAAAGCCGGAAATGCGGAGGGTAACGTCGACGCGGGGGCGGTCGAGTTTTGGCAGCGGGATGATTTCGTAGCCGGAGACGCGCAGGGACGATGGGTCCCAGGTGGGGCGAGCGCCAATCAGGGCCAGGGCCTGGGCGATATCGTCGCCGCCGGTGCGCATATTGGCGGTGCCCCAGACCGAGAGAGCGACGGATTTAAGGTACACGCCATGGTCCTGGAAGTGGCGGAGAACCAGGCTTTCGGCGGATTTTTTACCGAGTTCCCAAGCGGTTGGCGTCGGAATGGCGCGGTTGTCGACGGAGTAGAAATTGCGACCGGTGGGGAGGACATCGAGACGGCCGCGGGAGGGCGCGCCGGAGGGGCCGGGGGCGATGAACTTGCCATCGAGGCCATCAAGGAGCGCCTGCATTTCGGCCGGGCCCGAGGCGACGAGGCGGGGCCGGATGATGTCGGTGACGGTGGTGAGGACGGACTGGGTGGCGGTCCAGGATGGGTCCGGGGGCAGTCCCGAAACCAGGTCGGTGGCGATGGTTTCGAGGGCCTCGACGACGTCGCCAATGGTGCGCGGATGAACCAGCATGCTGGATTTCTTGCTGCTCAGGAGTGGGATTTGCGGACCGGTCCAAGGCTCGCCGAGTTTTGCGGTCAGGGGATCGAAGCCGAGCTTGAGGTCGTCGGCCAGCGCGCGGATCAGGGAGGCTTCCTTACCCCCGTTATCCCCGCGGGGGACGCGGGCGAGTGCGACGGTGAGGTCGCGTTCGAGATCGCCGGTCGGTGACTGTCCGAAGATGTGGAGGCCGTCGCGGATTTGGGCCTCCTTCAGATCGCAGAGAAAGTTGTCGATCTTGATCAGGGCGGCGGTTTCGTCCTCGGGCAGGCCGATATCGCGATCGAGGCGAGCGTCGCGGGTAAAATCGAGAATGCGGCGGCGCAGGTCGGCGAGGCGGCGGCGGTCCATGCCGGAGGCGGCATAATATTCGTCGAGCAGGGCTTCGAGGTCCTTGAGGGGACCATAGGTTTCGGCACGGGTCAGCGGGGGGACCAGGTGATCGATGATGACGGCGCCGGTGCGCCGCTTGGCCTGGGTGCCCTCGCCGGGGTCGTTGACGATGAACGGATAGAGGTGGGGGAGCTGGCCCCATAGTGCGTCGGAATAGCTGGCGTCGTCCAGCGCGGTCGCCTTGCCGGGGAGCCATTCGAGCGTGCCGTGCTTGCCGTTGTGGATCAGCGCATGGGCGCCGAAGTCGTGCCGCAGCCAGAGATAGGCGGCGAGGTAGGCGTGGGGCGGAACGAGGGCCGGGTCGTGATAGCTGGTGGTTTCGTCAAGCTGATAGCCGCGGGCAGGCTGGAGCAGGATGGCGACGTTGCCGAAGATCAGGGCGGGGAGGTGGAACACCTGCTTCGGGAGCAGGGGGGCGAGTGTCGAATCAGATCGAACGAAGGGATCGGTTGAGGGATCGCCCCAACGCCCCGTCACCTCTGTCTGGATTTTGAGCGGCAAGGTGGCGAAGAGCTCGGCGTAGCGGGCGAGGGTTAGGGTGGCGGGAGATGAGCCGCGGGCGGGGTTGGCGTTGGTGGGGCCGGATTGGAGGGCGGTGATGAGGGCGGCGGAGGATTGGGGGTATGCGGGACCCGCGACACCCCCACCCCTAACCCCTCCCCTCAAGGGGGAGGGGGATAGCAAGTAGCCGGCGGCATCCAACGCCTTCAGCATCTCGACCGTGGACTGCGGGGCGTCGTAGCCGACGCCGTTGGCGAGGCGGCCGTCGCGGAGGGGGTAGTTGGCTAGGACGAGGGCGATCCTGCGCTCGAGGCGCGGGGTGGCGCGGAGGCGGGACCAGTTGGCGGCGAGGGCAACGGCGCGAGTGATGCCGGAATGGTCGGGGGTGTAGGCGGTCAGGGGAACCTGGCAGCGCTCGTGCCAGACGGCGTCGGCCTTGTGGCCGACGATGAGGCCGCCCAGGCGACCATCGAGTTCGGGCATGACGAGGAACATAGCCATGTCCTTGGAGGACAGGCCTTGCGGGTCGGATGCCCATTGCGCGTGGGAGCGGCCGGATTGGATCAGCTGGATGATGGGGGCGTCGGTGGTGGAAAAGGGGTTGGACTTGGCGTCGAGGGTATCGAGGCCGAGGGCGAAGCCGGTGAGGTTGAAAATGGCGGAGGGGGGGAAGGCGGTCAGCACGTTCTGGACGAAGCGGACGCAGGGGGCTTCCTTGAGCGAGGAGACGAGGATGGGGACTGGGGCGAGGTGCTGGCGCTCCAGTTCGACGATGAGGGCGGTGATGGTGGCGGTGCCGGCTCCTTCGAGGGCGGCACGGTAGAAGAGGATGGGGATGAAGTTCGCTGGCGCTTGAGTGCTTGGCTCACCCCCACCCTTGATCCCTCCCCACAAGGGGGAGGGAGACGATGAAGCCGAGAGATGCGCGCGCAGGGAGGGCTCGTTGGTCATGCCGAGGGCGGGGTGCCAGAGACCGAAGCGGGCGAAGGGGGTGAGCGTTAAGGAAGCAAGCGAGGCCCCCTCACCCGACGGCTGCGCCGTCGACCTCGCCCCGGAGGGGCGAGGTGAGGAAGAGGCGGCGACGGTTCGAAACGCTCGCAGTAGGGTATCGGCGTTGTCGGGGCCGCCGGCGATGAGGAGGGCGTGCAGGCGCTGCCAGTCGTCGGGGTGGATGGTGGAGCGAGCTTGCAGGATGGGGTCGGGATTGGCGTCGCCGGGGAGGAGGACGAGGGGAATTCTGGCGTTGGCGCAGAGGGCGGTGAGTTCGTCGACGCCGTATTGGAAATAGGCGATGCCGCCGATGAGGCGGAGGACGACGAGGCGGGCGTGGGCGACAGTCTGGTCGAGCCAGAGATCGACGGAGAGATTGTGGCTGAGGCGCAGGGTATTGGCGAGGCGCAACTCGGTTTCGCCAGCACGGTCGGCGGCGGCGGCGAGCATGGCCAGTTCGCTATCGGCGGCGGAGGCAAAAATCAGCGCCCCGGGCGATTGAGCGAGATCGATGGCTTCGCCGTCTTGCTGGATGGCGCCGGCCTGGGCGGAGAGGAGGTGCATTTAGAAATCTCCGCCGTAAATCGCGTCGGCGGGTCCCCCCACCCCTGTCCCCTCCCCACGAGGGGGAGGGAGACGGCTCGTCTCGGCATTGTCGCGCAAGCTAATCAGGCGGCGACCTTGGTGGCCGCTTGCAGGCTGGCGGTGATGGCGGCGTGGTCGAGGGGGCTTTCGCCGATGACGACCAGGGCGGTTTCGCGCAGTTCGCCGTTGCGCCAAGGGCGGTCGAAATAGGTGGTGAGGCGGGGGCCGACGGCCTGGATGGCGAGGCGGGCGGAGGCGCCGGGGATGGCGGCGAAGCCTTTGAGGCGCAGGACGTCGTGGGAGCGGATGGTGGTTTCGATGGCGGCGAGGAGTTCGTCCTTGCCCAGGATCGAGGGGAAACGGAGCGAGAAGCTGTCGAAATCGTCGTGCTCATGGGCCTCGCCACCATGCTCTAGCTCATGGTGACTGGGGCGGTTGGCGATGTCGGACTCGGAGCCGAGCCCGAGGCCCAGGAGAGCGCCGATGTCGACATGGCCGTTATGGGCGTGGATCAGGCCGGTGCCGGGACGCATTTCGGCGCGGAGGCTAGCTTCGACCTTGGCAAGGGTTTCGGCATCGACGAGGTCGGTCTTGTTGAGGATGACCAGGTCGGCCGCCGAGAGCTGGTCCTCGAACAGTTCGCCGAGGGGCGTTTCGTGATCGAGCATGTCATCGGATTTGCGCAGGGCATCGATGGCGGCTTCGTCGGAGGCGAAACGGCCTTCGGCGAGCGCCGCCGCATCGGCGACGGTGACGATGGCATCCACGGTTACCTGCGCCTTGATCTCGGGCCAGTTGAAGGCGCGGATCAGCGGCTGGGGTAAAGCGAGGCCCGAGGTTTCGATGACGATGTGGTCGAACTTGTCGGGGCGGGCCAATAAAGCCTGCATGGTGGGGATGAAATCCTCGGCCACGGTGCAGCAGATGCAGCCATTGGACAGCTCGATCATATCCTCCTCGCGGCAGGTATCGTCGCCGCAGCCGGCGAGGATGTCCTTGTCGACCCCGATATCGCCGAACTCGTTGATGATCAGGGCGATGCGCTTGCCCTTGGGGGCGTGCGCCAGCAGGTGGCGCACGAGGGTGGTTTTCCCGGCACCGAGAAAGCCGGTGATGACGGTGGTGGGGATCTTGCTCATGCGGGAACACTCCGGGCGGCGGGCGCTTCGGCCCGCGACAGCAGTTCATTGAAGAAGCCGATCAAGGGGCCGACCAGCAGCCAGAACACGGCCGAGACGGTGAGCGCCGAGGCGGCAAACGATGTGGCCAGATGGGCGGGGACACTGCTGGCTTCCTCGGGCTGGGCGGGTGCGCCGATGATGTGGGGGACGAGAATTAATGCAGCCGCGATGGCGATGGCGGCTGAATTGCGCCATTTGGCCAGCAGCAGGAACGCCGCGGCGGTGGCAATGACAGTGCCCCACCACCAGGTTTGGCGGGCGACCAGATCGGCCGCCGGCATGCCGGGCAGTTCGGGCGGCAGGCCGAAAGCGGGGGCGAGATGGAAGGCGATCCAGCCGCAGAGGCCCCAGACGACGCCATTGGCGAGCGTGATTTCGATCTTGAAGATGACCGAGGCCGCAACAAGAACGAGGGCGAAGCCGAGGCAACCAAGGACATCGGCGAGGACCGTATAGGCAGTGCGCTCGAAACCATCCTGGGGCGCCCAGGCGTTTTCGTCGTGCTCGTGCGCTTCGGCGGCGACGGGCGCTGTTGCGGCGTCGGTGGTGGCGGCGTGCTCGTGCGCAGAAGCGGGCTCGGCGTTTTCGTAGACTTCGGCGGCCAGGATCAGGGGGGCGACTTTCCATTGCTGGAGCGCGGACATGACGAGGCCTGCTGCGAGCCCGGCTAGGACCGCAGCGAAAAAGATTCGCTGGAAGAGTTTCATTTGGTGTCTCTCAAGCCGCTGGGCGGCAAACGGTTAGTGGCAGGGGAAGCCCATGGAATGGCGGGTATCATGCGCGCCATTGTGCAGCCGCATGTCACTGGCGAAACCGACGCCGAACAGCAGCGTCATGCCAATGAGAAAGGCGAGGCCCCCGGCGATCAGCCGTTGAGAGATGGTCAGACCGGCAATGCCGGCAGTCTGGGTAGTAGTGGTCAAGGCAACACCCTCCGTGTGCATATGAAAGCGTGGGCGTTTTCCGCCCGGATATGTGTTGGCAGGTCTCCTGACTCGCGGTGGATACAGCTCCCCTCGCCTTCCCGGTGACTTTGAGCATCGGCCGGTCCGAAAACCGCGTGGCACTTTTCGGGCCGATGCTTGCCGCCAGTGGCATATGAGAGGAGCGCACCGCTTACAGTTGCGGGGGCAGTTCCGGTTTTGGCCCCTGATGGGTAATCCGCACCGTATTCCCTTTTAATCTTGATCCCGACAGCGCCTGGCCTGGTTCGGCCAACCATCGTCACGGTTCAAAATTTGAATCCCCTTGCCGCAGCGGGCGCGGGGAACCAACACAGGTTTGGTGTACGCCGCGGCGGCGGAGCGGTCAATCCGCCCCGCTGCCGATCGGCTCAATCGGCGGGGCCGGCATAGCTGACCGTGACTTCGCTGACGCGCACATCCAGCTTTTCGAGCAGGGGTTCGTCCGACGGAATGCTGACTTCGCCCGAGACCGCATCCACGTTGAGATCCTGGGGATATTCTTCGGACGGGGTAAAGCGCAGCGAGAGGAAGCAGCTCGCATCGTCGGCATTGGCGAGCGTGCCTTGATCGATCTGGCCATAGCCGCCGTAATCCCACCAGAAGCCCCCAATGGTGAAAGGCTTGCCATTGAGGGCGAGGACTTCTGCGACCGTCATGCCGACATGGACGCCGCCGGGGCCGTCCATCGTGGGTGGCAAGTCCACGAAGCCAAGGCCTTCGCGGGTGTCGTCGTTCATCCAGCCGAATTGCAGGGTCTTGTCCGGATCGTTGGGGAATACGGTGGTGGCGAGCATGTCCTGCCCCTCGGCGCCGGGCACCTGGCCGGTGACGACGTTTTCGGCACCGTAGGTCTGCTTCAGCAGGGCCTCGGAACTGTCAGGGCCGAAAACGCCGGTGCAGGAAAAGGCGGTTTTGTCCTTGGCCAAAGCCGGGGTGGCGACAAGGCAGGCGCAGAGCAAGGCGAGGGACAAGCGGGCGAGCATGAGGGGGTTTCCTTTGGGACAGAATTGCCTTGGCGGGGTCGTCTCATTATAGCCTAGTCGGCATATGAACGAGGGCTGAAAGTAACGTCGCCGATCAACTCATCGCGGCGAAAGAACTGGTGCTGGAACAGCCTGCCGATCGTTGGCGTTGTCGCGTCATCCCCCTACCCTGCTGGAGCCAAAATGGGCCTTAACTTCGCCACCCTCGCGCCGATCGGGCTGCTGATCGCGAGCAATGTATTCATGACCTTTGCCTGGTATGGGCATTTGAAGTTTCCAGCCATGGCGATGTGGGTGGCGGTGATGACCAGTTGGGGCATTGCGCTATTCGAATATTGGCTGGCAGTGCCGGCCAACCGGATCGGCTACGGCGCCTATACCGGGGCGGAGCTCAAGACCATCCAAGAGGTGATTTCGCTGAGCGTATTCGTGATTTTCGCGGTGACCATCCTGGGCGAACGGCTGACCTGGAACCATGCGGTGGGGTTTGCGCTGATTTTTGGTGGGGCGTTTTTTATTTTCAAGGGGCCGTTAAAGTAGGCTCCACTCGTGGGGATGGCTCCCCCCGACCTGGCCCTGCCCCAAGGGGGAGGGGATCAGATCGAGGGTGCGGTTGACTCTGGCGACGTTACTAAGTTACACGTAACTGTATTACATTACGTGGGTGACGCATGCGGAATTTTAGCCTGGCGCAGATGAGTGCGACGGCGCGGGTCGGCTTGGTGTTGGTGCCGGTTGCGCTGATCTGGGTGGCGATCTGGGCGCTGCTGGCATGAGTGCGGTCATTCGGCTGAACGATCTGACGCTGGGCTATGACGGTCATCCGGCGGTGCATCACCTCGATGGCGCGTTCGAGACGGGGTCGCTGACGGCGATCATGGGGCCGAACGGATCGGGGAAATCCACCTTGCTCAAGGGCATTACCGGGGCGCTGAAGCCGCTGGGCGGGCGGATCGAGCATGCCGGAATTTCCGTGCGCGAGATCGCCTATCTGCCGCAGATTGCCGAGATCGACCGCACGTTTCCGGCGGTGGTGGGCGATCTGGTATCGCTGGGGTTTTGGAAGAGCCGGGGACTGTTCGGCGCCATTCGCGGCGTAGATCGCGGGGCGCTGGACGAGGCGTTGCAGGCGGTAGGGCTGCGGGGATTTGAGCAAAGGCCGATCGATACGCTGTCGGGCGGGCAATTGCAGCGGGCGCTGTTTGCGCGGGTGCTGTTGCAGGATGCGCGGGTGATCCTGCTGGATGAGCCGTTTACGGCGATCGACGAGAGGACGGTGGGCGACCTGATCGCGCTGGTGCAGCACTGGCACAACGAAAAGCGGACGGTCATTGCGGTGTTGCATGACGTAGAGATGGTACGGCGGGTGTTTCCGCAGACGCTGTTGCTGGCGCGCGAGCCGATTGCGTGGGGGGCGACGGGCGAGACGCTCAAGGCCGAGAACCTGCTGGAAGCGCGGCGGATGACGGAGGCCTGGGACGAGCATGCGCCCTGGCATGACCACGCGGCAAAGCACCTTCATCATGGGGATGCGGCATGAACGCGTTCCAGGTTTTCATCGAGCCGTTCGCGCAATTCGGGTTCATGAACCGAGCGCTGGTGGGGGCCATCATCCTGTCGGTGAGCGCGGGGCCGGTGGGGGTGTTTTTGATGCTGCGGCGGATGAGCCTCACAGGCGACGCGATGGCGCATGCTATTTTGCCGGGCGCGGCGGCGGGGTTTCTGGTGTCGGGGCTGGCGATTTTGCCGATGACGCTAGGCGGGTTCGCGGCGGGGCTGGTGGTCGCGCTGCTGGCGGGGCTGGTGTCGCGGTTCACTATCCAGCGGGAAGATACGTCACTGGCAGCATTTTACCTGATTTCGCTGGCACTGGGGGTGATGCTGGTCAGCCTCAAGGGTTCCAATGTGGACCTGATGCATGTGCTGTTCGGCACGGTGCTGGCGCTCAATGACGATGCGCTGGTGATGATCGGGGCCATTGCGACGATCTCGCTGGTGGGGCTGGCGGTGATCTGGCGGCCGCTGTTTGCGGAGTGTCTCGACCCGACGTTTTTGCGCAGCGTGAGCAAGGCGGGGCATCCGGTGCACCTGATATTCCTCGCGTTGGTGGTGCTGAACCTGGTGGGCGGGTTCCAGGCTCTGGGGACGCTTTTGGCGGTGGGGCTGATGATGCTGCCGGCGGCGGCATCGCGGTTTTGGGTGCGGGGGCTCGAGGGGATGTGCGCGCTGGCGGTGGGGTTCGGGGTGGTGTCGAGCTATTTCGGGCTGCTGATCTCCTACTATCTAGGGGTGGCGTCGGGGCCGTCGATCATTCTCGTAGCGGGGGGGATTTATGTGGTTTCGCTGTTTTTCGGGCGGCGGGGGGTGATTTTTACGCGGGTTCAGGCGCCGCGGCATCGCGTGGCATAGGCGGCCTGCGCTCGGAAAATTCGTTGCTCCGCTTCGGTTTCGAGGCGGAGGCTGAGGCAGTGGGGATGCCAGCCACATCGTGGCTCTCGACACCCCCACCCTGCCTCCCCCTCAAGGGGGGAGGAGTTGGCCTGGTGGACCGGGCGGCTTCAGAGATTGAAGGAATGCGAGATGAAGATTTTGAAATCGACAGCGCTGGCTTTGCTGGTTTCGGCCCTGGCCGGGCCGGCGTTTGCGGCGGAGGTCAAGGCGGTGGCGACGTTCTCGATCCTGGGCGACATCGTTGCGCGGGTCGGTGGCGAGCGGGTGGCGGTGACGACGATTGTCGGGGCGAATGCCGATACCCACGTCTATGAGCCCAAGCCGAGCGATGCGGTGGCAGTGAGCCAGGCGGATGTGTTGTTCGTCAACGGGCTGGGGTTCGAAGGGTGGCTGGACCGGTTTGTTCAATCGACCAGTTTTGCCGGGCCGGTGATCGTGGCCAGCGCGGGCGTAAAAACCCACACCATGGATGAGGACGGCGAGGTCGTGACCGATCCGCATGCCTGGCAGAGCCTGAAGAACGGGCTGCTCTATGTGAAGAATGTGGCGGCGGGACTGTGCGCCGTGGATGCCGACGGTTGTGTAACCTATGAGGCCAACGCGGCGGCTTATTCGGCAGAGATTGCGGCGCTGGATGGGCAGCTTATCGCCGATATCGCGGCAGTGCCGGCTGCAAAGCGGCAGGTGATTACCACCCATGATGCCTTCGGGTATTTTGGCGATGAATATGGGGTGAAGTTCCTCGCGCCGGAGGGGATTTCGACCGATAGCGAGGCTTCGGCGGCGGACGTGGCCAAGTTGATCACACAGATAAAAAGCGATGGCGTCACGGCGCTGTTCATCGAGAATATGAGCGATGGGCGGCTGGTGCAGCAGATCGCTGACGAGACCGGCGTGACGGTGGGCGGCCAGCTTTATGCCGATGCGCTATCGGAACCCGATCAGGGCGCGGCCACCTATATTGATATGTTCAAGCACAATATCGGCCTGCTGGTGCCGGCGATGTTGGGCAAGTAGGATTGCAACGCCGCCGCGCCCCACGGGCGCGGCGGCCGGAAAGGCGGACGACATGGCGCATTCGGATGACAGTCACGCGGGCCACGACCATGTGTGGGCCAATGATTTGACCAGGAACCAGGGGCTGGTGCTGGGCGCGCTGGCGCATTCGGCCGGGCCGCTGAGCGCCTACGATATCCTGGACCGGCTGCGCGAGGATGGGCTCAAGGCGCCGTTGCAGGTGTATCGGGCGCTGGACAAGCTGGTGGAACGCGGGCTGGCGCATCGGCTGGAAAGCCTCAATGCGTTTGTGGCCTGTGCGGATGAGCATTGCCACCGCTCAGGGCTGATCGCGTTCGCGATCTGCGATGGCTGCGGCAAGGTGGACGAGTTCGCCGATGGGGTGATCGAGGAGCGGCTGGCGGAATGGGCGGAGGGGTCCGGATTTGTGGTGGAGCGGACGACCATGGAAATCAGGGGAAAATGCGGGGCGTGTGCGGGGGCGTGACTATCAGCGAGTGCGCGGAGATTGGTGCGATAAGCTCCAGCCTGTCGGCCCCAGTCACCCGAACGCGATCTTCCAGCGGGCTTGACCCGCGGGCCACGCCTGACAGGCACTGAATATGATGGGGTGGTGAGAGGCCCGCGGGTCAAGCCCGCGGGAAGGACAGTGGGTGGGGAAGCGTCACTCGCTGCGGAAGGGCCCAAGCTTCCGCGCGATATTCTACCCCTCTTTCCCAAACGTGAGGAAATGCACCGCTGCCGCCCCGTAGACCCGGCGATCGTCGAGGGTGAAGCCCGAAGGGAGTTCGATGGTGGCGTCGGCGCTTTCCTCGAATACCACGGTGGCGCCGGAGGCAAGCCAGCCTTGGGGCGCGAGGTTGGTGAGGGCGCGTTCACCCAGGCCGTGGCCATAGGGCGGGTCGAGGAAGAGCAGATCGAAGGGCTTGAGCGAGCCGGGGGTGCCAAGATCGGTGGCGTCGCGGCGCAGCAGCTTGGTGATGCCCCCTGCCCCGAAGGCTTCGATGTGATCGCGGATCAGGCCACGCGCTTCGGCACCCATTTCGACGAAGGTGACGTGGGCGGCGCCGCGCGAAAGGGCTTCAAGACCCAGCGCGCCGGTGCCGGCGAACAGATCCAACACGCGGACGCCATCGAAGATCGGGCCGAGGCGCGAGGCGAGGATGTTGAACATGCTCTCGCGGACGCGGTCGGCGGTGGGGCGGATGGAGTCGTCCGACGGGGACGTCAGGGTTTTACCGCGGAATTTGCCGGCGACGATGCGCATGGGTGGGGCCTTGGAGGGTTCCGAGTTTGCGGAGGCTTACCCCCACCCTGGATCCCTCCCCTCAAGGGGGAGGGAGATGACTGAGGGATCAGCGCAAACGTGATTAGGACTTGGGGCGACGGCCGGCGCCGCCGGCGGGACGACCACCGCCACCAGCGGGACGGCCACCGCCCGAAGGACGACCGGCACCACCCGCAGGACGACCGCCGCCAAAGGCGGGACGACCAGCACCGCCCGCAGGGCGGCCGGCACCACCGGCGGGGCGACCGCCGCCGAAGGCGGGCTTGCCGAAGCCGCCGGGCTTGGGGCCGCGGGCGGGGGCAGCGCCGTCGCGCTTGGGATAGGGCTTGCCATCAGGACGCGATTTGGGCTTGCCGTAGGTCTTGGATTCAAGGCCTAGGGCGTCACGACCGGGGCGGCTTGCTTTGTCGGAATAGCTGCGCGCCGGACGATCACCATCGGGACGCTCGGCGCGCTGCGGACGGCCACCATCGGGGCGGAACGACTTTGGCTTCTCCGAGAAATTGCGGCCGGGACGATTGGGGTTAGCGCGAGCGCCCTCGCCACGTTCGCTATCGGGACGGGTGCGCGGTGCGTAGTCACGGGCCGGGCGGTCATTGCCGCCGCGTTCGGCGTCTGCGCGGGTCCGGGGTGCATAGGCGCGCTTGGGGCCCTCGGCGCCGGGGCGTTCGTTATCCGGACGCGTGCGGGGCGCGTAATCGCGCGACGGGCGCTGGGCCTCGGCATCGCCGCGACGCGGACCGCGCGGCGTGCCGGTGAAGGCACGATCGGGACGGCCGGCAGCGCCGGTGGGACGAGCGCCGCGTGGCGCGTCAAAATCGCGCTTGGGACGATCGGCGAAGTCACCTTCGGGACGGGCGGCGCGGGGACGTTCACCGTAGGACTTGGAGGCAGCGACGCGGCCGGAGACGGCTTTGCTGGTCGGGCGCGCGGGACGATCGCCAAACTCGCGCTTGGGACCCTTGAAATCGCCGCGTGGCTTGCCGGCAGCATCGCGGCTCGGGCGCGCCGGACCATCGGAGCGGGCCGGACGCGACGCGCCTTCGGCGCGCGGAGCACGGGCGGGCTTGGCCGGGCGATCCGGGCGCTGGCCAAAAGTGCGCGCGGGCTGATCGTCGGGATCGCGCCAGGTTGTGCCTTTGCCGGAACGTTTCTGCACGAAGTCCTCCTCACGCCCATCATCGAAAATGATGCGGCGGGGCGGCGCCATTTCTTCCTCGGCACGATCGTCAAATTTCTTGGGCGCGGGGCGCTTGCTGTCGAAACGGCCGGGGCGATCCTGGCGCGGGCGCTCGGCCCGCGTCTCTTCCTCGGTCTTTTCGGCGTGGTCGGTAAAGCGGAAGCGCTGGCGGGCGATTTCCACGGTATTGGTGCCGCGGCCGGTCAGGCGGTCGCGCGTCGGCTTGCCGACCAGGGCATTGGCTTCGGGCATTTCGCTGTCGAAATCGACATCGGCGGCGTCGGCGAGCTTCTTGCCGAGCTGGTCGCGCAGGGTGGAGGCCTTGACGGTTTCGATGCCGCCCACGGGAATATCGCCCAATTGGAACGGGCCATAGGAGACGCGGATCAGGCGGTTCACTTCAAGGCCGAGGGCGCCAAGGACATTCTTGACCTCGCGGTTCTTGCCTTCGCGTAGGGCCATGATCAGCCAGACATTGGAGCCTTGGTCGCGCTCCAGCGTGGCTTCGATGGAGCCGTATTTGATGCCGTCGATCTCGATGCCGTCCTTGAGACGGTCGAGCGCGGCCTGGGTGACGCTGCCATGGGCGCGCACGCGGTAGCGGCGCAGCCAGCCGGTGGCGGGCAATTCGAGCACGCGCTTGAGACCGCCGTCATTGGTGAGCAGGATCAGGCCTTCGGTATTGATATCGAGGCGCCCGACGGTGACGACGCGCGGCAGGCCGTGGGTTTCGAGGGCCTCGAAAATGGTCTCGCGGCCTTCGGGGTCCTTCTCGGTAACCACGAGGCCGGCGGGCTTATGGTAGAGCCAGACGCGGGTGCCCTGGCGGGCGGCCAGCGGGGCGCCATCGACCATGATCTTGTCACGCGCGGTGACGTTGAAGGCGGGGGTGATGACCTTTTTGCCGTTGACCACGACGCGGCCCTCGGTGATCCAGGTTTCGGCATCGCGGCGGGAGCAGAGCCCGGAGCGGGCGATGACCTTGGCGAGGCGATCGCCGGTGTCTGGTACGGCGGACTGGTCAGTCATGGGGCAGCTTTCATGTCATGCGGGACCCGGATGGGCGGCGCGGAAAAGGAAATCGCCCCGCATGAGGCGGGGCGACTTAGTCGTGAATTATACAGGCAGCTAGTTGTTCGAGCTGCTCTTGTTATCGTCGAATTCGCCCAGCATGCCACCGCCGTCGGTCGTCGTGACGCCAGCGGCGGGACGCGACATGGCGGCCTTGATGGCCTTGCGCACGTCCTCGGGGCAAGCCGCATCGTTGAGCGCAACGATGGCACCATTGGGGGCGCGGCACACCAGATCGGCATTGCCGACGCGGGTGAAGTAATCGGCCGGAGGCATGTAGATCGGGCGCTTGGCGTTGCCGGTAATACCGACATTGGCGGCGCGCATGCGGGCGGTGAGCTGCTTGGCTTCGGTCTCGGTCAGCGGGCGGCCCGCAATGGTCTGCATATCGACGACGCGGGCATTGCGCAGGCGGGTCAGATCGGCCTGGCTCAGATTGGAGGCGTCGATCTGCACGGCGTTGCTATCGACCGGCAATTGATCGGCCATGGCGACCGTGGGGGTCGGCAACTGGCTCTCATCGCGTGGCAACACCAGCGGCGCGCGCGCCTGGGTCAGGTCGGCCTTGGGTGCTTCGCCGGGGACGAGGCCGACGCCGCGGGCGGTGGAGGTCATGACCTCACGCTCGAAAGTGCCGAAATCGGTCATCGCATTGGTGCCTTCGGCCGTCGTGCAGCCGGCAAGGCCTGCCATCAGCAAAAGGCCAAGGGAGAAAAGGCCCGCCCGGGTCAATCCAATATGCATGAAACGTCCTTCAAGAGCGGCGAGCCGCGGCGACTTCGGTTATTGGCGCGCTTATAGCGCATCACAGCAGCTAAGGCCAGATTCTGGCAGCAATGCGTTCACACTGGGTTAGCGGCTCAGGTTTTGGCGGCGCGAACCCGGCCAATGCCGAGCAAATCGAGGATCAGCAGGATGACGCCAAGGGTGATGGCCATGTCGGCGACGTTGAAAATATAGAAGGAATTTGCGCCGAGATGAAAGTGGAAGAAATCGGCGACGGCACCGTAGATCAGCCGATCGAGGCCGTTGGATAAAGCCCCGCCAATGCAGAAGGCCAGGCCTAGCCGGATCAGGGACGAGTCGGCGCGCACCCACCAGATGGCGAGCGCGACGACGGCGACCAGCATGATGGCGCCGAGGCCCCAACTGGGTAGGTCGGTCAGTAGGCCGTAGGAAATGCCGGTATTCCAGACCAGGACGTAATCGAAGAAGTCGGTGACGCGCACGACCTCGCCGCCGCGCCAATTGGACAGGGTGGCGGGTACGTAGGAGGTGAAGATATCGACGCAGGGAGCGGCGCCGATGGCGATGCAGTCGGCGGAGACCGCAAAGGCTTTCTGGGCGCGGTCGAGGCCAAAGGCGAGGATGGCCATGGTCAGCGACAAATACACCGCAGGGACAGAAGAACGCTGAATCGCCATAGTAGAGACCCCCACCTAACCTCCCCCTAGGAGGGGGAGGAACAGGATTGTGGCTGTGAAGAGATCGACGCACAACCACCGCGCCGCTCCTCCCCCTCATAGGGGGAGGCCGGGTGGGGGTTATGCAGCGGGCAGAACAAGCTAGAGCCCCGCCGCGGCGCGTTCGCGCAGCGCCTGGGCGTCGCGGGGGGTGACATCGGGGTATTGCGGGTCGGAGCCGACATCGGGCTGGATGCGCCAGGAGCGGGCGCAGCGGGTGCCTTCAGCGAGAGCCGAGACCACGGCGACGCCGGGGACGTCATCGAGGCGGAAGGCGGTGTCGGGGGCGTCGGCATTGCCGATTTCGATGGCCGAGGTGATGGCGATTTCGGCCAGATCCTCTCCCGCCAAAGCGGTCAGCAGGGCCTCGTCGGTGATGAAGACGCGTGGGGCGGCTTCAAGCGAAGAACCGATGCGCTTTTCGCGGCGCTCAACTTCCAGCGCGCCGGTGACGACACGGCGGACGGTGCGGATTTTCGCCCATTTGTCGGCCAGGCCCTCGTTCAGCCATTCGGCGGGAACCTCGGGAAACAGGCGCAAATGCACCGAGCTATCGGCGCCGGGGTGCCGTTCGAGCCAGACCTCCTCCATGGTGAAAACCAGGATGGGGGCGAGCCAGGCGGTGAGGCAATCGAACAGGTGATTGAGCACCGTCAGCGAGGCGCGGCGCTTTACCGAGGAGATCGGGTCGCAATAGAGAGCATCCTTGCGGATGTCGAAGTAGAAGGCCGAGAGCTCGATATTCATGAAATTGGTGAGCAGCGAGACGACGCGGCGGTAGTCGTATTCCTTATAGGCGCCACGGACCTGCTCATCGAGCTGGGCGAGACGGTGCAGCATCAACTGTTCAAGCTCGGGCATGGCGTCGAAGGTGACGACATCGGCGGGCTGATAATGGGCGAGATTGCCCAGCAGCCAGCGCAGGGTGTTGCGCAGCTTGCGATAGCTGTCGACCGTGGTCTGGATGATTTCCTTGCCGAGGCGCAGGTCCTCGGAATAATCCGACGAGGCCACCCAGAGGCGCAGGATATCGGCGCCGTATTGCTTGATGATGTCCTGCGGGGCGACGGTATTGCCCAGCGACTTGCTCATCTTCTTGCCCTCGCCATCCATGGTGAAGCCATGGGTGAGCACGCTCGAATAGGGCGCGAAACCATTGGTGGCGCAGGATTCGAGTAAGGAGGAATGGAACCAGCCCCGGTGCTGATCGGAGCCTTCGAGATACATCGAGGCCGGGAACTTCAGGTGCGGCCACTTCTGCTTGTTGCGCAGCACCCAGGAATGGGTGGTGCCGCTATCGAACCAGACGTCCAGGATGTCGGTGACCATCTCGTAGTCGGCCACGGCGTGCGAGGTGCCGAGGAAGCGTTCGGCGGCGCCAGCGGCGTACCAGGCATCGGCGCCCTCTTCCTCGAAGGCGTCGGCGATACGGTGGTTGACCGTCTCGTCCTTGAGGATTTCGCCCGTGGTCTTGTTGACGAAGACGGTGATCGGCACGCCCCAGGCGCGCTGGCGGCTCAGCACCCAATCGGGGCGATCGGCGATCATCGCGCGTAGGCGGTTCTGGCCGGCGGCGGGGTAGAATTTGGTGGCGTCGATGGCGTTGAGCGCGCGGGTACGCAGGGTATCGCCGGCAGCGCCCGCGATATCGCGGTCCATATAGACGAACCATTGCGGCGTGTTGCGGTAGATCACCGGCTTCTTGGAGCGCCAGGAATGGGGATAGGAATGCTTGACGCGGCCACGGGCGAGCATCGCGTGACGGTCGGCCAGAGCGGCGATGACGCGGTTGTTGGCGTCACCCTTTTTACCCGAGTCGTCGATGACGCGAGCGCCGTCGAAGCCGGGGGCGTCCTTGGTGTAGAAGCCGTCATCGCCCACCACGTAAGGGATGGTGGTGTCGATGCCGCGTTCGGCCAGCAGGCGGCCCGAATTCATCCAGATCTCGAAGTCGTCGAGGCCGTGGCCGGGGGCGGTGTGCACGAACCCGGTGCCGGCGTCATCGGTGACGTGTTCGCCATCCAGCAGCGGCACGTTGAACTCGTAGCCGCCATCGAGTCCGCGCAGCGGATGGGCGCAGGCAGTGATATCGGCAGGGTTCACGTCGCGCAGGCGAGCGAAGGCTTCAACCTTGCCCTTGGCGAGTACTTCGGCGGCGAGCTTGTCGGCCAAAACGTATTTTTCGCCGGTCGCAGCCCAATTGCCCTCTAGCGCTTGGGTGACCTCATAGAGGCCATAGGCGATTTTTGACGAGAAACTGATGGCGCGGTTGGCCGGGATGGTCCACGGCGTCGTGGTCCAGATGACGACGGAGGCATCGGCCAGGTCGCGGGTGAGCTGGGCGCTGCGGGCGAAGTCGCCGCCCTGCACTTCCGAGGAGGCGCCGAGGATGGGAAACTTCACCCAGATGGTGTCGCTCTCGTAATCGGCATATTCGATTTCCGCTTCGGCGAGAGCGGTGCGTTCAACCACGGACCACATCACGGGCTTACTGCCGCGATAGAGCTGGCCGGAGGTGGAGACCTTCATCAGCTCGCGCGCGATCTGGGCTTCGGCGTCGAAGCTCATGGTCAAATAGGGATTATCCCATTCGCCCAAGATGCCGAGGCGCTTGAATTCCTCGCGCTGCACATTGACCCACTGGGTGGCGAAGGCGCGGCATTCGGCGCGGAATTCGTTGATCGGGACTTCGTTCTTGTCGCGGCCCTTGGCGCGATACTGTTCCTCGATCTTCCATTCGATGGGCAGGCCGTGGCAATCCCAGCCCGGCACGTAGGCCGCGTTGAAGCCGAGCATCTGCATCGAGCGGGAGACGATGTCTTTCAGCGTCTTGTTGAGCGCGTGGCCGATATGGATGTTGCCGTTGGCGTATGGAGGGCCATCGTGGAGCGTGAACAGGGGACGATCCTGCGCCTGCTCGCGCTGGAGTTTGTAGATATCCATGTCTTCCCAGCGCTTAAGCCAGCCCGGCTCGCGATCCGGCAGCCCGGCGCGCATGGGAAATTGCGTCTCGGGCAGGAAGAGCGTCGACGAATAATCGGTTTCGGTCGCGGCAGTGGTTTCGGTCATTGCGGGCAATCAATAGATTGAATGGGATTTGCGCGCCTTGTAGCAAGGCCAGGGAGTTGGGGGAAGGCATTTGGCCATGGCGGGCCCCAGGCGGGGCTAGAGCCCTGCCCCCGGCGCCGTCAACGAGCTGGTCGGCACCAACCGGCTCAGCTCAGGAAGCGCTCGATAACGGCCGCCTGCTGCTTTTTACCGTCAGGGTCGGCGGCAGTCTTGAGCCGGGTGAAGTCTTCGGCCCAGGCGGAGGTGCGAATGCGCACTGGCGGCTCGGACGTTTGCACCACGTCAACGACGACGGCAGCGCACTCGTCGGCAGTTTGATAGGCGTTGGAAGCACCAGCCCGGCTGGCGGCGCCGCCCAAATATTTGTCGAGAATGGGCTTATATTCATCCTCGATCATGCCGCCGGTGCTGGAAACATGGGCCATGACATTGGCGATGAATTCGGTTCGAATCCCACCTGGCTCGACCACCGTGAAATTGATGCCGAAGCCGGGCGTGACGTAGCTGGCCAGGGACTCAGTATAGCCTTCGACGGCAAATTTGGCAGCGCAGTAGATTTCGTTGAACGGCTGGCCCACCAGGCCACCGACCGATGAGATGTTGACCACATGGCCGGCGCGGGCTGCGCGCATGAGGGGCAGCACGGCCTTGGTACAACGGATGACGCCCATCAGATTGAGATCGATCACATGGGCGATTTCGACTTCGCTGGCCTGCTCGGTGGACCGCACAAAGCCGGCGCCAGCATTGTTGATGAGCACGTCAATGCGCCCTTCGGCAGCGATCACCGCGGCGATGGCAGCTTCGACGCTGGCACTGTCCTGCACGTCGAGTGGCAGGACGTTGAGCACCACGCCGGCAGCCGTCGCGGCGGCATCGAGCGCGGCACGCTTGGCCAGATTGCGCATGGTGGCGTAGACCGTGTGGCCCTGGGCAGCCAACTGGACCGCAATGGCAATGCCGAGTCCGGTGGACGTGCCGGTGACGATGACAATCTTGCGCATAGACGTGACCTTCAGGATGGGAAGAAGCCGAGACGGGTATCGAGTTCGCTGAGGGGCTTTGCGGCAGCGAGGGCGGCGCGGGCCTTGTCGCTGTCGCGGTTCATGGCGGTGATGAGTTCGTCGAGGCCGGAGAAGACTTCCTGGCCGCGGATGTGGTCGACAAGGCAGACCACGATGGTCTGGCCGTAAATGTCCTCGGAAAAATCGAACAGGTGCGTCTCGAAGGGCGGGCGTTGGTTGTTGAACATGGGCTTGCCATAGGCGGCGACGCCATCGAACACCCGGTCGCCGAGGCGGGCGCGGACAGCGTAGACGCCCTGGGCGAGCTGGAAATTGTCATGGGTGACGGTGTTGGCGGTGGGATAGCCGAGTTCGCGGCCGCGCTGGTCGCCTTTGACGACGCAGCCTTCCATGAACCAATGATAGCCCAGCAAGCGATTGGCGGCGGCGATGTCGCCTTCTGAGAGCGCGGCGCGGATACGAGAGGAGGAAATGACTTCCGAACCCTCGTCGAGCAGGTCGATGACTTCGACGGCAAAGCCGTGGGCTTCTCCAGCGGCGGTGAGGAAGGTGGGGGTACCGCGGCGCTGGCGGCCGAAATGGAAATCAGCGCCGACGATGACGCCGGTGACGGCCAGCGCATCAACGAGAAAGCGGGAGACGAAATCCTCGGCTTCGATCTGGGAGAAAGCGCGGTCGAAATTGAGGATGACGATGCCGTCGAGGTCGAGCGCTTCGGCCAGGCGCGCCTTGGCGTTGCCGTCGGTGAGCCGGTACATGAAGGGGCTGGGTGCAAAGACATCGCGCGGATGCGGCTCGAAGGTGAGCAGGATCGCCGGCACCCCGGCCTCGGCGGCGCGGCGACGCAGCAGATCGAACACCGACTGGTGGCCGCGATGGAAGCCATCGAAATTGCCGATGGCCACATAGGCGCCGCGCAGGGATGCGGGGACAGTGTCTAGATTGGAGAGGCGGAGAAAGTCGGTCACGGTGTCATTGGATCCGTTTTTGAGTCGCGCGGGCAACTTCACTCTGGCGGACACTTACCCCCACCCTAGCCCTCCCCTCAAGGGGGAGGGGACCAGATCGCGCGCGTGGCAGGGCTGCAGCTACCAGCTCAGGCGCGGCAGGAAGCCGGCCATGTTGGCGCGGCTGGGGGCGACGAGATCGGCAATGGCCTGCGGGCTGGGTTTGCCGAAGGCGTCGAGTTCGGCGGCGTGGATGGAGCCGGTGACGAAGAGCAGGTCGATGCCGAACTGGGCGGCGCCGGTTGCATCGGTGCGCACGCTGTCGCCGATGGCGAGGGTGCGGGATTTGTCGAGCGGACGGCCGACGGCGATTTCTGCGAGGCGGAAGGCCTCCTCGTAGATCGGCTGATAGGGCTTGCCGGCCATCAGCACCATGCCGCCCATAGCCGCGTAGAGATCGCCCAAAGCGCCGCCGCAATAGATGATCTTGTCGCCGTGTTCGACCACCCGGTCGGGATTGGCGCAGATCATCGGCAGCTTGCGCGATAACCAGAACTTGGCGCGTTCGCGGTACATTTCGGGGGTGTCGTCATCGGTATCGAGATCGGTGACGACGACAACATCGGCTTCCTCGGCGGTGGTGCGGCGCACGTTGAGGCCTTCGTAGAGCGCGTCGTCCTCGGTGGGCGGGCCGACATGATGGATCGGGCGGCCGGAGTATTTGGCAATCATGACGCGGGTGGCGTCGCCCGACGAAACGATGGCGTCGTAGGCGTCGTGCACGACACCGAGGCGATCGAGCATGTCGATCAGCGGGGCGGAAGGGCGCGGCGCATTGGTGATGAAGACCACCTTGCCGCCGGCCTTGCGGTACTCGACGAGCGCGTCGACGGCGGAGGGGAAAGCGGCGACGCCGTTGTGGACGACGCCCCACACATCGCTCAGAACCGCATCATAGCGGCCGGCGAGATCGGCTAGGCCAGAAATGGGAGGTAGGGGCGCGGTCATCGGGAGGCTCCGGAAGCGGGATTGCCTTGGCGTTCTATGGTGCAGGTGGCCGCCCGGATCAAGGGCGGAAGCAGCAATAGCGACGGCCGCTATTGCATGGCTCATAGTCGAGCAATGCGACGGGCGAGCATGGTGGCGGTTTGCTGGGGCGTGGCCGGGTTGGTGACGATGATGTCGCTGAAGGCCCGCGCGGGATAGCCTTCTACGTACATTTCGTGGATGCGGGCACGTTCGCCGTCGTCGAGTTCGCGGGTGCCGCGGTTGGTGAGCGCGACGGCGAGCGGTGGGGCCAGGGTGGCGACGAAAAGGCGAGCGTGGCGGGCGGCGCAGGCGGCTTGAAGCATGGCGAAATCGCTATCGCGCATGGGATAGGCGATGACAAGGAAAGGTTCGGTCGCGGCGGTGATCTGGCCGGCGACCCAGAGCACGGCGCGGTCGATCATCTGCTGGAACGGCACGGATTTTGGAATACCGTGGTCGTCACCATCGATGAAGCGGGCGCCGGGCAAAATCGCCGCCAGCGCGCGGCCGGTTGTGGTCTTGCCGGAATTGATGGAGCCGTTGAGGACGATGACGATCATGGCATCCGTGGTCAGCCTCAGCGCGATTGGCGATCAGGCTATGCCTTCGGCCCGACGCAGAACCGGCGCGGCGGTCTTGGGACGCTCCAGCATCAGGTCGGGACGGACCGGGCCGGGCGCGGCAATGTGCGGACCCTGGATCTGGGCGATGCCGATATCGAGCAGTTCGAGAATCTGGCGCTCGCTGGCGACGCCGGTAGCCATCATGCTGACGCCAAAACGGTTGAGGTAGTTGGCGATATCGGAGGCGTGGAAATCGGTGAAGGCTTCGGGCGCATCGATGAAGCGGGTGGCATCGACGCGCAGCGAACGAACCCCCTGCCCGGCCAGTTCGGCGACATCGACGCGCAACGACTTGACCTCGGACAGCGAGAAACCGGCGCCCTTCTTGACCAGACCGTCGACAATGGCGCGTTCGCCGGCCGCCAGCATCTGCCATTCGGCTTCGGTAACGACGAAAACCATGCTGGACGCAATGGCGCGGTTGGCTTCGAGCGAGACGATGAGCTGTTCAGAGGCGACCCATTCGCCCAGGGTGGCGCGCGAGAGCGGAATGAACAGATTGATCGGCTGATCGGCGCTGCGCGAGCGGCGGCCGATGGCGATGGCCTCGATCAGGCCCAGGCCCTCGATGTGACGCAGCAGGTCCTCATTGCCCTGGCGGGGCATGAAGGCGGCGCGGTCGGCCAGCTCGCCATTATCCAGCATCAGGCGCGGCACCAGGTCGTAGCCATGCGGGCGGCGCTGCGGCAGCGTGATGATGGGCTGCACATGATAGATGAGGCGGTTGTCGGCGAGCGCCTGACGCAGGGTTTCGATCGGGATCAGGGGCGGCTCGGGCTCGCGTTGTACCGGGACCACGACGGGTTGGGGCGTTTGTGTGACGATGGCGGGAACGGCAGCCAGGGACGTCGGCCCTGCGCCAGGCTGCGGCCTGCTGGCGCGCTCCTCGATATCGGAGACGGCCTCGGCGATCTGGCGGATTACGGTGCCCAGCACGGACACGTCGGCTTCGACGCCTTCCAGGCGCCGGCCGGCATTGAGATCGGCCAGGGCGTTGACGCGTTGACCCAGCGTGGTGCCGACCTGGCCCTCGGCGGCCAGCAACTGCGCGAGATCCTCGATCGCCTTTTCCAGGCGATTCTCGGCGCGCTGGCGCAAACTGCGCTCCATCAAGACCACCGCGACGGCAGAAAAGCTCAGGGCAGCCATGATGGCCTCGGCAGGCGTGAACGTCAGCCCGAAATAGGCCGTGCAGCCGACGCCAAGCGCCGCCAACGCTATGAATGTGTAAACCAATACCTGCACGAGCGGTCCGCAATCGCTTGAGTGGGCCGGGATTCGGCACAGCTCTCATAGCATTGACAGCGAGCGCACAAAAGCTGTGACCCGCCAGTATTCCGTGGGTAATTTTTTGAGGGAGATCAGGCAGCTAGTGAAGCCGACGACGCTCGGGGTCGGCGCGGCGGCGCAGTGTCGCAGGGGTGAACCCCTGCAGGGCAAGTCCATGTCAGGCCCCGAAGTGACTCCAGGCGCTCGAAAAATAGCGTTTGTACACAGGCAGGAGCGCTGCGCCCTTGGCGGCAGCGAACGCGCCGAGATGGCCGATGGCCACCACCGGGCGACCGCTGCGCAGCACCGGCAGCAGCGCCAGATGGTGCTGCACGCGCTGCAGCAGGCGCTCGACGACAGGACGCGGCATGGAGCCATCAATGCTGGCCTTATCGAGTTCGACCATGGCCTGCGTGGTCATGGCAGCCTGCGCCAGCGCGCGCCCGGCATCGTCGAGCCAGGCGGTGGCATGGGGCTCAAGCGTGTCCCAATCCCAATCCTGGGGGCTGCAAGGCGGCGGGGTTGCACCCACTTCGCGCAGCCAGCGCTCGAAAGCGGTGATCGAGGCGACCCGGTGCACGAAGCTGGGCGCGCCGTGGCGATCGGACACCATGATGGCGCCCAGATTGGCCGCATTGCCGGTGGGACCTTCCCACAGGCGGCCATCGGCGATGATCCCCGCCCCGATATAAGCGCCGACATGGAAATAGGCGAAACCGGTGGGGCGCGGGTCAGGCAGCGCGATAATTTCGGCCCAGCAGGCGGCGCTGCCATCGTTGAACCATTCGGTGGGCAGGCCGGTATCGGCGGCAATGCGGGCGGCGATATCGATCGCCTCCCAAAGCTGCTGCTGCTCGGGATGGGTCAAGAACATTTCGACGTTCCGCCCCATCGCGGTGGGAGAGGCGACGCCGACGCCAACGAGACGGGCCCGCTGTTGCGGCGTCAGCCCAGCGACGAGGTCGGCGATCCTCGTGGCGATTTCGGCAAACAGCGTCGTTGCATCGGGATAGGCATAAGCGCGGCGCTCATGGGACAGCACCTTGCCGGTCAGGTTGACCAGCGTCACCTGAACGTGGCGCCAGCCGATCTCGACACCGATGGAATAAGCACCGTCAGGATTGAGGAACAAGGGCGTCGCCGGCTGGCCGCGACGGCCACGCAGCACCTGGCCGCGCACGATAAGGCCACGATCCTCCAGATCGGAAATGATTCGCGAGGTCGTTTGGGGCCCCAGGCCCGAGCGACGCGCCAGATCGGCGTTGGAGGATCCCGGCATAATCGCAATCAGGCTCAATACCGCCCGTTCATTGGCAATACGCACGCCAGCTTGGGGCACGCCGCGCCCCACTGGACTCAACTCATCAGGATCATCCGTCTTGCTCATGGCGGCAGACTTAATCGGGAGTTCGGGCTGTGATCAAGAGCCATGGAAATGCGTATTTGGCCTAATTGCTGCCAAACCGGAACGGAAAATTTACCCTGTTCGCGAACAATCGACTGCAACACCGCCTGTTCGCGTGGCTGCAGAGAGCGTTTTGCTGCCCGCGCCGAAAAGGTGAAAAGAAACAACGAGGACGCGCTGCATGCATAGTGGACGCCAGTGCGACGCCAATGGACGCCTGCTGCTGATCGACCGGGATGTGGCCTCATCACGCCTCGTGGTCGAGGGGCTGGGCGCGGCCCTGGCGGGCGCACCGGAAATCGCGGCGGCGGAAACCGGGCGGCAGGCTGTCGAGGCCTTGCGGCAGGCGCGATTCGACATCGTGCTGATGGACCTGTCGAGCCTGGGCGATTTGAGCGAGCGCAGCGAAGACGCGGTGACGCGGCTGGTCAAGCTGGCCGAAGGCGCGCTGGTGATCGCCATTTCGGATGGCAGCTCGGTATCGGCGGCGGTCGCCGCAATGCGGGCGGGCGCGCACGACTATGTGGTCAAGCCGCTGAACGGCCCGGCCATCGCTGCGCGCATCGATGAACTGGCGCAGCGACATGGCAAGACGCGTACACTGGGCATCGAGGCTCGGCCGAGCGCCGGCGTCGCCGATTTCGGCGGCTTTATCGGCGCGTCCAGCGCCATGCAATTCGTCTATGAGCAGATCGCGCGGATCGCGCCATCGGCCGCCCCGGTGTTCATCACCGGCGAGAGCGGCACCGGCAAGGACGTTTGCGCCGAGGCATTGCATGCCAAGGGTCCGCGTGTCGGCAAGCCATTGGTGGCGATCAACTGCGCGGCGATCCCACGCGACCTGATGGAAAGCGAATTGTTCGGAGTGGCGCGCGGCGCCTTCACGGGTGCACACGAAGACCGCAAGGGCGCCGCCGAACTGGCCGATGGCGGCACGTTGTTTCTCGACGAAATCGGCGAGATGGACCTGTCACTGCAATCCAAGCTGCTGCGGTTTTTGCAGACGGGCACGTTGAGCCGGGTCGGCGAAGCCGGAGTGCGCAAGGTGGATGTGCGGGTGATCTGCGCCACCAACCGCAATCCGATGACGCTGATTTCAGAAAAGAAATTCCGCGAAGACCTGTTCTACCGCCTGCATGTGCTGCCCATCCACCTGCCGCCGTTGCGGCAGCGGCCGAGCGATATCATGGTGCTGGCACGCCATTTCCTCGCGCGATATGCCAGTGAAGAACACAAGGCGTTCAGCGGCTTTTCGGGCGAATGCGCGCAGGCGCTGATGGCCGCCGAATGGAAGGGCAATGTGCGCCAGTTGCAGAACCTGGTGCGGCGTTTGGTGGTGATGTTCGATGGCGGGGAAATCAGCGGCGCGATGATCGCTGCCGCCGATATCGAATCGCGTGGTACCGCCGAAATGATCGGCACCAGTGTGCCGCAGCAGCGGGCGCAGGCGATCTTGCCGATGTGGCAGCAGGAACAGCGCATTATCGAGGACGCGATCGCCAGCTTCGGCGGCAATGTTTCGCTGGCCGCGGCAGCGTTGGAAATCAGCCCATCGACGATTTACCGCAAGCGGCAGAGCTGGGCCGATGGGGTGGCTGTCGCTTAGGGCGATTTATTTGCCTTATGTATCGTGACGTGATACATCTTTTGGATCGCCGATGATTGCGTCGTTCAAAGGGAAGTTCGCCGAAAAAGTTGCCGCTGGGGTCGCTCCGAAAGGCTTTCCCGCAGACTTGTTGCGGTCGGCGCAGCGGAAGCTGTTCATGGTGGAGCATGCTGTCGAATTGAAGGACCTTATGTCGCCTCCCGGCAACCGCCTTGAAGCTCTGAAAGGCAACCGGACTGGGCAACATTCGATCCGCATCAATGAGCAGTGGCGCATTTGCCTGCGGTGGGAAGGCGGCGGCGCCCATGAGGTTGAAATCGTCGACTATCACTGACGCGCAGCTGTGGGCCAGCCAGGAGAATTGAATGCACGCGCCAATTATCGCAGCGATCCATCCGGGCGAAATCCTGCACGAGGAATATCTGGCTCCGCTGGGATTGTCGGCCTATGCGTTGGCAAAAAAACTACGCGTTCCACGAACCCGTATCGAGCGCCTTGTGGCCGAAAACGCACCCGTCACCACCAATACCGCGTTGCGTCTTGCCAAGTTCTTCGACACGACGCCGCAATTCTGGATGAACATGCAGACCGCGTTCGACCTGAGCCAGGAGGCGATGGCAATCGCGGAAGACCTGGAGAAAATTCAGGCGATGCAAGCGGCCTAGCGTCCTACGGCGTGTTGGCCTCGCGGGATTTGACGCGGTCGAGGCCGAGGCGGTGTTCGCGCAGGATGACGACGATGCCCGAGGCGATGACGATGGCGGCGCCGATCAGCATGGGTATGGTGGGGACTTCGGCGAAGGCGAAATAGCCGACCAAGAGGCCCAGCAGGAGCGACGTGTATTCGAACGGTGCGATGACCGACATGTCGGCGTGGCGATAGCTCGCCGTCATCATGATCTGGGCGATGCCGCCGGCAAAGCCGGCGAGAATCAGGAACACGACATGTTCGGGCGAGGGCCAGACCCAGCCGAATGGAATGGTGACCAGCGAGATGGTGCTGGCGCTGATGAAGAAATAGAGCACGATGGTTTCGGTGCGTTCGGTCTGGACCAGGCGGCGCACCTGCATCATGGCGAAGGCGGCGCAGACGGCGCCACCAAGGGCCGCGATGGCGCCGACGGTTTCGCCCCAACCCATGGCACTTTGGCCGGAAAATACCGTCAAGCGGGGCCACAGCATGATGCCGACGCCAACGAGGCCGATCAGCACCGCCGACCAGCGGATGAAATGGACTTGCTCCTTCAGCATGATGGCGCTGAACACGACGATCAGGAGCGGCGAGGCGTAGCCGATGGCAATGGCCTCGGGCAGCGGCAACTTAGTGAGCGCGTAAAAGCTCAGGCCCATCGAGATAACGCCGATCAGGCCGCGCAGGAAATGGCCCCACGGATTGGCGGTCTTGAAGCCGACCCGTAACTGGCGCTGCCAGGCGAGGTAGACCAGCACCGGCACGATCGCGAACAGGCAGCGGTAGAATACCAATTGGCCGGCCGGTACGTTGCCGGTGGCCTTGAGCAGCGCCGACATGACGACGAAGATGCAGACCGAGCCGACCTTGAGCATGATGCCGCGCATCGGCCCGTCCATGATCCCCGTTGGGGTGGCGGGAACAGGTGGTGCGGGCGGGATGGTCACGGGACGCTCAAGGTTGGTGAGAAGGCAAGGAGGCAGACTGTGCTTGACGGCCACGGCGCGCGCCATGGTCCGCCAAGAACTAAGGCAATCTAGCGGGGTTTGGCCTCGGCCTTGACCAGCTTGGCCTTGGCCTGGGTAGCGGTAGCGAAGGCCTTGTGCTCAGGACCGCTGATGGTGCCGGATTTCACCACGCTGCCCTGGGCATCGACAAGCTCCCACAGCCAGTTGGAATTGGGGCCGCTGCCGCCCTTGAGGCGGAGACGGATCGTCAGGTTTTCGATTTTTTCGGTCATGTTCCCTTATGCAACAGCAATCGTTATGGCGAAAGGGCGAAAGGGGCAGTTTCCGGAAGCCGCCCGTCGCGCTTAAACCTCGCTGGTACGGTATTCGATCTTGTCGCCCCAGAAAGCCAGGTGATCGCGGATCGGTTCGACCAGGGGGCACGGGTCGGGGTAGTACCAGACGCCGTCCTCGCCGGTCGCGGTCAGGGTCTTGATGGTGTAGTAGGACGCGTCGCCCTTATAGGGACAATGCGTGTGGGTTTCGGATGCTTCCAGGATATCGGGGCGCACGTCCTCGCGTGGAATATAGATCCGCAACGGGGCGCCGGGTTCATCGAGTTGAAGGGCGTTAAGGGACGAGGCGATTTCGGCGTCATCGAAGATCACATGCACGCGCCCCTTGGCCGGAGTGATCTTGATATCCTTGTCTAGACACTGTCCCGTCATGATTGGCTGCCATCTGTTGGTTGTCGGTAAGCTGTTAACGCATGAGCGACGAAGTCGGTTCAAGCGTTCTTGACTCGGTTCACCCTCCTCCCTATATCCCCGACAGCCTGTTAGCACTCTAAGATTGTGAGTGCTAATTTCGGCGCGCAAATTGCATTCCAGTTCGATGCCATAGGAGCAAACATGAGCTTCCGTCCCCTGCACGACCGCGTGGTCGTCCGCCGTCTCGACAGCGAAGAAAAGACCAAAGGCGGGATCATCATCCCCGACACCGCTAAGGAAAAGCCCTCCGAGGGCGTCGTCGTGGCCGTCGGCCCCGGCGCTCGTGACGAGCAGGGCGTGCGCGTCCTCCCCGACGTTTCGGCCGGCGACCGCATCCTGTTCGGCAAGTGGAGCGGCACCGAAGTCAAGGTCGACGGCGAAGACCTGCTGATCATGAAAGAATCCGACATCATGGGCATCATCGAAGGCTAAGGCTCACGCCCTGCCCTTTCGGTCTGCCCTTTTCCGTTTTTAAGGAGCGCCTCACATGGCTGCTAAAGAAGTCAAATTCTCCACCGAAGCCCGCGACAAGATGCTGCGCGGCGTCAACATCCTGGCCAATGCCGTCAAGGTAACTCTCGGCCCCAAGGGTCGTAACGTCGTTATCGAAAAGTCGTTCGGCGCGCCGCGCATCACCAAGGACGGCGTCACCGTCGCCAAGGAAATCGAACTGGAAGACAAGTTCGAGAACCTGGGCGCACAGCTGCTGCGTTCGGTTGCGTCCAAGACCAACGACATTGCCGGTGACGGCACCACCACCGCGACCGTGCTCGGTCAGGCCATCGTGGTCGAAGGCGTCAAGGCCGTCGCCGCTGGCTTCAATCCGATGGATCTGAAGCGCGGTATCGACCTGGCCGTCGAAGAAGTTGTTGCCTCGCTGCAGGCTGCTTCCAAGAAGATCACCTCGACCGCCGAGATCGCCCAGGTTGGCACCATCTCCGCCAATGGCGAAAGCTTCATCGGCGAAGAAATCGCCAAGGCCATGGAAAAGGTCGGCAATTCGGGCGTCATCACGGTCGAAGAATCCAAGACGGCTGAAACCACCGTCGACATCGTCGAAGGCATGCAGTTCGATCGCGGCTACCTGTCGCCTTACTTCGTGACCAATGCCGAGAAGATGACGGCCGTGCTCGACGAGCCCCTGATCCTGCTGCACGAGAAGAAGCTCTCCAACCTGCAGGCTATCCTGCCGATCCTGGAAGCCGTCGTTCAGAGCCAGCGCCCGCTGCTCATCATCGCCGAAGACATCGAAGGTGAGGCTCTCGCGACCCTGGTCGTCAACCGTCTGCGTGGCGGCCTCAAGGTTGCGGCCGTCAAGGCTCCCGGCTTCGGCGATCGCCGCAAGGCAATGCTCGAAGACATCGCCATCCTGACCGGTGGCCAGGTGATTTCCGAAGATCTCGGCATCAAGCTCGAGAACGTGACCCTCGACATGCTCGGCACTGCCAAGCGCGTTGAAATCACCAAGGAAAACACCACGATCGTCGACGGTGCCGGCACCAAGGACGACATCGAAGGCCGCGTTGGCCAGATCAAGGCGCAGATCGAAGAAACCACTTCGGACTACGACAAGGAAAAGCTGCAGGAACGCCTGGCAAAGCTCGCCGGTGGCGTTGCGGTCATCAAGGTTGGCGGCTCGACGGAAGTTGAAGTCAAGGAACGCAAGGACCGCGTTGATGACGCGCTCAACGCGACCCGCGCTGCCGTTGAAGAAGGCATCGTTGCCGGCGGTGGCGTCGCGCTGCTGCGTGCTTCGAATGCCATCACCGTCAAGGGCGCCAACGCCGATCAGGCCGCTGGTATCAATATCGTTCGCCGCGCTCTGCAGGAGCCAGTGCGCACGATCGCCAACAATGCTGGTGCCGAAGGCTCCGTCGTCGTCGGCAAGATCCTCGAGAACAGCTCGATCACCTTCGGCTACAATGCCGCAACCGGTGAATATGGCGATCTGATCACCATGGGCGTCATCGACCCGGTCAAGGTGGTTCGCACCGCCCTGCAGGATGCGGCTTCGGTCGCTTCGCTGCTGATCACCACCGAAGCCCTTATCGTCGATGCTCCCAAGGACTCCGCGCCCCAGATGGGCGGCGGTGGCGGCGGCATGGGCGGCATGGGTGGCATGGACTTCTAGTCCACGCTTCCCCCAAAGAGCTACAAGGTCTCGTAACTTCCCAGTCACGGACTTTGCAGAAGGCGCGGTGGAAACACCGCGCCTTTTTCGTTGCCGCAAATCCGCCGTGACGGCACCGCAGGGTGGATGCGTTCGGGAGGATTGGATGCGTAAAATAGCGATCGCGGTTCTGCTGCTGGGTAGCTTCGCAATGCCGGCGATGGCGGATGACTCGTCTTACGTGGATGACCGGTCGACAGCCAAGACGGTGATCGAGTCGTTCTACAATGCGATCAACCGTAGCGAATATGCGCGGGCTTATTCGTATTTTGGTGAGAGCGCCGACAATCAGCCGTTCGCGGAGTTTCAGGCGGGCTATGCGGATACGGCGAGCGTGACGCTGAAAACCGGGGACGAGACGTCCGAAGGGGCGGCGGGGAGTACGTATTATACGCTGCCCGTGGCGATCGACGCCGAGGCAACGGACGGCACGCATAAGGTGTTCGCGGGATGCTACCAGTTGCGGCTGGTGCAGCCGGCCTTGCAGGAACAGCCGCCGTTCGCCCCGCTGCATATCGAAAAAGGCACGTTGAAACCGGTCAATGAGCCGTTTGAAAAAGTCACCATGACCACCTGCCCGGAATCATAGACAATCCCCCTACCCTTCCCTATTGCGTGACCTCACCCATGAAAACACCGACGACGCGCCGCCCCACCAGTGCCATCGATCGCGCGGAGGCAGTTTTCAAGGCTGTCACCGCCAAGCCCGAAGTCGCCGCAAAGCCGGCGACGCCTCCGGCCGGCAAGGAGATGGTGTCGCTGCGGCTGGACCGGGATGTGCTGGAGCATTTCCAGGACGACGGCCCGGGCTGGCAGGAGCGGATCAACGCCGCACTGCGGGCAGCGGCGGGATTGGAGCCTTATGGCGATCAAGGTTTAGTCTAGCCCCCTTGGCTATTTGACAGCTCCGCGCTGACGTTTCATTTTGCCCCACGCGCTGACGTTGGGGGATGAATGCGATGCTGATGCGGGGACTGATGATGGTTGCGGCGGTGCTGGCGCTGAGCGCGGGCGGTGCCGATAGTGCCTGGGCGCAAAAAACCAAGACCAAGGGTTCGGCGCCGATACAGCAGACCATTACCGAGCCGGTGAGCACGCTCGATCCCAATGCCCCCGACGAGCTGAAGCAGATCATCGACGCGGCGGATGCGGCCTATTTCGTGGATGAGGGCAAGACGCCCGACTACGAATATGCCTTCAAGATGTATAGCCTCGCCTCCGAGGCCAGTGACGCCTATTCGATCAACCGCATGGGGCTGATGTACGATCGGGGTGAGTTCGTCGCGCAGGATTTCGACAAGGCGTTCGCGGCCTACAAGCAGGCGGCGGATCTGGGGCTGGCGGCGGCGATGAACAATGTCGCCAATATGTACCAAGCCGGCGATAGCGTAGAGCAGGATTATCGCGAGGCGCTGCGCTGGTACCAGAAGGCCGCAGACGGGGGCTACGGTTATTCGATGTATGTGCTGGGCGATATGTACCTGGCTGGCGACGGCGTGGCCGAGAACCACAAGGAGGCCGTCGCCTGGTACCAGAAGGCGGTCGATGCCGATGAGCCCAACGCCTTCTGGGCGCTGTCGCTGCGCTATCTTTATGGCGATGGCGTCGGCAAGGATGAACTGCAGGCGGCGCAACTGGCCTACAAGGCACTGACGCATGGCGTGCAGGTGGCGCTGGACGAATTCAAGGCAATCGAGAATGCCGACACCACGCCAAGCTATCGGCGCGAAGTGCAGCAATTGCTCAAGCGCGACGGGTTTTACAGCGGCGGGATCGACGGAGATTTTGGCGCATCTACGACTGCGGCTTTGGACGCCGCGTTCGGCTCAGCGCTGTAGCCAACATTACCGAATGATTAAATCTGCTGTTCCGACTGTCCCAAAGCCGGACTTTAACGTGCGGTTAACCATGTCGGCTCTTGCTGCTCGGGCGCGGAACTCCCGCGCGGGTCAATAGAGAGCACGATGTCGACAAGCACTATCGGAGGGTCGAACGCCGCGCAGATTATGCGCCCAGCGACGAAGCCACCGTCGTTCAACACGCTAGACCAGAATGCGGACGGCAAGGTAACGCTGGACGAACTTATCGCCGGCGCGCCCGGGGGCGCAACGGATGCCAAAGCCAGCAAACGCGCAGAAGCGTTGTTCAAGGCCATGGACCAGGATGGTGACGGTAGCGTCACCAGCACGGAAAAAGACAGTTTCGACGGCAAGATGGCCGCCCAGCGGCAATCGATGCAATTCATGACGCAGATGATGGCCGGTGGCCAGCAACCGATCGACAATAGCAGCCTGTTCGACCAGACCGACAGCGATGGCAATGGCTCGGTGAGCCTGGCCGAACTGGGCGATGACGCGGGCGCCAAGGCCATCGGCAGCGATGGATTGCAGAAGCTGTTCGCCATGATCGATGCCGATGGGGATGGCGCGATCAGCAAGACCGAAAGCTCAGACTTTCTCAATACGGTGAAGTCGGCAGTGCTGGATATCGCCAGCGGCGGCGGGAAGACGGACGATGCCGCAGGCGGAATACCCAATGGTATGTCGTTGGCTCAGGCGCTTAGCGATGACGGCGAAGACGACGACCAAGACAAGCCGTTCGACCTGATGAGCCTGGCGCAGAATGCCTATTCGGGCCAAGGCAAGGGCACCGACCTGCTGAGCCAGTTGAAGGCGATCTTCGACAGCGCGGCATAACACTAGGCGGCGGGGCGACCCGCCGCCTTCACGGGAAGAACAGCAGCTTCAGCGCCAGGGCGATGGAGACGACGACGACGAGGGGCCGGATCAGCCTGGCGCCGTAACGAATGCCGGTGCGAGCGCCGATATAGCCGCCGGCGAGCTGGCCAATGGCCATGGCGATGGCGGCGGGCCAAAGCACATCACCGGACGGGATGAACACCAAGAGCGCCGCGATATTGGACGTCAGGTTGAGCAACTTGGTGTGGCCGGTGGCGCGGGTGAGGCCGAGCCCGAACAGGGTGACGAAGCCGATGGTCATGAACGAGCCGGTGCCGGGGCCGAAAATGCCGTCGTAAAAGCCGAGGCAGAATCCCAGCAGCGGCACGAAGCGCGCGAATGGCAGGCGGGCGTGCTTGTCGGTGTCGGACAGGTTCGGCGCGACCAGGAAATAAAGCGCGATGGCAATCAGAGCGATCGGCACCAGCGTGGTAAGGATCGACACATCCAGCCGCTTGACAACCAGGGCGCCAATGACGCTGCCACAGAGGGTGAACAGGGCCGAGAGCGCCAGCGCGCGGATATCGACGAAGCCGCGGTGCCAATAGGTGACGACGGCCATGGCCGTGCCGCAGGCGCCCTGCACCTTGTTGGTGGCAAGCGCCGCGACGGGCGGCAGGCCCACGAACAGCAGGGCCGGAATGCCGATCAGGCCGCCGCCGCCGGCCACCGCATCGACGAAGCCCGCGAGCAGTCCGACGCCGGTCAGGGATAGAAGGATCAGTGGATCGAGCATGGGATCACGAGTTTGACTGGCCGCCGACGCGGCCTTCGGAGAACGGAATATTGATCATCGACGACATGAAGCCGCTCATCATCAGTTGAAAGCCGCAGACCAGGGTGGTCAAGGCGAGAATGGCGGCACGCATGGTGGTGCGCGGATCAAGATCGCCAAAGCCGCGTTGGGCCCATTCGCTCAATCCCCAGCCAAGCGCGACGACGCCAGTCAGCATGAGAGTGGCCGAGAGCAGCAGGATGCGTTCGAGTGTGATCGCTTCTAGAATACGATCATAGGTATCGGATGGTGGGATGAAGCCATAGCGCGAGGCGAAGCGGCGGCCGATAATGGCGAAGGCAATCGACTGCACGCCGACGATGACGCAGAGCGCGGCGACAAGGAAGGTGTGGATGCCCAGCACCACCCCGCCAATACGCATGGGGCCCGGCAGCAGAGCCGCGCCGCCGACAAGGCCGATCAACAGCAACACCATGCCGGGATAAAGAAACAGCCAGCGCGGCGAGAACAGCAGCAGGAAGCGCAGGTGGCGCCAGCCATCGCGGAAAGACCGCAGATGGGGCGCTCGGGAGCGGCCATCCTTGGACAGCGTGGTTGGCACCTCGCGCACGTCGAGATTGGCCAGCGTTGCCTTGACCACCATTTCGGAGGCGAATTCCATGCCGGTGGTGCGCAAATTGAGCGCCAGAATCGCAGCGCGGGAAAAGCCGCGCAAGCCGCAGTGGAAATCATTGACCGGCGTGTGAAAAAACAGGCGGCCGACAAAGGACAAGGCCGGATTGCCGATCTGCCGGTGATGCCAAGGCATGGCTCCGGGAGCAATGCCCCCGGCGAAGCGATTGCCCATCACCAGATCGGCCCCGTCGCGCAAGGCGGCGACGAACAGGTCCAGATTAGCGAAATCATAGCTGTCATCGGCGTCGGCCATGATGACGAACCGGCCCTTGGCGGCATCGATGCCGCCCGCGAGGGCCGCGCCATAGCCTTTTTCGGGAACGGCGACGAGGCGCGCGCCATTGGCAGTGGCGATGGCCTGGGAGCCATCGGTGGAGCCGTTGTCGGCGACGACGATTTCACCGGCGATGCCGGCACGGGTGAGAAAGGACCGGGCCTTGGCGATGCAGGTGGCCAGGGTTTCGGCCTCGTTGAGGCACGGCATCAGGATAGTCAGTTCGAGCGCTTCGCTCATGGGCGCCCTCCCCGGTTTCGTGCGCTGGGAAGGGCTTGTGCCGTGAAACGGGCTGACTGGCAATGGCGCCAGCGGCGATCAGTCGCCGCCACCGCCACCGCCGCCATCGCCCCCGCCGGACGAGCCACTGTCGCTGCCGGACGAGCTGCCGCTATCGCTGGCGCCAGAACCGCTGTCGCTGGAACTCGAATGGGGGCTGCTATCGTATCCGGGGTGGGTGCTGGTGTCGGTGTTGGAGGCAGAAAAACTGCTGTCGGTACTGTCGCTGGAGCCGGCAGGAGCCCGATGGATTGGGCGGCGGTGGGTGGTCACCTTGATGTTGAAGATCGAATTGAGAATGAGGAACACTATGAACGCCACGAGAGTGGCGGGGATCAGCAGAAACCAGAGGTCCCAAAGGTCTCCCATCGTGCGCCGCTCAGAGTTCGATCGGCGCGTCGAGCCGGCCCAGAACGGCATCGAGTAGCGCGCGGCGCTCGGGGGTCCAAGTGGCGGTGCGCGAGACCAGCAGGCACGCTTCGCTTTGCAGCAGCGTGCCGTCTTCGAGGACGCGCAGGGCATTGGCGGTCAGCGTCGAGCCGGTGGTGGTAATATCGACGATGATGTCGGCCACGCCGGAGGCCGGGGCGGCTTCGGTGGCGCCGAGACTTTCCACGATGCGGTATTCGGCAATGCCGGCCTTGGCGAAATGCTGGCGGGTGATGGTGATGTACTTCGTGGCGATGCGCAGCCAGCGGCCATGGCGCGAGCGGAAATCGGAGGCGACATCGGCCAGGTCGTGCATGTGGGTGACATCGATCCATGCATCGGGCACGGCGACGACGACATCGGCCGAGCCGAAGCCGAGTGGCTTGGCGAAGACGACCGAGGCGGGGCCGGTCTCGCTGGTCTCGTGGATCAGGTCGCGCCCGGTGACGCCGAAATCGATGGTGCCGCGGATGAGTTCGCGGGCGATTTCGGAGGCAGGGAAGAAGCGCACGGTGACGTCCGGCAGGCCTTCGATGGCGCCGAGATAGGAACGCGCGCCGCCGGGGCGCGTGATGGTGAGGCCATTATCGGCGAACCATTCGCGGGTGAGTTCTTCGAGGCGGCCCTTGCTGGGGACGGCGAGAGTGATACCGGCCATTATGCGGCCTCCGCTTCGAGACGATCGACCCAGACGGAACAGCCCGAGGCGGCGATGGGGGCCACCGCGCCGAGGCGTTCGAGCAGGCGATCGTATTGGCCACCAGAGGCGAGGATTTCGCCACGCGGGCCGGTCATTTCGAAGACGATGCCGGTGTAATAATCGAGGCGCGGCGAGAAGCTAGCGTTGAAGCTGACGCTGGCCTCACCAAGGTTATCGAGGTGATGGCGGATGGATTTGAGGGCCGGCGCCAGATCGATGCGGGCGGCGCGGGCGAGGGTTTCGATGCGAGTCAAGGACTGCAAAGCTGGGCCGGAAATGGCGAGGTAGTCGCGCAGCAGCTTGAGCGTCGCCGGCGGAATTTGCGCGGCGTCGAGGGCTTGCTGTTCGAGGTAACGGTCGGCGATTTCGGTGGGTGTGCGGCCTTCCGAGAGGCTGAGGCCGGCGGCGACCATTTGCTCGGTGATGTCCTCGACCATGGCGTCGCGGCTGGGCTGCTCGGCGCGAGGCGATTCCGGCGCGGATTCGAGTCGGGTCAGCAGGCGGTCGAGCGCTTCGGTATGGCCGAAGCGCTGGCGAATGCGCGAGCGCCAGGGGGCGGGCATGTCTGCTTGCGCGAGGAGAGACTCGAAGAGGCCGACGCCGCCGAGGTGAATGGTGGGAGATACGCCGAACAGGTCGAGCGCGGCGCGGGCGAAGGTCAGCACCTGATCGAGCGCGACATCGCCATTTGGCTGGGCGAGGAGTTCGATGCCGGCCTGATCGAATTCGGCAGGCCCGGTTTCGCGCTGACGGAAGATGGGGCCCAGATAGGAGAAGGCGGCGGGCTTGCCGACACCGTCCTCGATATAGGCCTTGACGATCGGCAGGGTGAAATCGGGGCGCAGGCAGTATTCGGCGCCGGTGGTGGCGGTGGTCAGCAGCAGGCGGCGGCCGAATTCCTCCCCGGCGAGATCGAAGTATGGATCGGCCGGGAGCAGCAAGGGCGGCGTGGCGCGGGTGGCGCCTTGGGCTTCCACCAGGTCTTCGAGCGCCGTGCGGCGCTGGGCGGCGGCGGCGGTCATTGCTCCTCACCTCTCCCTTTGGGGGAGAGGTCGGCGCGCAGCGCCGGGTGAGGGGGCCTTCCCCAAACATTGCACCCGGTAAAGGCCCCCTCACCCGACCCAAGTGGGTCGACCTCTCCCCCAGAGGGAGAGGTGAAGGAGGCGCGCGGCAAGGTTGATGCTTTCAGCGAGATCATTGCTCGGCCAACAGCTTCAGAATGGCACTCACCAACTCGTCGCGTTTCACCTCGAACTGGCCCGGCCTTGCGGCTTTCCATTCGGCGTTGTCGGTGATGGCGGCGGCGGCTTGCTTGCCGGCGATCAGGTCCTTGATCTGCACGATCCCCTGCTCGCGCTCCTGGCTGCCTTCGATGATGACGGCGGGGGCGTTGCGCTTGTCGGCATAGGCGACCTGCTTGCCGAAATTCTTGGAATTGCCGAGGAACATTTCGGCGCGGATGCCGGCCTTGCGCAGGTCCGACACCATGGCCTGGTAGCCGGCGGTCTGGTCCTTGTCCATGACGAGGACGACGACGGGGCCGGTGGGCTCGGCGGTGGTGACATTGCCGGTCAGCTTGAGCGCATTGAACAGGCGCGACACGCCGATGGAGAAGCCGGTGGCGGGCACCGGCTCGCGGCGGAAGCGCGAGACGAGGCCGTCGTAACGACCACCGCCGCCGACGGAGCCGAAGACGACCGGCTGGCCTTTTTCATTGGTGACCTGGAAGGTCAATTCGATTTCGAAAACCGGGCCGGTATAGTATTCGAGGCCTCGGACGACAGAGGGGTCGAGAATGACGCGACCACCGAAGCCGGCGGCGCTGACTAGGCCGAAAATGCTGGCCAGTTCCTGCACGCCCGCAAGGCCGGTTTCCGAGCCGCCGACGAGGCCGGCGAGCGTATTGATGACGGCGATGACGTGGGTATTGCTGCCCTTTTCGACACCCTCGGCCGGGGTGCCGCTTTCGATATAGGCAACGATGGTCTCGATCTGGTCGGCGGTGAGGCCTGCGCCCTTGGTGAAGTCGCCGCTCTCGTCCTTGCGGCCGGCGCCGAGCAGGAGCTTGACGCCGGTGGTGCCGAACTTGTCGAGCTTGTCGATGGCGCGGAGAACAATGAGCTTCTGTTCGTCGGTGGCGACGCCGGCCGTGGCGAGGACGCCGTCGAGGACTTTGCGGTTGTTGACGCGCACGACGTATTTGCCGCCGAGGCCGAGTTCGTCCATGACGTCGGCCATCATCATGCACATTTCGGCGTCAGCCTCGGGGCTGCCTGCCCCGACCGTATCGGCATCGAACTGCATGAACTGGCGGAAGCGGCCCGGGCCCGGGCGCTCATTGCGGAACACATAGCCTTGGCGGTAGGAGCGGTAGGGTTTTGGGAGGGTTTCGAAATTTTCGGCGAAGTGGCGGGCGAGCGGCGCGGTGAGGTCGTAGCGCAGGCTCATCCACTGCTCGTCATCGTCCTGCAAGGAGAAGACGCCGGCATTGGGCCGGTCGGTATCGGGCAGGAACTTGCCGAGGGTCTCGGTATATTCGAACAGCGGGGTTTCGACCGGATCGAAGCCATAGCGTTCGTAGACGCCTTTGATCTTGTCGATCATCGCGCCGACAGCGGCGATTTCGCCGGGGGTGCGATCCTCGAATCCGCGCGGCAGGCGCGGCGTGATCAGCTTGGTTTTCTCGGTCATATCAGGAGTCCTGCTCGGTCGGCGTGTTCGTAGCGGATCGGGGATGGGGTGACAACAGGGGCCGATGCAGTGCACCGGCCCCCTGCCCTCACATACCGGGCCTGCGGAGCGGGTCCGGGGAGGCGACACTGTGGGGGTTGATGGGAATATCCATCCAGTAAACGGCATGTTCTTCCGCCGGCAGGCCGACATCGACCCGCAAATAAGCGGGCAGATTGGGCGGCAGGCGGGGGCGGCTCCACCAGGCGCGGATAGCCGTAATCAGGACGGGCAGCAGCCCGCGCTGCGCGACGGCATCAGCGATGGAGAATTCAAGGCGCAGCGTAACGCTGCGCGGATCGAGCGCTTCATAGGTCATGGGATTTCCGGACGCGAATGAACGCGGGCCGGCCTCTGTTGAGTGTGATGGATGGGCGGGAATCGGAGTCGAAAAGACCCTGTTTCAGCGCATCACGGTTTTAGACGTTGGGGTGTCCACGGGTCGAGACGACCGGTGGCATTGGCGGGAGGACTAGCCTCGTACGCAATGCAGCTGATGTGGCCCCTGGCGGAGATTGGTCATGGCATTCATGCGGCGCTCCCTCAGGTTGGCGTTTGTGGACGGTCTGCTGGTAACTCACGGCGGCGTGAGTTGGCAAGAGGGGGTGTGGCGGGGTGACGCAGGCGGAGGTGTTGTGTTGCGGGAAAGGCACAGCGGTGATGTTGGCCCGATACATCGCGTCATTCCCGCGAACGCGGGAAACCACGCCTGGTGTAGCGGGGGACGGAAGAATGGGTTCCCGCGTTCGCGGGAATGACGCCGTGTTGATGTAACGGCGCGCCGCAAACGAATGCAGCTATTGCGGCCGCTTCAAGGCGTCGCGTTCGGCTTCGACTTCACTGCGACAGAAGCAGGTTTCGAGGTGGTCGTTGACCAGACCCATCGCTTGCATGAAGGCGTAGCAGGTGGTGGGACCGACGAAGTTGAAACCGCGTTTGCGCAGGTCCTTGGAGAGCGCGCGGGAGGCATCGGTCTGAGCGAGGAGGCGCAGGGCGTCGAGGGTCATCTCGGTGGGACGATGCTCGGGCTTAGTCTCAAAACGCCAGAAATAGGCGGCGAGCGAGCCGAACTCTTTTTGCACTTCGAGCGCGCGCTTGGCGTTGTTGATGGTGGCGGTGATCTTGCCACGATGGCGGATGATGCCGGCATCCTGCAGCAGGACTTCGATATCGGCGTCGGTCATCGCTGCAACCTTGGCGATGTTGAAGCCGTGGAAGACTTCGCGGAAGCGGTCGCGCTTGCGCAGGATGGTGATCCAGGCGAGGCCGGACTGGAAGCCTTCGAGGCAGATCTTTTCGAACAGGCGCTCGTCGGAGGTGACGGGGCGACCCCATTCCCGGTCATGGTAGCGACGATACAGCAGATCGTCGCCGGCGCCCCAGGGGCAGCGCGGCAGCGTGGGGTCGAGTTCTGGGGAATCGATCAAGGCAGGCTCCGCCGTAGTGCACGAGACTGTCTAAACCCTGGGCCTGCTGACAGTCCATGGCAGGAGGCCCGTTGACGCTTCGCTAACCAAGCCGATCCGCACGCGCTTAACCATGCGGCTTCACGGCAAATTGGCCAATTTGGGCGACAGTGCAGGCAATCGTCGAACCGGATAAAATGCCATGTCGCTGCTGCGTGTCGCTGCCAAGAGCCTGCTGGTGTTGCTGCTATCGGCACCACTGATTGCGCCGAGCTTTGCCGAGCAGCGGGCGTGGCTCTATCCGCCACCGCCGGGCATCACCATCGGCAATGGCGCGCCGCGTCACGCGCTGATGATGCAGGCCAATACGCAGGTCAATCCGATCTATCTGCGGCAGGTGGTGCGGTACGACACCCAAGAGCGCAGCGGCACGCTGGTGGTCGATACGCGCAGCCATTTCCTTTATTTCGTACTCGGGGGCGGGCGAGCCCTGCGCTACGGCATCGGGGTCGCCAAATCGGGCTTCGAATGGCGCGGCACGCACCAGATCACCAATAAGCGCGAATGGCCGGACTGGACGCCGCCGGCCGAAATGCTGCAGCGCCGTCCGGAATTGCCGCGCCACATGGCGGGTGGCGTCGATAATCCGCTGGGCGCGCGGGCCATGTATATCGGATCGACGCTCTATCGCATTCACGGCACGACCGAGCCGTGGAGCATTGGCCAGGATGTATCGTCGGGCTGCATCCGCATGACGAACGCGGATGTGATAGACCTTTACGATCGGGTAAAACTTTATACGAAGGTGGTTGTGCTTTCCTAAGGATTTTCCAGCACATTGAAGGCTGCCCTGATCCGGGGCGAAATGCCTTTGGATGCCAGCGTCATGGGTCGCCTCGTTAATCTGCTCAAGCAATTCCGCAGCGATGAACGCGGCGTGTTCGGCGTGATCTTTGCGCTCACGGCCATCGTTCTGATCGCACTGAGCGGTGCAGTCGTCGATTTCGTCAGTGTGGAACAGGCGCGCAATCGGGCCCAGGTGGCGCTCGATGCAGCCGCGCTGGCGCTGCAGAAGGACATTTTCCTGACGCCGCTGAATGCGGCCGCGATCCAGAGCAAGGCGCAGGCGCTGGTCACCGATCAGATCGGCGACGCTCGAATCACGGCGACGCTGAATGCACCGGTCATCAGCGTGAACAATGGCTCGCTCTATCTATCGGCCCATCTGAGCGTCCCCACGATATTCGTGGCGCTGGTTGGGGTGAACCAGATGGAGGCCAATATCATCTCCGAGGCGCGGCGCAAGAAGACCGCGCTCGAAGTGGTGATGGTGCTGGACAATTCGGGTTCGATGGGCACCGTAGGCAGTGGCGGCGTAACGCGCATGGCCGCTTTGAAATCGGCCGCGAACTGCGCCACCTATATCCTGTTTTACGGCGCGGTCAGCGATTCAAACTGCACTCCCGTGAGCACGGCGAAAGTCACTGAAAACGTGTCGATCGGCATCGTGCCGTTTACGGTCATGGTCAATATCGGCACACAATATAAGGATGCCGCCTGGCTGGACTGGAGCGGCAAGTCATCGGTGTCGCGGATCAATTTCGACATTGATGACGATGAAACGACGCCATTTCTCGGGCCGGTCGATCGCAAGGCGCTATTCACCCAGACCAAGACAACCTGGGCTGGCTGTGTTGAGGCGCGCAAGGCCCCTTATGACACCACCGACGAAGCGGCAACGGCGGCCAATCCCGATACGCTGTTCGTGCCGATGTTCACACCCGACGCAAGCGACGCGTATGGCGACAAATCGCATCTCCCGATCCTCGCCGCAGGGATGTACAATAATTATGCCTCGGACACCGGCGGCACCTGCCCGATCAGGACTTGCGAAGTCACCACAGTCAGCGGCAAGACGACGTATAAGAAGACTGACGGCAGCGACGTGACCACGCCCGGCACATCCTGCGTGCGCAGCGACAGCGTCTATATGAGCAAGAGCGGTAATACCGAGAAATATAGCCTGCTCAGCCGGATCGAATTGCAGAACCGCCTGTGCAAGTACTCGGGCTTTACAGCGACCAATGCCCAGACCAATTACGGCTGCCCGAGCGTGCCGGTGCTACCGATGACGCAAACGCCTCTATCCGTTACGAACCGGATCAAGGATATGGTGGCCGCCGGATCGACCAATATCCAGCAGGGCGCAGTCTGGGGCATGCATGCTTTGACGGCTGCAGAACCGATGACGGAAGGCAGCGCCAAGAGCGAAATCGACGTCCGCAAGGCGCTCATCATCATGACCGACGGCGAAAATGACCCCCCATTCGAGCCGGGCGATGTCAATGGCGGCGCCTATTTCTCGTGGGGGTTCCCCTTCGATGGGCGACTGGCGCAATACGTTAACCAAGTGGACACGGAAACCAAGGTCCGTGCCATTCAGGACGCCAAGACCCTTGCGGTCTGCGACTATGCCAAGGATCCAAAGCGGGGTGGAGGCATAGAGATTTACACGATCGGCCTGTCGTCGCCGGCCGGGGTCAAGGCCATGCTGACGACCTGCTCGTCGGGAACGGGATATAACTTCTTCCCCAACGATCCGAAGGACCTGATCGCCACGTTCCGCGCCATCGCCAACCAATTGGCACCTTTGACCATCGCACAGTGATCGGACGCAGGCGGGCTTTCGCTCGCCGGAAATAAGTCGCTAGGCAGCGCAGCGGCCCACGGGGTATGTATCGGCCATGGCTGATACATATCGAGCATGGCTGCGCGGCGACGCGAAGTGGCAGGACATTTCCGTCATCGACCTGCGGACGCTGGACGGCACCGGCAAGCGGCTGCAAACGGCTGGCCTCAAGACGCTGGGCGAGATCGATCCGATGACCGGCCCGGAGCTGCTCAAGCTGCCCGGGCTCGGCGTCGGCGTCATCAAGAGCGTCCGCGCCATCATCAAGACCTGCAAGAGCACCGACCGGCGCCGCAAGCGGACCGGTTATGCAACACGCGCGGAGCCGGTATCGCCCAGCCCGCTGCCGTCCGAACTGATCAAGGACAGCTAAGCGGCTGCGGTTTACTCCCCTTCAGGCTCGCCTTCGTCCTCGTCATCGTCTTCAAAACATTGCCAGAAGAAGCTGTTGAGCTTCGTATCGACCTCGGCCTGGCCGATATTGGCGGCCAGCAGTTCAGCTTTCAGGCGCGCATAGGCCTGGCGATCGGCCGGCGAAATATTCTGCGCGGTGCTGTCATGGCGGCGGAAGCTGGCGGGCATGGGCTAAGTCCTTGAGAGCGCGCAATTGGGGGATGATGTTGCCAAGCGCGGCCGATGCAACGGCGGGACCGCGCATAAGCGGTAACACTTTGTACCAGGATGGCTGCGCTAGATAGACCATCGAGGTGTCCACTCATGCCGGCCCATCGCGCACAGCGTTGCCGAGCGAGACAAAGACGCCATCAATTTCAACGGGGTGGAATGGTACCACCTCTCGGGATCGAACCGAGGACCTCTAGATCCACAATCTAGCGCTCTAACCAACTGAGCTAAGGCGGCACGTCTATTCGGCGGCGGCCTTGGCAAGCCCCCGAAATCGCGCGGAACATAGGTCGAGTTTCCCGAGATGACAAGCACCGATTTCAGCACGTCCACAGGCTGGTCTGAAACGCGTCGGCAATGACGATTGGTAAGGTTTGTCGTTTAACCATCCCAATGTTTGGCGGCCCGGAAGGCCCCGGCACCTATGGACCGGCCAGTGGGCACACTATATTGAGAAAACGTGAAGTTTTGTGAGGAGTTGTGCCACGCTGGCACACAATTGCGCTGCCAATGGTAACGCGATGCGCCGAATCGGGTTTTTGACTTTATGAATGCTGACTGGACCACATCGCCAAGCGCCCGCCGCGTGCTGCAGCACGACGCGGACTCGCGCCCGGCATGGCTGTGGTCGCAGGATGGGCAGACGCTGATCTGGCAGAATGCTGCCGCAGAGCTGTTCCTGGCCAAGATGAAAAAGCACGGCCTGAAGTTGGCGCTGCCGGCCATCCCTATAAAAGGGCAGATCGCGCGCAATATTCGCCTGGGTTCGAACGGCCGAACGAGCCTGGCGCGCATCCAGTTCCTCGCCGGCGAGAAGCCGACATCGAGCACCTGCGCGACGACCCCGCTGCTGTGGGAAGACGATCAGCCGGTCTTGCTGATCGTTGGCGTCGATCCGATCGATGCCGAAATCCTGGCCGCCGCGGAGGTTGCGCGCGATAGTGGCGACGGCGGGGCGCCGAGCGCAGCGCCTGTCCAGGCAGTTGCAGACGAACCGCAGGCGGCGGCAACGGACCCGATAGCGACGATCATCGTTTCGGACGATCATGCCTATGAGCGCGAGTTGGAAAGCTGGCGTGCGGTCGATCAGGACCGGGCCTATGAGCCGGTTGTGCTCGAAGAGCAGGCCGCCCAGGAAATCACCGCCATCGAGGCGGTCGACGCGACGGCGGCGCAAGATGGTGGTGCAGCTGACGAGTGGAACGACGAAGAAGCGCAGTATGAGGCTCCGCTCGCCGCCCAGACGGCCCCGGAACTGGAATTGCCGTCAGAAACTCTTGATGATGAGGCTGAACCACCGACGGCGCGGGGCCCCAGCCGGCTGTCGAACCTTGTCGACCGGTTGGCGGTGGATGAGCATTTGTATACGCCCCTGACCGACGCGGACGATGTCATGCTGGCCAACTCAGAGCCCGAGCCCGACCTTGTGCCGGACGAGGCAGCGCCGCAATTGTTCACGATAACGGGGCGCGGTTTTACCCCGCTTGCGCCGGTAGAGCCGCAAGCAGAGCAGACTGACGCCGACGCTGACCTGGGGGATCTGGAACGGCTGGACGATGCGTTCACGCCCGAGGAGACGGTTCCCGAGGAACTCAAGCCGAGTGACGGGGCGCCCAATGCGGTCGAACTGGCGGCGGTGCAGGAAGCATTGTCCGCGCTTGGTCCCGCGACGGCGCCCGACACCGAAACCGTCGAGCGGGTATCGCGCTATAATTTCGATGAGCTCTCGCGCATCCTCAACGACCGCGTCGGGGAGACCGCGCCGCAGCCGAGCAGCCTGACGCCGATCGAGGCGCCAGCAACCACTGGGGCGCTGGTCAATCTGGGCGGGGAAACGCTGGTGCTGAACCGGCTGCCCCTGGGCATTCTGGTGTTCCGCGACCAGCAAATCCTGTTCGCCAACCGGGCCATCACCGAAATGGTGGGCTATGGCTCGGTCGAGACCCTGCGCAATGCCGGGCTGGCCTCGGTGTTTCCGGCCGCCGGCACCGAGGGGCAGCAGGCGGGTCCGGTGAACCACCTGGTGCAGCGCGATGGCACGCTGGTGCCGGTGACGGCACGGCTGCAGTCGATTTCCTGGCAGGGGCGCCCTGCCCTGATGCTATCGGCCAGCGCCACCGAAGTGCGCACCGGCCACGAGGCGGCGGTGCGGGCCTTTGCCGAAAGCTTTGCCGATACGCGGGGCGACGGGTTTTTCGAGACCAACCGCGCCGGCGTGATCGCGGCCATCAATGGCAAGGCGGCGATGCTGCTGGGTCAGGATGCCCCGACGCTGATGGGCAAGGCGCTGAGCGCGGTGATCGCGCCGCAGGACCTGTCGATGCTGCAGGAATTCCTGGAACGCCCGGCGCGGTTTGCCGAGACGGCGCGGCCTTGCGTCAGCCTGCGCGGCGCGAGCAACGGCGCCGAAATCCTGGTGTTCGCGCAGGGACAGGCGGGGACAGTCACCGGCTATTTCGGCTTCGTTCATCCAAGCGAGCGGCAGGCGCCAGTGCAAATTTCCGGCCCCGCCGAGGTCGATCCGGCGCTGCTGGCGCGCATCAGCCGCGGGGTACGGCGGCCGCTCAATACGATCATCGGATTTTCCGACCTGATCCGGTCGGAGGCGTTCGGCGCCCTGGCCAATGAGCGCTACGAGGGCTATGCCGACGACATTGCCAAGGCGGGGCACGAGATCGCGGCGCTGGTGGATGAGCTGGATGATTTCACCCGGTTGCGCGACGGGCGCTATCTGCCGCAGCGGGCGAGTATCGATCTGACCGGGCTGCTGGAAAGCTGCGTCGTGCGCATCCGCAGCCAGGCGAGCAATTCGCGCGTCATCGTGCGCAATGCGATATCCGAAACGCTGCCCAAGGTGACGGCGGACCGCGCATCCCTGGCGCAGGCGGTGTTGAACCTGTTGGCCAGCGCCATCGATCAGACGCCGACCGGCGGCGCGGTGGTGATTTCAGCCCAGCACGAGGATGATGGCGGCATCTCCATCCATGTGCGCGACAGCTCGACCAATGCGGTGGACCTGGCCGAGCGCTTCGTGGTGTTCCGCGATGGCACCGGGCGCGATGGACAGGTGCTAGCGCCAGTACGATCGAGCGTGGGGCTGGCGCTGACGCGTTCGCTGTTGGCGGTCAATGCGTTCTCATTGTCGGTCGATCCGGCGGGCTCGCAAGGACTGCTGTTTTCACTGCTGATCCCGGCCGATCTGGTTGCACAATCCTGATCCGATCGCGCTGGCGCAGATTCTTGCTCCCCCGGGCGCGGTTGGTAGGAAAGTATAACGTCTGGGCCTGCTGCCATGTTAGTGGCGATCTCCTATACCATCTGCCGATGAACGGCATCACACGCCGGCCAGTTAGCAGCGCACAGCGCTGCAACGTTTGGGAGCGACCTAATGGGCAAATTGATTCGCGGCTTGGGCTTGGCCCTGGCGCTGGTGACAGCGCTGGCGGGAACGGCAAGCGCCGCGCCGACCGAAATCCGCATCGGCGTGGCTCTGGAGCCACCGACCCTGGATCCGACGGCGGGGGCCGCCGAGGCCATCGATATCGTGGTCTACCAGAACGTGTTCGAAGGCCTGACGCGCATCGACGAGAACGGTGCGGTGCAGCCAGGTCTTGCGACGTCGTGGACGATTTCGGACGACAACCTGACCTATACGTTCAAGCTGGCCGATGGCGTTACCTTCCATGACGGCACCAGCTTTGACGCCAATGACGTCAAGTTCAGCTTCGACCGCATCGGTGCGCCCGACAGCCTTAATGCCCACAAGGAATTCTATTCGGTCATCCAGAGCGTTACGGTAATCGATCCGCTGACGGTGCAGTTCAAGTTGAGCAAGGCCGTGGGCCGCTTCCTGTTCGATATCGGCCGCGGCGACGCGGTAATCGTGGCGCCGGAAAGCGCCGCCACCAATGCCACCAACCCGATCGGCACCGGGCCATTCAGCTTCGTGCAGTGGGACAAGGGCAGTCGCGTAGTGCTGGAGCGGTATGACCCCTATTGGGGCAAGCCGGTGGCGCTGACCAAGGCCAGTTTCGTGTTCATCAGCGACACCGCGACCGTGACCAATGCGCTGCTGGCCGAGGATATCGACGGCACCAACAATTTCGCCGCCGAAGCGCTGGCGGTGTTTGAGAACGACCCGCGCTTTCATGTGCTGATCGGCACCACCGAGGGCGAGACGATCCTGGGCACCAACAACAAAAAGGCGCCCTTTGACAATCTCAAGGTGCGCCAGGCCATGGCCTATGCGCTGGATCGCAAGGCGATCATCGACGGGGCGACCTATGGCACCGGCACTCCGATCGGCAGCGCCTTCGCGCCCCACAATCCCTACTATGTCGACCTGACCGGCACCTATCCGTACGATCCGGAAAAAGCCAAGGCCCTGCTGGCCGAGGCCGGCTATCCCGATGGCTTCAGCGCCACGCTGAAACTGCCGCCGGTAGCCTACGCGCGGCTCAGCGGGCAGATCATCGCTAGCCAGTTCGCCAAGGTCGGCATCAAGCTCGAACTGATCAATATCGAGTTCGCGCAGTGGCTGGAGGATGTCTATACCAACCACGATTTCGACCTGACCATCATCAGTCATGTCGAGCCGTTCGATATTGGTAATTACGCCAATCCCAACTACTACTGGGGCTACGACAATCCCAAGTTCCAGGCCCTGAACGAGACGCTGAATGGTACGACCGACGAGGCCAAGCGCAAGGAACTCGCCATCGAGCTGCAGAAGATCATCGCCGATGACGCGGTCAATGGCTACCTGTTCGAGCTGGCGCAGACCGGGGTTTGGAACGCCAAGCTCACCGGCATGTGGAAGAACTCGCCAATCGAGGGACTGGTGTTGCGCGATATTCATTGGGTGGATTGAGGGCCGTAGCTCCGAACTCGTGAAGACCCCCACCCTTAATCCCTCCCCACAAGGGGGAGGGAGACGATGGGCTCACCTTCGGTCGCACAGTCGGGCCGTTGCACTGAACAGGCCTCCCTCCCCCTTGTGGGGAGGGAATGAGGGTGGGGGTTCCGCGCCCTCGACTCAGCCTGCATGACCTTCTTCATCCTCAAACGCCTGCTCGGCTTTGCCGTGACCCTGCTAGTCGCGGCGGCGGTGATTTTTTATCTGCTCGATCTGCTGCCCGGCGATTCGGCGCAGTTCATCCTCGGCATCAATGCCAGCCCTGAGGCCGTGGCGAAGTTGCGGGTGCAACTCGGGCTGGATGCGCCGGCCTTCGAGCGGTTGCTCGGCTGGATTTGGGGCATGCTGCATGGGGATTTCGGGATTTCCTATACGCAGAGCGCGCCGGTGGCGCAGTTGATCGCCGAGCGGCTCTGGGTCACGCTGCCGCTGGCCGTGTTTGCCATGATCATTTCGATGGCAATCGGTCTGCCGTTGGGGATACTCGCGGCACGGATGCGTGGGCGGGCGCCCGATACTGGCATCATGGTGCTGGCGCAGATGGGCATCGCCATCCCCAATTTCTGGTTCGGCATGCTGCTGGTGCTGGTGTTTGCCGTGAGCCTGCGCTGGCTGCCGCCGGGTGGGTTTACCCCCTGGAACGAAGATGGCTGGAAGGCGCTGCGCGGGCTGATCCTGCCCAGCCTGGCGCTGGCGCTGCCGCAGGCATCGATCCTGGCGCGGGTGATGCGAACGGCGCTGGTGGACGTGCAGGGGCAGGATTTCATTCGTACGGCACGAGCCAAGGGCATGACCATGGGCGAGGCGGTGTGGCGGCATGGCGTGCGCAATGCACTGCTGCCGGTGCTGACGGTGCTGGGGTTGCAGTTTGCGTTTCTGGTGGCGGGCACGATCATCGTCGAGAACGTGTTTTACTTGCCGGGCCTGGGGAAGCTGATTGCCACCGCGATCTCGGAACGTGACCTGATCCTGGTGCGGGGCGCTGTAATCGTCTTGATCGTGGCGGTGACGGCGGTGATGCTGGCGGTAGACCTGCTCTATGCAGTGGTCGATCCACGGCTGCGGCAGGGGGGCGGGCGATGAGCGCGGCAACGGCACGCCGGTTCGTGTTCACCCATCCCAGCCTGTGGCTGGGGCTGGCGGCGACACTGGCGTTTACCCTGCTGGCCTTGGTCTCGCTGGTGTGGACGCCCTACCCGATTGCCAATATCGAAATCGGCGACCGGTTCCTGGGGCCGAGCGCGGCCCATTGGCTTGGCACCGACAATCTGGGGCGCGACATGGCCTCGCTGGTAATGTCGGGGACGCTGACCAGTTTTGTGGTGGCGTCGCTGTCGGTGCTGATCGGCGCCGGCATCGGCGTGCCGCTGGGCTTGGCGGCGGCGGCCTGGGGCGGTGCGCTGGAATGGCTGGTGTTGCGGCTGAGCGACTTCATCTTCGCCTTTCCCGCGATCATCGTGGCGATCCTCATCACCTCGCTCTACGGGCCGGGCGCGACCAACGCCATCATCGCCATTGGGATTTTCAACATTCCGATCTTTGCGCGGGTGGCGCGTGGCGGCGCTATGAGCCTCAAAACATTGGACTATGTAGCGGCGGCGCGGCTTGCCGGGCTGGGCAATGGCGCCATCGCCTACCGGCACCTGCTGCCCAATATCTTGAGCCTCATCATCGTGCAGGGGACGATCCAACTGTCGCTGGGCATCCTGTCGGAGGCAGGGTTGAGCTATATCGGGCTGGGCACGCAGCCGCCGTCTACGAGCCTGGGGCTGATGCTGAAGGACGCGCAGGGGCTGTTCCTGATCCATCCCTGGCTGACGCTGGTGCCGGGGCTGTGCATCGTATTGATCGTGCTTGCGCTGAACCTGGCTGGAGACGGTTTGCGCGACGCCATCGATCCGCGGCTCAAGGGAGTGCAGCAGAATGCTGCTTGAGGTTGCGGGATTGACGGTGAAGTTCGGTGCCGTCGAGGCATTGAGCGACATGAGCCTGACGCTTGAGCGCGGCGAGCGCTTCGGCATTGTCGGCGAGAGCGGATCGGGCAAGACGCTGACGGCTTTGGCGATCACCGGACTGTTGCCGGAGGGCGCGCGGGTCAGCGGGTCGATCAAGATCGATGGGGAGCCCCTGCCCCGCTCGGAACGCGAGATGGCGCGGCTGCGGGGCAAGCGCATCGGCATGGTGTTTCAGGAGCCAATGACTGCGCTGAACCCGCTGATGCGGGTCAGCGACCAGATTGAGGAGGCCATCCGGATCAACACGGTCGCCAGCGCGCCGCGGATCGAAGTGCCCAACCTGCTCAAGGAGGTGGGGCTGGAGTTGCGGCACGGCGACCGGTTTGCGCACCAGCTTTCGGGTGGGCAGCGGCAGCGGGTGATGATCGCCATGGCGCTGGCGGGCCAGCCGGACATTCTGATTGCCGACGAGCCGACCTCGGCGCTGGACCTGATCACGCAGCGGCTTGTGCTGGACCTGATCGCCGAAATCTGCACGCGGCGGCATATGGCGTTGCTGTTCATCAGCCATGATTTGAAGGCTGTCGCCTGGCTATGCAGCCGGGTGGCGGTGCTGCATCGCGGCAAGCTGGTGGAGACGGGGTCTGTGCAGGATGTGTTGGGTGCGCCCACACAAGCCTATACGCAAAAGCTGGTGGCGGCATCGCGGTTTGATGTGCGGCCATTGGCGCGGCCGCCGATCGGCAAGACGCTGCTGGAGGTGCGCGGCGTCAGCCGGGACTACAAGCAAGGCGGGCCGTGGCCATTTGGTGGCAAGCCGTTGCGGGCGGTAGACGATGTGAGCCTGACTGTCGACGCGGCTGAATGCGTGGCGATCGTTGGGCCTTCGGGTTGTGGCAAGACCACTCTGGCCAGGATCATCGTGGGGCTGGATCGGGCGACGCGTGGCGAGATCAGTTTTGCCGGCGAGCTGTATCATGGCAGCGACCTGCCAAAGGCGCGGCGGCGCGATATCTCGCTGGTGTTCCAGGACCCGTTCGGCAGTTTCGATCCGCGGCTGACCATCGAGCAATCGCTGGGCGAGCCGTTGCGGCTGGAGAAGCTGGATGCGAGCACGCATGTGGACCGGTTGATCGAGGCGGTGGAGGCCGTGGGGCTGGGCCAGGAGATGCTGCGGCGCTATCCGCACGAATTTTCCGGCGGGCAGCGGCAGCGGCTGGCGATCGCGCGAGCGCTGGTGACAAGGCCGAAGCTGCTGGTGCTGGACGAGCCGGTTTCGGCGCTCGACGTCTCGGTGCGGGGGGAAGTGCTGGCGCTGCTGGCCCGGTTGCAGGCGGATTTCGGGCTGACCTATCTCGTCATCAGCCATGACCTAGGCATGGTGCGCGCCATTGCCGACCGGGTGATGGTGATGGAGGCCGGACGGATTGTCGAGGAGGGCAAGCCGCACGAGATTTTCGCGCGGCCGCAGCATAAGTTGACACAGGACCTGATGGCGGCCCGTCTGCCGGAAGTCGGCTAAACTATTCCAGCCGGCCGATGTAGCTCCCAAACGGCTCCAGGTCGATCTCGCCATCCATCGGCGCGGCGGTGACGCCGGGGCAGTCGAGGCCATGGGGCGTCATGTCGGCGGGGATGACGAACTCTTCGGACTCGGCACTCATGTTGAACACGCACAGCACGCGCTCATTGCCAAAATTGCGGGTGAAGGCGAGGACGTTGTCGGCCGACTCAAGAATGGTGATTTCGCCCTTGGCCAAGGCCGTGTTCGCCTGGCGGAACTTGAGCATGGCGCGGTAGAATTCGAGCACCGAGCCTTCGACGCCGTCCTGGGTATCGACGGCATGGGTCAGGTGTTCGGCGGGTACGGGCAACCAGGTGCGTTCGGCGGTAGAAAAGGCGCCGTTGCGGACGTGAGTTTGCCAGACCATGGGCGTGCGGCAACCGTCGCGGCCTTTGAATTCGGGCCAGAATTCGATGCCATAGGGATCGACCAGATCGGCGAAGGACAGCTCGGCCTCCTTCAACCCAAGCTCCTCGCCCTGATAAAGGCAGACCGACCCGCGCATGGACAGGATCAGTGTCACCGCAAGGCGGGTGAAGGCGGCTTCCTGCCCGTGGGCGGCCCAGCGGCTGACATGGCGCACCACGTCATGGTTGGAGAAGGCCAGGCAAATCCAGCCATCGGGGGCCTTGGATTCGGTGGCGAGAATGGCGTCGCGAAAATGCTTGGCGGAGAATTCGCCGCCGAGATAATCGAAGGTATAGGCCATGTGCAGGTGATCATCGCCCGAGGTGTATTGGGCCATGATTTCAAGCTGGTGCTGACTGTCGCCGATTTCCCCGACCGTGGTTTTGCCGGGATATTCGTCCATCAGGGCGCGCAGGCGCTTAAGGAAACCCAGGTTTTCCGGGCGTGACTTGTCGTAGACGTGCTCCTGGAAATTGTAGGGATTCACCGCCGGGGCGGTTGAGGCGTTAAAGTCCTCGGCGCGCACGACCGGGTTGTTCTCGAAGCCAAGCGAGCAGAAGTAGAAATTGACGGTATCGAGGCGGAAGCCATCGACGCCGCGTTCCAGCCAGAAGCGCATTTCGCCGAGCAAGGCATCCTGCACGTCGAGGTTATGGAAGTTCAGGTCGGGCTGGCTGACCAGGAAATTGTGCTGGTAATATTGCATGCGCCGGCTGTCCCAGGCCCAGGCCGAGCCGCCGAAAATGGAAAGCCAGTTATTGGGCGGGGTGCCATCGGGCTTGGGATCGGCCCAGACATACCAGTCGGACCGCGCATTGGTGCGCGAGGAGCGGCTTTCCGAAAACCAGGCGTGCTTGTCGGACGAGTGGGAAATCACCTGATCGATGATGACCTTGAGGCCCAGCGAATGCGCCTTTTGCACCAAGCGGTCGAAGTCTTCGAGGGTGCCGAAGCTGGGGTCGATGTCGCGATAGTTGGAGACGTCGTAGCCAAAATCCTTCATCGGCGAGGTGAAGACCGGCGACAGCCAGATGGCATCGACGCCCAAATCCTTGACGTAGTCGAGCCGGCTGGTAATGCCGACCAGATCGCCGACACCGTCGCCATTTTGATCCTGGAAGGAGCGCGGATAGATCTGATAGATCACCGCGCCGCGCCACCAATCGGCATCGACCTCGGGCTCAAGTTCGCTCTTGGGCTCGGTCATGGTCATCGACATCGGCGCGCTCCGGAAATTGTTTGTGCCTGAATAGCATCAGGCTCAAACGCCGCCAAAGCCAATTCGATGCCGGATCGCGCGAACGGGCCTACTTGGTGTTGTGCAGCAGTCCCTGGAAGGCGCGGAAGCTAGCCTTGGGGGTGCGGGCTTGCGTGGCGTAATCGACATGGACCAGGCCGAAGCGCTTGTTGTAACCCTCGGCCCATTCGTAATTGTCGAGCAGCGACCAGGCGAAATAGCCGCGCACATCGGCGCCGGCTGCGCGGGCGTTGAGCACGGCCTTGAGGTGGGCCTCGTAATAGTCGACGCGGCGCGGATCGCTGTCGCCCTCGACTTCGGCCATGCCGTTCTCGGTGACGTAGAGCGGAATCTTGGTGTAGTCGTTGGAGACGCGGACCAGCAGATCAGTGAGGCCCTGCGGATAGATTTCCCAGCCCATTTCGGTGGTTTCGAGATCACCCTTGGCCTGGGCAATCGGGAAGCCGAGCTGCTCGGGGGCCGATTTGTAGAGGCCGCGGGTATAATAGTTGATGCCCAGCCAATCGAGCGGACGGGACACTACGTCCATGTCCTTTTCGTAGCCGGCGGGCAGGTGCTGGGCGAAGAAATCATTGCCGGTCAGCGCCTCGGGATATTCGCCCTTGAGCACGCCGTCGAGATACCAGCGGTTGAACAGCGCGTCGCCGATATCGGTGGCGGCGACGTCCTCGGGGCTTTGAGTGGCCGGCTCGGATTTTTCCAGATTGAGGACGATGCCGAGATTTTTGACGCCTTCGGCACGCAGCGCGTCGATGGCGGTGCCGTGGGCGAGCAGGACATGGTGCATGGCGCGGGCGGCGGCGCGGATATCGCGGTAGCCGGGGGCGTGAATGCCGAGGAAATGGCTGAGGAAGGCCACGCACCACGGCTCGTTGATGGTGGCGGTGGCGTGTAGGCGATCGCCGAACTTTTGGCCGATGAGCGAGGCGTAATCACCGAGCCAGAAGGCGATATCGCGGTTCATCCAGCCGCCCTTGTCCTGCAGGGCCGAGGGGAGGTCCCAGTGGTAGAGGGTGGCATAAGGCTTGATGCCGCGGGCCAGCATGCCGTCGATCAGGCGATCGTAGAAATCGAGGCCGGCCTGGTTGATGGCGCCGGTGCCTTCGGGAATCAGGCGCGGCCAGGCGAAGGAAAAGCGATAGGCATCAAAGCCCCCGTCGCGGATCAGGTCGAGGTCGGCGGGCCAGCGGTTGTAGTGGTCGCAGGCATCGCGGCCGGTATCGCCATTCTGAACATTGCCCGGGGTGGCCGAAAAGCTGTCCCAGATCGAGGGGCCGCGACCATCGGTCTGGCCGCCCTCGATCTGATAGGCCGCTGTGGCGGCGCCGAAGGTGAAATCGGGACCGAAATCCGAACGGGAAATGGAAAACATGGACGCTCCTCCTCGAGTTGCGGAGAGGAGGTAGCGCAGGATTGCGGGTTATGCAATCGATTGCAGGACCTAAAGGTCGCGGTAAGCGTGATGATCAGCGTCGCTGTCCCACTCGGCAAACGTGCTGAAGACGTCGGCCTTCGCCGCCGTATCGCGTTCACGTCGCAACCACGAGATAAAGACCATCAAGACCTGGATCATGGTCGCAATCCCGGCGTGTCCGCCAGAATCTTCCGCGCAATCGTCCGGAACGCGGCAGCCTCCGCCCCGTTAGCGTCGCACGCCACGACCGGTCGGCCGGCGTCGGAGGTTTGCCGGATGGACATGACCAGGGGCACGGCGCCGAGGAAAGGCATGTCGAGTTTTTTTGCCGCGGCTTCGGCGCCGCCGGTGCCGAAAATGTCGTAGCGGGCGCCAGTGTCGGGGGCGATGAAATAGCTCATGTTTTCGACGAGGCCGAGCAGTGGCACGTTGAGGCGGCGCAGCATGTCGATGGCTTTTTTGGCATCGATCAGCGCCAGTTCCTGGGGGGTGGAGACGATGACGACGCCATCGACTTCGGCCTGCTGGAACAGTGAAATGTGGATATCGCCGGTGCCGGGCGGCAGGTCGACGACGAGGATATCGAGGCCGCCCCAATCGGTTTCACGGAGCAGTTGGCGGAGGGCCGAGGTAGCCATCGGGCCGCGCCAGACGACGGCCTGGTCGGGATTGAGCATGGAGCCGATCGACATAGCCTTGATGCCAAAGGCCTCGTGCGGGGTGAAGATACCGTCTTCGCGGATGGCGGGCCGGCCTTCGAGGCCAAGGAGTTTGGGCAGCGAGGGGCCGTAGAGATCGGCGTCGAGCATGCCAACGCGGAGACCCTCGGCGTGGAGCGCAAGGGCGAGGTTGACGGCAACCGTGGATTTGCCGACGCCGCCCTTGCCGGAGCCGACGGCGATGATGCGCTTGATGCCGGGGACTTGTGTCTTGCCGGCCGGGACGGGCTTGCCGTGGGAGAAGGTGGGGCCGGCGGGGGGCTTGCCGCCGGTCAGCGACACCAGAACCTTGCGGGCGCCGGCGACTCTTTGTGTGGCGGCAACGGCTTCTTCGCGGGCGGGGCCGAAGGCGGCTTCCATGCCGGGTGCGACGGCGATGGCGAAGGCGACAGCGCCGGGGGTGACGATGATTTCCGAGAGGCCGCCATAGCCAGCTAGATCGCCACCACCGGGGATTTCAACGGCGGCAAGCGCGGCTTTGATGGCGGCGGAAAGGTCGGGATCGGCCATGGGCGGCTTTCGGTTGGCGCCGTTGGCACGGTCTTCCCTCTCCCCTTGCGGGAGAGGGTGGATCGGCCGAAGGCCGAGACGGGTGAGGGGTTTGTCAGGCCGAGTATCGACTCAAGATCGCTACCCCTCATCCGCCCTTCGGGCACCTTCTCCCGCAAGGGGAGAAGGGGAGCCAGTGAGTGGCGTAACTTACAGAATCGACTGACCGGTTGCCTTCCAGTCCTTCAAGAAGCCTTCGATGCCCGCATTGGTCAGCGGGTGTTCGGCAAGCTTGCGAATGACGGCAGGCGGGATGGTGGCGACGTCGGACCCGGCCAGTGCGACCTGGGTAATATGGTTGGCAGTGCGGATCGAGGCCGAAAGGATCTGGGTGTCGAAAGCGTAGTTGTCGTAGATCTGGCGGATGTTCTCGATCAGCTCGACACCGTCGAGATTGATATCATCGAGGCGGCCGAGGAAGGGCGAGATATAGGTCGCGCCGACCTTGGCGGCGAGCAGCGCCTGATTGGCCGAAAAGCATAAGGTGACGTTGGTCTTGATGCCCTTATCCGAGAAATACTTCGTCGCCTTGAGCCCGTTCATGGTCAGCGGCAGCTTGATGACGACGTTGTCGGCGATCTTGGCGAGGCGTTCGCCTTCAGCGACCATGCCGTCATATTCGAGCGAGGCGACTTCGGCGGACACCGGGCCGGGCACGAGCGCGCAAATCTCGGCGATGACTTCCTTGAAATCACGGCCCGACTTGGCGATCAGCGACGGATTGGTGGTCACGCCATCGAGGAGACCCGTCTCGTAAAGTTCCTTGATGTCCTTGATTTCTGCGGTATCGACGAAGAACTTCATGGTTTCCTCCTAGAATGCGTGTTCTGCTCGTTGGACCAAAGATGTAGCACGAGGTGCTCGCGCCGCAACCCGTCGGACGAACGTTATTTGATGGCTGCAAGCAAGGCGTCGGCCAGATCGCCAACGCGGTCTTCGGGGATGCCGGCGACATTGATGCGGCTGTCACCAATCATATAGACACCATTGGTGGCTTTTAAATGCTCGACCACGCTATTGGGCAGTCCCAGCAGCGAAAACATGCCGCGATGGGCGGCGATGAAGTCGAAATCCTTGGAGTTCGACCGCTGGCGGATGGCATCGCTGAGCTTGGCACGCAGGCCAATCATGCGGGCGCGCATGGCGTTCAACTCGGTTTCCCACTCGGCACGCAGCTCCTTGTCCTCAAGGATGACGCGGATGATTTCGGCGCCATGATCGGGCGGCTGCGAATAGGACGAGCGGATGACGTTGAGCATCTGCGAATTGACGATATCGGCCTGGGCCTCGTCACGAGCGATGACGATGGCGGCGCCGATACGCTCGCGATAAAGGCCGAAATTCTTCGAGCCGGAGAAGGCGATCAGCGCTTCGGGGACCGATGCGATAACCTTGCGGGTGCCGTAGGAATCTTCGAGCAGGCCATCGCCGAAGCCGAGATAGGCCAGGTCGATCAGCGGCAAGGCGCCAGTGCGGGCGAGGCTGGTGGCGACCTGGTCCCATTGTGCATTGGTGAGGTTGGCGCCGGTGGGGTTGTGGCAGCAGCCGTGCAGCAGCACCACATCGTCCTTGCCGAGCTTGTCGAGCGCAGCCAGCATTTCGGCGAATTTGACGCCGCGGGTTTCGGTATCGAAATAAGGATAGACCGCAACCTTGAGGCCGGCGTTTTCAGCGATCGGGTTGTGGTTCGGCCAGGTCGGGTCGGACAGCCAGATCGTCGCGCCGGGGCGGGCGCGATTGACCAGTTGCATCAGCACCCAAAGCGAGCCGGTGCCCCCGGGGGCCTGGGCAATGCGCACTCTGCTGCGATCCACCGCATCGGCAATGGCCAGGTCGAGCACGGCGGCGCCGTAGCCCTTGTTGCCGGCGATACCCAGATAGGTCTTGGTCTTGCCGGCTGCCAGAATACGCTGCTCGGCTTTTTTGACCGAGGACATGATCGGGGTCGTGCCCTGCTCGTCCTTATAGACGCCGACACCGAGGTCGATCTTGTCGGAGCGGGAATCGGCGGCGTATTCGCCCATGAGGGCCAGGATCTTGTCGCCGGGAGCCTTGGTCAGGGTATCGAACATGGATGGACTTACGCGGTTGGGAGCGGGACGGAAATCGCCGCCTTTATAGGCGGGCCGGGCGGAAAGTCCATCGGCCTTTCGCCGCATTCCGATCGTCACCGCAATGGTCAGCGCGCTGTGCTATAGTTGACGGAAGCGATTGGGACAGCGACACTGACCCAGCCCAAGCCAGTTCGAGTGATTTATGCCTGTTTTGAACCGTATTGCCGAATTCCAAGCCGAAATCGCCGGGTGGCGACACGACTTTCATACGCATCCCGAAATCCTGTTCGACGTGCAACGCACTGCCGGAAAAGTGGAAGCGCTGCTGGCAGAATTCGGCTGCGACGAGATCGTCACCGGCATGGGGCGCACCGGCGTCGTGGGAATCATCAAGGGCCGCACCAACAAGAGCGGCCGCACGATCGGCTTGCGGGCGGATATGGACGCGCTTCCGATCACTGAGAAGACCGGCGCTCCCTATGCCAGCGAGACACCGGGCAAGATGCACGCCTGCGGGCATGACGGGCACACCGCCATGCTGCTGGGCGCGGCGAAATATCTGGCGGAAACGCGCAATTTCGACGGTCAGATCGCGGTCATCTTCCAGCCGGCCGAAGAGGGCGGTGGCGGCGGACGCGAAATGGTGGCCGACGGGCTGATGGACCGGTTCGGCATCGACGAAGTTTATGGCATGCACAATTGGCCGGGCATGCCGGTGGGGCAATTTGGTATCCGCGAGGGCGGCATCATGGCCGCGACGGACCGGTTCAGCATCGATATCGAGGGCCTCGGCGGTCATGCGGCGCGCCCACATACGACGGTGGATCCGGTGATCATCGCCGCGCAATTGATCGGCGCGCTGCAGACCATCGTGTCGCGCAATGTCGATCCGCTCAAAAGCGCGGTCGTTTCGGTAACGGTGATGGAGGCCGGCGAGGCGGACAATGTGATTGCCCGAACCGCGCGGCTCAAGGGCACGGTGCGCACGCTGGACAGCGACGTGCAGGACTTTATCGAGAACAAGCTGAACACCTTCGTGCCCCAGTTTGCCGAGACATTTGGCGCCAAGGCGAGCGTCAATTATCTGCGCGGCTATCCGGTGACTGTGAACACCCCGCGCGAGACCCAATTTGCCGCTACAATTGCCGGCGAAATCGCGGGCGTCGACCGGGTGGATACCGATGTTGCCCCATCAATGGGCGGCGAGGATTTTTCCTTCATGCTGGAGCAGAGACCGGGGGCCTATATTTTCCTCGGCAATGGCGACAGTTCGGAACTGCATACGGACAATTACGATTTCAATGACGACGCCATACCACTCGGAACAAGCTATTGGGTAAGACTGGCGGAACGGGCCCTCCCGTTGAGCGCTTAAGTTGCCACAATCGAGCGCGAGGGTGGCGCAAAAGGAGATTCTGCCATGAAACTGCTACCGATTTTGGGGACGCTGGTCGTCGTCGGGATGACCAGCACACCGGCGTTTGCGCTGTTCTGCACCGACGAGGGCCCGAGCGCCGGCATCGACTATGAATTTAACTCAGGCGGCGGCTTCCGGATCGATGATTCTGATTTCCAGAAAGATTTCGACATCTCGCGGCTGCGCGACATCGGCGTTTATGCCAAATCGGTCGAGCGCTGGAACGGTTGCATCCGCGCCTTCGTCGATAATGGCAATGGCGGGCAGACCATGGAATTCTACGATCCCGCGACCCTGCGCCGCTTGCAGTAGGCTGGTTTAGGATAAGCCGCAGCCTCATTCGGCTCGCCCCGTACCCTTCCTTGCTCCTCTCCCTTCCTTCCCTCGGACTTGATCCGAGGGCCACTGGCCGCTTGTGCAATGCTGGTAGGGGACCCCCGGATCAAGTCCGGGGGAAGAAAGAGGTAGTTATGCGGATAGGGCTCCGAGCTGGACCAACCCGAACCGCCCCCTCCCTAGCGCCCGCCATTCTTGACCCGAATAACCGGAGCATCGGCCGGTAATGCCAGGAAGGCGAAGCCGTTGGCGCCCAGGTTCAGGGTTTTGCGCGTGAGCGTGGCGTTGTGCGACATTGGATCGAGCGGCGCGTTATCCGGCAGGCCGGTGAGCGCCACGGTCCGAGATTCAGCGGATAAGTTGAACACGCAGGTCATGGTGCCGGCGCTGCTGAAGCGACGGAAGGCGAGGACCGGTTCGGCGACACGGAAGAATTCGATGTCGCCATCATAGAGCACGTCGTGGGTGCGGCGCCAGGCGAGGATGCGGCGGTAGAAGGCCAGCGTCGAATCGGGATCGGCGTTCTGGGACGCGACATTGAGCGCCGATTGGGCAGGCTTGACCGGGAGCCAGGGCCTGCCGCTGGTGAAGCCGTTCGGCGCCTCGCCCTGCTCCCACGGAATCGGCGTGCGGCAACCGTCGCGGCCCTTGTCTTCGGGCCAGAAGCGAATGCCGCGCGGGTCGGTCAGTTCCTCGAACAGCAGGTCCGTTTCGGGCAGGCCCAATTCCTCGCCCTGATAGAGGCAGACCGAGCCCTTAAGGGAAAGCACCAGTGCGGCGGCCTGGCGGCCGAGATCGGCCGCATTGAGGCTGTGCGGCGCCCAGCGGGTGATGTGGCGCGGCACGTCGTGGTTGGAAAAGCTCCAGCACGGCCAGCCATCGGGGCCAGCCTTGAAGAATTGTTCGATACGACTGCGAAAGTGGGCGGCGGTGAATTCGTGGCCGAGGAAATCGAACGAATAGCACATGTGGAGCTTATCGCCGCCCGAAGTGTATTCGGCCATCAGCGGCACTGATTTGTGGCTATCACCGACCTCGCCGACCGTGGTGGTGCCGGGGAAAGTGTCCAGTAGCGCGCGGACGCGCTTGAGGAAATCGACGTTCTCCGGCTGGCTCTTGGAGTATTTGTGCTCCTGCATGTCATAGGGATTGACCGCATAGGGCAGATGTTCGTCGCGCTTCCGATTGGGGGGATTGGAGCGCAGCTTCTTGTCGTGGAAGTAGTAATTGACGGTGTCGAGGCGGAAGCCGTCGATGCCGCGCTCCAGCCAGAAGCGCATGATGTCGAGCATCTGGTCCTGCACTTCGACATTGTGGAAGTTCATGTCCGGCTGGCTGGCGAGGAAATTGTGCAGGTAATATTGCCCGCGCGTGGGGTTCCACTCCCAGGCGCGGCCGCCGAATACGGCAGGCCAGTTATTGGGCGGGGAGCCGTCGGGCAGCGGATCGGCCCAGACATACCAATCGGCGCGGCGATTGGTGCGGCTGAGGCGCGATTCCTGGAACCAGGGGTGCTGGTCGGAGGAATGGCTGATCACCTGGTCCATGATGACCTTGATGCCGCGTGCATGGGCCCGCGCGATCAGGCTGTCGAAATCGTTGAGCGAGCCGAAGATGCGGTCGACCTCGGTATAGTCGGACACGTCATAGCCCATGTCGGCCTGTGGGCTCTGGGTGATGGGCGACAGCCAGATGCAATCGACGCCGAGGCTGGCAATGTGATCGAGCCGGTTCATGATGCCCGCCAGATCGCCGATGCCGTCGCCCGTGCTGTCCTGAAACGAGCGCGGATAGACCTGATAAATTACCGCGCCACGCCACCATTCCCGCATCAACTGCTCCTGCATCCCACTGATTTGCTTGACGATAGAGTGGCGGGCGGGTGGGAATAAGGCAAATGCCAAGTTTGGATGTGACGAGGCGCCGCGCGGAGTACCAAGGCGGTCGAAGGATAGAGCATGGAGTCTAGGCATGGCGGGTCGAGCGAAACGCCTCTTGGTCCAGACAATTCGGCATATTTTACAAATGTGTAATGATCACGATCCGAACTTATTGCCGGACTTAATCATCCAATGCGCAGGAAAAAGGCGCGGCAAGAGGGCAATAGGATGGGTCAGAAATCAGCTTCCGGTTATAACATCGCGCAAATCGTGCTGCACTGGATCATCGCAGCGCTGGTCGTGTTCCAGTTGGTGTTTGCAGGCAGCATGACGGCGACCGTCGATGCTGCCGAGGAAGGCAGCACGCCATCCCCGGCCGATCAGGCGCTTGGCGCCTCGCACTACTGGATCGGCATTGCCATCCTTGCCCTGGTACTGGCACGGTTGGGCGTTCGGTTGAGATCTGGTGCACGCGCGCCTGCCGGCAGCGCGCCCAATATCATGCAGATTGCGGCGAGAATCTCCCATTTCGCATTCTACGTTGTGTTGGTTGCAACACCAATCCTGGGGTTGCTCGCCTTTTATTTCGGCGATCCCTATGGCCCAATCCATATGCTGAACAGGCCAATCTTCATCGTTCTAATCGCCGTGCACGCCGCTGCCGCGCTGTTTCATCAGTTTTGGCTAAAAGACGGAACACTGACGAAAATGGTCCGCCCAGTGCAGTAAAATAGCGCTGATAACAGGTCAGCCCGAACTCACTACCCTCACACCACGGGGCTGATCAGCGGATTGCCGGCGAAATGCGCGTCTAGGTTGGCAACCAGAGTTGCGCCCATGGCGTCGCGGGTTTGATGCGTGGCGCTGCCCTGGTGGGGGGCGAGGACGACGTTGTCGAGGGTGAACAGGGCTTCGGGGACCTGGGGCTCCTTTTCGAAGACGTCGAGCGCCGCGCCGCCGAGGCCGCCATTGACGAGGAGATCGACTAGAGCGGGCTCATCCACCAGCGTGCCGCGCGCCATATTGACCAGCATGCCCTGGGGGCCGAGCGCTTCAAGCACTTCGCGCGAAACGATGCGATCGGTACTCTTGCCGCCGGGGGCGATCAGCACCAGCCAATCGACGTCGCGAGCCATTTCGACCAGTTTGTCGTAGTAGATGTAGGGCTGGTTTTCCTGGCGATTGCGGCCGTGATAGACGACGCGCATCTTCATGGCCTGGGCGCGGGTAGCAATCTCCTTGCCGATGCGGCCGAGGCCCAGAATGCCCACCGTCTTGCCGGTGAGTTCGGAAAACAGGCCCATATTGCCCTTGAGCCATTTGCCGTCACGCACGAAGCGATCGCCCTGGGGAATGCGGCGCGCGAGCGAAATCATCATGCCGATCGTGAGTTCGGCCACCGCGTCGTTGAGCACGTCGGGGGTATTGGTCACGCGCACGCCGGCGGCCTTGGCGGCGGCGAGATCGATGCTATCGGTGCCGACGCCGAAACCGGCGATGATTTCGAGCCTGGGCAGTTTGGCGATGAGATCGGCCCCTACGCCGCTGCCCGCATGGGCGCGAATGCGGGGGGCGACTTCGGCCAAAAACGCGTCCCTGTCGGTCGCCTCATGCAGCTTGTGGACGGTATAGCGTTCGGCGAGGGCTGCCTCGCAACTGGCGTGGAGTTTTCCGGTCTGCAGGATGTCGATGGGCATGGGGACTCGCGGGCATTGGAAGGCGGCGGGGCCAAAGAAATAGCCTGCGCTACCATTCAAGTCGACCCGTTTGCGGAAAAAGCCGGGCTTTTGCGTGCGGGAGGCGCTGGACGCCGCTCTACAAATGTGTAGCAATGTGAAGGCGATGGGATGAGCCGTATTACCTTCGGAGCATAATGGGCGATACAACGCCGTTTGACGAAATGCACAATGCGGACGGTTCGGTCCGTGAACCTTATCGGGCCCTGGCCCAATGGCTCGACGAGCAGCCCGACAAGGCGCTGACGCTGATGCAATCGGACGCGGAAGCGATTTTCCGCAAGCTGGGCATCACTTTCGCAGTCTATGGATCGGAGGAAGGCACCGAGAAAGTCATCCCCTTCGACGTGATCCCGAGGATCATTTCGGCCATGGAATGGCGCAAGCTCTCCAAGGGGATCGAGCAGCGGGTACGGGCACTCAACGCCTTCCTCTATGACATCTATCACCGCCAGGAAATTCTCAAGGCCGGGCGGATTCCGGAAAAGCTGATCCTGCAGAATTCGGCGTTCTGCCCCGAAATGATGGGGCTGGAGCCGGCGCGCGGGGTTTATGCCCACATTATTGGCACCGATATCGTGCGGGTGGGGCCGGACGAATTCTATGTGCTGGAAGACAATCTGCGCACGCCGTCGGGGGTCAGCTATATGCTGGAGGACCGCGAGGCGATGATGCAGCTGGCGCCCGACCTGTTCTCGCGCATCAAGGTGGCACCGGTCGAGAATTATCCGGAAAACCTGCGACGGACGCTGGAAAGCGTCGCGCCTGCCAGTGTGAGCGGCACGCCCAATATCGCGGTGCTGACGCCGGGAATTTATAACTCGGCCTATTTCGAGCATTCGTTCCTGGCGGACCAGATGGGCGCCCAACTGTGCGAAGGCCCCGACCTGTTTGTCGATGGCGGCAAGGTTTACATGCGCACGACGACCGGGCCGGAGCGGGTCGACGTGATCTATCGCCGGATCGACGACGATTATATCGATCCGCTGACGTTCAGGCCCGATTCGATGCTGGGCGTGCCGGGGCTGTTCGATGCCTATCGGGCGGGGAACGTGACGCTGGTCAATGCGCCGGGCACCGGGATTGCCGACGACAAGGCAGTTTACACCTACGTTCCCGAGATCATCGAATTCTATCTCGGCGAGAAGGCGCTACTCAACAATGTGCCGACCTACAATTGCGTCGACGAGGAAGAGCGCAATTGGGTTTTGGCCAATATCGCCGACCTCGTGGTCAAGGAAGTGCACGGCTCGGGCGGCTACGGCATGATGGTGGGGCCGACCTCGACCAAGGCACAGCACGCCGAATTCAAGCGCAAGATCGAGGCGCGGCCGGATAATTATATCGTCCAGCCGACCTTAGCTCTCTCCACCTGCCCCACCTACGTGAATGCCGGGATCGCGCCACGACACGTGGATTTGCGGCCCTATGTGCTGATGGGCGAGGAAGTGCGGATCACCCCCGGCGGGTTGACCCGCGTGGCGCTGAAGAAAGGCTCGCTGGTGGTCAATTCAAGCCAGGGCGGCGGCACGAAAGATACGTGGGTGCTGGAAGATTGATGGCCATGCATTTCCAGCTTCGAACTGAGATCACCTCACACTCGATCCGTCCCCTCCCCCTTGAGGGGAGGGCTAGGGTGGGGGTGTCGCGGTCACCACATCATCGGACGCAGGGGTGGTTCGACACCCCCACCCCCAACCCCTCCCCTCCAGGGGGAGGGGAGCCAACGCTCCGGGTTCAGCCATGAGCATGCTCGGACGGACAGCACAAAATCTGTTCTGGCTCAGCCGCTATGTGGAGCGGGCCGAGAACATGGCGCGGCTGCTCGAAGTCGGCTATCGGATGAGCCTAACCTCGCGCCGTGAAGGCGGGGCAAGCGAGCATCTGGTCTCCATGATGCGCGCGGCGGAGGTCGACGAGGCCTTCGAAGCCACCGGGCGGCAGGCCGATCTCGACACGGTCGCCCATTACATGATGTTCGATCCCGGCAATGCCTCATCGGTCTATTCGTGCCTCCTGGCCGCTCGGACCAATGCGCGCTCCGTGCGCACGGCGATCACCATCGACATGTGGGAAAGCCTCAATGCCGGGTGGCTGGAGTTTTCGCAGATCAAACCGCGCGATGTGCGGGGGGCGAAGCTCTTGGGGCTATTGAGCTGGGTCAAGCAACTCAGCCACGAATTCCGCGGCGCGCTGCTCGGGACCATCCTGCGCGATGATGGCTTTGCGTTCTCGCAGGCCGGCAATTTTGTCGAGCGGGCAGACAACACGGCGCGCATTCTCGACGTGAAATATTACGTGCTGCTGCCGCGTGCCAAGATGGTGGGCGGGGATCTGGACATCCAGCAATGGACGCTGATCCTGCGGGCGGCGTCGGCGCATCGGTCCTATCGGCATGTCTACCACGACCGCTACAAGGCCCATAACATCGCCGATTTCCTGATGTTGCGGCCCGAAATGCCGCGCTCGCTGATCTTTTGCGCGCGCTATATCGAGGAAACGCTGGATAGCCTGGCGGACATCTATGGCAAGCGCGAAAGCTGTCATGAGGCGGCGGCAAAATTGCGCACCATGGTGGAGGGGACCAATATGGAGACCATCTTCGCGCATGGCCTGCATGAATTCCTCACCGAATTCATCGCGCGCAACAATGCGGTCTCCGAAAGCCTCTCGGCCAGCTACAACTTTTATTGAGACCCATGCGCATTTCAATCCGCCACCAATTGAGCACCACGCCCCCTGCGGGCAGCCCCAATGCGGTACTGCACCTGCTGCTGACCCCGCAAAGCGGGCCGACGCAGACGGTGGAAAGCTGGAGCGTGCAGATGGACGGGATCGACAAGGCCGGCCGCTTCACCGATGCCTACGGCAATGGCGTGCACCTGGTAAACCAGCGGCCGCCAGAGGGCCAGTTGGTGGTTACGGTGGAGGGTGTGGTCAGCACGGTCGACCGACATGGGGTGTTTGGCAAGATGGGACCGGGTCCGGTGCCGGCATTGTTCAAGCGGGTGACGCCACTGACCAAGGCGCCAGTATCGCTGTACGGCAGATTTCGCGGGTCCAAGGACAGCCGGCTCGATGTGTTGCATGCGCTGATGGCGCGGGTGGGCGAGGTGCTGGGTAGCCCGGCGGCAGTGCAAAGTCAGACCCAGTCGCAAGGCGGGCAATCGCAGAGCCAGTCCCAGGGCGGGCCAACCGCCGCCGAAGGCGACGAAATAGTCCCAGAACTGCCACGGCCACCGGCGACCGACTACGCCCACGCCTTTATCGGGGCGGCGCGAGCGCTGGACATCCCGGCGCGTTATGTCACCGGCTACATCACCGGCGACGAGGATGATGCGGCGGCGTTCCACGCCTGGGCCGAGGCCTATGACGAAGCGCTGGGCTGGGTCGGGTTCGATGCCATGCTCGGCCTGTGCCCGACCGATCGGCATGTGCGGCTGGCCGTGGGGCTGGATGGGCTATCGGCGCAACCGCTGCGCGCGGTTCCGGCGGGGGATGGACCGCAGGAGATCAGCGTCAGCGTCGAGGTGGTTGGCTAGTCTAGCCCCGGGATGGCAAGCTGGTGGGCCAGCACTGCGGCCATCTCTGACGCAGGCGCAGTGCCGATCAGCAGCGCATCCCCCTCGTTTTGATAAATCGCAAAGCGAGCGCGAAATTTTGGCTCTTCGCTGGCACGGACAAAGCCAAATCCGCGTGTGAGCTGCCGGGCAACGACAATGTCGGTCGCCTCCTCCAGGTCAAGCGACGGCAGCACGGTGACAGCGTAGCCGGTGGCGATGAGCGCCTTGGCGCTCTGGTAATCGCTCGACTGCCGTTCGGCGGCAAGAAATCCGGATGAGGTGACGAAAATGACGGGCCGGGATGCAGAGGCGAGCAAACGTTCGGCCAGTCGCAGGTTTTGCGCGCGGTAGCGTTCATAGCCATGGCGAGCGATGAGGGGGCCGGTGATGTCGATCTGCTCGCAAAACACCAGGTCCAGGTCTATCAGCGGCCAGTGCAGATGTGCTGCGAGTGCCGTGCCGAGCGTTGATTTTCCGACACCGCCGGGGCCGAGCGGAACAGCACCGACGCGTCCGGCCAGTCACGATTTCAGTGAAGCTGCATGCCAGTTCCTCCTCAAAGACTGAGGATATAGAGCCATCCCGTAATAGTGACCGCCGATGCTATCGTGGCAATGAGGATGGTGTTGGCGGCGACGCTTTCTCCGCGTTGGTAGTAGGTGGCGAACACATAGACGTTGACGCCGGCCGGCATGGCCGACAGCAGGATGCCGTAGCGGGCGATCTCCATGGGGACGTGCAGCACCCAGATCATCAGGATGTAGGCCAAAGCCGGGTGCAGGATCAACTTGATCACCGAGGCGACCAGCGCCTGCTTCCAGTTTTCCGACAGGCGGTAGGCATTGAGCGCGCCACCGATACCGAACAGGGCGGCGGGGACCACGGCCTGACTCATCATGGTGAGGAAGGCTTCGGCCGGCTCGATCAGTTGCAGGTTGATCGCCGAAGCCAGAAAGCCGGCGGCAATGCCCCAGATCAGCGGATTGGACAGCACCCGGCGGGCGGCGACGATCAGCGTCTTGCCCAATGACTGGCCATCGCGGCGCACCAGTTCCATGGTCACCATACCGACGGTGAGCAGGATGGCGCCATGGAGGCCAATGATGGAGAGCGTCACCGGCAGGGCATCGACGCCATAGGCGCGCTGGATGATCGGCAGGCCGACCAGCACCGTATTGGTGAAGGTGCCGGAAAAACCCACCGAAACGCCCTCGCCCGGCCGATTGCCGAATAGTTTGATGGCGATGACGATGCCGACGGCAAAGCAGGTCAGCGCGCCGAGATAGAACGGGCCGATGATGGACGGATTGAACGCCGAGCGGAAATCGCTGGTGAGGATGGAGTGGAACAGCAGGCAAGGCGTCGCAAAGTTGTTCACGAAAGCGATTAGGCTTTTGATGCCTTCGGCGGGGAACAGATTGAAGCGCACTGCGCCAAAGCCAAATGCCATCAGCGCAAAAATTGGTGCAATAACGCTGAGAATGGTGAGCATGGCCGGGACCCGGGGCCGAAAGACGCCCTGCCCTAACCCCCTCGGACAATTGGGTCAATGGCTCTAGTATGGAAGATGCCTCGTTGCCGGTGCAGAGATCGGGCGAGGTTGAATAGCGAAACTAAAATCTTTCGGATTTGGCGCAATTCGCGTATAAAACGAAACCTTGATAACGCGGAGACGAATGACAATGGCCGGTGAGAAAACCTTCGATATTTTCGTCATCGGCGGGGGCATCAACGGCACGAGCGTGGCGCGCGACGCGGTGGGCCGAGGCTATTCGGTGATGCTGGCGGAGATGAACGATCTCGCCTCGGGCACCTCGTCGGCGGCGACCAAGCTGGTGCATGGCGGGCTGCGCTATCTGGAGCATTACGAATTCCGCCTGGTGCATGAAGCCTTGGCGGAGCGCGAAGTGCTGTGGGCCAATGCACCGCACATCATTCGCGCGCTACGGTTCGTGCTGCCGCACCACAAGGGGCTGCGGCCGGCGGTGGTGCTGCGGGCCGGGCTGGCGATGTATGACTATATGGGCGGGCGCCGTCTATTGCCGCCGACCAAGACGCTGGATTTGCGCACGCACGAGACCGGCAAGCCGCTCAAGGGCGACTATCGCACCGGGTTCGAATATTCCGATTGCTGGGTGGACGATGCACGCTTCGTGGCTTTGAACGCACGCGACGCGGCGGACCGGGGGGCAGAGGTGCGGGTGCGCACCAAGGTGACCAGCGTGCGCCGGGATGGCGGACAATGGGAAATCGAGATGCGCGCCGCGGACGGCGCAGTGAGCAAGGTGCGCGCCAGCCTGATCGTCAACGCGGCCGGGCCGTGGGTGGATGGCGTCATCAATGGCGTGATGGGCAAGAATGGCGGGCACAATGTGCGGCTGGTCAAGGGCAGCCACATAGTCGTCAACAAGCTTTATGATCACGACCGCTGCTATATTTTCCAGAATGCCGATGGCCGGATCATTTTCGCCATCCCCTACGAGCAGGATTTCACCCTGATCGGCACCACCGACCTCGACTACAAGGACGATCCGAAGGACGTCAAAATCAGCGATGCCGAGATCGATTACCTGTGCTCGGCAGCCAGCGAATATTTCACCAAGCCGGTGACGCGCGAAGAGATCGTGTGGACCTATTCGGGCGTTCGCCCACTATTCGACGACGGCGCCAGCGCGGCCCAGGAAGCGACGCGCGATTATGTGCTCAAGGTGGATGGGACAAAGGCCGAGGGCGCGGCGATCAACGTGTTCGGCGGCAAGCTGACGACGTCGCGGCGGCTGGCGGAGTCGGTGCTGGAAAAGATCGAGGACGTGCTGGGCAAGAAGGGTCCGGCATGGACAAAGGTGGCGAAGTTCCCCGGCGGCGATTTCGAGCCGCTGGCCTTCGACGCCGAAGTTCGACGGTTGGCCAAGGATTATGGCTGCCTTCCGCCGAAGCTGGCGTGGCGATTGACGCGGCTCTATGGGACGCGGGCGCGGATGATTTTGGGGGATGCCGGGTCGCTGGAGGAATTGGGCCCGCATTTTGGGGCGGACCTTTATGGGCGTGAGGTGGATTACCTGGTGGCCAATGAATGGGCGCGGACGGCGCAGGACGTGCTGTGGCGGCGCACCAAGGTCGGGCTGCGGGTGGGGCCGGAGGATGTGGAGCGGCTGGAATTGTATTTGGCGAAGGGTTTGAGCCACTAAGGGATTGCCGAATATCTCCAGTCGACACCCTCCCCCTTGTGGGGAGGGATCAAGGGTGGGGGTTCTCCGAACACCAAACATGCGGCGAGATACCCCCCACCCTGCTCGATTGAACGGACTTAGCTGAAGCTAAGTCCTATCTCGCTTCCCTCCCCACAAGGGGGAGGGTGAAGAAAGAGGGCCCGGAACAGGGTCGGGAGGAACAATGACCAAATATATTCTGGCGATCGATCAGGGCACGACCTCAAGCCGGGCCATCGTGTTTTCTCCCGACCGGACCATTGCCGGGAGCGGGCAGAAGGAATTTACCCAGTATTTTCCGCAGGATGGCTGGGTGGAGCATGATCCGGAGGAAATCTGGGACTCGGTGGTCTGGGCGGTGAAAACCGCGCTCAAGAACGCCAAGCTCGAGGCCAAGGATATCGCGGCGATCGGCATCACCAACCAGCGCGAAACGACGCTGATCTGGGACCGGGCGACGGGCAAGGCCATTCATAATGCCATCGTGTGGCAGGATCGGCGGACGGCGGGGCTATGCGCGAAACTGCGCAAGGCCGGGCACGAGAAGATCGTGAGCAAGAAGACGGGGCTGCTGCTTGACCCGTATTTTTCGGGCACCAAGGTCAAGTGGCTGCTGGACAATGTGAAGGGCGCGCGCAGGCGGGCGGAACAGGGCGAGCTTGCCTTCGGCACCGTCGACAGCTTTCTCATCTGGCGGCTCACCGGCGGCAAGGTGCATGCGACGGACGCCACCAATGCGAGCCGGACGCTGCTGTTCAACATCGAGAGCAATGCGTGGGACAAGGCATTGCTCAAGCTACTGGACGTGCCGGCGGTGCTGCTGCCCGAGGTCAAGGATTGCGCCGATGACTTTGGGGTGACGGAGGCGGGGTTGTTCGGCGCGGCGATCCCGATTTTGGGCGTGGCGGGCGACCAGCACGCAGCGACCATCGGACAGGCATGCTTTGCGCCGGGGATGATGAAATCGACTTACGGCACGGGGTGCTTTGCGGTCCTTAATACCGGGGCCGACCTCGTGCGGGGCAAGAACCGGCTGCTGACGACCATCGCCTATCGGCTGGATGGCGAGACGACTTACGCGTTGGAAGGCTCGATCTTCATCGCCGGGGCGGCGGTGCAGTGGATTCGCGATGGGCTGAAACTGGTGAAGGAAGCCAAGGAAACCGGGCCGCTGGCGCTGACCGCCGACCCGAGCCAGAACGTCTATATGGTGCCGGCCTTTGTGGGTCTCGGCGCGCCGTGGTGGGACGCCGAGGCGCGCGGGGCGATTTATGGGCTGACGCGCAATTCGGGGCCGGCGGAAATCGCCAAGGCAGCGCTGGAGGCGGTTTGCTACCAGACGCGCGACCTGCTGGAGGCCATGCGCAAGGACTGGAAGGCCGGTGGCGAGACGGTATTGCGGGTGGATGGCGGCATGGTGGCGTCGGACTGGACCATGCAGTTTTTGGCCGACATTCTGGATGCGCCGGTGGATCGGCCGGTGATTTTGGAGACGACGGCGCTGGGGGCGGCGTGGTTGGCGGGGTACCGCGCCGGGGTGTGGCCGGATGCGAAGGCGTTTGCGGCGAGCTGGGCAAAAGATGAGCGGTTCGAGCCAAAAATGGATGTGGCGGAGCGCAAGCGGAAGGTGAAGGGCTGGGATCTGGCGGTGCGGCGGACGTTGTTGCAATAGCGCATCCGGGCACCCAATCCACGCGGCCTCCCCTGGAAGGGGAGGAGCTCGCTCCGCCCTGGGGGCACGATCCAGTTTTAATCACTGATCTGCTCCTCCCCTTGAGGGGGAGGCCGGGTGGGGGTGCCGGCTCAGCCGCCCCCTACTGATACACCCGCCACGCATCAAAACTGCCACCGGCGATCATGGCCCAGTAGCGTTTGCCGCTCGACGAGGTCGTGGTGGCGAGGCCGAATTCTACGAACTTCGATGACAGCAACGTCTTGCGGTGGCCGGGGGAATTCATCCAGCCTTCGATGACGTCCTGCAGGCTGGCATAACCCTTGCCGACATTTTCGCCCACGGCGCCCATATAGCCGGCGGTGGTGACGCGCTCGCGCAGGGTGACACCGAGATTGTGGCTCATGGTGTTTTTCGAGGCCATCAGGCGCGCCTGCGAGCGGGCGGCGTCTTCCAGCTGCGAATTGTAACTCCAGGCGGGAGCGCCATTGGCGGCACGCACCGCATTGATGGCCGCAATGATCTGCTCGCGCGTGAGTTCAGCGGGGTGCGCACTGGCGGACGCTGGCAGCGAGGGCATGGTGGAGGCGCAGGCGCTGAGTGCGGTGGCTGCACCGAGGACGAGGAAACTGCGGCGGGTCAAATCGAGCATGGGGGCATCCGGTTGGGACTAGGCTTGATCGTAGGCACTAAGCAGTAGCGGCAAGACGGCGAGTTCGTGAGTGATCGGCAGACTATCCGCCAGGTTCCAGCAGGCACTAAGGCCCGAATGCGCGGCGGCGAAGCCCAGAACGCGCTTGCGGTCAAAGCCAAGGCGGGCGCTGAATATATCGGCCAGCGCATTGATGCGGCGCGGGTTGGCCGACAGTTCGGTGGCCCCGAAAGGGTTGAGGAAGACGTTGGCGACGTCGTAGGTCGGATCGCCTAGCAGCCCTTCGGGATCGATCGCCAGCCAGCCCCGGTCCGAGCTCAGGATGTTGTCGTGATGCAGGTCGCCATGCAGGGGGATTGCCGCCGTCGGCTTGTCGAACAGCTTGTAGGCGATGCCGCTGGCGCGGGCGTAGAGGTCGCGCGCCGTGTGGGGCCAGATGCGGATATCGGTGGTGAACAGCGCGTCGAAGCGTTCGCGCAGCGGCAAAAGACCATCCGGAGCAGCGTCGGTCCTGGGGCGATGCAGGTTGGCGACAACGGTGCAGATGGCGATGCTCGCCTCGTCGTCATGGCCGTTTCGCGCGGCGTCACCTAGGGTGCCGCCATCGAGCCATTCCATGAAGATGGTATCGCCATGCATATCGAAAATGGTGGCCGCGCCATCGCCACCATACCAGCTCATCAGTTTGGCGCCGCGCCCCTCCTCGACCGCAACCCTGGGCTTGAGGATTTTCAGCACGGCGAAATTGCGCCCGTTCTGCTCGACACGAAAAATCCAGCTGCGTGGGGTTTCGGCAATCGGGGTCGACTTGGTCAGCGACCAGCGGATCATGGCGCGGTTCAGGGCGGTTTCGATGGGCGACTGATTCATCATGCCGCCATTAAAGCAAAATGCCGCCTCCCGTCGACCTTTGCCGGCAATATCACGCAAAACTTGATCGGGCTGCGGCTTGTTTGCACTTGGGTAAGGATAGCTTTTCGCAAGATGGCAACCTTAACGGCAGGAAGCTGGAAACGGCAAAATGCCGGTTAACCTGACGGGTCTAGCCTGTACTGACGCAAGACAGAGCCCAGGGAGGGACTGATCATGATGCAGCAGACAGCAAACGAGCAAGGCGCCAAACGCGGCTACCAGGATATCCTCGCGGCAGACGAAGTGCACCGCTCGTTCGGGCGGCAAGTGGCCACCAGCGCCGGCGGATTGCTAGCGTTGCTGGGGATTGGCATTGTGGTGCTGATCGTCGTGCTGTGGAAGGCGCGCTGAATTACTTGATCCGATAGGCGTCCTTGGCGGCCTGATAGCTCAGGTGCTTGGCGATGTCTTCGGCCGATGACCGCGTCAGGCGATGATCGGCGACCCAATTGGCCAGAAAGCCGCAGATTTCGCGGCGCCAGACATCGTGGCGGGCGGGGATCGACAGCAGGGCGCGCGTGTCATCGTTGAAGCCGGCGAGATTGTAGAAGCCGGCGGTTTCCACCACCTGATCCAGATAGCGGCGAATGCCCTGCGGGCTATCGTGGAACCACCAGGGTGGGCCGATCATCAGTGACGGCCAGTAACCAGCCATCGGCGCCAGTTCGCGCGCGTAGGTGGTTTCGTCGAGCACGAACATGATCAAGCGCAGGTTGGGTTCATTGCCGGCGCGGCCGAGCAGCGCGCGCAGGCCATTGACGTAGTCGGTGGTGCCAGGGATATCGGCACCCAGATCGGTGCCGCGTTCACTCATCAGCAGCGGATCGGTATTGCGGCGCGAGCCGGCATGCATCTGCATGACCATGCCGTCCTCGACCGATAGCAGCGCCATTTCAGTCATCATCTGGGCGCGGAACAGTTCGGCATCGGCGGCGTCGTGGCGACCGGACAGAACCTTATCGAGCAGCGCCTGCTTTTCCACCAGCGGCAGGTCGGCAGTCATGGCGGTGGGTACGCCGTGGTCGGTAGCGACGGCGCCGAAGCGGCGGAAATATTCGCGGCGATTGCGGTGGGCGTTGATCAGGCCGGCCCAGGTGGCGATGTTCTCGCCGGTGATTTCGCCAAAACGCTGCAGGTTTTCCACGATGGCGGCGCGGCCGGGATCGGTCACGTCATCGGGGCGATAGGTGGTGCGAACGCGCCCGATATAGCCATCGGCCAGCATGGACTGGTGATGCTTGAGCGGATCGAGCGCGAATTCGGTAGTGGCGATGACCTCGACGTTGGCACGCTCGAGAATCGCGCGCGGCAACAGGTCCGGATCGGCCAGGCGAGCGCCGATGGTGTCGAAAATGGCGTCTGCGGTGGCGGGGGTCAGTTCGGTATCGACGCCGAAGGCGAATTGAAGCGAATGATCGATCCACAGCTTGGACGGGGTCGCGGCGAACAGGTGATAATTGGCGGCGAACAGGCGCCAGGCGGCGCGACCATCGGCAACGGCTTTGCCGTCCTTGCGGGGTACGCCGAGATCGTCATAGCTCAGTCCGCGACTACGCAGCAGGCGCAGCACGTAGTGATCTGGTGTGAGGAACATGCTGGCGGCATCGGAAAATCGCTGGTTGTTGGCGAACCAGGCCGGATCGGTATGGCCATGCGGGCTGATCAGCGGCAGGTCCTTGACCGCGGGATAAAGCTCGCGGGCGATGGAGCGGGCGGGCTCGGCGGCGGGGAACAGGCGATCGGGATGCAGATGGGCTGGGAAGGTCATGGCAAAGGTGTGGCACGAACGGGCAAGCAGATCAACATCTACCATACAAGATTTGGATGGGTGGCATTTTATGTAAATTAACTGCGTTGCCGGGAAGTTATCCTCACCTCCCCAGGGCCGGACTACCTTGCCCTGGTAGGGTGAGAAACAGCCTTTCAAGGCGGCTACCCCATTCGATTGACGGGCGCATTTCGCGGCGGCACGAGGGGACAATCCGATGGCAGATATTGACGATGGTATTGCTGTGGTGCGCAGCAAGGCGCGCGTGGCCAGCCATGTGCAGCGGGCGCAGATGATGGTCATCGTCGCCGGGCTTGCGGCGTTCGGCATCGTTGCGGTGGCCGGCGCAATGATGATGACGGTGTTATAGGGGAGACTAAACGCGGACGCAGCGCCCCCTCACCCTGACATTTCTGCTGAACGCAGAAATGTTTGTCCCTCTCCCACAAGGGGAGAGGGTTGAAGACTGCGAAACTCCCGGCTCCTTCCCTTCTCCCTCGTGGGAGAAGGTGCCCGAAGAGCCTGCCCCCGCGAAGGCGGGGGGCGGATGAGGGGCCTACCCCAAGTCCTGCACTTTCGCCTCCAGCAGCCGCTTGGCAATCCGCGCGCATTGCAGGCGGATGTCGGGGATGGCTTCGATTTCAAAGAATTTGCCGCGCGTCAATGGGCCAGCGACCAGCAGGCGCGGCGAGGTTTTGCCGTCGGCATCGATGACGGCACAGTCGTCGGAGACGTCGAGCCCGATATGGAGCGTATCGGGGCGGGCATGGCCGGTGGCGACGAGGTCGCGGATGACCGGATTGGAGCTGGCGGCGACATCGACACTGACCCCGCCGCAGTCATAGACGCGGGCGACGTCGAGGGTTTGCAGTTCGGTGGTGCCCCGTCGGCGGATAGTGGCGCGGACGCCGGGGCCATGGCGCTCGATGCCGGTGAAATTGCCGGCGATCAATTGCACCTGGCCGGTGGCGACAGCGCGGGTCATGCGCTGGTGCAGATCGGGCGGCAGGCGATGGCGGTGAATATTCCACCAGGGGCGCAGATGGCGCAGGAACTGGCGCTTTGAGTGCAGCGACCAGCTTTGCCACAGCCGCTGGTTATAGGGGCGCAGACCATCGACGACCTGGCGCCAGTCACCGCCCTGCGCAATGGTGGTGGCGACGAGGTCGCGGAACCAGGCCAGCAGATAATTGATATTGGTGCCGAAGGGCACGTCGGCGGCGTCGATGCTGAGCGGGGGCACGTTCTTGTGGCCCTTGGGCAGGAAGCCGTTGCGCGAGACCACCAAAATGGGTCCGCGGTGCTCTGCCTGGGCCAGGGTCAGCCAGGCGTCGACCATGGACAGGCCCGAGCCCAGGATCATCACCTCGGCGTCGCGATCGAGCGGGGTATCGCGATCCGAGCCGACGGTGACAGCCAGACCACGGCCGCGCGCCGGCTGGGTTTCATGGCCGACGGCGAGGATAGCGTGGTGGCTGATGACGCTGGTGCCATTGGCGAGAACGGTTTCGACGCCGGATTTGGTTTGCTGAACCGACAGGACCTCCTCGGTGAGGACGATCAGGCGGCCGGCGTGGGACTGGCCGGCGGCGGCGAGGACATCGCCCAGATAGGCGCCATAGAGCCGACGTGGCGCGAAGACCCAGGGGCCTTGGGCTTGCGGAAAACCCTTGGTTTGCAGCCAGCGCCAGAAATGGTCGGGATCATCGGCAAAGGCGCTCATGCCGCTGGCGGGGACGTTGACCAGATGATCGCGCGAGCGGGCCGAATAGGCGACCCCCTGCCCGAACTGGCCGCGCCGCTCGATCAGCGTGACGCGGATATCGGTATCCGGGTCTCGCAGCAGATGGGCGGCCAGCAGCACGCCGCTGGCGCCGCCGCCGATAATGGTGACCGATGGACGGCCGTGTGGTGAGGCGCTCATGGTGCCCCAATAAGTGGTTTCAATGCGCGTGGAAAGCCAGCGAATAGGTGAAGCGGCGCTCTTCAGCCGAGTCTTCGGGCTGCTTGCCGGTCAGGATCAGGGCATCCTGCTCGGCGGGCGACAGCAGCTCGTGGCGCGTGCGCAGTTCATCCTCGCCGAAGCTGAAAAGGCTGGTCTTGTTGGGGGCTTCGGCATCGGTCACGCGACGGCGGTTACCAAGCTCAAGAATTCCGAGAAAGTGAATCACTGCGAGTTCCTCCACATTGATCGTTCCAGAGCGACGGGGACCGCCCTACATTTATTAAGTTTCCATTACTCTATCGATCCAGTCGAGTTACATTTGTGCGTAATACGGGCCGTTGTTGGAAGGACGTTCTAAAGGGAGGGCTTGGCTCCACTCTTGGGGAAAGTCCCCCCACCCTAGCCCTCCCCTCGAGGGGGAGGGATCAGACCGAGCCTTTGAGTAGTCCGGCGTTTCAACAAGCGCGATCGTATCCCCTCCCCCTTGAGGGGAGGCTAGGGTGGGGGGAACGTCGGCTAAACCGGGACCAGTCCGACTATTCCGCCGCCGCTGGCGCTTCCAACTGGCTCGCCGCATCGAGTTCGTTGGTGATCCGCTGCTGTTCCTCGATATGAGCCTTGGTGAACCGGGCCATCATCAAATACGCGACCGGCGTCAGATAGAGCGTCGAGATGGCGGCGATGGAGAGGCCGCCGACGATGACCCAGCCCAGGGCCTGGCGGGCTTCGGCCCCTGCCCCGCTCGCCAGCACCAGCGGCAGGCCGCCCAGGATGGTGGCGATCATGGTCATCAGCACCGGGCGCAGGCGGATATTGGCGGCTTCCTCGATCGCCTCGCGCACGCTGAAGCCGCGATCGCGCAGCTGGTTGGCGAATTCGACGATCAGGATGCCGTTCTTGGCCATGATGCCGACCACCAGCACCAGGCCGATCTCGCTATAGATATTGAGACTGCCGGCCGTGAGGAACAGCGCATAGATCGAGGCCGCGACGCCGAACGGCACGGTGACCATGACGATGATGCCGCTCCAGACGCTTTCGAACTGCGCCGCCAGAACCAGGAAGATGATGACGATGGCGAAGCCGAAGGTGATCAGAAGGCCATTATTGGCTTCGCCGATGGTCTTGGCCTCGGCCAGCGGGATGATGGCGGTGCCTTCGGGCAGCAACGGTTTGGCGAGTTCCACGGCCTGGGTATAGGCATCGCCAAGCGCCAGCCCATCGAGGCTGGCCGTGACCGTGACGGCGCGACGCTGGCCTTCGCGGCCCAAGTTGGGGGAAATCGGAGCCTCGACGAGGGAGGCAATGGTCGACATCGGCACGTAGCGGCCGTCGGCGGTCTTGACGAAAATGCTTTCGAGATCGTGCGGGTCGTTGATCGGGCTTTTGGTCGACACCATGCGTACGTCATAGCTGGTGTCGTTGATGAAGACATTGCCGACATCGGCGCCGTCGATCATCGCCTGCAGCGTGGTGGCCAGGCCATTGATGTCGATGCCCAAAGCCCCGGCGCGCTCACGGTCCACGGTCAGGGTGAGTTGGGGCTGGGTGGTGTCGTAGTTAACGGTCACATCGCCAAAGGCCGGATTTTCCTCCAGCTTGTCGGCCACGGTTTGGGCCGTGGTGGCCAGATCGGCGTAATTGTCGCCGACCACGGCGAATTGCAGGCCGTTGCCGCCGCCGCGAATGCCCAGGCTATTGCCCTGCTGCACCGAGGCGCGAATGCCCGGCACGAGGGGCAGGATCTTGTTTATGTCGGTGACGATCTCGGCCTGGCTGCGCGCACGCTGATCCCAGGGCGCCAGCCGCAGGCTGATGAAGCCGCCATTGCCGAAGCCGGAGAGCACGAAGATGGAGTTGATCTCGCCACTTTTGACGAAAGGCTGCAGCAGTCCCTCGAGCCGCTGCATCTGCGAGCGGACGAAGTCGAGGCTGACCGTGGACGGCGCGGAAATCCGCAGGTTGATCTGGGCGCGATCCTCGTTGGGCGTGATCTCCTGGCGCAACTGGGTGAAAATGCCATAGGAAGCAGCAGCGAAGATCGCGGCGATCAGCAGGATCACCATGGGATTGTTGAGCGCCAGGTGTAGCGTGCGGCGATAAAATCCGCCCAGCTTGCGGCCGATCGAGCCGAGCGGGCCGCCGGTGTGGTGCTTGGTATCTTCCCCCGATTTGAGCAGGCGCGAGGCCAGCATCGGCCCCAGCGTAAGGGCCACAACGGACGAGGCCAGCACCGCGATGGCCAGGGTAAAGCCGAATTCGCGGAATAGCCGACCGGTCTGGCCTTGCAGGAACGACAGCGGCACGAAGACGGCCACGAGTGTCAGCGTGGTGGCGATGACCGCGAAGAACACTTCCTGGGTGCCGAGCACAGCGGCGGCGCGGTTGCCTACGCCCATGGAACGTCGTCGGACGATGTTTTCGAGCACGACGATGGCGTCGTCGACCACGAGGCCTGTGGCGAGCACCAAGGCGAGCAGGGTCAGGATGTTGAGCGAGAAGCCCGCGAGATAGATGCCGGCGACGGCGCCCAAGAGGGCGATCGGCATGGAGAGCGCCGGGATCAGCGTGGCGCGCCAATCGAGCAGGAACAGGTAGATGATGCCGGTCACCACAATCAGCGCGACGCCGAGCGCCACTTCGACCTCGTGCAGCGCGCCTTCGATGAACACGGATTCGTCGCTGGAAATCTTGATATCGACGCCCGGGGGCAGGATTTCGTTCAGCGTGGCGACGGCAGCCTTGATGCCGTTGGAAATCTCGATCGAATTGGACTGGGCCTGCCGCACGATTCCCAGGCCAATGCCGGGCTTGCCATCCGAGCGCAGGCCCGAAGTGCTGGCCGCCGCGTCGAACACCACGGTGGCGACATCGCCCAGCCGCGTCTTGCCCTTGATGATGAGGTTTTCGAATTCGGCGGGCGTGTTGACGTCGGCGACGGCGCGCACGGAGATGTTCTGGTTGGCGCCATTGATCGAGCCGGCGGGGGAATCGAAGGCGATGGTGGACAGGGCGGTGTGGATATCGGCGACCGTCAGCCCGAGGCTGGCCAATTTATCCTGGTCGACATCGACTTCAAAGACAGTATCGCGGGTGCCGTTGACCTGCACGTCGGCAACGCCGGGGACAGCCGCGAGGCGCTCGGAGATGTCGTTTTCGACCAGCTTGCTGAGGTCGGCGATGCTCATCGTGTCGGAGGTCACCGCAAGCTGGATGGAAGCCTGGGCATTGCTGTCGGCCTTGACGATGGTGGGATCGTCCACGCTATCGGGCAGGTCGCGGGAGATGCGGCTGAGGGCATCGCGCACGTCCGAGGTCGCGGCATCCAGATTGGTGCCATCGTTGAATGCCAGCGTAACGCGGCTTTGGCCGGTCGACGAGGTCGAGGAAATCCCCGCCACGCCCTGAACGCGGGCGACCGCGCCCTCGACCACGGCGGTGATTTCGCGGTCGACGGTTTCGGCGGCGGCGCCGGTGAAGGTGGTGTTGATCGAGAGCACCGGCTGCTCGACGCTGGGCAGTTCGCGGATTTCGACGCCCAGAATAGCCGCGAGGCCGCCCACCATGATCAGTGCATTGATAACCAAAGCCAGGACCGGACGGCGCACGAACAGCGCCGCCAGCATGCCGCCGCGTTGGTTCTGCTGCTGCTGGATGGACATGAGCGCGGCCTAACTGTTGGGCTTGGCGGGAGCGGCGGCGGCTTCAACCGGCGCCTCGCGCCCCGGCCCGTCGAGCAGGGTGACGGCGGTGCCCTCGCTCAATTGCAGCACGCCCTCGGAAATGATGGCATCGCCGGGCTTGATGTCGCCGCGCACCAGCACGCCATCGCTATTGCGCTGCACGATCTCGGCCATGACTTTGTGGGCCTTGCCGTCCACATAGGCCCACACATAGGAGCCGTCGGCCGACCACTGGATCGACAGCGGATTGACGGCTGGGAACTGCTCCCCGGCAAATTGCAGCGCGATGGTGAAGGACATGCCGGGGCGCACCGCATTGTCCTCGTTGGGAATGCGGGCCTGGATCTGCAGGGTGCGGCTTTCCGGATCGATGCGGTTATCGACCGCGCTGACCACGCCAGCGAACGAGCGGCCAGGCAGGGCGATAGCCGAGGCGGTCACCGGCATGCCGACAACGACGGTCGTCGCATAGCGCTCGGGCACCCAGAAGGTGATGAGGATGGAGGAAGAATCCTCGATGGTGGTGACGGCGGTTTGCGCCGAAAGGTAATTGCCCGGCGTGACCTGCATCAGGCCGGCGGTGCCAGCGATGGGGCTGGTGATGGTGCGTTTCTGCAGCGCGACTTGCGCATTGCGCAGCTCGAGCCGCGCATTGTCGGCGGCGAGCTGGATGGTGGCGAGGGCCGAGTTGGCGACCACGTTGGATTGGGCGAGGCCCAGGTTCCGGGTCAGCGTGGCCTGGGCATCCGTATCGGCCAGGGTGGCCTTGTCGAAGGCGATCTGTTCGCTTTCGGCGTCGAGCCGACCGATGATCTGGCCGGCGGTGACGTGATCGCCCGGCTCGACCAGCAGCTCTTCCAACGTGCCGCCGGCGGGCGCCGCGACCGTGACCGAGCGCACGGCATTGCCCTGGCCGATGGCCGAGAGGCTATCGTTGATGGTGGCCATCACGACGGGGCTGGTGACGACAGAGGACGTGCGGGCACGGCCGCCAAATCCGCCACGGGCACCCTGCCCGCCTGGACGGGCGCCAGGCTGCGCGCCCGGTTGCTGGCCTGGAGCGCCCGGCGTCGCCCCTTGTGGCGCAACACTGGCGACCTGCGTATCGGCGCCTTGTGCCGGCGCCGAAATCGGCAGGGTGATGCCCATGCTGGCGAGCGTCTGCTCGGCGCCGGGGACAAACAGCACCCAGCCGGCAACGGCCAGCACCAGGATAACCAGACAGATCAGCAATTGACGGATCAACGCGGGGAAATCCTTATACCAATGGACATTGCGGCGCGCCGGGAGGGGGCCGCGACGCAATCATGCCTCAAGCGCCGGGCGCTGAACATTTAATTTGCGGTAACGTTAGGTCTCGCGGCGAACTTCGGCGTGATCAGGCCAGAATATGAGCCGTGCCAACGATTTGAATACCCACGGTCGCGCCGATCTCCAGCGGGGCCAGGCTGGGCGTTTCGATGGTGAAAATGCTCGAGGTCTCGAGCGCCAGGCTCGGAAAGCGCAGGCCAGCGCTGCTGGCGGGGAGATGCTCGATCAGCAGCCGCCACGTCGAGCCCCGGAAGGTACGCCCGACAATGCGGCCCAGGCTGGTGGTGGATGAGGGATCGGTCTGGCTGGCGGAGGTCAGCTCCAACTGCTCGGGGCGCAGCATGATGGTCGCGCTACCGCGACTGCTGAGCGTATCGGTGGGGACGCTGCCCAGAATGGTGTGAGCGAAGCCATCCTCGAGGCGGGCCTGCAGGATGATGGCATCCCCCAGGAAGCGCGCGGTCTGTGCGTCCTTGGGCCGCAGGTAGAGATCCTGGGGCGGGCCGGCCTGAACCACGACGCCGTCGCGCAGCACCGCCAGATGATCGGCGAAGGACAGCGCCTCGGCCTGGTCGTGGGTGACGAGGATTGTGGTGATGCCGGCGGTGCTGAGCACGTCGCCGACCATGTCGCGCATGGCTTCGCGGAGGCCCGCGTCTAGCGCCGAAAAGGGCTCATCCAGCAGCATCAGCTTGGGCTGGCGCGCCATGGCGCGAGCGAGGGCGACACGCTGCTGCTGACCGCCGGACAGCTGATGCGGACGGCGATCATGCATCGAGGGGGCAAGGCCCACCTGCTGCATCAGTTCGGCAATGCGGGCGTGGCGGTCGGGACTGTTGCGGGCAATGCCGAAGCCGATATTGGCGGCCAGGGTCAGATGCGGAAACAGCGCGCCTTCCTGGGCCACATAGCCGATGCCCCGGCGATGGGCGGGAACCGACATGGTGCCTTGGGCGAGCAGCGTATCGCCAAGCGCGATGCTGCCCTGGTCGGGGGATTCAAAGCCGGCGATCAGCCGCAACAGCGTGGTCTTGCCGGAGCCCGACGGACCTACGATGGCGGTGCGGCTGCCGGCGGGCACGGTGAGATTGAGGCCAATCACCGCCGCGGACTTGCCGTAGCGCTTGGTGACATTGTCCAGTTTGAGGAAACTCATGGCTTGGATTCTCGATCGGATTCCAGCCGGAGCAGCAGGACTAGCGGCAGGGACAGCACCACCATCAGCACCGCATAGGGCGCGGCGGCGGCAAAGTTGAGTTCGCTGGTATAGGACCAGAAGCGCATCGCCAAGGTTCTTGTGCCATTGGGCGCCAGCATCAGCGTGCCGGTCAGCTCATTGGCAATGCCGAGGGCCACGAGCGCCGCGCTGGCGGCAGCGCCGGGGGCCGCCAGGCGCAGGGTGGTTTTCCAGATGGCCACCAGCGGCGGCTTGCCGAGGCTGACGGCCGCTCGTTCCAGCTCGATAGGCGCCTGGGCGATGCTGGCGCGGAGGCCGACAAGCGCACGCGGCAGGAACATCAGGAGATAAGCGAGCAGCAGCGTCGCCATGGTCTGGTACAGCGGCAGGGCGACGCGGACGGTGATGGTGACGAGCGCCAGCGCGACGATGACGCCGGGCAGCGCGCCGACATAATAGTGGCAGGCTTCCAGCAACCTCTGCACGCGGCTGGGCGCGCGGATGGATAGCCAGGCGATGGGGAGCGCCGCGAGCGTAGTGATCAGTGCGCCGCCTAATGAAAGGCACGCGGTCTGCCACAATGCGGGTCCGATGCCATCGAGCCGCCAGACATCGGCGCCGCCGCTGATCAGCCAGCGCGCCAGGGTGAAAATGGGCACGCCGACGGCCAGCAGGGTCAGCGCGGCTGGCAGCAAGGCGGCAAGCCATGTGAGCGCGCCGAGACGCCATTTTGGCGCATGGCGCGCGGCACCGGAGCCAACGCGTGCATAGCGTTCGTCGCCGCGCGCAAAGACCTCGAGCCGCAACAGGACGAGGCACAGCAGCACCAGCACGCCACCGAGCAGATTGGCGGCCGGGCCGTTATAGACCGCCTGGAACTGGTCGACGATGGCGGTGGCGAAGGTATCGAAGCGCATCAGCACGAACAGGCCATATTCGGCCAGCAGATGTAGCCCGATCAGCAGCGCGCCGCCGCAAATGGCGAGGCGCAGTTGCGGCAGGATGACGGTGATGAAGATGGCAATGGGCGTATGGCCGAGCGAAGCGGCTGTCTCTTCCAGGGTCGGATCGAGCCGGCGCAATTGCGCGGCGATTGGCAGGTAGAGAAATGGAAAATAGGCCAGGGTGGACACCATCACCGCGCCGGGCAGCCCGTGCAACGTCGGCACGACGCTGGCCCACGCATAGCTGTGCACGAAGGCGGGGATGGCAAGCGGGGCCACCATCAGCCACGACCAGAGGCGCGCGAAGGGCAGATTGGTACGCTCGATCAACCAGGCGAGACTCACCGTCAGAGCGATGGAGATCGGCAGGGTCAGGGCGACCAGGATCAGCGTGTTGAATAGCAGTTCGGCGACCTTGGGCCGCAGCACCAGATCACGGACCGTATCCCAGCCGCTGGCAATGGCGATCCACACGATGAAGCCGAGCGGGATCAGGCTCAGCAGCGAGATGATGATGGCGGGGATGATCATCGGCAGATGGAGCGGCGCGTGCCGCTTCGTCTCCATCGTCTGCGCCGGTGATACTGCCAGGCTCAATGCCCCGCCTTTCAAAGACAGTGCCGCCGGGGGCCAAAACCACCGGCGGCGTAGAAACGTAAATTTCAGCCCGGCTTACAGCAAACCGGCCGCCGTCATCAACTCGGAGGCCTTGATATTGTCAAGCTGGGTGGGGTCGACATGGGGTGCGTCGAGATCGGCGAGCGGGGTCAGCGCGGCGTTGGACGCGGCATCGACACCGACGGCGTATTCGAACGAAGTGCCATCGCGCAGCACGGCCTGCCCGGCAGCACCGGTGACGAACTTGAGGAACTTCAGCGCATCTTCCTTATGCTTGCTGGAGGCCAACACGCCGCCGCCCGAGATCGAGACGAACGCGCCCGGGTCCTGGTGCTTGAAGTAGTGCAGCGCGACATTGGCGCTGCTTTCCTTGGTGCCGGCCTGATCGCCGAACCAGTAGTAATGATAGATCAGCGCGCCTTCGACTTCGCCATTATTGGCGGCCGCCATGGCGGCGCGGTTACCGCGCACGACGACAGTATTTTCCTTCATGCCCTTGAGCCAGGCGACGGTGGCTTCTTCGCCCTTGAGCGCATAATAGGCCGCGACGATGGCCTGGAAGTCAGCGCCCGACGGGGAGGAAGCCCAACGGCCCTTCCAGGCGGGATCGGCTAGCTCATCCATGGTCTTGGGCAGGGTGTCTTCGGTCAGCTTGCGCGTGTCATAGGCGAACACGGTGGAGCGGGCGGCGATGCCGGTCCAATGGCCGTTTTGCGGGCGATACTGGGCCGGGACCTGGTCGGTGATATCGGCCGGCAGCGGCTCGAACAGGCCGGCATTGTCGACCAGCACCATGGCGGGCGAATTTTCGGTGAGGAACACGTCAGCAGGCGAATTGGCGCCTTCCTGAATCAGCTGGTTGCCGACCTCGAGGTCGCTGCCCTGGCGGATAGTGACCGCAATGCCGGTTTGCTTGGTGAACGCATCGGCCCATTCCTGCGCCAGCGATTCATGCTGGGCATTGTAGACGGTGATGCCGGCATCCTGCGCGAAAGCCGAAACGGAGAGGGCGGCGAACGCCACGCCAACGGCCAGACGCTTGGCCAGTGCTGAGAATGTTGTTTTCAAAATTGCCTCCTGAGGCGCCCCGACGCAGGACGTTTGGGCAGGTATAAAATCATGATCCATCAAGTCAACTTATATCATCAGAACGTGAACCGGAAAATCATGTTTGACGTCGCAGAGTTTGGGCGACAAATCAGGGGGCGATCTTGTCGTGGGTGGCGAAGCGTTCGACCATGGTGGCGCTGGCGGCGTTGAGGCCGGTCACTTCCATGGTCTTGCCGCGGGCGCGACCCTTGAGCACGACGCGATCCAGTGCGCCGACTGCGGAAATATCCCAGAAATGGGCGGCGCCGACATCGATGACGATGCGCTCGACCGGCTCGATCAGGTCCACGGCTTCGGCGAAGGTGGCAGCCGAGGCGAAGAAGACCTGGCCCTCTACCGCATAAGTTCGCGTCAGGCCATCGGGAGACAGGGTGGATGTGACCCGGCTCAGCCGCGACACTTTGCCCGCAAAGAAAACCCCGGATAGCAACACACCGACCAGCACGCCCTTGGCGAGATCGGAGGTGACCACGACGGTGGCGACAGTCGCCAGCATGACGATGGAGGACTGCCACGGATTGACGCGCAGCTTGATCACCGACTGCCAGGAGAAGGTGTTGATCGACACCATGATCATCACCGCAGTCAGCGCGGCGACCGGCACGATGGCCAGCAGGCCTTGCAGCGATACAAGCAGGATCAGCAGGAACACCCCAGCCACCAGACTCGACAGTCGACCACGGCCGCCCGAGGTGACGTTGATGATCGACTGGCCGATCATGGCGCAGCCACCCATGCCGCCGAACACGGCCGAAGCCATATTGGCCACCCCCTGCCCCATGCTCTCGCGGTTCTTGTTGCTGGGCGTATCGGTCAGATCGTCCACGATCTGAGCCGTCAGCAGCGATTCGAGCAGGCCGACCGCCGCCAGGGTCAGCGATACGGGCAGAAGAATTTGTAGCGTTTCCAGGGTCCACGGCACATCCGGCAGGCCGAGACTGGGCAAGGTCGAGGGCAATTCGCCAAGATCGGCGACGGTGCGCACGTCGAAATGGAAGGCGAACGCAACCACGGTCAACACGGCGATGGCAACCAGTGGCGACGGGACGACCTTGGTAAAGCGCGGCAAAATGTAGATGATGGCCAGCCCAGCAGCGATCAGCCCGTAAGTCGCGGGTGGCACATTGAGCAATTGCGGTAACTGCGCGAGGAAAATCAGGATCGCCAGTGCATTGACGAAGCCCGTCATCACCGATTGCGACACGAACCGCATCAACCGGCCCAGCTTGAGCAGGCCGGCGATGATCTGGATGACCCCCATCAGGATGGTGGCGGCAAACAGATACTGAATGCCGTGGTCGCGCACGAGGCCCGTCATCAGCACGGCGGTCGATGCCGTTGCGGCCGAAATCATCGCCGGACGGCCGCCGGTAAAGGCGATGACGCAGGCAATGACCACGGAGGCATAGAGGCCGACCTTGGGATCGACACCGGCGATCACCGAAAAACCGATGGCTTCGGGAATGAGAGCCAGCGCAACGACGATGCCGGACAGCACATCGGCACGAATATTGCCGAACCAGTCGCGCCGGATGGAGGACATGTTGATCATGATGGAGAGAATTCCGCAGAGACCCGTCGCGCATTGGCAGTTCGGGCGATGCGTTGTCCGGCGGATTGGCGGCCGGAAGAGCCACCCGGAATTGCACCGGGTCCGAGGCGAATAAGTGTGTCTACCGTTCAACCCATTCGGGTGCAAGCTATCCAGCATGCTGGATGACAAGCGCCCATCCGCGGACTAGGTTGGCGCCAGCTAAACGGCTTCAAGCATTCAAGGAATGGGCATGTCAGAGCGAGCGACCGCGCAGTGGGCATGACGCTTCGCCAGCGCTCGCTGGTCCTGATGACTTTGCTGCTGCTCTGGCTGGTCTATTTCATCGGACTGGGGGTGATCGCCTTTGGGCAGGCGGGCCAAACGGTGCAGCGCATCGATAGCGTGCATCAGCGGCTGGAAAGCCTGATCGAGGTCGAAGGGCTGGCCGACGGTTATGCGGGCAAGGTGGCCGAGGTCCTGCTGTTCGGGCGCGCGGCAATGCCCGCCCTTCAGACGGCGCGGCTGGGGCTGGAGCGGGCTTTCGCGAAACTGGCCCAGATCACCCGCGACCAGGTGTCCTCGCTGGCTGGAATGGAGGCGATGGAGGACCAACTTTCGGAGGTCGAAGACACCAGGCGCATGCTGGAGCTTTATCACGCCATCGACCTGTCCGCCGCACGGGCCCTGGTGTCGCAGCGCGACGGCGGGGGTGCCGAGGCGTTAGCCTTGTTTCAACGCGACGTGCAGTTTCGCATCGACAATGAATTCGCGGCGCTGGTGCAAGGGGGCATGCAGGGTGAGCGCAATGAACTCGCCGCACTACTGGCGAATGCGGAACGAACACGCAGCATTTTGCTGTGGGTGGCATTGGTCAGCGCAGCGCTGGCGGTGGGCTCGGTGGGGTTTGGCGTAGCGTGGCTGCAAGGGGCCAGAGCGCGGCAATTGCGTTCCGCCCAGGCCTACGAGCAGCTCCAGACTGAGATGGAGGGACGCACGCGGCAGCTCCAGCAGGCCAATGAGCGGCTGCGCGACCTCGATCGGCGGCGCGCGCAATTTTTGGCCGACGTCAGCCATGAATTGCGCACGCCCCTGACAATCCTGCGCGGCGAGGCCGATGTGGCGCTGCGGGTAAAAGCCGATCCGGCGGATCAGCGCCAATCGCTCGAGCGCATCCAGGGACAGGCGGCCGAGCTGGGGCAATTGCTCGATGACCTGATCAGCTTCGCCCGCTCGGACGCCGAACCGCAGGAACTGGTGCTCGCCGAAACCCGGCTGGAGGACGTGATCGCCGCCGCCGCGCAGGAAGGGGAAACTCTGGCCGAGCCGCGCGAGGTTGCGATCCAACTCAAGCTTGCCGACACTGCCGCCCATATCGCGGCGGATTTCCGCCGGCTCAAGCAGGCGTTCATCATCGGCATCGACAACGCGATCAAGCATTCGCCGCCAGGGGAGAGCGTCTCTATCGTCTCCGGCCTCGATGGCGATCAGGTCCTGGTCCGCATCGTCGATCACGGCCCCGGCCTTGCGGAGGGGGATGCAGAGCAGGTGTTCGACCGATTTTACCGCGGCCGCAATGGCGGCGATCCGATCAGCGGGGGGCTGGGGATTGGCCTCTCCATCGCCAAGGATATTGTCGAGCGGCATGGCGGAAGCATCACCATCGGCAATGGAGCGGAGATCGGCGCGGTGCTGACCATCAGCCTGCCGCTGCTCGGGGCCACCAAACCATGAAAATCCTCGTCATCGAAGACGACCGCCGGATTGGTGGGTTTCTGGAGCGTGGGCTGGTGGCCGAGGGCTATCAGGTCACGCTGGAGCCGGACGGGCGCGATGGGCTCGACCGGCTGCGCAATGACGCCTTCGACCTGGTGATTCTCGACCGCATGCTGCCCTATATCGACGGGCTGGAAATCTGCCGGCTGATCCGCGAGGAGCGGTTTCCGGTGCTGATCCTGATGCTGACCGCCAAGGATAGCCTGCAGGACAAGATCGATGGCCTCAAGGGCGGCGCCGACGATTACCTGACCAAGCCGTTCGCCTTCGATGAACTGCTGGCGCGCATCATCGCCATGCGTCGCCGCGGGCCGGGCCAGGACGAGCGCAGCCTGTTGCGCGTTGGTACGCTAACGCTGGATTCGGAGTCGCGGCGGGTCACGCGCAATGGCGATCCGATCAGCCTGACGGTGCGCGAATTCGAGCTGCTGCGCTATCTGATGATCAATGCCGACCGCGTGGTCAGCCGCGAACGGCTGCTCAACGGGGTGTGGGAATATGGCTTCGATCCCGGTACCAAAATCGTCGATGTCTATGTGCGCTACCTGCGCCAGAAGATCGACAGTGCCGAAGGACCGTCGCTGATCCAGACCGTGCGCGGCATCGGCTACATGATCTCGGCGACGCCCGCCGCCGCAACCTAAATTTTCTATCCAAATTCTAACCAAGCGCTCAACGCCATCTAATGCGACGAGCCTAATCTGCCTGCTAACGCGGCCTCTCTGGGCGGCGCTTCCACGCAGGAGACGTGCAGTGACGGACGAATGGGCACCGATCAAAACCAAGCGCTTCGAAGGCGAGAGCTTGGATGCCTATCGGCGCCGTGCCGACAAGGTTGCCGAGATCATGAATGGGTTCCGCATGGGCCGCTATGACCGCGATCTGGGCGAAGTCATGGAGCGCAAGCTGACCGAGTTGCTGACCCCGGCGCTGGAACACAGCTATTAGGCGCCAGGCTGTGTCGGCGCATAGAAGTCCGACGACGGGTCGTTGAGCACGAGATCTTTGATTGCCGCCCATAAATAGCTGCGCAACTCGATAAAGCGCGGCGTGGCCCGGATGTCGTATTGCCAGCGCGGATGAGGCAGATCGACCTCGATTTCCTCGATCACCCGGCCCGGCCGGGGGCTCATCAGCACTACGCGATCGGCCAGCATGATGGCCTCGTCGACGCTATGCGTGACGAACAAGACAGTGGCGCGATGCTGCGCCCACAGCTTCATCAGCTCCACCTGCATCAGCTCGCGCGTCTGCGCGTCGATGCTGGCGAAGGGTTCGTCCATCAACAGTATTTCCGGCTCGCTGGCGAACGCGCGCGCCAAGGCCACGCGCTGCTTCATGCCGCCCGAAAGTTCGCCCGGATAGGACTGGGCGAAGCGTTGCAGCCCCACCAGCGCGATATAGCGCGAGGCCCGTTCGGCACGCTCATGCTTGTTGAGCCCGGTTGCGGTCAGGGCGAATTCGACATTGGCCTGCACGGTGGCCCAGGGAATGAGCCGGAAGGCCTGGAACACGAAGCCCATTTCGGGGCCAGGTCGTGGGGCTTGGCCAGAGACCCGCACGCTGCCGCTATCGGGCGGCACGAGGCCATCGACCAGCCGCAGGACCGTCGTCTTGCCACAGCCCGATGGCCCCAGAATCGAGACAAAATGGCCCTCGGGAACGCTCAGATCGAGATGCTGCAGCGCCATGGTGGGCGTGCCCGAATTGCGTCGCTCAAAGGCCTTGGACACGCCCGACAGAACGATCTTGGCGGAGGCGGCAGCCGCCGCCTCGCCGGAGGAATTCCCAGCTGTCATGGAGCATCCATGCTGGCATCGGTGCCCAGGGTCTTGAGGACATCGCCGACGAGGGTCAGATCGGCCCAGCTCGAGATTTCGACGGGCTTAAGGTCCTTGAAATCCTCGGTCTGGTAGAGCCAGTCGGTGGAATATTGCAGTTCCTTGGCACTCATGCCGCCATTGACGCTCCAGCTTTTGGCGAAGGAGGCGGCCAGCGTTTCGAGATCGGCGCGGCTGACATTGGGCTGGAACGGGGCGATGGCATCGACCCACTTGCTGGGGTCCTTGGCGAAATCGCGCGAGATCTTGACCAAAGCCGTGATCACCTTGACCACGTCGTCATGGCGCTCCTCGAGCGCTCTCTGGCTGACGATGTTGACCTTGTTGATCACCGGGGCGGCCGCGTAATAATCATCCTGCGAGACCAGGATATGCAGGCCCGTCTTGTCGGGCAAGGACTGCCAGACGCCAATCGACACCGTGGTCGCGTCAATCTGGCCGGCGGCCAGCGCCTGAATGCGGATATCGGGCTGGCCGATGGCGACGAAGTCGACCTTGGCGAGGTCAACGCCATCGGCGGTCAGCACACGGCTCGACAGCGAATGATCCAGGCTCCCCGGACGGCCGATGCCGAAGCTTTTGCCGGCCAGGTCGGCGGTGCTGGTGATGCTGTCCTTGGCGGCGATCAGGTAGGGCAGCGATTTGTTGGGCGACACCACCGCCTTGAGATCGGTGGTACCGGTGGCGACGAGCTGGATCAGCGCATCGAGCCCGATATTGGCCATCTCGCCTTCACCCGACTGGATGGCGGCGATGGCCGATGGAGTCTGCTGCACGCGCACCAGTTCCACATCGACGCCTTCGCGCTTGAAATAGCCAAGCTCGACGGCCAGGTCCATCACCGAATTGGGCACCAGCGGCGGCTCCAGATGGGTGACGATCAGGCGAAACGGATCGGCGTGAGCGGCAAGGCTCATCCCGGCTAGCAGCAGCGCGGCGGCCGCGGTGCGGAACAGGGCCTTGGTTGGGTTGTGCATGTTCGTTTCCTCCATTGCCCATTGGGGCTTATGCGTAAAATTCAGTCGCTGGTCTTCCAGCGCACCAGGCGTTTTTCGAGATGGCGCAGGCCTTCGGAGACCACGACGCCGATAATGGCGAGCACGATCACGATGACGAAATACTCGGCCATGCGGAACGTGTTGCCGTAGATGGCGAGGAGCCCGCCGAGGCCGCGCACGGCGGTATAAAGTTCGGCCACCACGGTATTGATCAACGCGATTGTGGCGCCTAGCCGCAGGCCGACAATGATGAACGGCACGGCGCTGGGCAGCACGATGCGAGCGAAAATCTGCATCCTGCCGGCGCGCACCGAGCGGGCCATTTCGATCAATTCCTGATCGACCGCCAGCACCCCGGCGTAGGTATTGATGAGGACCGGCATCACCGCGCCGAGGAAGACGATGAAAATCTTGGCGGGAAAACCGAGGCCCAGGAACACGATAATCAGCGGAATGAAGGCAACGCGCGGCATGGCGGCCAGCGCATAGACATAGATTTCGAGCGTTTTGCCGACCGGCAGGAACACGCCCATCACGAGGCCCACCGGGATGGCCACCAGAATGCCCAGCGCATAGCCGCCGGAAAAGGTGATCAGGCTATCGCCCAGCGCGACGATCAGCTTGCCATCGGCCAGCAGTTTTTGCGCTGCAAGCAGCGTTGCCCAGGGGCTGGGAATGAAATTGGCCCTGACGTTGAGCGAAATCACCCACCACAGGACAATCAGGAAAATGAGAAAAAGAAACCGGTAAAGCGCAATCATGTCAGGGCGAGTTGAACCGCGAAAAAGCCATCGCGTCCATCAATACCTTGCCAAGGATTTGTCTATCGGTGTCAGGCGTTTAGAGTTCGGCGAACGGCTCACGGTCGAGAAACGGTGGTGTCGGCAGAATGGTCGGCGGCGTCAGCGCGGCGCCGGTGGCCTGTAGCGCATCCAAAAGGCTCGCATAGGGTTGGACGTGGCGATATTGCGAGGGGACCAGAGCCACGATATCGCGCCGTCCGGCATTGACGCGATAAAGCCGCACGCCCTCGGGCGCGTTTATCCCAGCCACAGTGGACAGAGCCGGCGCGAGGCATACGCCCAGCCCTGCGCGCACCAGTCCCACCGCCACCTCGAAACTGCGGCATTGGGCGACGGTACGCGGTTGGGGCAGCGCCTTGGCGTACCAATCCTCGACCCGCTTGGCATGCTGCGTGCCGAAGGTGAACTGGATCGAGCGGTTGAGCAGTTCGAATTGGGCAGGCGCCAGATCGCGTTCTGGATTTTTGACCGCGCCGAGATCGAGCGCTTCGGGCACCACCAGCACGTAGGGGTCCTCGAAGAGTGGCACCTGCACGAAGCCGACGCCGGCCTGCGCCACGGAATTGGCTGCCAAGAGGCCAATGGTGATGCGCCGGGCATAGAGTAATTCGAGGATATCGGCAGGGGCGCTTTCCTGGATGTCGAAATCGGTCTGCGGATATTGCTGGTGCATGTGCCCAACGGCGTCGGGCAGCACGGTGCGCAGCACGGAATTGATCCCGGCGAGACGCAAGGTGACGCGCTTGCCTTCGCTGAAATGGACCAGCCCGTCGTCGAGTTCGCGCATGCTGCGCAAGATGTTTTCGGCCTTGGGCAGCAGGTAATTTCCGGCCTCGGTCAGCACCAGTTCGTTGGAGCGGCGATGGAACAGGCGGGCACCGACCGTGGCCTCCAATTTGGATAATTGCTGGGACAGCGAAGGCTGGGCCAGGCCCAATTGCTTGGCCGCCTTGGTCAAGGTGTCGGAACGGGCGATGGCCCAGAAGATGCGCAACTGATGCAGCGTGATTTCAGCCTTGGTCTGGCCTGGCCGATCCCAGAGCAAGGTTTCCACGCTGCGTTCCGCGTGGGGATCGATAGCAATCAGGCCGTTGTCGTCGTCCATGGCCGTCCGATCAGTTGCGCTTGAGCGTCTTGATGGCGCCTGCCTGCGGATCATAGCCATGCGCGGCCAATCCGAAAGCCACGAGGCCACATCCCGCTACTGCGGCCAGCGAAATCCAGTTCATCTCGCCATAGGCGGCGTAGCGGATCAACTCCACTGCGTGGGTAAACGGATTGGCCAGCGACAGGTAATACACCACATCGGCGCCCGCCTCGCGCAGCTTCCACAGAGGATAGAGCGCCGAGGACAGGAAGAACATGGGGAACACGACGAAGTTCATCATGCCGGCAAAGTTCTCGATCTGCGGGGTATAGACCGAAACCAGCAGCCCAATGGAGCCGAGCATGAGCCCGGCGCAGACCACCGCGGGGACAGCGTAAAGCGTGCCCCAGCCGGGGAATTGATAGCCGAAAATGCGGGCCAGCAGGAGAAAGGCAAAGACTTGCAGCAGCGACAGGATGGTAGCCCCGGCGATCTTGGCGAACAGCAGGTAGCTGCGCGGCAAGGGCGAAACCAGCATCACCCGCATCACGCCCGCCTCGCGGTCATAGACCATAGAGAGCGCCGACTGCATGCACTGGAACAGGATCACAATGCCCATCAGCCCCGGCAGGATATATTCCTGATAGGGCGTATAGGTCTTGTAGGGCTGCACGATGGAGACGCCCAGCAGGTCATGCAGGCCGGTGGCGAACACCAGCAGCCACAGCGATGGCCGCACGATCGCGGAGAGCAGCCGCTCGGTCTGGCGCAGGAATTTGGCGATCTCGCGCCAGGTTACGGCGTAAAGCCCCAACCACAGATGACCCAGGGTCAAAGGCATTTCTGCTCCGGCTCGTCGGTGCCCAGGGTATCCAGAGTATTGGTCTCGTGCAGGAACCCGTCGAGCGGGGCTTCGGCGATGACGGCATTATGGGTCGCAAGCACGATGGGCATCCGCATCTGGCCGTCCCAAGGCCGGAAATTGAGCTGCACGCCCTTGGAGCCATCCATGCGCAGCCGCGGGCCGCGGATATATTCGGCGATCTTCGCGTAGTCGTCCGAGCGGGCCTTGGCATAGGCGGTGACGATGGACTTGGCGGCAATCCAGGTCGCCCAATCCTGCCCCGTCATGCGGCGGCCCTTGGTCAATTCCTCGAACCGCACGGTGACCTGGGTCGAGCCGTCGCGATCCCATGACCATTGCCACTCGCTCGCCGCCAGCCCGGTCGAGCCGATGACCAGACGCGGCAATTGCGTGTCGTAAGGAAGATAGCGCGAAAACTCGCCCTGATTGTCGGCGACATAGACCACGTCATAGTCGGCATTGCCGGTGATCAGTTGCGAATTGTTGGATTCGCGATTGGCTGGGTCGGTGGCGAGGGTGAAAGTGCGGGTGTCGACGACGTTCAGGCGCAGCCGATCGGCGGAAGCACGGAAGGCGTCGGCCATGGCCGTGTCGCGTTCGAGCGGGCCGACCAGCATCAGCACCTTGGTCCAGTTGCGGGTGCGCAAATATTGCACCATCGCATCGGCGTTCATCCGGTCCGACGCCGCAGTGTGGAGCAGGTTGGGAAGGCAGAGGCTGCGCAGGCGATCTTCGGGCGCCGTGGCGTTGATCAGCGTGACGGGCAGGTCCTTAGTGGCCGTCGCGACTTGCTCGACCAGCTCAGCCGGCAGGTCGAGGATAATGAAATGCTCGCCCGCCGTGAGCATGGCCTGCACCTTGGCGGTGAGGCTCGCCGCATCGGCTGCTTCCTGATGGTCGAGTGCCACGGTCTGGCCAACTGCATCGGAAACCACCTTGAGGTCCTCGACACCCATGGTGGCCCCATCGATCGGATTGCCGCCGGGAGCGATTTCGATGCGGGTATAAACGATGTCCGGATGGTAGCGCGGATCGTCCTGCAGGCCGAGATAGCCGATTGTGACCGGCCCTTCGGCAAGCGCGACGCCGCCGAGCATGCAGAAAACCAGCATGCTGGTAGCCAATGGCCTAATCATCGATCATCACCGAGTGCGGAACGCGGCCGACGGGGATCGAAATCTCCGGCTTCATCGAGGCCATGTCGATGATGGTGATGTCGTCGGAGAGGCCATTGGCCACATAGGCCTTGGTCTCGTCTCTCGACAGATCAACCGACCAGGCCCGCTTGCCCACCAGAACATATTGCAGCACGTCATGGCTCTTGGCATCGATGATGGCGACATGGTTGGCGCGGCCGAGGCTGAGGAGAACCTTGGAGCCATCCTTGGTGATGGCCATGCCCACCGGCGTCACGTCTTCCTCGCGAAAGCCCGGCGGCACGAAGATCAGGCTGTCGCCCTTGATCTCGTTGGTCGCCGTATCGATGATGTAAATTTCGCTGGATAGCTCGCAACTCACCCAGAGTTCGGAGCCATCGGGGGTCAGGATGAAGCGGCGCGGCCGTGTGCCGACGAGGATGTTCTTGGTCACGGCGCCGGTAGCGGTATCGACCACATGCACCATGTCGGCGACCTCGGAGGTCACGTAGGCGGTCTTGCCATCGGCGCTGACGATCACGCCTTCGGGCTCGGCGCCAGTCGGAATGTCCTGCACCGACAGGCGGCTTTCCATGTCGATGACTTCGAGGCGGGAATCCTCTTCGTTGGACACCAGGATCTGCTTTTCGTCGGGCGAGAAGGCGAACACTTCGGGGCTCGGGCCCGTCGGAATATGATCGACCACTTCGAGCGTCGCCACGTCGATGACATCGATCACGTCATCGTCGCCGCAGGCAACGTAAAGCAGGCTCTTGTCGGCGTTGAAGTGCATGTCGCGCGGACGACGCGAGGTTTCGATCCGCTTGACGATGTTGTGGTCCTGGTCAAGCACCACGACCTCGTTGCCCTTTTCGGTCGACACGAAAATCATGCCGGTGCCTGCGGCCCAGGCCGGGAGCGCAGAAATGGCGGTGGCAAAAGCCGCGGCCGCCAGTATTGCCAGACGCTTCATCTCAGTCCCCTCACTTGACGATGAACGTGCCGGTCAGGCCACGGGTTTCGTAGCCGGGGACATAGATCTTGTATTCGCCCGGCCGTACCGGAACGAAGGAGATGTTGAAGGTGCCAGCGTCATCGAACTCGACGCTGTAGAGATCGGCCGCCTTCACTTCGAGATCGTTGACCACGATCTGGTTTATCCAGGAATTGCGCCACAGCTCGGGCGCCACCACGGCGATTTCCTCGCCGCCATCGCTGGTGATGTCGATCCGGTAATACTTGCCGGTTTCGAGTTGCCATTCGTTCTGCGAGAAGGTCAGGTTTTCGGTATCGATGCTGAGCGTCAGGTCGGTGCCATTGGCGGCCAGGTTGCCTTCGGCGACGGCCGGCTGGGCGAAAATGCCCATGGCGACGAAAAGAACGGACGCAGTCTTAAACAATGATTTCACGATTAAATCCCCCAGGTGCCTATGGCAATTATTGATTATGCCTATCGGCACCTTCTGCATGAGCACCATTTCAAGCAACCTTGCGCAGGCAATATTGAGTATAGGGATCGCCTATGTCCGCCGATGGTAGCCAAAGGCTAGTGAACTGGAATGGACATATGCGCAGCGCAACAGGCATGACGGCTCCAGTGTCCGAACCGGTTATCGCCTTCGTCGACGTCACCAAGTCGTATGGGGACATCAAGGCCCTCAACGCCATCGACTTTGCCATCGGGCCGGGCGAGATCGTCGGGCTGCTGGGGCCCAACGGGGCCGGCAAGTCCACCCTGTTCCAGATTGCCGCCGGCCTGTTCGCGCCTGATGCTGGCACGGTCTCGGTATTCGGGCTCGACTACAAGGCCAACGCGTCGCGCATCCTGGCCGATCTGGGCGTGGTGTTTCAGGCGCGCTCGGTCGATCTCGATATGTCGGTGAAGGCCAATCTGGTGTTTCACGGCCGCCTGTTCGGATTTTCCGGCAAGGACCTGGCCGAGCGTATTGCCCATGTCACCGAACTGCTGGAAATCGCCGACCTGCTGAAGCGGCAGGTCCGCACCCTGTCGGGTGGCAACCAGCGTCGCGTCGAGATCGCCCGCGCTTTGCTCAACCGGCCCAAATTGCTGTTGCTCGATGAGCCCTCGGTGGGGCTCGATGCGGTGACGCGGCGCAACATGATCGCGCATATGCAGAAGGTACGCGACCAGAGCGGCACCTCGATCCTGTGGGCAACCCATCTGGTGGAGGAGGTCGAGCAGGCTGATCGGATCATCCTGATCAACAAGGGCGATGTGCTGGAGAACGCCACACCCGCCGAGCTGATGGCACGGGCGGGCGTGAACAGTTTGACCGACGCCTATATCGCGCTGTCGCGCCTGGCGCCGGGGGCTGTGGTGCCTGGAATGCAGGGCTGAGCTTGGGCCTTCTTCACCTCTCCTTTGGGAGAGAGGTCGACCCTCTTGGGTCGGGTGTGGGGGGGCCTTTACTGGGTGAGGTGCCTGAGGAAGGCCCCCTCACCCGGCGCTGCGCGCCGACCTCTCCCCCAAGGGAGAGGTGAAGAACGCCCCTACCGAAACCCACCGGGATTGCGCTTGCGCCAGGCCCAGGGCGTATCGAACTTGGCGCCCGGCTGCCACAGGCCGACGGCGGCGGTGCGGGCCTCCTCTTCGACTGCGGAGTAATCGTCGGCCTGTTCGACAAAGGCCATGGCCATGCCGCTGCGGATCAATTCGGCGCCGACATCCTTGTCGCCGATCTTGCAGACGCCGTAGCGGCGGTGGAACGGATCGGGTTCACCAGACAGAGTGCAGCTCGCCTCGCCAGTCGACAGGATGCCGGTCAGCGTGTTCCTCGCCTCGTCCCAGCAGCCCCACTTCTTGGTGCCGACAGTGCAGAACTGGCTGCGTTCGGGCGCGTCGACGCCATAGAGGATGACCCGTTGCGTGCCCACCATGATGATATCGGCATCGATGGCGCGAGCCGGGCCGGTCACCACATCGGCGTCCTGCGCCATCGCCGGCGCTGCCAGCAGCATCAGGCATAAGAGCCAGGCAGATTTGCGAACCATCACTTCCTCCAATGTTGTTGTTTACGACACCGCGCGCTGCTCCGGCCTATAATGGGATCGCAAAAGCCAGGAGAACGACGGTGAAACGTGTTGCCGCGATATTGATTGCTGCCCTTGCGGTGCTGCCGGGCGCGGCTCTTGCCGACCCCGTCGAAGACCTGCTCAGCGGCGCCCGCAAGGAATGCAAGGGGTGCGATCTGACCAATGCGCGGTTCAAAAAGGCCAACCTGTCCGGCGTCGATTTCACCGGCGCCACCCTGACCGGGGCGACGTTTCACCGAGCGATCCTCAAAGGGGCGATCTTCGACGGCGCCAAGGCAGATAGCGCCAATTTCAACCTGGCCGACCTGAGCGGGGCCAGCTTTATCGGCGCCGATGTGCATTTTGGGCTGTTCTACGAGGCGCAGTTGTCGGGCGCCAAATTCGACAATGCCAACTTGAGCGGCACCAGAATGCAGCATGCGCGCATGACCGGCGCCAGCCTCATGGGCGCGACGCTCGACGATGCGGTGCTCAAGGAAGCGCGGGTCAACAATGCCGACCTGACCGGGGCGTCGCTGCTGCGCACCAATTTCGAGCAAGCCAGCATCGGCCGCTCCAAATTCGTCGATACGCGGATCGACAACGCGCGTTTCATCAAGGTCAACGGCGCGGGCGTCAGCTTTGCGGGCTCCACCATAACGCTGACCGACTATTTCGACGCCGATATCCGCAATGCCGATTTTGCTGGCGCAACGGTTGCGGGCTCCCGCTTCACGCAGGCCAAGGTTGGCAACGAGGCGTTTGCCGGCGCCACCATGATGCACAATTTCATGCAGGACGGGCAGCAGCAGCAATAGCTCAGGCTGGCGGCTGGACGGGCTCATAGGGCGCCTCCACCACTTCCAGGCGCGTCTGGCTCTGGAAATAACCCTCATTGACCTTCTGGGTCTCGGTATTGATGGTTTCCTGGCCCTTCTTGCGCAGATAGCTGGATTCCAGCCGCATGCGCTGGCCGATATCGGTATTGTCGGCCGTGCACAATTCATGTTCGAACTGGTTGCCGACGCGGTTTTCGCCCGGCTGCAGGGGGATATTCTCGCAGGTCTGTTTCCAGCTGCCGTAGCGCCCCTTGAGGTTGCGCGCCAACGTCACCGCGACGCGCCGTTCGCGCAGGCTGGCCCGCTCGTCGGTCACCACGCGAATGCCGCGCACGATGCCGCCCTCGTCCACCAGCACCGAGACGATCACCGGATGCGCGTAGATCGAGGTGCCGCCTTGCAGCACCTTGTATTCGCTCTCCATGGCCTTGGCGATGTAGTCGATCTCGTCGTCATTGGCGAAATAGATTTCATGCAGTCCCGATGGCTCGGGGGCGCATTTGGCGAAATTGGCGAAGCTGCCGATCATCTGTGCCGGCGGGCCGCCATTGGTGCCGCAAGCGATGTCGACCACTTCCATATCGGGGATCTGGCTCACCGGTTGGCCAAGCTTGACGTCCCAGATGGAAAAAATGGGCACCAGCGCCGGATCGAACTGCGCCAGCACCGGCCCTGCACCCAGCAAAGCCAGCATGCATCCCGCGGCAAGCCAGTCCAAACCCGAACGCTGAACCATGCTCATCTACTCGAGGTTGGTGCAGGTCTTGCTGGCGCTGGCGCCGAAATAGTCCTGGCACTGCGCCAAGGTCGTCGCACCCTTCCCCTGGATATGGGTCTGGATATAGGCAACCAGATTGATGAGGTCGGCCGGGCGAATGCTCTTGCCCTTGCGTGGTGCGTCGGCGGGTTCAAAATCGGCCATCACTTGGCCAAAGCAGACGTCGGGCTTCTTGTACGCCTGGCTGTTATGGTAGGGCATCGGCGTGCCCGGAATGCCGCAACTGATGATATCGAGGAAGCTCTGGGTATCGAGCTGGCTCTCGCGCAGTTTGGCGGCCTCGCCTTCCGAGCGTGGGTTCTTGCCCATGCCGTCGCCGTTCCAGCCATGGCAGGACAGGCAAATCCCGACCCTGTTGAAGACCTCGTGCCCGCGCGTAACGTCAGCGCCCTGCAGCAGGGACACGTCCATGAATTCGGTCACCGGATAGCTGTCGAGCGCCGCCGGATCGCCGGTTGCCGTCCTGTCCGTGGCTGCGGCGGGTGCGGCCTTGGTGGTGGTCCCGGCTGGCGGCTGGAACGAAAATGCCGCGACGGGCGCTGCGACCACCAGAACGGCCGCGAGCAGAAATTTGGTGCGGGATGCGAAAGAGAGCATGACGAGCGGTCCTGGAGTTGAAATGGGTTTGCCGGGCGTTGCAACGCCCGGCATTTTTGAATGATACGGCTTCGCTTAGAGCGCGAAGACGTAGAGCATGTTCGAGGACGACTTGTTTTCCAGCTCGGGATGACCGAACGAGGCGCTACCCATGCCGCCGCCCGCAATGGCGATATACTGCTTGCCATTGATGGAGAAAGAGATCGGCGGGGCTTCGAAGGCGTTGCCGACATTGATGGACCATTTCTGCTCCAGCGTCTTGGCGTCATAGGCGCCGAACGTGCCGTCCAGTTCGCCCGTCCAGACCAGGCCCGGAGTGGCCAGCACACCGGCATAGTTCGGGTAAGGGCGATCGACCTTGATGGTCTGCTCGCCGGTGGCAACGTTGAAGCCGAAGATCGAGCCAGCCTGCACACCAGCACCAGCCGCCGCGCCGCCGGTGAAGATCGCGCCGCCCGAAACATCGGCCGGTGCAACCGGATCGTTGGTCACCTTGCTGCAACCTTCGATACCGGCGCCATAAGCGATGCCGGTGGTGCTGTCATAGGCGGTGGGCCAGAAGTTGATGCCGCCCTGGATGTTCGGGCAGGTTTCCATGCCCTCTCCGCCACGCCGGTTGGCGCCCGCCGCATATTCCTGCAGGGACTTGGTGCTGTCGTACTCCACCGGCTTGCCGGTCTTGGGATCGATACCCTTGGTCCAATTCAGCTTGGTGACATAATTGGTGGCATTGATGAACGAGCCATTGGTACGATCAAGCGTGTAGAAGATGCCGTTGCGGCCGAAATGGGCCAGAACCTTGCGGTCTTCGCCATCGACCTTGGTGTCGATCAGCAGTTGAACGCCGACTTCGTCATAGTCCATGTAGTCGCCGGGCGTGTACTGGAAGTGCCACTTGAGCGCGCCGGTATCGGCATCGAGCGCCAGCGACGAGTTCGAGTAGAGGTTGTCGCCCGGACGGTATTCGGGATCATACATCGGCACCGGGTTGCCCGTGCCCCAATAGATGGTGTTGGAGGCTTCGTCATAGGAGCCGGTGACCCAAGCGGCGGCGCCACCGGTCTTCCAGCAATCGGGGTTGCCGGTCTGGTCGCAGAGCCAGGTTTCGCTGCCGGGCTGGCCCGGCTCCGGAATGGTATAGAAGCGCCAGACTTCTTCGCCGGTTTTGGCGTCGAGCGAGGCGATCCAGCCGCGCGTGGCCCAGTCGCCATAGCTCTGGCCGACAAGGATCTTGTCCTTGACCACCAGCGGCGCATTGGTGAAGCCTTCACCCTGCTCGGTGGCGATCTGCTGATCCCACACCACGTCGCCGGTCTCGTCGTCAAAGGCCATGACGCGGCCGTCATTGAGCGCCACGATGACCAGGTTGTTCCATAGCGCCAGGCCACGGCTGGCCAGCAAGATGCCCCGGTTGGGGTCCTTGTCGATGCCGGTATCGCCGACCCAGACCACTTTACCCTGCGTGCCGGACGTTGCATCGATCTTGTAGGGCGTGCCCCAGGGATCGGTGATGTAGAGGAAGCCGTCCTTGGCCAGTGGCGTGGATTCAACCGCACCAATACCGAAACCGGCTGGCTCAAGCCCGCCCAGCGGCACGGCGAAGGCCAGTTTCAGCCCGGAGACGTTGTCGGTGGTGATATCGGTGAGCGGCGAGAAGCGGTTGGCATCGTAGGTGCGATGCACCATCAGCCAGTTACCGGCCTCTGCCTCAGAGCCGGCCGCGGCCAGGCGCGCGGGTGTGGCGTCTTCGGCGTAGCTCGATACCGCAGGCACAGCCGATAGCAGTGCTGCAACGGCCAAGCCGCGCAACAGATTTTTGCCTCTTAACATTGGTCTCCCCCCTTAGGAGCGTTTTTTGTAGAGACCTGCATGTGACACTGTGGCTGCTCAAATTTCGCCTATCTTCGTCATAGGAGAAATCGAGGACGCCCGGTCGGCGTTACCCGACCATGGAGAATGCGTGCGCTTCCTGGGGCACCATTTCCTTGAGGTATTCGGTCTTGCAGAAATGCTCGATGCCGCGGAAAATCTCGGCGTAAGGGCGCAGGCTCATCAGGTGCTTGGGCATGGCCAGCACGATGCTGCGGCTGAAATTGGGAATCGGCAATATCTGCAGGGCTTCGAGCACATCGGTCGGCAGGTTTGGCAGCAGCGACAGCGGGCAATGCGTGGTCGCCAGTCCCTCGGCGACAATGTCGACGGCCGCCGTATAGGTCATGGCGGAAAAGGTCGGCGTTGCGCCGGGCAGGTTATGGCGGAACCAATCGTCCGATTTGGTGCGCAGCGACACATTGCCATCAATATTGACGAAGTAGTTGAGCGGCCCGTTCAACTGCTGCGGGCGCTGGCGACTCATGGCGTTCTTGATATCCGCGAGCGGCACCGAGGCTGGAACCAGCCAGGCCACCGGATCGTCAAACAGCTTGGCGATGGCGAAGGAGCTGCGGTCGTCGGTGATGGCATCTTCGCTGACGATGGCACAATTGAGCTGATGCAGCCGGAGTTGCTGCACCAGTTCGGTGCTGGTCACGGCGTATTTGATTTCGAATTTGACGAAGCCCGGCTGCTTGGCGGCGATGCGGGCTGCTGCGGCCACGAAGCGGCCGCGCAGTGTCGGGGTGACGCCCATTTGCCAGGTGACGGTGTTCAGGAGGAAGCGCCGGCGGTGCTCTTCCATCATCCCCTCGATACGACCGAGCAGATCGGTGCTGGCCTTGAACCAGTATTCGCCCGATGGCGTCAGGGTGATGGTGCCGGTCCGATTGCGCAGGATCAGTTGCGCATCGAGCTTTTCTTCAAGCTTTGCAAGCTGTTGGGAGATCGAGGGTTGCGACAGGCCGATGCGCCGGGAGGCCTTGGTGATGGAACCGGCAACGACAACCGCCTGAAAAATCTGCAACTGCTTTAGGGTGACATCCATGTTCAATAGTTCCACTGACATGTCAGTAGAACACATTGATGGACATAACCAAATCACACAAATGTATAATAGCGCCGCGACAAATTTGCCCACGGCGCTCCGACGGCAAGCGAAGGGCGCAATCGCTGATTCTGGCAACCGTGGCTGTCTGGGCGCCACGTTGTCCGCCCAAAAGGTCATCAGCGTCGGCTTTCGGATCGACGTCAGCCAGCGCTGACGCGACGCACGCGACACCCTAACCGTAGCCAGCCAATACCCTTTTGGAGGCGATAAAAAGCAATAGGAAGCATTGGAAGAGGCTATGAGCGCCCGGCAAGCTGGTCGTGCTAGGCAATTGGGACAAAACGGGCGGCCCGGCAAGCAACGGGAACCGCGGCCCCAATTGGCTAGGGAGAAAGCATGGCGAATGTGACCAGGGCCTTTATCGGCTCGGCCTCGGAGATTGAAGATTTCGGGCCTCTTCTTCGCTTCCTGCTGCTCAACGTGCTTATCGCGCTTGGCTTGTTTGTGCTGTGGTATTTCGGCCTGCTGCAACTGGTGCTGGCGACCGACCACACCCGCGTGTCGATCCTGATCTTCGCGATCTTCTGCCTGACAGGCCTGCATTGCCTCTATCAGACCGTGGTGATTTCGCGCGAACTGGTGCGCGCCCGCAAGGTGCGCGACATTGTCGTGGCCGAGAGCGGAAGCGGCCTGCGTATCGAGGGCGACCGCGTGATGACCGGCAATGGCATGGTGCTTGAACCGGGCATCATGACCAATCACATCATCAACATTATCCGCAAGCGGCGCCTGCAGTCGGAACGCCATGTCGACCAGACGCTGCTGCTGCGCTCTCTGGCCGACAAGCTGCGCGACCGCGAAAAGCTGGGGCTGTTCGTGTCCGAGGCGCTGTTGCGCCTGGCTTTGCTCGGCACCGCCATCGGCTTCATCCTGATGCTCATTCCGATCTCGGCGCTGACATCGTTCGAAAGCGACACCTTGCGGTCCGCGCTTGGTGGCATGACCGGCGGCATGGCGGTGGCGCTGAACGTCACGGTGGCGGGCATTGCCAGCGCACTGCTGCTCAAGCTCGAATATTACCTGCTCGACAATTCCATCGGCGAGCTGTTCGAGATGATCACCGAGACGACCGAAATCCACGTCGTGTCGGCGCTGGAGCAGCCCGCTCATGCATGAGACGAGCCTGTTCTCGGGGGGCAGCGAGGACGGCACTTTCGTGCCGTTCACCGATATCCTGTTCAACGCCCTGCTCGGCTTCGCGGTCATGCTGTTCATCGCCTTTGCGCTGATCCGCCCCGATGCCAAGGCAGGCGACGTCGAGGTCAAGGCTGAGATCCTGGTGACGGTCACCTGGCCGGACAACAATCCGGACGACATCGACACCTATGTGCAGGAGCCTGGCGGCGACGTCGTCTGGTATCACTCGATGCAGAAGGGCTTCGTGACGCTCGACCGTGACGATCGCGGCAATTATCTCGACAAGATCGAGGTCAATGGCGAGACGCTGGCTTTCCCGCTCAACCAGGAAACCGTGACGGTCCGCCGTATCGTGCCGGGCGAGTACATCATCAATGTCTACAAATATACCGACGAAACCGGCGCCCCCGTGCCGGTGACGGTCAAGGTGGAGAAGATCAATCCCAAGCTGTCGGTGGTCTATTACGACACGCTGACGCTGACGCGCAAAGGCGACGAACAGACCGCCGTGCGGTTTACCCTCGATGCCGACGGCGAGGTTTCGGATATCAATACCCGCCCCGCCTCGTTGATCCAGGCGGTCCGCAAATGATGATGACCGCGATCGCGGGCACGGTGGGTGCCTATGTGCTGCTGGCGGTGCTGCTGCTGAGCCTGAATATTGCCTCGCTGTGGCGCTGGTGGATCAAGGCGGGCGCGATCGTGCTGACGGCGCTGGTGTTCGTCGGCTCCTATATCGCCATTACTGGCGTGGTGGGTTGGGCCTCGACCAGCACCATGCCCACACGGTTCAGCCTGTTGGCGACGCGCATCGTCGAGCCGGACAAGTTGCGTGATACGCCCGGCCATATCTATCTGTGGGTCGAGGAGATCGACGACAACCAGATCGTCATCAGCCCGCCGCGGGCCTATGAGGTGCCGTACGATGTCGACATGGCCACCGAAGTGGCCTCCGCACAAAGCCAGCTCGAAGGCGGCAGCGACATCATGGGGCAATTTGAGGCCAGTGGCACGCAGACGGGCGAGAAGCAGTCCAATCCGAATGAAGACGGCTCGGAAGTCACCATGTCGGCGGGCAACGAGCAGGCCAACACCGCCGGCGGTCCCACTGGCGTCGTCGACAATGTCCCCGCCGGCGCCACGCTGAGCTTTTCGGACATGCCGGCTGTCGGCCTGCCCGACAAGGGGCCGGTGGTGATGGTCGGCAACTAGTCAAGGGGGCTTGGCGCCCTGCCCGACGCGCATGAAAGCCTCAGGAACTGCCCACGGCGACGAGCCGTGGCGGATGGGTGGCGCGCACCGGGACCGGCTCGATGGTCTCGGTGGGTGTGGCGGCGTAACGGGCCAGGACGGACTTGGCGAGGATAGTGCGGACCAGGTTGTTCTGCGGCGCGTGAGCCTTGCCGGAGAGCGCGTCGCGGTGGTGGCGCTCCAGCGGATTGTCGCGGCTGATGCCGGGATTGCCGCCTAGGTCGAGGGCCAGTGTCGTGGCGAGGATGGCGTTTTCGATCACCACATGCTTGACGGCGGCCGCATCGGGGCCGAAGGGGCGGCCGTTGTCGAAATCTTCGGCGATCGAGCGCAGCAGGCGGCGATTGGTGGTGAGGTAGACCTCAATCTGGCCGAGGCCATCCTGAATGCGTGGCACGGTCGAAAGCGGCGCGCCGAGGCTGGCTGGGGCACGGGTGGTGGTGAACTCGATCAGCCAATCCTTGGCGCCGCGGGCCGCGCCGTCATAGATCGAGGGCACGAGGGCAAAATACCAGGCACCGAGCCGCTCATCGCGCTGCAGGCCCTTGGTGGCCGGGGCGAGTTCGAGCGTGTCTTCGAGCGGAATTGCCACGTCGTCGAGGATCAGGTCGTCGCTATTGGTGGCGCGCATGCCGGTGGCATTCCAGGTCTTTTCCACCCGCAGGCCGGCGCTGTCTGCCGGCACAAGGAACGAGCCCAGGCGCGGTTCGGCCTCGTCGGTCACCGCCAGCACGGCAATCCATTTCAGCAGCGGAATGCCGGTCGCATAGGTCTTGTGGCCGGTGATACGCCACTCGTTGCCAACACGACGTGCAATGGTTTCGGGCAGCGAGCCGTGCGAGGGCGAACCGACGCGCGGCTCCACCTGGGCGGCATTGAGAAGGGCAACACCTTCGCGATTGGCCTTGGTAACCCGCGCCACGAGATGGGCGGGCCAGGTGTCCGAAACGCGGATCGAATAATGTTGGCTATAGTGCATGGCGAGGACCAGAGCGGTGGACGGTTCGCCCCGCGCAATGGCCGAAATGACCGCGAGGGCTTCGGTCAAGCCGCCGCCTAGCCCGCCATGTTCCGGCGCCGTGACCAGTCCCAAAAGACCCGCTTCGAACAGGGCATCGAAATTGGCGAAGGGGAAATCGCCGGTCTGGTCATAATGCCTGGCGGTCAGCGCGAAGCGGCGGCCCAGCGCCTCGGCGCGTTCGATATAGGGCGCAAAATCGGTCATCGGTGAACCTCAGTAGGCGGCGGTAAAGCGCTGGCGTTTGAACGTGCCCTGATCGAGGGCGTCGAGGATGGCGATGGCGAAATCGGCCTCGGAAATACGGCTGTCGCCGTTCTGGTCGCGCAGGAGTTGATCCTGCCCGAGGCGGAATTGTCCGGTGCGCTCGCCGGCCTTGATCTCCAATGGCGGGGAGACATAGGTCCAGTCCAGATCATGCTCGCCGCGCTTGAGGCTGCGCAGAATTTCGCGGTTGCGCAGCGTATGGGCGCGGTGGCCGGCGGGGTAGAAATCGCTGTCGACCACGTCGACGCCGGGGCTGGCCTCAAGGCTACCGACGCCGCCAACGATGATGAGGCGCTTGACGTCGGCCTGCTTGACGGCCGCAAACAGGGATTGGTGGGCCTTTTCGATCAGTGCAGCGGCGTCCTCGGCCGAGTAATTGCGCAGGCCGGGGCTATAGGCCGAGATCACCGCATCATGGCCGGCGACGATCTTGGCGACGTCATCGGCATTGGCGATATCGGCGTTGAGCGGCGTCAGGTTCTCGGTTGGATCGAGTCTGGTGTTCTTGGTGACGGCGGTGACGCGATGGCCGCGGCTGAGCGCTTCCTTGCGGATGTTGCTGCCGATATTGCCTGAGGCGCCGAAGATGACGATGGACATGGATGACCTTCTAATCGGAAATTATTTGGGGGCTTGCTCAGTTACGAGCGCCGGTGCGCGGCTCGGCGAAGCAGGCGGCGGTGAGGTGCTCAGTGAGGAATTGCTCCACCGAGCGCGGGGCCCGGCCGAGGATGCTGCTGACCGCCTCGGTGGAATAGGCGGCGCGCCCAGCGGCAATCAGCCCCTTGAACTGCGCCACCGCGCGATGTTCGAAGCTGGCATCGGTGGCGATGATGGCGGGCACCGCAGCATCGGCGACGGCAACCGGGCGATGCAGCAAACGGGCGAGGATGCCGGCAATCGCCCGCAGGTCCACAATCGCCGGGCCGGTCAGGATTGCGGGCTTGCTGACGATATCGCGGGCCAATAATTGGTGCACCGCCACATCGGCGATGTCGCGCTCATCGATGAAGGCGATCCCGGCGCCGCAATAGCCGGCCGACAGCATCTGCCCGGCCTCGGCCTGGCGGATCAAATTGGGCAGCGATACCTGCATCCAGGCATTGGGGCGCAGCGACACATGCTCGATCGGCAGGCCGCGCAGCCGCCATTCGACGGCAGCATGGGCGTCCCCCGAGATGGACAGGCCCGGCGGATCGATGGTCCAGTCCGAGCCCGAAATCTTGACGATGCGGGTGGCGCCGGCCGCTGTTGCAGCTTCCGCCACGCCGATCTGGTCGATGCTCAAAGTGCCGCTGAGCGGCGACAACAGCAGCAAGCGACCAACCCCGCGAACGGCCGCGCGGACGCTGACGGGATCGGCAAAGTCACCGGCAGCGACCTCGACGCTGGTGCCGAACAGGGCCCGCGCGTGACCGGGGCGGCGGGTGAGTACGCGCACGTGCTGGTTCTTGCTGACGAGGCGGGCGACGATCAACTGGCCGAGCCGCCCGGTCGCTCCAGTGACGAGGACGGGCGCGCTCATGCCGCGTGTCGGCGCAGGGCCGCCTCCAGCGGGCGGGCATCGACCCAGCCAGCCACGTCGAAATCGGCGGATAGGAAGCCCCATTCCAGGAGGAAATCCTTGAAATGGGCAATGGCGGCGATCTGCTCGTCATCTAGGGTCAGCGCCAGGTGCTTGTGAACATCAGGTCCATTGGCGGCCCAGATGGCATCTTCGGCAACCCCCAGTTCACGGGCGATATAGCGCACCGCGTCATTCGGATTGGCGCGCGCCCAGCCATCGATGCGCTGCACGGCCCCGATCAGTTCGGCCACCAGGTCCGGCCGCTCATCGGCGAATTTGGCATCGACCGTGAGCGGGCGTGGAGTGCCGTTGTTGATGCGGATCTTGGCGTCGGGATGGAAGCCGAATTCGGCGACGATGACGGCGCCGATCTGGTTGGCCAGCACCAAGCCTTCGGCGCCTTTGACGAAGAACGCATCGATCTGCCCCCGCGCCAGCGTCAGCACTTCATCGCCATAGGGGTAACGGCGCGCGAGGCCTTGGAAGGCTGCATTGCCGATCTCCAGCAGCAGTGGCTCGGCACTGTCGAGATAGACCAGTTCGACGTCTTTGGCGGTCAGCCCCTCCAGCGTCAGCGCTGAAACAATGCCCTTGAGCGCGGTGGCGCGCTGCACGTCGATAATGCCCTCGGCCTGGCGCGGCACGCCGAGTTTGCGATCCTTGAGATCGCGCGCCGTGGTGATGCCGGTGCCCGGCAAGGTGATGACGGCCTGGAATTCATCGGTGGTGGTCAGGCCCACCAACCGGGTCTGCCGGCCCGTCGAGCGAGCCCAGATCGGCGGGATATTGCCGCCCTGGCGGAACGACCAATCGAGGCTGTGGTCGAAATGGCTCTGCCGGATTGCCTTGTCCTTGCTATCGCGGATCGAGGCTACGGCGACGCCGCGCGTCTTGAAGGTTTCCTCAACCCAACCGAGTTGAGCGGCAATGGACAACGGCGTTGGCGCCGGGCAGCGGGTATACCAGACTGAAGTGGGCGCAGCGGTCATCTCGGTCTCCTGCATGGCGCGGTTCGGCGCGGGTCATGCAGTTTAGTCTATAAAACCAGTAGACATTGTCGATTGCGAACTTTTGCCGCTTTCCAGATCGGCTTTGCGGATTTGGCTGGATGAACGCGGTGTTTTTTGCGCGGCCTCAAAAGCCGACCGCGGTTACAGGTCAATCGGCGGTTTCCGGCAGCGTGCGCTGGACGGCGTCGCGCCAGCCGTCGAGCTTGTTGCGCCGCAGTTCGGGCTCCATGCGGGGATGGAATTCCCGGTCGCTGGCGCGTCGCGCCGCAAAACCCGCCGCGTCCGGCCAGACCCCGGCCTTCCAGCCCGCGAGCCAAGCGACGCCCAAGGGCGTCATGTCGGCCAAAGGCGCGCGATCCACGGTGGCCTCGGTGATGTCAGCGAGAAATTGCAGCGTCCAGTCGGAGGCAATCATATTGCCATCGGCACGAATGACGATGTCGCCGCCATGCCCCCAATCCTTGCGCATGGTCTCGATCAGGTCATGCGACTGGTAGCCGACGGCTTCGAGCGCTGCCCGCACCAGATCGTGGGGCCTGGCGCCACGGCTGAGGCCGAACAACGCGCCCCGTGCGTCGGTCTCGCGCCAGTCGGACCCGGCCCCCACAAAGGCGGGAACCAGATAGATCGGCAAAGACAGATCGGAGGCTGCCGCCAGTTTCTCCACCTGATCCCAGTGGTCGAAGATTTCCAGATCGTCATGCAGCCATTGCAGCGATCCGCCCACCGAAACGATCGCGCCTTCCAGCGCATAGGTCGATTTTCCGTCCAGCCGATAGGCGATGGTGGACAGCAGGCGATGGGTGGAGCGGACGATGTCGTCGCCCGTATTGAGCAGCACAAAGCAGTGCTCGTCATAGGTCGATTTGAGCATGCCAGGCAAGAAGCAGGCCTGGCCGATCAGCGCGGCTTGCTGGTTGCCCACGACGCCCAGGATGGGTACGGCCGCGCCCAGCACGCCCGGATCGGTCAGGCCAAAATCGTCGGCGCTGTCGAGCACGCGCGGCAGGATATTGGCCGGCACGTCGAACAGATCCAGCAGTTCGGGGTCCCAAATATTGGTCTCGATATCGAACAATATGGTCTGGCTGGCATTGGTGGCGTCGGTGGCGTGCACCCTGCCCCCGGTCAGCCGATAAATCAGAAAGCTGTCGACTGTGCCAAAAGCCAGCTCGCCTTTGGCCGCCCGGGCGCGGGCACCCTCGACATTATCCAGCAGCCATTTGACCTTGGAAGCGGAGAAATAGGGATGGATCAACAGCCCGGTGCGGTGCGCGACCATGGGCTCATGGCCAGCGTCCTTGAGCGCGGTGCAGTGCGGCGCGGTCCGCTGGTCGCGCCAGACCACCGCATTGTGGATTGCCCGTCCCGTGGCGCGGTCCCAAATCAGCGTGGTGGCGCGCTGGTTGGTGATACCGATGCCCGCGAGATCGCGGGCGGTGATCCCGGCCTTGCGCAAAGCCGTCTTGCAGGCCCAGAGGCAGGTCGCCCAAATCTCCTCGCCGACCTGCTCGACCCAGCCGGGATGGGGATAATGCTGGGTGAGCTCCATCTTGCCCATACCGACAATGTTCTGCTCGGCATCGAAAACGAAGGCAAAGCTTGCCAGCGTGCTCTGATCGATGACCAGAATGTAGGGCTTCATGGACCGGTCCCCGGTGGATCGAACGCTATATGCCACACTTTCTCAAAGAGGCAGCAGCAATGCTGGGGACACGCCCGCGCGATCTGAAATCTGCGCGAGCGCCTGATTGTCGGCGATCCGTCAGCCTCAGTTGCCTGCAGCCAGCGCGACTGCATCGGGGCCAGCGGGGAAGCGGAGTTGACCGGATGTGTCATTGGCCGCCCGCCACACTCCCTGGGCGACATCGATCTCCCGTGTCACCAGGGCCGGCTGTGCGAAGCCCTCAAAGATCGGGCGCGCAAAATCGGCATATGCCTCGGGGATGAGGTCTTCGATCCGCAGTTCGGTATTCTGCGAAAAGCGTGTCGTCGGCGCGTAACCCGGCTCGACCAGCTTGGCGCGGATGTTGAAGGCCGCCAGTTCATGAGCCAGCGACCCGGTGAACCCTTCGATGGCCATCTTGCTAGCGGTGTAGGCGGCGGCTAGTGGCATCGGCGCCAGCGTCACGCTGGAGGTGACATTGACCACCACGCCGGATTTCTGCGCGCGGAACTGCGGCAGGATGGCCTGGATCATCGCCATCACGCCGAACGTATTGGTGTCGAACACCTTGCGGATATAGTCCAGCGGGGTTGCCTCGAAAGCGCCGACCACACTGATGCCGGCATTGTTCACCAGCACGTCGATGGGACCACTTGCGGCCAGCGCCGCAGCGATGCTCTGCGGGTTGGTAACGTCCAGTGCGACCAGATGGATACGGTCGGACTGCGGCAGCAGGCTGGGCTTGGGCGTACGCATGGTGGCGATCACGTTCCAACCCTGTTCGTGAAAATAGCGCGCGGTTTCAAGGCCATAACCGGAGGAGCAGCCGGTGATCATAACGGTTTTCATAGTTGTTTCCCTTTTGCATTTGAAGACATGCAGCGAGCGGGAAGCTCGTGCCGGCTTCATTTCGATGGGGACACTTAACCACCGGGCAGCAGCGCACCGTTAGAACCAGACTCCATTTTACTTGCCTAATTCTACTATTATCGAGAATATATGCCGAACTAGGAGCCACTCGATGCTCGATGAATTGCGAACGCTGATTGCCCGGCATGTGCGGCCCGACATGACCACGCCGATCGATGGGGTGCTGATTGCCAGCGAGGACGACACGGAGCTGGCGCCAGCCATGTCCGGCTCCGTGATGGCGCTGATTGCGCAAGGCGGCAAACGCATTGCGCTGGGCGATCGTGTCTACGACTATCGCGCGGGGCAATATCTGATTGCCTCCCTCGACCTGCCGATCATGGGTCAATATATCGAGGTCAGTCCGCAGCACCCTGCGCTGGGCTTCGCACTCGTGCTGCAGCCTGCGAACATCGCCGAACTGCTGTTGCAGGCGGCGTCGGTGAGTGTCGCGACAGGCGGCGTGCCATCCAGCATGGTGGTCAGCGACGCGTCACGCGAACTGCTTGATGCGGTGGTGCGGTTGCTGCGACTACTGGACCAGCCGCGCGACATCGCCGTGCTGGCCCCGATGATCAAGCGCGAAATCCTGTGGTGGCTGATTGTGGGGGAACAGGGTGCGGCCATTCGCCAACTCGGCCTTGCCGATAGCAATTTGAGCCACATCGGCCGCGCGGTACGCTGGATTCGCGAACACTACAGCCAGGCATTCCGCGTCGAAGACGTCGCCCAGTTCGCCGGCATGAGCGTGTCTGCCTTCTACCGCAATTTTCAGGCCGTCACCGCCATGAGCCCGGTACAATTTCAAAAGCAGATCAGGCTGCAGGAAGCTCGGCTCCTGCTCGCTGTTCACCCCAATGACGTTACCGGCATTGGCTTTCGCGTGGGCTATGAGAGTGCCTCCCAATTCAGCCGCGAGTATCGCCGGCAGTTCGGGGCGCCTCCGAGCCAGGACGCCGCGCTGTTGCGCGGCAAAGCATTGAGCGTCGCCTCGGGCCTGGCCTAGCATTGGCCATGATATTGCGAACGGTGCGGATACCGGGGACGCCGATTGATCGGCCCGCTATTGCGTGACACAAACGCGCAAAGCCCCACAGCCCGGTTGCACGTCATGAAAAACATCGCCTTCCTGTCGTTCGGACACTGGACGCCATCGCCGCAATCGCAGACCCGTTCGGCCGGCGATGCACTGCTGCAGTCCATCGACCTGGCCGTTGCCGCCGAGGAATTGGGGGCCGATGGCGCTTATTTCCGCGTGCATCATTTCGCGCGCCAGCTGGCATCGCCGTTTCCACTGCTGGCGGCGGTCGGTGCCAAGACCAAGCGCATCGAAATCGGCACCGCCGTCATCGACATGCGCTACGAAAACCCGATGTACATGGCCGAGGATGCCGGCGCCGCCGACCTCATCGCCGGTGGCCGCCTACAATTGGGCATCAGCCGCGGCTCGCCCGAGCAGGTGATCGATGGCTGGAAGTATTTCGGCTTCGCCCCGCCCGAAGGCCAGACCGAGGCCGACATGGCACGAGGCCATGCCGAAGTGTTTCTCGACATGCTCAAGGGCGAGGGCTTTGCCCAGCCCAATCCGCGCCCGATGTTTCCCAATCCGCCGGGCCTGCTGCGGTTGGAGCCACACTCACCGGGCCTTGACGAGCGCATCTGGTGGGGCGCCGCGACCGATGCCACCGCCGTATGGGCGGCCAAGCTGGGGATGAACCTGCAGAGCTCGACGCTCAAGTTCGACGAAAGCGGCAAGCCGTTCCACATCCAGCAGGCTGAGCAGATCCGCGCCTATCGCGCAGCGTGGAAGGAAGCCGGACACACCCGGGAGCCCCGCGTCTCGGTCAGCCGCTCGATCTTCGCGCTGGTCAACGATATGGACCGGGCCTATTTCGGCAATGGCCGCAATGAAGAGGATCAGTTCGGCTATATCGAGCCGGAAAAGCGCGCCGTCTTCGGCCGCGGCTATACGGGCGAGCCGGATATGCTGATCAAGGAACTGGCCAAGGACGAAGCCATTGCCGAGGCGGATACGCTGCTGCTGACGGTGCCCAACCAGCTTGGGGTCGACTATAACGCCCACGTCATCGAGGCTATCCTGACCCATGTCGCGCCGGGGCTTGGATGGCGCTGAGGCTCCACTAGGGGCGCCTCACCATTCCAGCACGATCTTGCCTTTTTCACCATTGGCAGCGAGTTCGAAGGCCTCGGCATAGTCGGCGGCCGGCATGCGGCGGGTGATAACCTTGCGAACGTCGAGGCGAGACTCCAGCATCGCCAGCATCTTGTGCCAGGTCTCGAACATTTCGCGGCCATAGATGCCGCGCAGCGTAATCATGCGGAACACGATCTTGCCGAGATCGAAGATGAAGGGCCGCGACGGCACGCCGAGCAGCGCGATGCGCCCGCCCATCACCATGTGGTCGATCATCTGGTCCAGCGCCGCCGGCGCGCCACTCATTTCCAGCCCGACATCAAAGCCTTCTTTCATGCCGAGCCGGTCCATGACCGAGCGCAGGTCCTGGTTGGCGACATTGACCGGGACCACATCGGCGACTTCGGCGGCCAACGTCAGGCGCTCCGGGTTCACGTCGGTGATGACGACATGACGGGCGCCGACATGCCGCGCGACGGCCGCGCCCATAATGCCGATCGGGCCGGCGCCGGTCACCAGCACGTCCTCGCCGACAATGTTGAAGGCGAGCGCGGTATGCACCGCATTGCCAAGCGGATCGAGGATGGCGCCCATTTCGTCATCGATGCTGTCGGGCAGCGGGATGATGTTGAAGGCCGGGATTTTGACGAATTCGGCAAAGGCGCCCGGCAGATTGACGCCGATGCCCTTGGTGTCCGGATCGAGATGAAACTTGCCGGCGCGACTGGCGCGGCTGTTCATGCCGACGACATGGCCCTCGCCGGAGACGCGTTGGCCGATATGTAGGTTTCTGACCTCGCTGCCCACCGCTGCGATCTCGCCGGCATATTCGTGGCCGGTTATCATCGGCACCGGCACGGTCTTCTGTGCCCATTCGTCCCAGTTGTAGATGTGGATATCGGTGCCGCAAATACCGGTCTTGTGTACCTTGACCAGCACGTCCTCGGGGCCGATCTCGGGGACCGGACGGTCTTCCATCCAGATGCCGCGTTCGGCTTTGGCCTTGACCAGCGCGCGCATCAAATGATCCCCAATTGCTTGCCGGCTTCGGTGAAGGCGCCGATGGCGAAATCGATATCTGCATCCTCCAGCGCCGCCGACATCTGGGTGCGGATGCGCGCCTTACCCTTGGGCACGACGGGAAAGAAGAAGCCCGCGACATAGAGGCCGCGCTTATCCAATTCGGCCGCAAGGTCCTGCGCCAGCTTCGCCTCGCCCAGCATGACGGGAATGATCGGGGTTTCGCCCGCCAGCAGTTCGAAGCCCGCATCGATGAGGCCAGCGCGGAACTTTCGCGTGTGCCGCATCAGTTTTTCGCGCCGGTCATCGGCCGCTTCGGCGATGGCGATTGCCTTAAGCGAGCCGGCGGCCACCGATGGCGCCAGGGCGTTGGAGAACAGATAGGGCCGGGCGCGCTGGCGCAACAGGTCGATGATCGGCTGGCTCGCGGCGATGAAACCGCCCATGGCGCCGCCGAGGGTCTTGCCCAGGGTGCCGGTGACGATATCGACCCGGTTGCCGACGCCAGTCAGGGCGGGCGTACCACGGCCCTGCGGGCCGAGATGGCCCGTGGCGTGGCAATCGTCGACGGCGACCATGGCGCCGTAACGCTCCGCCAGCGCGCAGATTTCGGGGAGATTGGCGATGTGGCCATCCATGGAAAACACGCCATCGGTGACGATGAGCTTGAAGCGCACGCCGTCGCTGACGGCCTGTTTGAGCTGGGTTTCCAGATCGTCCATATCGCTTGTGACAAACCGGTAACGCTTGGCCTTGCTCAGCCGGACGCCATCGATAATGGAGGCATGGTTGAGGCTATCGGAGATGATGGCATCTTCGGCGTCGAGCAGGGTCTCGAACAGGCCGCCATTGGCATCGAAGCAGGCGGCAAAGAGGATGGCGTCATCCTTGCCGAGATACCGGGCGACCGCCTGTTCCAGTTCGCGATGCAGATCGAGCGTACCGCAGATGAACCGCACCGATGCCATGCCGAAACCGTAGCGCTGCAGCGCGTCCGAAGCCGCCTCGATGATTTCGGGATGGTCGGCGAGACCGAGGTAATTGTTGGCGCAGAGGTTGACCAATTGGCGCCCGCCCGCCAGTGCAATGCGGCCGCCCTGGGGACCGGTGATCTGGCGTTCGCGCTTGGTCAGGCCCGCCGCTTCGATATCGGCAAGGATGGTCTGGATATGCGTGGTGAAATCTGGCTGCATGGGACAACACTCCGATATCTAGGAAATTCCATTATAACGGAAAATATGTCAAGCCGTAACGGAATGAGGTTTGCAGGCTCATGCTGCGCTTGGCAGGCCGGCGGCGCCAGACCATAAGTGAAACCCAGAATGGCGAATGTGGAAGTGGTAATGGTGGCGTCCGAGGCACCCGATATCGGGCCGGTAATCCAGCGCGAGCGCAAGGCGCGGCACCTGACGCTGGAGCGGCTTGCGTCCTTGTCGGGCGTCTCCAAATCCATGCTGTCGCAAATCGAGCGCGGCCAATCCAACCCGACTTTCGCGGTGCTGTGGGGACTGACCCAGGCACTCAAGATCGACATGGCCGACCTGATCGCTGGCGGCGTGGCGCATCGGCAAAGCAATCCGGTCGACCTGGTGTCGGTGCCGCTGACGCCCGAGATCAAGAGCCCGGACGGGCAATGGCGATTGCGCATCCTGAGCCCGCCAGCCATGGCCGGGCGGGTGGAATGGTATGAGCTGGACATGGCGTCCAAGGGAAGGCTGCAGAGCGCGCCACACGCCGCGGGCACCTATGAGCACCTGACCGCCCAGACGGAGGGCCTGACGGTGCGGACGGCGCTGGGCGAGCAAACCCTGCGCCTGGGCGAGACAGCGCGCTATCGCGCCGATGTCGAGCACGAGATCTGCAATGGCGGACCGGCCGAAGCGCGGGCGCTGATGGTCGTGGTCTACGAATAGTCGCTATTCCAGCTCCAGCGCCGAGAACAGCTCCACGTCCGAATCGTAGTTGGCGAGCTCGGCCGCCGCGGTTTCGAACAGCGCCAGCCGGCGACGGGCGGCGGTGTGGTCTTTGACCTTGGCGGTCACCTGCTCGTTCAGCCGCTGCACGAATAGATTGGGGTGCTCGTCCTGCCGCTTGATGCGGCCGCGCAGGCTGGTCAGCGCGGTAATTTCCGCATCGAGCTTCTGGCAGCGCTCCGTCGCCTGCGCCGACTGGCCGGTTAGGGCCACGGCCATTTGCTTGATGAAATCGACCCGATCGAGCGGCAGGCCAAGCTCAAGCGCGGTGCCGACGGCGGTGTCGAACATATCGGCGAGGATGATCACCACCTCCTGCCGATAAGAGCGCGCGCCCTCCTCATCGACCATACCGGTTTCATCGAACAAACGCCGCGCCTCGGGATCGGCGAGAACGCCAAAAGCCTTGACCACAACGATGAACGCACTGGGCGCGCCACCGCGATCCGGATGCGTCAGCCGGGCGTTTTGCCGATAGGCCGATTTGATGGCGTCAGGGGTGGCCGATCGCGGCACGCCCAGGATGGTATAGGGGTCGAATGCTTGCATGGCGGCAATTTACGGTGGCGCCAGCGTGACGGCAACAGCGGTTTTGCCTCGACTTGCCATCGCCGCAGCCGGTGATGTAGTTTGGCCGCGCGTCCGTTCCCGGAAGGAATAGCAATGTCCCGATTCAGTTCATCAAGAAACCCGATCCGAAATCTTGAGAAACTGATGGTCCATGCGAACCTTGAATCTGGGCATTCTGGCCCATGTCGATGCGGGTAAAACCAGCCTGACGGAACGGCTGCTCTTTGCGGCTGGCGTCATCGACAAAATCGGCAGCGTCGATGACGGCAATACTCAAACCGATACCATGGCACTCGAACGCCAGCGCGGCATCACCATCAAGGCGGCCGTGGTGTCGTTCGCTGTCGGCGACGTCACCGTCAACCTGATCGATACGCCCGGACACCCCGATTTCATCGCCGAGGTCGAACGGGTGCTGAACGTGCTCGATGGCGCGATCCTCGTGGTCTCGGCCGTCGAGGGCGTGCAGGCGCAGACCCGCGTGCTGATGCGGGCGCTGCAGCGACTGGGCATTCCGACACTGATCTTCGTCAATAAGATCGACCGCCGCGGCGCGCAATGCGATGGGGTGTTGGAGGCGATAAAGGCACGGCTGACGCCGGCGGTGCTGGCCATGGGCACGGTTGTCGACGAGGGCGAGCGGGACGCGGAGTTTAGCCAGTTCGGCACGGACGAGGCCGCGTTCCACTCCGCGCTGATCGAGCGCTTGAGCGAAGGTGACGACGCGCTGCTGGCCGACTATGTCACCAACCCGGCCGGTCTGGACGCCACCCGGCTGCGCGAGACATTGGGCGCGCAAAGCCGCAGGTCCATGGTGCATCCGGTGTTCTTCGGTTCGGCTGTGACTGGCGCCGGCATCGCGCCCTTAATAGCGGCGATCCCCGAGCTGTTGCCCGCCGAAACCGGCGATGACGGCGAACCGCTCTCCGCCTCGGTGTTCAAGATCGAGCGCGGTTGGGCGGGCGACAAGATCGCGTATGCGCGGGTGTTTTCCGGCACCATGCAGGTGCGCGACAGGGTGACGGTGAACGGTGGGGAGGTCCGCGCCACAGCGATCCAGGTGTTTGAGCGCGGCAAGAGCAATACCGCAACGACCGTGAGCGCCGGACGTATCGCCAAACTGTCGGGACTGGGCGATATCCGCATCGGCGACGTCATCGGCGTGCCGCCGCCGCGGCAGGTGGCACATCACTTCGCGCCGCCAACGCTAGAGACGAGCGTGCTGCCCGCGCATGCCGCCGATAGGGCAGCGCTGTGGCTGGCCTTGAGCCAGTTGGCCGAACAGGACCCGCTGATCAACCTGCGCAAGAATGACGAGGCGCAGCAGGTTTTCGTCTCGCTCTATGGCGAGGTGCAGAAGCAGGTGATCCAGCAGACGCTGCTGGGCGAATTCGGCATCGATATTGCGTTCCAGGAATCCACCGTCATCTGCGTCGAACGGCTGGCCGGAACGGGCGCGGCGGTGGAATATCTGTTCAAGGACAGCAATCCGTTTCTGGCCACGGTCGGCCTGCGGGTCGATCCGATGCCCTCCGGCGCCGGCGTCAGCTTTGCGCTGGAGGTCGATCCGGGGCAGATGCCGGCAGGCTTCTACCGGGCGGTGGAAGAGGCGGTGCGCGAGACGCTGCAACAGGGGATGCATGGCTGGCGCGTGGTGGATTGCCATGTCGCCATGACCGACGTGCGGCACGCCTCCCCGATGACCACCGCCGGCGACTTCCGGAACCTGACACCGCTGGTTTTGGCGGATGCGCTGCGTCAGGCCGGAACGCTGGTCTGCGAGCCGATCCAGCGCTTTCAGTTGGAAGTACCGGTTGCAACGTTGAGTGCGATCTTGCGAGTGCTCGGACGCGCCGGGGCGGTTACGGAAAGCACCGAAATTGGCGGCCCCACGGCGCGCCTCGAAGGTGAAATCCAGGCGGCGCAGGTGCACGGCGTGCAGCAGCAATTGCCGGGCTTGACCAGTGGCGAGGGCATTTTCGACGCCAGTTTCGACCATTGCCGGCCAGTGAGCGGCGACATCCCTGCCCGGCCGCGCTCCGGCCCCAACCCCTTCGATCGGCAAGTCTATCTGCACCGCGTGCAGCGTAAGCTGGCCGTATCCTCCGACGAGGGCGAGTGAGGTCAGGGCCGGCGGACGACCCTGATAGTGCCGGCATCGCCGCTGCCGCAGAAGAAGCGGTCGACGCCATTGGATTCAAGGCCGGACATGCCGGTGCCGGCAGGCATGGCTAGGCGCTCCATGACCGTGCCGTCGGCCGGATCGATGCGCCGCAACTCGCTTTGGTCGTCCTCCCAGGTGCCGTGCCAAAGCTCGTCACCGAGCCAGGAGACGCCGGTGACGAAGCGGTTGGACGCGATGGTGCGCAGGATTTCGCCGGTCTGCGGATCGATCTGGTGGATTTTGCGGTCGCGATATTCACCCACCCAGAGCGTGCCTTCGGCCCAGGCAAGGCCGGAATCGCCGCCCTTGCCGGGGGCGGGGATGGTGGTCAGGACCTTTCCGGTCTTGGGATTGATTTTCTGGATGCGGTCTTCGGCGAGCTGGAACAGGTGTTCGCCGTCGAAGGCGGTGCCGGCATGGGCGGGGACATCGAGCGACCGTGTGATCGTGCCGCTCGTGGGATCGAGCGCGTTGAGCCTGTCGCCCGAGGCGAACCAGACCTGTTGGCCGTCAAAGGTGAGGCCATGCACATTGTCGATGCCCGGAAAGGGTCCGTATTCATGCAGGATTTCGGCCGGTTGGGTTTTCATAGAGGTCCTCGCAGGCTTAATGGTGTTCAACTGCGAACCAGCCTAGCTGCTGGGCAGCGGACCCGGGAGTAACAAGGTTGTCGGGAAGCCGAGCACTGGCGGCGTCATCCAGCGGCGGGCGCGGCCCTGCCCGAACGACTGCACCTTGGCGGCGCCGGCAAGCTGCTCCAGTGCGCGCTGCACGGTGCGCGGGCTGGCATCGAGCGCGATAGCGAGGGCCGAACTCGACCAGGATTCGCCATCGGCGAGGAATGCCAGCACCGTGGCATGAGGTTCTTCCACGGGCGGTGCCAGCACGACGAGGTCGCCCGAATGTGGGGTTAGGGCGAAGCCCTGACTGGTGGCGGTGATGTCCGCCAGCCCCTGCAATTCGGCACGCAACCGGCCGATCTCGACCCGCAGCCGGGCGCGGTGGGACTCATCGGCATGCCTGGCGCCGAACGCCCGGGCGAGCAGCGTGGCGCGCGACACATCGGCGGGCCAGGCCTCCCCGAGAGCTCTGGCCAGCGCAAAGAGGACCGGACGGGTGGCGAGGGGGACGATGCTGTCGCCCTGGCGCACAACGTTGCGACAGGCATCGATGACGAGGGCGCCGGAGGCGAAAATCGTCTCGACCTCATCAAGCAGGATTGGGCGTTCCGCGTGGCGGGCGATGAGCCGCGCCGCTGGCGTGTCGAGGGCTGCCACCGCGCTGTCGACTTCGGCGGTCAAGGCGGGAATATCGGCGGCGCGGGCGGCCTGCCCGGCCCGTGTGAGCGCGGCACGCGCAGCCTTGATCCTGACGCGGCGGATGGCAATTCCGGCAGAGGCCAGTTCATGGGCGACGCGCGCGGCGGGTGGCAACGGCGTGGGATCAAGCCCGCCAAGCAGGCGCTCGGCCTCGTCGAGCCGTCCGATCAGCAGCAGGCGCCGGGTTTCGAGATAGCCGGCATGAGTGGCGTTGACCCGGTCGCCATGCTCGTCGAGCGTGATGCGGGCGCGTTCGAGCGCCTTTTGGGGCCAGGTCAGGTCGCGCGAGACCAGCGCGATCTCGGCTTCAGCGACGACGCAGCGGGCGCGGGCCATGGCCTGCTTGGGACCGAAAGCGCGCGCGGCGCTTTTGAGCAGCGCCTTGGCCCGCGGCAGATCGCCAAGCTGCGCCATGGCGATGCCGCGCAGGGCCAAAGCCGGCGCATCGTCGCGCAGCGCTACCCGGTTAAGGGCGCCGAGCGGATCACCCGAAGCAAGCGCTCGTGCTGCGGCCGTGATCAGGGAGTCCATGCAAATCCCGCCACACTTGTCACTCCCACCCCTTGGCTTTGCGAGCTTAGCCTAACTCATGGCCACACCAAGTGGTCGCGATAAATGCAAACCAGATGGAGCAATACAATGCCCGATATCCTGCACCGCGTCGGCATCAAGTCGTCGTCCCCCACCATCGTCTATAACGCACTGGCCACTATCGAGGGCCTGTCCGCCTGGTGGACCAACGACACCACAGGGGACAGCAAGAGCGACGGCGTGATCGCGTTTCGCTTTGGGCCAGCCGGCGGTTTCGACATGAAGGTCCTCGAACTCGTGCCCGGCCGGCGGGTGTCGTGGCTGGTGGTCTATGGGCCGGCCGAATGGATCGGCACCAAGGTCCATTTCGATCTCAAGCAGGAAGATGACTACGCCATCGTCCTGTTCAAGCACGAAGGCTGGAAGGAGCCGGTCGAGTTCATGCACCACTGCAGCACCAAGTGGGCAACCTTCCTGTTGAGCCTCAAGGCGCTGCTCGAAACCGGCAAGGGTGCGCCCCATCCCGATGACGTGATGATCGACAATTGGAAATAGCGCCCGGGCGGGCGCCTCACCCACCCTGGCTAATGGAGATAGAACGATGATACCCACCAGCACTCTGTTCAAGGATATCTACCGCACCACATGGCTGGACCCTGACCCTCCCGCGGTCATAGTGCGTCGGGCCAGAAACCGGGCCATGCTGAGGGCAGTCGCGGCCACGCTGCAGCGTGTTGCCCATGTCCTCGTGGCACAGCGGACGGGCGCTAGTCGCCCAATGCCAGACGCGCTGCGCGGGCCATCTTGACGAGCGTGATGTGCATATCCTCAGGCACGGCAAGCGGCGCATCAAAGAAGATGCGCCGTACGTCGTCCCCCAAAATGATGTCGATGCCCTCGGCGTCGATGCCGGCCAGCACCCAGTTTCCGGCCGGGGCTTTGCAGTAGTGCCGGGCGTAGCGATCGACCGCGTCGAAATGATCTTCGTTCATGTGCTCGATGGCATGCGCCTCGGCAGCGGCCAGAGCCGGGTCGGCGCTGGAGAGCAGATCGCCGGCGCCGAGCGCATAGGCGCGGCCGAACCCGCCATTGAGGCTGGCCGATTGCGGATCGAGCCGCACGAAGCGGAAATCACCCAGCTCGGCATAGAGCTTGGCCTTGGGCTGGTGGCTGAGATAGCGCGCCGCGATGCGGGCATGGTCGGCGTGGTCGCGACCGATCGTCGTGGCCCGCGCCGAAATGCTGATACGCGGATGCGCAAGCGGATCGCCCTTGCCCGGATCGCCCAGCAGCAGCGCACAGCGCGGATCGGCCACGAGGGCGGCAGTATGCGCGGCAAGCCCCGAAATCAGCAGCACCGGGGCACCGTCAAAATCCGTCGACACCCCCACCCGGCTGACCAGCGGCGCGCCGCTTGCCGGATCGAGACAGGACAAAGCCCCATGCCGCGCAGTGCGCAGCAGGGTCTTGGCCAGGCGGATCGCATCGGCATCGGTTGGCTGCAGGACAGAGGTTTCGGGCATGTCGGGCTTTCGATAGGGGCGGCCGGCAATAGAGCGCAGGAAAACATGAATTACAAGATCATGTTATTCCGCGATGGTATCCGCCCGGCCTGCCGCCTAAGCCCCGTTGGCGACGGCCTCATTGACTGCCAGGTCGGCCATGGCGAGCGCAGCCTCGCGGGTTTTAGCGGCGGCAATAAAGCGGCCATTGTGGCAGAAGCTCGCGCCCGCGACGCCGCAGGCCGCCTCCAGCTCGCCATTGGTCAGGCCGGCCCAGGCGGCGGGGAGATCGGCGCGCACCTCGAAGCCTTCGTCGCCGCGGCGGATCGTGGTTAGGCACCAGTCCTTGTCGCGCGGGTGAACGACGAACAGGAGCTGATCGGCGCCCGCCTTGACGATGGCGGGGCGGAAGGGCATGCCCATCGGCAGCTCCAGAATACGCCCCTGCCCTGCCGCAACGATAGCGCGTTGCACTAGGCCCTCAGCCCGCAATTTCGCAGCGCTACGCGAGATCGCCGCCTCGACGAAACTGCGGGCAATCGCCAGGGCAGCATGGAAGGTGCGGTCGTCGGCCTCGGGGTCGGTGTCGTCGAATGCAGGCTTGAGAGTTTCCAGCAGCGTGGGCAGCGTCAATCCGGCCAGTGGTCCGGTGGGGCTGAGCGCGCCATTGTCGGTCAGGTCGATCGGAACCACGAAGCTGGCGTCAAACGCAGCGTAGACAGTCTCGATATGGGCTTCGGGAAGACTGGAGGCGGCAAGATAATAGCGACCATAATGGTTCCAGATCAGCCCGAACGAACTATAGGGCTGGCCATCCGCGCGCAGCGGTGCGCCACGCTGGTGGTGGTCGAAAATCTGCGCCGCGGCGTCATAGCGGCCGCCCACATCGTAGATGATGCGATCGGGGCCGGGCGTGATCCATTCGGGCGCCCGGCTGCGCACGAGACGCGCCTGCGGAAACAGCCGGGTCAGGATGACGCTGGAGAGCAATTCATCGGCATGGAAGCCACCCGAATGGGTGACGAGGAAATCTGGGCTCATGCCGAATACGCCTTGTTGATCGCGGAATGTCCGCTTGCGGTGGCATCAGATAGCCATTGCGCGCGTCGCGGTCCAGCTTTGACGCGAAACCTCGACTTCCGGCGGGCTGGCGGGTAGCACTGGAGCCGACGCGTGACAGGCAGGTGGATACCGTGGACTATAATTACGCATTTCGGCCGGGCGCCCTGGATCGGGCAGCGCAACTGCGGTCAACCGACGCGGCGCGACTGGATAGGCGAGCCCGCAGCTACGTGTTCTGGCATGGCAAGCTGCTGGTCGATGCGGACAATCATCCCCGGCTGGTGCCGCTCGATCATCCGGCGCTGACCGACTGCCGCGAGAGCCCGGTATTTCTGGGCCTCGCCCCGGACGGCCCGCGCTTTGCCGCCGATCTCGCCCTTTGGCAGCCTATCGAGGACGCCGAGACGATCGGCCAGTTCACCGATGCCAGCCAGCAATTTCATCCTGGCTTTGCCGATGCGCGCCTGGTGGAAATCCGCGGGGTGATGGCCGACCTGTCACTGCTCGATGGCGAATGCGTTGCCGTCGGCCGGGCGCTGCACAGCTGGCACACCAGCCACCGCTTCTGCGCCAATTGCGGGGCCGCGAGCGTGCCGGAACTGTCGGGGTGGCAGCGCGGTTGTCCGGCTTGCGCGACCCATCATTTTCCGCGCACTGACCCCGTCGTCATCATGGCGATCACGCGCGGTGACAAGTTGCTGCTCGGTCGCGGCGCGAGCTGGCCGGAGCGGATGTATTCGCTGCTGGCGGGCTTTGTCGAACCGGGCGAGAGCATCGAGGCCGCGGTGCGGCGCGAGACCTTCGAGGAGGCCAGCATCAGGGTTGGCAAGGTCGACTATGTCACCGCCCAGCCGTGGCCGTTTCCGATGTCGCTGATGTTCGGCTGCTGGGGCGAGGCGCTGGACGAGGATATCGCGGTCGATCGCGCCGAGCTCTCCGATGCACGCTGGGTCAGCCGGGACGAGGTCAAAACCATCCTGCAGGGACTGCACGCCGACATTTCCGCGCCACGCCACGGCGCCATCGCCGCCTCTCTGATCGCGGCTTGGGCCGATGACAAACTGCAGGACGCCTCGGCGTGGGACCGTTGAGGCGCTTGACTAACGACAAATTTTGACCAAACGATCAAATCTGTGGATCGTCGGGGAGGTTGACCATGCGCTTCGGGTACAAGGCATCAGCGGAACAGTTCGCTCCCAATGAATTGCTCGGCTTTGCCGTGGAGGCAGAGCAAGCGGGCTTTGACTCCGTTTTCGTCAGCGATCATTTCCAGCCGTGGAAGCACACCGATGGCCATGCGCCCTTCGCGCCGGCCTGGATGGCAGCCGTACTGGCGCGCACCGAACGCGTGGTGCTGGGCACATCGGTGCTGACGCCGACATTCCGGCTCCATCCGTCCGTGGTAGCGCACGCCTTCGGCACGCTCGGCGCCATGTTTCCGGGCCGGGTGATCCTGGGCGTCGGCACCGGGGAATCGCTCAATGAAGTGCCGGCGACCGGCATGGAATGGCCCGAACTCAAGGAGCGCTCGGCGCGCCTGCGCGAGGCGGTCAAGTTGATCCGCCTGCTGTGGACAGAGGATCGCGTCACCTTCGAGGGCGAGTATTACAAGACCGTCAGCGCCACGATCTACGACAAGCCGGCCGAGCCGGTCCCGATCTACATCGCCGCCGGTGGGCCGCTGAATGCCAAATATGCCGGGCGGGCGGGGGATGGTTTCATCTGTACCTCCGGCAAAGGCGCCGAGCTTTACCTCGAGCAATTGCTGCCCAATGTCGAAATCGGCCGCGCGGAGTCCGAGCTAGCCGGCAAGCCATTCGAGCGCATGATCGAGGTCAAGGTGTCCTTTGATACCGATGCCGAGCGCGCCCTCAACGACACGCGCCACTGGGCGGCTTTGTCGCTGTCAGCGGAGGAAAAGCACTCGGTGCAGGACCCTGCCGAAATGGAGCGGCTGGCCGAGCAATTGCCGATCGAGCGGGTGGCCAAGCGCTGGATCGTCTCCAGCGATCCCGACGAGCACGTTGCGGCCATCAAGACCTATATCGACTACGGCTTCGACCATCTGGTGTTCCACGCACCCGGTCTCGACCAGAGCCGGTTCCTGGCGCTTTACGCCAAGGAAATCCTGCCGCGATTGCGCAAGCTGACAGCGAGTTCTTAGCCATGACACTGCCGCGATTTTCCGCCTGGGTGGTGCCCGGCATCCCCGAAGTGCATGACGGCGACGACTTGGTCGCGCTGATCTGCGATGCGGTGGATGCCCAGACCGCCCAAGACACGGAGCTTGCTCTGGCCGATGGCGATATTCTTGTCGTTGCCAGCAAAATCGTGGCGAAGGCCGAAGGCCGGCTGGTGCCGGCCACGGACCGCGAAAAGGCCATCACCGAAGACACCGTCCGCGTCGTTGCCGAGCGCGTTCACGCCGGCGGGGTGACGCGCATCGTCGAAACCCGGCAGGGCCTCATCATGGCGGCGGCGGGCATCGACATGTCCAACGTGCCGGACGGATTTGCGCTGCGCCTGCCCGAGGACCCGGACAAGTCCGCCCTGGCCCTGTGCGCCGCGCTGCGCGAGCGCCTGGGCATTTCGCTGGGCGTCATCGTCACCGACACCTTTGGCCGCCCCTGGCGCGTAGGCCAGACCGACGTCGCCATCGGCGCTGCGGGTGTGCAATTGACCGAAGACATGCGCGGCGGCAATGACGCCAATGGGCGACCGCTGCACGCCACCATCGCGGTGGTTGCCGATGAAATCGCCGGGGCCGCCGATCTGGTCAAGGGCAAGGCCGGTGGCCTGCCTGTCGCCGTGGTGCGCGGGCTGGGCCGGCTGGTCTGCGGCCTTGAAGCGCCCGGCGCGCGATCGCTGGTGCGCTCGCTAGAGGAAGACATGTTCCGCTTCGGCTCGGCGGAAGCCTATCAGTTAGGTTATGACACGGCGCGGGCGGAACTCGAGGGCGGCGATGCCGTCACGCCGCAATCGGCCAGACAGGAAAATTGATCATGCGTCTGCTCGCGTTCGCACTCATCGGCGCCTTGAGCGCCAGTCCGGTCTTCGGCGCCACCGCCTATCCACTGACCGTGCAGAACTGCGGCATGGCGGTCACGTTCGAGAACGCGCCGACGCGCGTGGTCACCATCAAATCGACCGCGACCGAACTGCTGTTGTCGCTCGGCCTGGGTGATCGCATCGTCGGGGTGGGTTTTCAGGATGGGCCATTGCCCCCCGAATTTGCCGCCGCAGGTGCCAACCTCACCGTGCTCTCCGACAAGTTGCCATCGCAAGAAGTCGTACTCGGGGCCGAGCCGGACCTGATCTACGGCGGCTGGGAAAGCAATTTCGCTGCCGATGGCGCTGGTGAGCGGACGACCTTGGCCGGCCTCGGCGTGGAGAGCTATGTGGCGCCTGCCGCCTGCCGCTCTGTCAAGCCGCCGAAGCTGAGCTTCGACGCAATCTTCAGCGAATTTGACGAGATGGGCGCCATTTTCGACGCCGAAGATGCCGCGACCGGGCTGGTTGCCAGCCAGAAGGCCAGCCTTGCCGCGCTGACGCCCGATGCGCGGGGTCTGACGGCGGTGTGGTATTCTTCGGGCACCAAGGCGCCCTATGTGGGCGCGGGCGACAACGCCCCCGCCATGATGATGGAAGCGCTGGGCCTCAAGAACATTTTCGCCGATGTGGACGACGGCTGGATTTCGGCCAGCTGGGAAGCGGTTGTCGATGCCAATCCCGACGTGATCGTGCTGGTCGACGCGGCCTGGAATTCGGCCGCGCAGAAGAAGAAGCTGCTCGCCGAAAACCCAATTACCAGCCAGCTCGATGCGGTCATCAACCAGCGCTATCTGGTCATTCCTTTCCCCGCGTCCGAGGCCGGGGTGCGCAATGTGCCGGCCACCATCGACATGGCAGCCCAACTGACGGCGCTGCAATTCCCCACCCCCTGATGACGCCAAGACCGGCTTACGTGATGGCCTATGCCGGTCTTTGGGCCCTGCTGCTGGCCAGCGCCGCCGTGGCCATGACGCTGGGGCCCGCGCATATTTCGGTCGGCGAGGTCTGGGGCACGGTGTTGCATCATCTCGGCCTCTTGCCCGATATCCCGGTATCGCGGCTACGCGACGCCATCGTCTGGGAATTGCGCCTGCCGCGCGTGCTAGCGGCCCTGGGTGTGGGCGCAGGGCTGGCGCTGGCGGGCACGGTGATGCAGGTGCTCACCCGCAATCCCCTGGCCGATCCCTACCTGCTGGGCCTGTCTTCGGGTGCCGCCTTTGGCGCGGTGGTATTCCTCTTGGCCGGCGCGGCGCTGCTGATGCCGCTGGGCGCTTTTCTCGGCAGCCTCACCGCGCTGGGACTGGCGCTGCTGATCGCACGGCTGCTGGGCGGCGCGACCCCATCCCGGGCGATCCTCGCCGGTATCTGCATCGCCGCACTCGCCTCGGCCAGCACTTCCCTGCTGATCTTCTGGTCGGCTACTGGCGACTCCTATCGCGAAATCCTGAGCTGGCTGATCGGCTCGCTCAGCGGCTCAAACTGGAGCGATGTCCTACTGGTCGGCCTGGGCCTGGTGCTTTGCGCACCGATCATCCTGTTTTCCGGGCGCGGGCTTGATGCCTTCGCCTTTGGCGATGCGGCGGCGGCGAGCCTGGGCATCGATATCGTCCGCCTGCGCTGGACGCTGCTCGCCGCCACAGCCTTGCTGACCGGCGTCATGGTGGCCGTCGGCGGCGCCATCGGCTTTGTCGGCCTCGTCGTGCCTCACGCGGTGCGTCTCGCCGTGGGTTCACGCCACCGGGTGCTGCTGCCCATGTCCATGCTGGTGGGCGCGGTTTTCATGCTGTGGACGGACACGGCAGCGCGCAGCCTGTTCGATCCGCGTGAACTGCCGGTCGGCATTGTCACTGCGCTGGTCGGCGCGCCGGTATTCCTGCTCATCCTGCTGCGCTATCGGCGGGTCACATGAGCGGGCTTGTGGCCCGGGGCGTCACCGTTAGGGCCGGAGAGCGGACCATCCTTGATGGCTCGGGGTTCACGGCGCCCGCTGGTGCCGTGACTGCACTGATCGGCCCCAATGGCGCGGGCAAGTCCACGCTGATCGGGGCCGTCATGGGCCTGCGCCGGCTCGCTGGCGGGACAATCGCGTTCGACGACACCAATCTGCTCGCCATGCCCGCTGCCGAACGAGCTAAGCTCTGCGCCCATGTCGAACAGTTCGCCACCACAACCGAACGGCTGACCGTCGGCGATGTCGTGGGGCTGGGGCGCGTGCCGTTCCAATCCGCGTGGCAAGCCGCACCGTCGGCGCACGACGAGGCTGTGGTCAAGGCGGCACTCGCCGCCATGGGCATGGCCGCCTTTGCCGGCCGGCTCTATCACTTGCTGTCAGGTGGCGAGCAGCAGCGGGTGCAGATCGCGCGAGCGCTGGCGCAGGAGCCGCGCCTGCTCTTGCTGGACGAGCCCACCAGCCATCTCGATATCAGGGCGCAATTGCTGGTGCTGGATGTGCTGCGCCATCAGGCCCGGGCCGGATGCACCGTTGTGCTGGCGATGCATGACCTCAACCTCGCCGCCCGCTATTGCGACCACCTCGTGGTGCTCGATACCGGCAAGGTGGTTGCCGAAGGCACGCCAGCCGATGTGCTAGATCCCGATCTGTTGTTGCGCGTCTACGGTGTCGCGGCCACGATCGTGCAGGTGCCGGGCAAACCCTATCCTTTGGTGATCTACGATTCAGCGCCGAATACCGATTGACAACGGCGCGCCGTCAGCCAAAATTTGATCGTCTGGTCAAATTTGGCTGCTGGGAGCGCGCAACCATGGAATTCGGAATCACCTTCAAGGGTTTCGTCGACGCGGAGCGGGCGCGCTATCTGGTGCGCGCCGCCGAATATGCCGGGTTCACCTATTGCTGGTTCTATGACTCCCACATTCTCTGGCGCGATTGCTACGCCGCCATCGCCATGTGCATGGAGCACACCGAAAATATGCGCTTTGGTCCGCTGGTGACCAACCCCGATGTCCGCGACTGGTCCGTCGCCGCCTCCATTTTCGGCTCGCTCTCCAAGCAGAGCGGCGGCCGGTTCGATCTGGCTGTCGGGCGTGGCGATAGCTCGATGCGCGTCATGGGCAAAAAGCCCGCGACCCTGGCCCGCGTGGCCGATTTCATCGCCAAGACCAAGGCCATGGTCCGCGGCGAGGAGGTCAGTTACGGCGAAATTCCCGCCGCCGTGAAATTTCCCTGGGCTGTCGGCCACGAAATCCCCAGCTGGATCGCCGCCTATGGCCCGCTGGCACTCAAGACCGCGGGCGAGCATGCCGATGGCGTGGTGCTGCAGCTCGCCGATCCGGGGCTGTGCAAGTGGTTCACCGACCAGTGCGTCGATGCAGGCAAGGCCGTCGGCAAGGACATGTCGGGCTTCCGCTCGATGGCGGCCGCCCCGGCCTATTTCGGCGACAAGAAGAAGGCCATCGAGGCGGTCAAGTGGTTCCCGGCCATGGTGGGCAACCACGTCGCCGACATCGTCGAGAAATACGGCGCCGATTCAGACCAGGTCCCCAAGAGCCTGACCGCCTACGTCGAAAAGCGCCGCGGCTATGACTATTCCAAGCATGGCCAGGCGGACAATCCGTTCCTCGATTTCATCACCGATGACATCGTGGAAAGCTTCTGCGTGCTGGGCGAGCCGGAGGACCACATCGCCAAGGTGCGCGAGCTGGAGGCCGCCGGCGTCACCCAGTTCAACATCTATCTCGACAGCGGCGAAGAAGAAGACATCATCGCCAGGTATGGCCGCGAAGTCATCCCGGCTTTCCGCTAAAACGAAGCTCGATCCATCGATCGCTGCCCAGGAACCGCGTCCGAATGGGCGCGGCTAGGTGCGTTGCGGCGTTGAACAGACCGGCCGTTAAGGTTCTGTTAGGCACGTCTTAACTATCCTGACCGTTGCTCAGCCCGATCCATTGCAAACTCAATGCATTAGAAACTCCTGATCGGGCACGGAAAAGGATTGGTATCCGTGGCTAAGGCTTCAGACCGCGAGGAGAGGCTTTACACCTCGCCCCATTGGTTAAAATCCCTTGCTGGCTGCCGGCTGGTGCTGACAGGCGCGCTGATGGCAGCGCTCGTTTCTGGCTGCGCCCACCAGCCTGAACTGACGCCGCAGGTAGCCACCAGCGTCGCGGCGAATCAGGCGCTGATTTTCCCGCCGATCGGTGGGCCCGGCATTCTGGGCATTGTGGAAACCACCCATTCCAATGCCGTCACCCAGGAAATTTCGCTGGCCACCGAGGCGCGCACGCCGGGCCAGAACAAGATTACCGTGACGCTGTTCCAGGGCAAGGGCGGCGATGGCTCCGACGCCGGGCTGGTCGATATTCCGTTCACCCAGGTCAACCTGACCCAGGAGGCGCTGGCCGCCTGGCCCAATAGCGGCATGTCGGTATCGCCCTATTACGTACAAAACGCCTATGGCCCCTTCGGCTATGCCGTGGGTCGGCCGAGTACCGGCGACACCTGCCTTTACGCCTGGCAACGCATCGAGCCGGCGCTGAAGCCCTCCGGCGCAATTGCGCGCGGCGCCGTGGTGGTACGCTTGCAGCTCTGCGACTCCCGGCGCAGCGAAGAATCGCTGCTCGGCGTCATGTATCAACTGCGTCTCAACACCCCGGTCTACGAGCCGTTGCGCGCCTCTCCGCAGATCGGGCGGATCGCGATGCCGATCCGGCCCGAGGGCGCCGCAGGATTTATCCCGGTGGTCAAGCCCGTGGTGCGTCCGGCGCCATCGCGGCCGCGTCAGCCGGCCGCCCCCGCCGTGGTCCCGGCCGCCACCATCCCCGCCGGCGCGCCGATCGTGCCGCTGCCCGCCGGCGCTACGCCATCGAGTTCACCTATCGTGCCACCCCCAACAGCGGCGTCGACGAGCGTCATCGTCCCGCCGCCACCCACCGGATCAGGCCCATGACGCCAGTCCGCAACCTCCGAAAAAGAGAGCTGCGCCATGCAAAAACCGCTGATCGTCCTGGGCTGGTTATTGGTAACCCTGCTGCTGGTTGTGGTCATCACCCTGCCCATCAGCCTGCAGGTGCACCTCGTCACCGCCGTGCTGCTGATCGCCGCGATGATGGTCATCAAAATCCTGCGGCTCGAGGGCTTCTGGCGCCTGCTGCTGCTGGCGTTCGGCACCGCGATCGTGCTGCGCTATGCCTTCTGGCGCACCACGAGCACCCTGCCGCCGCTTGAGCATTGGGGCGATTTCATCCCCGGCTTCCTGCTGTACCTGGCGGAAATGTACTGCATCTTCATGCTGGGCCTGAGCCTGTTCGTGGTGTCGAGCCCCCTGCCGCCGCGCAAATCCACCCGCCTGCGCCCGGACGATCCGGTGCCCAGCGTCGACGTCTTCGTGCCCAGCTATAACGAGGATTACGCACTGCTGGCGGCGACCTTGGCTGCGGCGAAGTCCATGGATTACCCGGCCGAACGTCTCACCGTCTGGCTGCTCGATGATGGCGGCACGCTCGAAAAGCGCAATTCCACCAATCCCGAAGCCGCCGCCGCGGCGCGCGAGCGCTACGAGCAGCTTAACGTGCTCTGCACCGATCTGGGCGTGACCTACCTGACGCGCGACCGCAACGAGCATGCCAAGGCCGGCAATCTCAACAACGGGCTCTCGCAATCCAAGGGCGATCTGGTCGCCGTGTTCGATGCCGACCACGCCCCGGCGCGCGATTTCCTGCAGGAAACGGTGCCGTATTTCGGGCGCGACGCGCAATTGTTCCTGGTGCAGACGCCGCATTTCTTTCTCAATCCCGATCCGCTGGAGCGCAACCTGCGCACCTTCGAGACCATGCCATCCGAGAACGAGATGTTCTATGGCGTGATCCAGCGCGGGCTCGACAAGTGGAATGCCGCGTTCTTCTGCGGCTCGGCAGCGCTGCTGCGGCGCGAGGCGCTGATGCAGGGGGATGGCTTTTCGGGCCGCAGCATCACCGAGGATTGCGAAACCGCCATCGAGCTGCACGCCACGGGCTGGAACAGCATCTATGTCGACAAGCCCCTGATCGCGGGCCTGCAACCAGCGACCTTTGCCAGCTTCATCGGCCAGCGTACGCGCTGGGCCCAGGGCATGATGCAGATCCTGCTGTTCAGCTTCCCGCCGTTCAAGCGCGGGCTCACCATCCCGCAGCGCATCTGCTACCTGTCGAGCACGATGTTCTGGCTATTTCCGTTCACGCGGATGATCTTCCTGTTCGCGCCCTTCTGCTACCTGTTCTTCAATCTCGAAATCTTCACCGCCTCCGGTGGCGAATTCGCCGCCTACACCATGACCTATATGCTGGTGAACCTGGTGATGCAGAACTCGCTGTTCGGCCGCTGGCGCTGGCCTTGGATTTCCGAGCTCTACGAATATATCCAGTCGGTGCATTTGCTGACGGCGCTGCTGTCGGTGCTGCGCAATCCAAGCAGGCCGACCTTCAAGGTGACCGCCAAGGACGAGTCGGTGGATCAATCGCGGTTGTCCGAACTGGCGCGGCCGTTCTACCTGATCTTCCTGCTGCTGCTGATCGCAGTGGCGATGACGGTCTACAAGGTCATCACCGAGCCGTACCGCGCCGAGATCACCATCGTGGTGGGCGGCTGGAACGTGTTCAACCTGATCATGGCCGGCTGCGCGCTCGGGGTGGTGTCGGAGCGGCGCGAAACGCGCGCCAGCCGCCGCGTCGATATCGATCGCCGCTGCGAAATACGGGGCGGAGACGGCGCCTGGACTGCCGCGGTCATCAGCGACGTCTCCAGTGGCGGTCTCGCCATCCGCCTGCCCGAAGGCGCGGCCGGGCTTGGCCGTGGCGCGCCGACGGCGGTGCGGTTTACCCCATTGTCGTCGAGCGAGCCGAGCGAATTGGCGGTGTTCATCCGCTCGGTCAGCAATAGCGGCAAGGGCGTGATGCTGGGGTGCCGCTTCATGCCCGAGCGCGCGACCGATTACCGGATGATCGCCGACCTGCTCTACGCCAACTCGGCCATCTGGCAGGAGCGGCAGCGCAGCCGCCAGATCAATATCGGCCTTATCCGTGGCACGCTGCAGTTCCTCGCCACCTCGGTCTACCAGACCGGGCGAGGCCTCGGTTACCTGCTGCGCTCCTCCGTGGATCGCCGCAAGGACGCGGAGGATCACTCATGACCATCGCCCCAAAACTGCTCGTCGCCATGGCCGTTGCCGGCGTTCTCGTCCTGCCCGCAACGGCGCAACAATCGGTGCCGCCGACCCCCTTCGACATGTCGCCGGAAAGCGGACTGCGCACCGCGCCGGTCGCGCCAGCGCCAGCGGTGGAACCGGCGCCCGCCGTCGAGGCGGCACCTGCCACCGCAGCCTCGTTCGAGCGCCACATCGTGCCATTCTCGCAGTTACAACTGGTGGGTGAGGACGCGCGGCAGGCCGTGGAAGTCTATCTGACCCAGGCCCAGGCCGAAGCACCGGCGAGCGTGGAAGTGGGTTACCTCAACGCCATCGTGGCCGCCCCGGAAGCGTCCACGCTTGAGGTGACGATCAACGGCACCAAGATCGTCAGCGGCCCCATCGCCGCATCCGCGACGACCGGAAAATTGCAGGCTGCGATCCCGGCGGGCCTGCTGCGCGCCGGCGGCAATGGCATCGAATTCGAGGCCGTACAGCGCCACCGCACCGACTGCTCGGTGGCCTCGACCTATGAATTGTGGACCCAGATCGATCCGGCGACCACGCTGTTGCGCTTCGAAGGCACAGGGCTCGACCGGGTCACGGCACTGAGCGAGGTCGCGGCAATCGGCTTCGATGCGTCGGCGGTAACGACCGTCCGCTTCATCGTGCCCGAGCTGGCGACGCCAGCAGTGACCGCGGCAGCAATCGAATTGGTGCAGCAAGTCGCATTGGCGCTGCACGTGCCCGAAATCGTCGTCGAGCTTGACGACAGCCTGCCGGCCGACACGCCGGTGGGCACGCTCAATGTCGTGCTGGCCACGGCTGCCACCCTGCCCTCGGGCGTTAGCATCATGCAGCCACAGGCCAGTGCGGGGCCGCTGGCGGCATTCGTTCCGGCCTCGGTGGCTGGCAATACGCTGGTGGTGTCCGGCCCCGATTGGGGCAGCATCACTACGGCGATGCGCGCCATCAGCGCAGCCTCGGTGCCCGCCGATCCGGACCTGCTGTTGCAGCGGGTCGATCTGGCCAATCCGATCCCGCGGGTGACCGGGGCCACCTCGCTGACGCTGAGCGATCTGGGCGTGCCCACAATCGAGTTTAACGGGCGGCGTTACCGGACGTCGTTCGAGTTCGCCTTGCCGGCCGATTTTTATGCCAACATGTATGGCCAGGCCCAATTGCTGCTCGACGCGGGCTATGCCAAGGCCGTGCTGCCCGGCAGCGTGCTCGATATCTATGCCAATGGCCAGATCGCCTCGGCCACGCCGGTGTTGCGCACCGATGGCGGCCTGTCGCGCGCCACGCCGATCAAGGTGCCGATGACCAATTTCCGGCCAGGCCGCAACGAAATCGAGATCGAACTGCTGTTGCAGACCGAAGCCGACCTGGAATGCGCCCCCGGCCTGACCGGCAGCGCTCCGCCCAGGTTCCTGTTTTCCAACACGACGCAATTCAATATTCCGGACTTCGCGCGGGCCGCTGCGCTGCCAGACCTGCAAGCCTTTGCCGGAACCGGTGCGCCTTATGATGGCACACAGCCGGTGCCGCTGGTGCTCGGCCAGGGCGCACAGGTCACGCCCGCCGCCATGACGTGGTTGGCGCGACTGGCGATTGCCTCGGGCGCAGTCGTGCCGGTGACGCTGGTCGGCGAGGGTCAACTCGATCCGGCCGACAATGCCCTGGTGGTTTCGCCGCTGACGGCGCTATCCGATGCACTGCTCAATCGCAGCGGGGTGGCCCGGACAATTTCAGCCGGACCGGGAGCCACCGGCGACCGGGCCATTGTCGACCGCTTCAACCAGACGGTAGGCGCACCGTCGGCGAGTACGCTGGACACCATTCGCAATTGGGTCGCCGACAAGGTGGGGTTGTCACCGCAGAATTTCTGGCTGACGCGCCCGGAGGACGGCGCCTATCTGCCGCAATCGGCCGATGCAGTCGTGCTCGCCCAGGCTGTGCAGCCCGAGGGCGGGGTCTGGACTTTCCTGACCATACCCGATGACAAGACCTTCCTCAGGGGGGTGCAGCGCCTGACCCAGACCGCCAACTGGCGCGCTATCACCGGCCGGGTGAGCGCGCTTGGGGCCAATGATCCCGCTGTCATCGCCATCCAGCCCGGAGGGCGGACCCTGGTCCAAACTCAGCCATTTTCAGTGTTCAACCTGCGGCTGGTCGCGGCCAATTGGCTATCGACCAATGTGCTGGAATTCACCGCATTGCTGGCGGGCGTGACGCTGTTGCTGACGCTGGTGACTGCGGCATTGTTGAAATCTTTGGGACGGCGCCAATGAAGTTGTTTTTGCTCGGCGCAATGGCATTGGTCCTGCTCCCGCATGCCGTCGAGGCCCAGGCCATGAAGCCAAGTTTCATCGCCGCGACCGAATGGGCGGACTACCAGAGCCACTTTCTGGCCGAGGACGGCCGCATCATCGATACCGGCAACGACAATATCAGCCATAGCGAAGGACAGGGCTATGGCATGCTGCTGGCCGTGCTGGCGCAGGATCGCGCGGCGTTCGAGCGGATCTGGAGCTTTACCCAGACCGAGCTGATGGTGCGCGACGATGGCCTGGCGGCATGGCGATGGGAGGGCGACAAGACGCCCCATGTCACCGACCCCAACAATGCCAGCGACGGCGACACGCTGATTGCCTATGCGCTGGCGCTGGCCGGGCAGGACTGGGACGAGCCGGAAAAGACGCAGGCCGCGACCCGCATGGTGACGGCATTGGGCACCATGCTGATCCAGCAATCGGGGCTGACGCTGTTGCTGCCGGGCGGCGCCGGCTTTTCCGCTGCCGACCGGGCCGACGGCCCCGTGGTCAATCCATCATACTGGATTTTCGAGGCCTATCCGGTGTTTGCCAAACTGACGCCCGAGATCGATTGGATGGGCCTGTCTGCCGGCGGCCTCACGCTGCTCGACCGCACGCAGTTCGCACCCTCCGGCCTGCCCGCCGACTGGATATCGCTGGCTGGTGACAAGCCCAAGCCGGCGGCCGATTTTCCGGCGGAGTTCGGCTACAACAATATCCGCATTCCGATCTACCTGATGCGCGCCAAGACCGGCGACCAGCAGCTCAAGGCATTCGCGCATATCGGCAATGAGCTTGGCCTGGCGCGGGTAAATGTCGAGACCGGCGCCATCGAGGAACGGCTGGACGAGCCCGGATACCGACTGATCCAGGCTGCCATCGCCTGCACTCAGAACGGCACGCCCATCCCCCCCGAGTTGCGCGCATTCTCTCCCAGCAGCTATTATGCGGCGACATTGCAGTTGCTGCTGCTCGACCATCTGCGCCGCGACGCGGCCAGGTGTCTCGCGGAGGACAAGCCATGAAACTGATCGGGCTCCCGCTAGCACTGGCCCTGGGCGGTTGTGTGCTGGCCTATACGATGGTGAATGGCCAGTCGTTCGATGCGGCCTTCGCCGCCAAGGACACGCCGGGCGAGCCGGCGGTGCAGATCGTTGCCCAAGCACCCACCCCGGCCGCTCCCGCGCCGACGACCAAGGTCGATGAAACCGCCCTGCGCTATTTTGCCAAGCTCGGCGACACGCAGCGCGTCGAAGCCGAAATGGCTCGCCTCAAGGCGCTCTATCCCGATTGGGTGCCACCGACGAACCTGCTGTCGAACGACTATGTTCCCGACGCTGCGGTCGAGCACATCTGGGACCTGTTCAACCAGGGTGATTTCGCCGGCGCACGCGCCGCAATTGCTGAAAAGCAAAAGGCCGATCCAAGTTTCACGCCGTCCCCCGATCTGTTGCACAGCCTGGATCTGGGCGAGGCCAGCGCGCGGCTGCGCAATGCCTCCGATGCCGGGCAGTATCAGACCGTCATTACCATCGCAGCCAACGCGCCCGAACTGCTCACCTGCGCCAATGTCGACGCCATGTGGCGACTGGCCGAGGCCTTCATCAAGACCGACGCCAAGCAGCGCGGCCTCGACGCCTATACCTATATCCTGACCAGTTGCACCGACCCTGCCGAGCGCTTGGCAACGTTGCAGAAGGCGATGGTGCTGCTGGACCGCGTCGACATTGAACCGCTGCTGGCGCTGGAGAAACCCGGCGCCGACGGCGCGGGCGAGTTCACCGCCATCCGCCTCGACTTGGCGCGCAATGCCATCGCCGCCGTCCTCAGTGGCAAAATGCCCAAGGCCCAACCGACCGACGTCACGCTGCTGCAAACCAGCGCCAAGCAGACTAAGGCCGCCGACGACCTGCGCCTGCTCGGCTGGTACGCCCTCAACCAGAAACAGCCCAGCGAAGGCCGCGACTGGTTCGAAATGGCGATGACTGCCGATCCCTCGATGCTTTCCGCCCACGGCATGGCCGTCGCCCTGCTCGACCTCAAACGCCCCGGGGAAGCCGAGGCGGTGCTCGCGGACTATCGCGATGACTCCGAAGCCCTGACCACGCTCTACCTGACCGCCGCCGCGTCCTTATTGGCGGTTCAGCCAGTGGTGGACCTGACGCCCGATGTGCTGAGCCGGATCGTCGAAGAGACCATGTCGGCCAAGAGCGCGGCGACCGCTCAGGAGCTCGGTTGGTACGCCTACGGGTTCGGCCAGCCGCAGACCGCAATCGCCTGGTTCAAGCTGGCAACAACATGGGATCCGAGCAGCGAACCCTCCGCCTATGGACTTCTGGTCGCCAGCGACTCGATCAAGGACACCGCGACGGTTCAAGAAATCCAGCATGCTTGGAGTTCCCGGTCCGCCCGGATCGCCAATTTCGGCAAAACCACCTCGACGCGCAGCCCGGCGACGCCCCCAGCCAGCACCGGTCCCCCACTGGTCCAGCAGATCGCCACGGAGGCGCCGGCCCGCCAAACTTCGAGCGATACCGGGGGTAACGCCAGCAGTTGCAGCCGCTTCGTGCCGCCGGAAAGTCTGTCGCCTGCTCAAGCACTTAAGCGCGCCTGGTGCCTGATGGACCTGGCCCGCCCGACCGACGCCGCGGCCAATTTCGCCCGCGCCTTGCAATCAGGCTCCGAAACCGTGCGCAGCGACGCGGCCTATGGCCAGTCGTTGGCCTTTGTCCGGCTGGGCCTGGCCACTGACGCCGCAGTGGCTGCTGCCTCGGCACCGCAATCGGAGGCGCGGGTCATCCAATTGCAGGTCGATATCAATACCCAGACGGCGCTCCAGGCCTACCAGATCGGCGATTATCGGCGCGCCCTGGTCGCGCTGGACGAACGCGCCCGTTATGCACCCGAGCAAAACGACCTGCTGACGCTGCGCGCCTGGTCCTATTTCCACATCAAGCGCTACAAAGAGTCCGAGCAAATCTTCGCGGCCGTGGCCGCAACCGGCTATGCCCCCGCAGTTGAAGGCCTGAACACGGTTCGCGCAGTACGCGCGGCCCAGCCACGATAGACACCAAAAGCCTTCTGCGCCCACCGGGTGCAAGGCGCCATATCTCTTTGACTATGAAGGGAAAATGGTGCCCGGGACCGGAATCGAACCAGTGACACGCGGATTTTCAATCCGCGGCGCCCTCGCGCGCGTGAGTACCGTGCAGCACCGTACTTTACCATTAAGGCGTTGAAATTTTGTACTTATTTTACGGGTACTCGCACGTAGCTACCGTCAAATACCAGGACAAACGACCCAGTTCGCGCTAAACTGCTACCTAGTTGCTACCTAGGTTTGGTAATCGGCACCCACTGCATGCGCGTTAAACTTACCAAGAAGATCGTCGAAAGCATCATTGCCGAACCGGCAACGGCCGTCACCAAAGGCAGAGACGTCATTGCCTGGGATTCTGAAGTGCCGGGGTTCGGGGTAAAGGTGACGCCAGCGGGAAAGCGGAGTTACTTCGTCTACTACCGCACCACTTCGGGACAACAGCGTCGGCCCAAAATCGGCGAGCATGGGGCGCTAACCGTTGATGAGGCGCGACAGATCGCCCGCCAATGGATGGCGCAGTCGGCGGCGGGTGGGGACGTCAGTCAGGAGCGTCAAAGCAAACGTGCCGCCGGCACTGTTGAAGACCTCGCCAAACGCTATCTCGCCGACTACGCTGAGCCTCACAAGAAACCTCGAAGCGTGCAGACGGACCGAGCCAACATTGAAAATCATGTCGTGCCGCTGATCGGCAGCAAAGCCGTCAAGGACGTGACTAGGCAAGATATCGACCGGTTGAAGGTCGCCATTCGTGAAGGCAAGTCAGCGCGCACTTTGGAGGCCAGGAAGCGAGGACGACGGGTAATTCGGGGTGGTGAAGGCATCGCCAACCGCGTCGTTGCGCTCGTGTCCAAAATGTTTGCCTGCGCTCAGGAGTGGGGCTTGCGGGAAGACAATCCGGCCACCGGCATACGCAAATACCGCGAGAAGCGGAAAGACCGCTTCCTGGATGCCAGCGAAGTTGGCCGGCTGCTTGAACAATTAGAGCTGGCCGAAGCTACCGAGACCACACCCATCAAGGCCATCGTCGCCATCCGCGTCTTGCTGTTCACCGGCATGCGCTATGGCGAGGTGATGAACCTCACCTGGGGCATGGTCGATGGTAACCAGATGTGTTTCCGGCTAGCCGACAGCAAAACTGGGTCACGGATCATTCCCTTTGGCGAGCACGTCAACACGGCGTTGCGGCTGCTACAGCGGACCGAAGCCAGCGATCTGGTATTCGAGGGTACGAACGCCGGATCCCCCCTGTCACTTCGTCGGCCCTGGTACAAGATCCGCGCAGCCGCGGGAATTGATGCCGCAGCAACGCTACACACCCTACGGCATACCTTCGCCTCGTGGTCGGTGATGGGCGGTTTGTCGCTTGCTCAAGTTGGTGCGATGCTGGGCCACAAATCGACCCAGACGACGCTGCGATACGCTGACCATGCTGTTGATGCACTCCGTTCCTACAACGAACAGACTGGCAGTAGGCTCGCCAGCATGTCACGGCCTGCTGGTCCGATAGAAGAGGTCAAGCCCTAGTCGTCAGCTGGGCCTTTTACGCAACCTTACAGACTTGATTGACTTCAGGGCGGCTTCAACCTTGTTCAGGGTAGTGCCGTCCGGGACGGTCCACCGTCGTACGCTATTTCCGATCCGAATGGTGACGATGGCCCGTTCACCGAGCTCCCCGACAGCTGGACTCGGCGGTGGGCCGATCTGATTTTTTGACCATCGGTCCAAGCCCTCCCCATTGCGGGCACGAGTTTCCAATTCGGACGGCAAGACCCCACTAGACCGCAAGTTATCGATAGCTATCGTCCAACGACTATACGACTTCGTCGTGTGCGGGCCGGGGGTGAGCTTGAACAGCGCCTCAACAAATACTCGAATTTTTTGCCGAGGCGTCCGTGAGCTTTTTGTTTGGCCAGCGACCTGGTTGACCAACCGCGGACTGCCGCCGTGTACCAAGAAGAGAGCGTAGGCGACGGCAAGACGCGTTACCTTTCCATGTCTGCCAGTCGGAAGCGTAATTGCGGCAATAGCCTTGGCAGCATCCGCTGCCGAGTTGTTGAGCGTCTCCGAATAGCGAGATCGCAACAAGCGTCTGGCATCAACAGTAACTGCAGCAACTGATGGTGGCATTGGTCAGCACCGATCCTCAAATCAAGCCGAAACGACGCTTTAAGCAATTCCGTTAACAGAAAAAAGCAAAATTCAGCTGGATCTGTTTAACGGACTTTTCTGGTCAGCGATAGCAGTGTGCGTGTCCACCTCTTTCATTAAACGGAAAGTCCGTTCAACGGAGGTTCACAGGTGATTTTTTGGTCTTTCTGGGCCCAGTGCGCCTGGGCCGGCCGCTTTGTTTATCCCCGGTAAAGGCTCCGGCTGAGCGAAATAGGTTCGCGAGGCATGGAGAAAAACCATGACTGAAAATGCCCGGTCGGAAATGCCGACCTTCATCACCGAGCATGAATTGGCGACACGCCAACGCCGCTCGGTCAAGACGCTCCAGGCCGACCGCTTGAAGGGTGGCGGCGTGCCCTTCGTCAAATTCGGTCGCGCGGTGCGTTACCGTATGTCCGACGTACTGGCGTGGGAGGCGGCAAGCGTGCGCCGCAGCACCAGCGATGTTGGCGGCAACGTGGAGGTCGACAATGTCGCGTAGGCCGCCCCTTCAGCTTCCGCCACTATCGACTTTGATTGGCGCAAAGCGTTTCGATCCGCGTGCGCGCGTCGGACCGGCTCCGCAAATCTGCTTGCCGACTCGCAAAAGTACGGCAAGTTCCATTTTTGCGAACAATCAACCCTCGGCTCGCGCGGTGAAGTCTCCTACCGAAACCGTCGAGAAGATGCTCGGTAACCTTCGCGCCTTGGGTAAGCGGCACCAGCAGCTTCGTGTGGCGTCGCGCGCGACCCTTCACTCGACTCTGGCCGCAGTATGCGCGTGCGCCAGCCGGTTGAGCGCCGATGAAAAGCTTTTCGAAGCTTTTGCGCGGGCGCAGTTTTGGATCGATAACCCGAAGCAGTCGCCCAAACACAAGGATCGCGCGAACTGCTTGAAGTTCTTGCTCCGGTGGCACTGCGGCGTGGGCACGGCGGCAAGCAAGCGCGCAAGTCGGCATTTTCTGCAGCTGCGTGAGCTGGGCGACTTGGGTCCGTATGCCAAGGTCTGGCGGCGCGCTATTGAGCGTGCTGGCGGGATTTCGCGTATGAAGCCCACACGCCGCTTGAAGTCCGAACCTCGTTCTCAATCGAAGAAGCCGGTTTTGGAAGCATCGCTGCCTTGGGATGACGACGACGAGCAGGAAGCGGTTCTCATGCAGCCCGAGGCATATAATTCGCCGCCGAACGGCGACGTCTATATCCCAACGTGCTGCCCTGAGGAAGTCCGCGCTGAACTGGCGCGCACACCGCAGAAACGGATTCGCGGTGGGCGTTTCGAGATGATCTCTCTCGGCAACCGGATCGTGACCCGGATTATCTGCCTCGATTGATAAATGCCAATTATTGCCCGCCGGGCTTTCTCGGCGGGCATCGCTGCTCTGGGCTGAAGAAGCCTCTCAGGCATGCGCAGCGCGGCACACCTGTACACATACCCACAACAACGAAACGCCTGACAACGCCCGACAACCGGCCATTGGAGCCCTCAACCATGCCCAAAGCGATACCAACGCCACCAACCGCCATAGGGGTGTACCCCCCAAGGCATTCACAACCCCTGGTAAGCAAGACAAAGAAGCCTGATGTGGCTGAAGAGGTGCACAGGCACGCCTCCAAGAAGCTGAGCGGCACCGCGGACAATACCAAGAAGAAGCGTTCAACCCGTCGCCCGATTTTGAGCGAGAAAGTATTCATCGAGGCGCATCTCGAACTCGACAACCGCCTAGAGCTATACCCGTCCCGAGGGGGCAGGAATAAGATCGATATTCCGAACACGGTGGCGGATCAGCTACGGCCAGGAGTGATCGGCGAGCTATACGCGAACAACCTTGGCAGCCGGATCAGCTTCGTGCAGGCAATGAAGGATATCACCCGCCCTATCCTTGTGAATGAGACCCGTCCCATACACTGGATTACGATGGCCAGCGAAGCGCACACGCTCGACTTCGAAGAAGCCTGCGCATTCAATCCGGTGCGGTTACAGAGCTGGGTTCGCTCTCTGCTGCCGGGTGTGAACTTCATCGGGATGGTGGACATCGGCATCTATCCAGTGCCGCATGCCACGCAAAGCCAGATCAAGGCGTCGTTTCATTGGCACGGGTTGGGCTGGGGGCCGAGCCCAGAGGAGGTATCGGCACTCGGGGACCACATCAACGCGAGATACCGGCCGTACCTCATTCGCCGCCCCGCCTTCCACGCCCGACACGTCGCCCCCGACTGGGCCAATAAGCTGGTCTACTATATGGGCAAGCATCCGCTCAAGTCGTCGCGCTTCGTTCAGAAGTTGGAATGGGTTGACTTCGATACCGGGGAAATCCGCGAGCGGGGCGACGACCGGCACTATGAAGAGCGCATCACGTCTGGGCGTGCGGTGCGCGTCGCAACGATCCTCCAGCCGCATAGGCTCAACAACCTGATTTTTGCGGCCGGAGAAGGCGTACCCCTGCGCAAGCAGATCATCGCGCGTGCCATTGCGCGGGCGGAGATCGAATGGCGGCGATTGCCGGTGCAGATGCGCCACTAGGCCTTTTTTGAACCGACAGCGATTGAATGCCGCTGGAGAAAGACGCTCTGCCTTGGTCGCCCTGCGTTGGCCTATGCCCGGAGCGTCATGAGTAAACCTCGCTGTGCCGGTGCAGGCGGCGTGGGAGCCGGTAAAGGGTTAGGTCAGGGCGATGGTTCTGACCTGCAACGGCGGCAGCACAGCGCCAGTGGCGTTCGGCCAAAGGAGATCACATGCGACGATTAATGTCTGCCGATGACATTGGAGAATGGGCGATCAGCCTTGTCGATATTTATGTGGGGGAGGTGATTTATGCCTTGTCTCCCAGTTGTGACGACGACCTGCTGGCACTGGGATTTCTGCATCTAATCTGCAGGAGTGAGCACCTTGAAGTCACGCATGGTTCCAGGAGGGTGCTGATCAAATCGACTTGCGCTTTCGAGAAAAGGTTTCGTTGCCAGCTGGCCATATCCGTATCGTCCGAGGCATATGAGCATTTTCCAACATTTTCTGCCGGATGAGGCGGCAAGTTGGCCTTGAATAGACTGGCTTCGTTTCCTCCGATTTCGGCTCTATTCGAACGCTAAGATACTGATTTAAAAGAATAAAATTGACTTTTACTACGAACTGCTGTATGGTGTGCCTGCTGACGACCATACCAGCGCCAACGCGCCCCTTACTCGGGCGCTACCGGAGGGTGCGGTCGCTGCACCATCGCTGACATATCGAGGGGCCTTCGCGGCCCCTCTTTTTATTGGAGTGTACCAAATGACGACACCTGCATCGCTGTTCGAGCATGCCGCTGCCACCGCCCCAGCGACGATCCTGCTGGGGCTTGATGGCAAGGACCGCCGCCATGCATCGTGGTTCAACGCTAACGAGACAGAACGAGCCCTTGGCGCCGCGGGCCTGATGGGCATGGCGACCCTAACGGTGACGTCACCCGAACTGGTTGCCCTTGCTGGTGACCTGCCCCACGGGAAGATTTTCGGCAGCGGCAAGGCCTTCGTACCGTTCGTCAAGCAGACCCTTTTCGACAAGCTCGCAGCCCACCTGCCGGACCGTTCGGTACTCACCGACCTGCGGGCCATCGCCAGTTCGACGGAAGTCGCCGTGGCGCCGGCTGGTAAGTCGAAGAACTACCGCCTGCCAAAAGACTGGTCGAAATTCGAAGTCAACGACCTGGTTTTGGCCACCGAGGGAGGGGAGCAGGACGGCTGGTACGAATGCGTCGTTGTCGATGCCAAGGACCAGAAGGCGCTGACGCTACAATGGCGCGATTGGCAGCAGGAGCCCACGTTCGTGCGCCCTGCCGAGGAGGTCGCCCTGATGTGGACGTCAGGCAATACCGCAGCACCGAACTAGGCGTCACCCCGAGGCCGGTCATCGCGACCGGCCCTTTCCTTGCCATTGGAGCCCCACCATGTCCATGACCGCTGCCCGCCCCCTGTCACCGACCACAGCCCGCATTCGCGCCCTCAACGATACCCTGCGCCGCCATGGCATGGGTGGCCGCACGCTACTCACCCGAGGCCTATCATCTCTGCCTGCCGACGACCTTGCCGCTGTGCTGTGGGCCGTGACCAAGTTCGACGCCTTCACTGCCGACATGGACCCCTACGGCGAACACGATTTTGGCCGCTTTGAAATTCATGGCTATCGTGTGTTTTTCAAGATCGACGGTGGTGACAGCTCGCTTGTCGGTGACGACAACATTGTCGGAGCAGGTCGCATCATGACGATCATGCTCGCAGAAGAATACTAGGACCGGGCTGGTACTAACGGTCAGACGACGCCTTGCGACCCGGACGGAGCGGCTCGGGGAACTTCTCACCCTCGGGCACGACCGCAAAGAAGTCCCGAACATGGGTGTCCAGCACGCTGGCGAAGGCGTCGAGCACCGCGGTGGTAACGTTCTCCTCACCCCGCTCAACCCGACCGACGTAGGCCCGGTCAATGCCTGCCTCAAGCGCCAGTCGCTCTTGGGATAGCCCACGCCCAACCCTGAGCTTTCGAAGATTCCAACCGATCAGTGCGCGGGTATCCATGCCCGCAACAAACAAAATCGCGGCCTACCAATCGACGGACTGTTAGTCCTGGATTAAGTTTAACTCACTTCGCCTGCGCCCTTTTTGGAAACATAGCCCCATGAATGCCTATGCCGATGCCATGCGCCGATATTTCGATCTTCGCAGTCGATCAACGCGCAGCCAATTTTGGCTATTCTATCTTGTCTACCTAGTGATCTTCATGCTCGCTGCGGGCATTGATGGCGCAATGGGTCACCTCAAAGGCAATGGTCCCGCGTTTGTCATCGCCATCGTCCACCTATTTCACATCATCCCCAGCATCGCGGTGAGTGTCCGCCGCCTGCACGACATCGACCGCACCGGCTGGTGGCTATTGCTCGCCTTCATCCCGATCATTGGCACGATTGTCCTGCTGGTGTGGTCAACCACGCCCTCGACGCCGGGAGCGAACCGGTTTGGACCCAAAGCCAGCGGCTCCACAAAAGAAGCCGTTGCTGAGCCCCCGCTGGCCCGGCAATCGTCGGTTGTCCCTGACCTCGACCGCCTCGAAAAGCTGGCAGCGTTGAAGGCGTCGGGCGCCATCGACGACACCGAATACCAGATGATGAAGTCAAATATCATCAGCGGGGGAAGTGCAAAATGAACGAGGTCATCAAGCTCGGGTTTGGATCAATCCCCCGGCGTGCCGGCCTGTCGAACAAGCTCCGCACCGGTTTGATCTGTTTTTTTGCAACGGGAAGTTTGGGTTGGGCACAAACTGCCAGCGGAGCTCCATTTTCGACCGATCCGCCTAAAGCCGCCGGGCTTTGGAGGTTCCATTTGGTTGAAGAAGACGGCGGAGAAATGTGCGAAGCGTCAGTGAAACTGGGCGCGATTTCGACGGGAATTACCGGATTTCCCGGAGGCACGATGTTCGCATTCGTCGATGGTCCAGGTCTTCCGGATACACTGACCATGTCGTGGACAGTGGATGGTTCGCAACTCTCAGCACTGACGGGGGAAATTGATGAGTACTTCGGCTGGCACGAGTTCAGGGACGTAAACGCTGCGCTGTTAGGCGGACTAGCGGAAGGTTCACAGCTCGAACTTCGCAGCGGTGATGCGAGTTTTGGATTTTCACTCATGGGCGCTGGCACCGCGCTCGATCAATTCCAGAAGTGCATGACGGACGTGTCCGCCCCCGGAAAAAGCGTGATAGCCCAAACGCCGGGTAACCAACAGTCGCCCGTGCAGCTGGCACCCGGGGGAAATGATCCATCCACCGCATTAGGCCGAGCTTTGCAAGGCAGCCAACAACCGATGTTGGCGACCTACGTATGCGACATAACCGCTACGGCTTTGACCGGTTTGCTGGACATCTCAGGTGAAAATAAATCGACGAGGATGACATTGTCGGTCGATTCTATCGGTCAGCTGCACGTCAACGGCGCGACCATCGCGCCGAAATACGCTGAACCGCAGCCAAACGATGGCTCTCCAATCGCCCTTGTCGCGTACTCCGCTCAATCGGTTGCCGCGACTAGTTCAGGTGTACCTGCGGTCATGCCGGGCATTAGCGAAGAAAGCATGCAGGGTCTTCAAAGCGCAATGAACATGATGCTTGGACAAGCGTTTGAAGGGCGCGACCGCTACATGGTCATCTCCCTCGACAATGACACCGTGCAATTCTTCGACCTGTCACCCGAGGGTCAGATGGTCAACACCAGCGCGTCCAATTGCGCTCGGGTGCAGTGACGGCGTGTGGGGGCGAGGATCATGCCGAGCGACAATAGCGGTTACCTGTTTATCTTCTGCGTGGCAGCGATTGCGGGCGCGATCTACCTGATACCCACCTTTGTTGCATTCGCGCGCCGTCATCCGAACCGATGGTTGATCATGGTGATCAACGTGGCGTTCGGCGGCACCGGCATTGGCTGGTTGGGCTCGTTGGTATGGGCGTTTCAGGCCGCGCACCTCAGCGAGCACGGCAGCGACGGCGGTGAGAGCGGCATCAACCTGTTCGCCAACGACGTGGTACCGGTCGCAGTGGTTGGGCAGTTGCCAGTCCCTGACGGTCGAGACAGCCATGATGCGCTGGCCAATCGCCTGATTCAACTCAAGCGATTGCTGGATGCCGGGGCGTTAACTGACGCGGAATATGCAGCCATTCGGCAGCCAGTTCTCGATCAACTATCCAAATAGCGCCGTTCTAAACGCGCACCAGTGGACCTCATTGGCACCGTCAAGCCGCCGATAATAGTGTTGGACTGCGTCTGTTGTCGCAGAGCTACCTCAGCGCCATCGTCACGGCCTCGGCGAAGTCCTTGGACTGCATGGGCTTGCCGACGAACGGGCGACCAACATGGCGGTCGGGCAGCTCCGCGGCCAGATGACCGCTGGAGAAGATGAAGGGGATGCCACGCTCTGCCAGCCGGTCGGCGATGTCGTAGTCTTCGCCGTTGTCGGTCAGGCTAAGGTCTAGGATCGCGAATCCCGGCTTGTAGGAGTCGATTTCGACTAGCGCCTGCTCTTTGTTGTAGGCGACGAAGATGTCCGTGCAGCCCAGCTGCCGCACCTCGTCCTCGACAGCCATGACGATTAGCGCCTCGTCCTCCACGATCAATACGCGTCGGCCCGCAAGGGTGCGGATGGAGTCAGTCATACGGCGTCTCGCGATTTGGGCCCGCTGCGCCCGAATGATACGTGTAGCATGGAAACTACGCGAAATCGGAAATACCGGGCAATCCCTCTTGTCATACGTCTATCGCCTGAGCGGGCAAATTTCTAGGAAGCGCCCGTGGCCATCAGACCGACCGCGGCCATGATCATGTCCAACGGCTTGCGATGCAGCGGCACATGATTAAACCGGTCGGGGATGGTTTCGCGTGTCTCGCTGCTTGCGAAGAAGAACGGGACATGCTGCTCGATCAGCAGGTCGGCGAGTTCATAGACCTTGTCGGGCCCATGCGGTGGCCGTCTACGACAAACCACCACTCCCTACTTCGTTAAATGACGAGGTACTGGTCATCAACACGGGCTATGTACTCCTGCGTCAATCTTGAACGAGGCAGAAATCTGTCAGTTGCACCAGCGCCCCACACGATTCAGCACTGGTCGATTTAGTGCTAAAACATAGCATCAGTACCGGCCTATTCACGTCCATCAAAGGCCGCAGTAGAACCAAGAACTTTGGCGGAGGCAGGGTTGGCAGACAGTTCTGAGCTGATGGGTTTGTTGAGCAGGCGAGAAGCCGAAATCGTAACGCTCGCATTACTAGGCACGCCAAATACCCAGATCTCTATTGAGCTGCAGATATCTCCCCGAACGGTGGAAGCCCACAAGCAGGCGGCCTACAAAAAACTGGGAATACACAGTGTTAATGGACTTTTACGCCTATTCAAAGAGCCCGAAGTTTTGGAAACACATCCTTCCCCTGAAAGCCTTGCCCTCACTCAACTTGAGGCCCGAATTCGAAAGCTAGAATTGAAGGTCGCCAAGCTCACGCGACAATTGCTTCAGTCAAATAACGTCGAGCCGTGAGCAACCTAATTTGCTGTGTAATACGAGCCGCCAGCAACCTCTTAACGATTCTGATCTGCGAGTACCGCGGTCGGCCCAAAGCCAGATTGGGCATTGGAGGTCGCGTTAACTCATGCCCTTCCGAACTTCCTTCCGCCCTTCCTGACGCCGACCCACGGTAACTCATCCTTAGCCGCCACCTGCCGGGCCAGTTGCAGCCGTGCGGACTCCTCGGGCGACAACCTCGTAAACCCGGCACCTTGTGTCCCGGCATACCCCGAGGGCTTGCCAGCGTGCCCCAGCGAAAACGTAGGATGGTAGGTACCGCAGAGCGAGCAATACAGGCGGTTGGCAAGATAAAGCCGCCCCTCGAAGAAATCGAACTGCCAGCCAAGGCGCAGCGCCAGCACCTCCAACCGCAGCTCCCCGTCGTGCGAGCACAGGTAGTAGTTGGTGCAGAACGCCGTAATGGTGCGCCCGCTGCTGCGGAACTCGTCGAGCGTGGTCGCGCTGGCTGGGAGGATCATGGCTCAATGGAAGTTTCGACCAGCAGGAAGGGCGAGATGATCTTTTCGGGCCTGTAGCTCGGCATATTGATCGCGCTCGCGGGTGCGGCTGCCATGGGGGCCGGTCTTGCCTTCGTCCGCGCGGGCAATCACCGCCTCGCCAATGTCGTGCCCGTTGGCAATCTTGAGGAGTTGCGGCGTCAGGTCGATGAACTCTTTGGCGACATGGTGGATGCCTCCTGATCGGGATCGAACAAGAGAACATAAAGGGAACATCACGAGGTCGAGAGTCAATGCGCAAAACGGTAGCGAGTCAAATTTGACGGCTTGACCACATTCCGCGACAGAGTCCTTGTTGAGCTAGTCAGGAAACCGGTGGTGCGTTGGGAATCGCAGCAGTCGGTGGGCCCACTCCCAGCACTCCACCGACCGGCGATGGGGCCAACTAGTACCGAACGATTGGCACGTACAAATCACTTTCGGCTAAGCCCTTGGCGGCAGCGTCAGCACCGGGCCGATCGGCTCCGTACTTGGCGATAATACAGCGGGCACGGTCGAGTTTTATTCTGTGCCTGCGGGCGAAGACGAACAGCTCATAGGGCTGCCCGCCTGATTGCTCATCAGGTTTGGTCATACCCATAGTTACGCAGGAAACGTGTCGAAGTTGCGCCGGGCTGCCATGCCTATCCGGGTGGAACCATCTGCGCGAGTGCGGTCGAGCGAATTGCTGGATCGCTATGAGATCCGCACGTCGCCAAGCACATGGTTAGCAAACCGCTCTAGCTGGATGAGTTTGCCAGAAAGAAATTTGCGGACGATCTTACGAAGTGTTGTGGGGTCAGTGGCCAGTTCGGCGTTTTGACTGTGACCAGTCCGCTGCAGGACTAAGATCGTATTTCCGATATGGACCAGATCAGCGGCCTTGCACAAAGCATACTTGTCGGGTTTTTTCCGAGTGCTAAGCTATTCGCCTTCTCGGCATATCCCTGCCCGGCCTTGAGACGCATGGCAAATTACCCACCCAGATGATGCTTACCCTGTAAGCCGCGTAACATGCATTATGGAACGACCGCCGCAGAGCGCGTAATTTTCGATTATGGAACAAAGGGCGGCGCGGCAGTGGATTACCGCTGGCAACAAACTTGTTTCCGACCTCGACAAATTCTCGACCATTAAAACGAACTTGTACCCATGCGAAATATGGTCCGGTCAGCCGTAGAGTCAACCACAGCTATTGGGGCGGGCCGTTCTGATATGAAGAGAACGTGAGGTATATCTCCCCCTTATAGTACCCATTACAATCAAGTTTGAGGGACTGCCTTGCGAAGACCACAGCATCGCAAGTTGAATAGCTAGGGTTTGATGGGTGGTCACCAATTTCGGGTGATAGAATGAGATGCCCGTCTTTGAGTTCATACTTTAGAGTATCACCCCAGCCTTCATTTTGGCTGGTATATTCGGCTGACAATTCTCCTTGTAGGCCGCCGGAGAAGCAATAATGCCGGGACACCATTTGGATCTCGTCGGCAGGGATTTTTTCGTCCCAACAGCCTTGAAACCCGTGGGCGAACTCCTGCTCGCTGACCGGTTTGCCAAAACTTTCTCTGGCAAAAGTTGCACTGGACAGGATGATCAAGGGCACTAACAGACTAAGCAAAAATGAACGCATCGCATCCAAAATCCTGTGGTTACTAGAGCCGCGCTGCGGCATAAGTTGGCTACCCTTGGCTTACTAATGGCAGATTTCAGGGTCCTGTTGTCTACGCGCGAACGACTTAAATGGGGTCGGTAGCTACCGGTGCAAAAATCAAGATTTATGCACCGTGCTTAAAGGCCATTTTGGGGTGGTTTCCCGCCCGTCGGCTTTCGGGCATGTTCATGGACGAAGCCGACATCAGGTTTGCATCGTTGGGGACATTTCCGATACGGCCGCAAGCCCCGTTGTGCGGTAGATGGGGCGTCATCGATCCGAGGAGAGATCTGGCATGCGCATGGCGATTGTGGTTTTTATTGCCTTGGCTGCCGCTGAACCATCCATCGGTGCAGGGACCGTGGGGGCGTACCAACTCACCGCACTCGGTTTAGATAGTCGGCGGCCGATTGAGTGGAACTTGACTGCGATTTCGTCGCGCGGCGAACTCGTAGAAGGAATATGGTTCGGAAATGCAGGCGAATTCGAGGTGCTGTTGTCTGGCGCACTTGCGGCCCCTCCTAACAGCATCAATGTTTCAACCCAGTCGCCGCATTCGCGTTCGGACATCGAAAATATTTTCAATTTGGATGCCGCGCAGGGGCTCGTCGCGCCCTGCCCTAAGGACCTTCTGGCGGATGACGGCATCGGTTGTGAGGCAGTTTTTTACGACTGCCAAAGCTCGACAAAACGGTGCACCGTGATGGTCTTAACCTATTCGCGCAAAGAAACGCCGGAGTATTCCGCAATCCATTGGGTGGACCTGAAATGGTCTCTGCTAGGCTTTATGGCACCCGCGCCTAACTCTGATGTTAAGCGCGGTTCCCGTAGATCGCTGCCATAGCGAAAGGCCCCAGCGCCCCTCACAGTCACCTTCATGAATGCAGCCGATTAAAGCGTCTGCTCCCTGCAACTAGCTTGCGCCCAAGTACGGCACGCACGTCGGCTTTCGATGAACACGATGGCCATCTTGCACGACAGAAATGGGGTCGCTCGCCGACAGGCAACATCGGGGTGGGTTTCCGACAGTCCGCTTTGGATCATCATTCCACGAGAAGCAGACACCGCGGAGACGTCTTGACCATCTGCCCTGATGCCTTGCCGTAGTAGGCGGCCGCTACCGGATGAAACCGCTCATGCCCTTGCGCACGCCCCAGCCCATCAATAAGACGGATGATGAATTGGTACATATGAAGAAAAAGATAAACGGAAAATCCTATGATACTGCCTTCTGGGTGTGGATTATCAGCTGTGTATCCGGGATATTCGGTGGGTATCGGATTTATTTGGCTCGAGATTTGTCCGGGGTTATTTTGACTGTTTCCTATATTATCGGAAATATTCTGGTATTTTACCCCAGAATGAACTCCACGAAGTCTGACTGGATTGCGATCAGTGTAGGTATAGCTGTGATATTCACATGCTTTTTTTACTGGCTGATTGACGGCATAAAATTGTTTGGCATGAAAAAGGGCTCGCTGTAGTTCTCAACTAAAATCATGGAATACGTGGCCAATCAGCGTCCGTTTATACGCAATGGCAACGTCTGCCCAAACGACCGCAATCAGTCGGAAGCCGCCGGTGCAAATACCAAGATTTATGCACCAAAAATTCTACCCTGCAATTCCAATAGCTTGCACGGTGCAAAAGTCAGGTGCGGATCTGAACGCTGATCAGGTTGATTGAAATCGCCGGGTTGAGGGCGTCCGCTTTCGACTACCGGCGTCCGAAACCTGCCAGTCCGTTACCCACCCCCACTATCGCCAGTCGGCTACGAACCCCGTGCCCGTCGTTCGCTTGAGACAGCCATTCGTGTTTAGGGCGTGGGGGACTCGAAGCCTGCTGAAGACCAGTCCAGAAAAACCCAACCGGCAATTGCTGAGTATTCCGGCGTTTCTACGCGGGAGTAGGTTATGACCCGGAAACTGCACCGACTAATGGCAGGACTGCACCCGTAAAAGACGGCATCGCAGCCAATGCCATCGTCCATTAAAAGGTCGGACGGGCAGAATGCCTTCAGCGCACCTTCACTTTGCAGATGAAAGGTTTCTTGGATGTCGAGATGCGAATGCAGGCTATCCGTGGAGACGTGAATCTCAGAAGGCGGCGATACGATTTGGCCAGACAAGTGCACGACAAACTGGCCTATGTTCCCGGACCATATTTCCTCTGAAGATTGGGCGGGAGACGAAAGGACCTTCAAGTTCCACTGAATCGACTTGCCGCTATCCAAACCAAGCGCGGTCATTTCATGTGCAACCGAAGGCTGAGGGGCTATCGGCAACATGGCACCGGCTAGGGAGACGAAGACAAAAACTTGCAGGCGCATGTAACCTCCTGGCGTCCACTCCGAAACACAAGTGATGTGAGGAAGGCAGCTATAGCGCTCGCTCATGAGCGGAAACATAGCGGGTCGAAATAGCGATCTGGCACGGCGGAGTCCTCACAAACCCATGGAAATTAACACACTGTGTCGATGGCAGCATGGCCGCTTTTGACAAGCAGCGCCTCAAACCCGCCTGTCCGCAACCACCCCATAGACGCCGGTCAGCAATCGACCCCAATTCAGACGTTCGTGTTCTTAGTCCGGCTTTCTCAAAGCGGACATAGCCGTGCGCATGACGAGATGGTCTCCTCGGCCCACCTTAAAACTTTGGCCACATCGCGATCATGATTATGAACGTTGCGGGATAGGGCACGCCAAGGGGAAAGGTCAACCAGAGCCGACGCGCGTTCCTGCTGCCGGGACCGTTCGCAACGATCACGGCTACTAGCCAGCACAGGCTCGCGACAAGAGATATGGGAGGGGTACTTTCTGGCGGAATGGGGAGCAGAGTGTACCCAGCCCTCGTGTTGAAGAACGGTATCCAGACCAGCATTATCTGAAAGGCACAGATTGCCAGAACCATGAATTTCGCTGAATTCAGAACTCGCTCGCTCATCATCGAAAACACCTAAGGATTATCGCGGGGTAACCCATCCATGGCCCCGGACCGGAGAGTGTCCGGTTTGTCCACGTATCGCATAAAAGCGGACCGGCCGAAAACCACCCAAGGCCGCCGGTCAGCATGCGGCCCATCCCAGACAGTGCTAGGTCAATCGCGGCGATAGAAGAAGTGCCCTGATGTGCAATACCCAAAATCCAAGACCTAGATCCAATATTGGGTAAAATTGTAAAGTTGGACCACGCATGGTTAATTCCACTAAATCTGCTCGTCCCCCGCAGTCCGACGAAATAGTCTGGGGAACTACTGCATGCCACAGGTATCTACACACGTCCAACCCAAGGGCAACCAATACTACCGCCGCAACCAGTGTAAACATCCAATTCCAGGGGTTATTTCCTAAGCGAACCTCAAAAACGTCGGCCCCCGGCTTTCGCCTTCGAACCACAAGCATAACCGCCCCAGAAATCAGCATCGCTACCAATGCCCATGGTGCTAGGGCCAACTTTGTCTGCATTATGGGAATGCCAAGGCTATCGCATTGCCAATTGGGTGCATTCCAAGTCGGCGCGAGTTGTAGGTCGATGAGCCCGACGGGCAGCATTAGCCAAACAAACACTGAGCCTGCAATCCAGTAACCGTAGGGGTTGTCGTAGGTGGATCGCATCGCCTTGGCACCTAAATCAATAGAATGGTTTGGTTGGCATACCGCTGAGCGGTTTCACAATGCAAACCTGATGTCGGCTTGATCCATGAACATGCCCGAAAGCCGACTGTCGGGAAACCACCCCGATCATGCCGTTACTGGCTTCGCCCTTGCGACGGCAGCAGCCGACCCCATTCAAGACGTTTTGCGGTTCAAGCCGCGATACCGAAAGCTGTCACTCGCTGGCTGGACCACATAGCTCCGGGTTCGCAGGTTGAAGCGTGGCGGCGACCGGTTGCTAGGGGATGGTGAAGCGTCCACACATTCAGTCCACCCTTAAAAACCACATTACGCTGACGGCGATGACTAGGAGGGCTGCCAGCATCATCAAACACCCGATAAGCCTCGCACCCTGCTCATCATTCATTGCATACTGACTCCGCGCGCTTGGGCCACTAACAGTTGCGATAAACGATCAAGGGCCAAACGGACGAACCATCCAATTTAAGGTCAATCGTCACCGTCCAACCGCGTTGGAAGAGCGTGCGCCAACCCGGTGTGGCACAGATGGCCGGCCGCATTGCATCCTCAGCTTTCGGCAGGTACCCGGTCTCAACTACCGCAGGGCGTACATCCGCCGTAATCGCATATACCCGTTTCGCACAATCCACATGCGCTACCGCGCGCCTGTAAAAGGCATTGCTTGCTGGGGCCTCCGGTTCTGCGTGAGCTGCGAAGTCTGAAAGCCATTCGCACGCCCGCTGATTGGGTTCGGCAACCTCCTGCCCTAGAGCGATTGAATGTGAATGAACCAGCAAGGTAACTAATCCAACGGATACAATAACCAGCTTCAATTCAGCTCACCCTTCACACGACTGCCGCACCTCATGGCGCAACTTGGAAATGGGGGCCGTCTTCGCCTTCGACGATGCGAAGCCCCTCGACCGCGACATGTGTCAGCATGGTTGGCGCGTCATTTGGGCATTGGGGGATTAAGGTCCTCCAATACGCAAGTTCGGCCCTAAGCGCCGACACCTCCCGTTTGTGGTCAGGCGGAGGGGTAATAGTGATGGTCATGTAGGCTTCCCCCGCGACATAATGTGCAAGGAACCTTCGCGGTGAAAACCAAGCCTTGAGTTCCAGCGAAACGGGCAGTTCTCGGTCAAGCAAAAATTCAAGCTGCCACCATTGCAAAGCTGGCCTGAATTTATGAGCGACGCTGTCGCTTGCGCGGCTGCCGTGAATGGCCACAGGCACATCAGTAACACGGCGGTGACAACACTTCTCGGCAAGCTCATTTTATAAACGGTCACGAACTTTAGTCCCTTTTTTGCGTGTGCCTGCTCGGCGTCCGGCACTCTGGGTTGTCCGACGACGAACGCTCCCACCACTCCTCCGGCGATATGAACTAGCAATCCCGTCAAATCACTGCCACCGCCCAAGATTGTTCCTGCAGGTAAGCCACAACCGGCGAAAAAGCTGCGACTTTTTGAACTGTACCGTGGCAATCCAACGTTTTGAGTGACTGAAAAAGACTTCAAAGTAACGGCCCTTGCTACGCCGGGTATCAATACCGCACAATGGAATAACTTGTATCGGCTTTCGCGTACTTGAAGCGGACCGTCGCCTACCCACCCGATCATGCCGTTACCAGCTTCGCCCTTGCGATGGCAGCAGCCGACCCCATTGCGGTCATTGGCGGCCAAAGGGGACTTTCTCGATAGCCGCCGTTCACCGCCTAGGCGAACAGGCGCGTTCAATGCGCTGTGGATCAACTTCATGCAGAAGACGTGAGCGTTTACAAGGGTGGGTGGAGCGGATGCCCTTCATGAAATTGAAAACCTCGACGAAGAGCGATTTGCCCTAACACCCCAACGAATGCTTCGATCTCATCTGGCGCAAGCTGTGGCACGCGCAGAATGCGCTGACGCCCGTCATGAAAATTAAGCTCCAAGTTTAGGTTGTTCAGTGCAATAATCCATGGCTTTGGGCGCAGGACTACGTGCTCAATTTCGGCCCAATCGAACGTCACCGCCCGTTCGGCGACGACGTTTTGCCAAATGGGCGGCCAATTCACATAGCCCATAACGCTACTTATGTTCCCAAGCAGATAGTTTTCGACAGCCAGTTGCCCTGTTCTCCAAAGGAAGAGAAGCGGGATCGCGCCTAGCGAAGCTATGGCAACCCCGACAGCGATACAGGCACTCACCCAAAGCTCAAGTCCGATTTCCCAGCCGCCTGCCAATGTCAGGATGCCAAGCGCCAAGGCAACAATGACGACGTGCATGACTTGTGGATAGAACTTGCGAGTCGCGAGGACGAATTCACAGTCGTGTGGAGAAAAGCGGTGCTCACGGTAGGGTATCGTCATGCCATTTGACCATAGTCGCTCTGATCGGACGGAAACACGAAAGTACCGACACTGCCTGCCGAATATCAGATTTCTGCGGGGTTAGCAGCAACTGACCCCATTACGGTTTGCTGGTTCAGATGGCTGCTTTCGCACGGTCATGCTTAAGAGCGGACAGTCAAAAAGCCCCCCATCCGGGCCATAGCCCAAGCTCAAAATTACTGGCCACTTTTGGGGACGTAGAGCTGTCAGCCTGATAGACGAGATGGGGACGCGAAGCGGCGTCTAAAGCTGCTCACTCGACTCCGATAAGACTCGGTACACCTGCATACGCGAACATCCCACTTGAAGCGCAATCTCAGATGGACCTAGGCCGCTCGCGCGTAAGGCACGAACTTGATTACGGTCCAACTTCCGCTTTCCTCCCTTATATACGCCGTGGGCCTTTGCCTGTTGAATGCCCTCCCGCTGCCGTTCCTTGATGAAGCGGCGCTCCATCTGCGCCACCATGCCCAGCACCGTCAGCACAACGTGGCCCATTTCGCCCCGCGTTGACACGTGTGGATCAAGCACAGTGACAAACGCCTGCCGCTGCTCGCACTCATGGATCAAATTCAACACGTCGCGCGTGTCACGGCCAAGTCGGTCGAGGCGCGCAACCATGAGTTCGTCACCGGGTCTCAGAAACTGGATGACTGTTTCAAGCTCGACTCGTCCCTCGCGACTGCCGCCCGATATTTTTTCTGACCGCACAATCTCGCAGCCCTCAGCCTTGAGCTTGGCGATTTGAATGTCGAGGTCCTGGTCGATGCTACTGACGCGGGCGTACCCAATGCGGGCCATTTGTCACCTCATGCTTTAAGCCTGAGGGTCGCACGGCATAAATAGTCGCTGTCAACGGGGAATTATGGTGAGGCTCATTTGACGAAGGTGACGCGCTACCGCCGACGGTGCCGTGCTATATGCGCACACGACAGAGGTGTAAATGGCAGCCGATCCATCAACAATGACCGACCCGAAGCGTATCCGAGTGCTCATGCAGAACGCGCTGGACAGAAACGAGGAAGGTCTCGCCCGCTTGTGTCTACGCCGCATCTTCGAATTGGGCGGAGCGGAACACCCTGACCCTTTGGTTAGGCGGCTCTGGCAAGTGGTGACGGCATACGAGGAAACACTCAAGATCAAGCTTGGTCGCGCACAGCGCGAAACTCGGGTGCGAAAGAAGATCGAGACCAAAGGTCCTCTCGTCGCGCTGGCGGACTGGGCGACGGCCAAGGACGTCACGCCGGGATTCTTAGCCGTGATGAACGCTGGCATGGCCGAGTTCACAGGCGAGTATATTGTACTGGAATACGCCGACAGTTTTGATGACAGCGTGGTGCAGGCCGCCCGGACTCGCCTTGAGGGATTTGGCGTGAGCCTGCCCAAGGGTTGGCGCTCCAGACTAACCTAGCGGTTTGATGGTGTGGTTCGACCAGCGCAGCGGCACCCAGACAGCGCGTCGTCGCCCTAATTTTGGCCGGGGCAGTAACTTCAGGCTTTAGGCCCATCGAGAAGTTGTCACATCGCGCGGCCAATAGGCGTGAAGTTACATGATACTGGCCGCACCTGTTACGTCACGCGAGGGTATGCCCTGACGTGACAGGGCAACCTAGCCCTGGCTGAAACTGCGTTTGGATGTCGGCTTCACAGCCAATTCAGCTATAGCGCCTGGTGCAGGACTCCGCCGCGCCGTAGTTACATCCAGCCTCCGGCGATAACGGAAAGGGGTCGTTTGGAGACCGTCGCCTGTGGGGTGGGTTGCGCAGCTTTCGGAGCTGGCATCCTGGGAAGCAGCCATCGCTCGTTTGACGGGGGACGAGCCGAGAACGGTTCGTCCGCTATGAAATGAAAAGACGCGGATAGAGGACATTTGGCTTACCGGAGATTCAAGGGCAGGCGGGAGCGGAGGCGCTTCGCGTTGCTTTGAACTTGAGCGCTGCCCGCGACGCAGAAGCGGGCAGCCTCCGTCTCATGCCTGACCCGTCGCGGACTTACACCTTGGCGGCGTTCTGCACAGCCTCGAATACAGCACGTGCGGACGTCGTGCCCGCTACGTGCTCCGTACCCTCGGCTCCCAGATCCATCCATCCTGCATTCACGGCGTCGTACATTTCTTCGGCAGCTCCGGTGTGGCCCTTCGGGATGCCGAGCTGCTCGAGCGCTTCTACCCACCCTGCACGCGGGACCGCGAAGGCTTTCACGTCGAGCTTCATGACTTTACCCAAATGCTCGGCGACGTCATCCGCGCTGACCATCGAACCAAGTTCGATAACGCGATGCCCTGGCCAGGCTGGCCCGGTTAAAAGGGTTGCAACCTCCGCGCCGATGTCGTTGGTCGCGACCATGGTCGTTTTCCGGCTTGTCGGACTATTGTAGACTGGCAGCATTCCGCCCTGGGCGACATGCAAGCCGTAAAGGAAATTTTCCAGGAATCCGCCTGCGCGCACAAAGGCGACTGGCGACTTCAGGTCGCGAAAACCTTTCTCCAGAAGCGACAGCGCGGTGATCATCCCGAGCCCGCTGGTTCTGTTGGCACCCATCGACGAGAGCGCGACCACTCGCGCCGGCGCCGCCTTGGTGAGCGCTGCGACATAGTTCGCAATCACCCCCTTGGCCTCTTTGTAATTGGGCGAAGGAGCCCAGACAGAGGGCACCATGACAAATGCGCCTGCAACGCCTTTGAGCGCTTGCTCGATGGCTGCAGAATCGTCCCAATCGCCATCTACCAGCTCCACGCCCTGGTTCGCCCAATGGGCCGCCTTTTCGCGATTGCGGACGAGCGCGCGTACCTTCTTGCCTTGTGCCAACAGATGCTGTGCCGTTGCACCACCGACTTTTCCGGTAATTCCCATGACTAAGAACATGCGTATTCTCCTAATTTTCAGGGCAGACAATGGCCCTGTTGGTTCAATGAATAAGTGGCAGAAGGGCCCGAATACGGGGATCGCGCAGATAGAGGCCGCCCCATGTCATGGCGCCCAGAAGCAGGGAAATAAGTTCCGGCGGCGATCCCAACTCGCCAATGCGGACATGGGCGCAGATCGCGCCTCCCAGAAAGCCAGTCACGAGGATCGCGCCGAGGACGGCGGTGGCTGGAATGGCGTAAAGCACGGCGCAGACGAGTATGATCGGGCCGATGATACGGGTCAGGTCCAGCGCGAGCCCGGTTTCCTGCAACATGCTTGCCATCTGTGCCGGCGCGAAAAGCTGAATGGTGCCGTCGACCACCAGAGCGATAACGACAAGCGCGCTCATTATCCGGCTGGCCCACAGAGCGCGATGCAAGGTCATGGTTTCAGGCGCTGATGTAGTTTCGGACACTTCTTGTTCCCCGATTGGAGCTTCAATTTCGGAGCTTACTGTGTCTCTCAAGTGTGATAAATACCGACAAAACCAACGCACTGTTCCCTTTTAAGGGAACAGTAACGAGGGGCCAAAATGCAGAATCTCGACCCCATCCTGATATTCATAACCGTTGCAGAAATGGGGAGCTTCACCCACGCGGCCGAAAGTCTGGGCATCCAGAAGGGGAGGGCCTCAACGGCGGTCCGAAAGCTGGAAGAAGATGTCGGCGTCAGGCTCCTGCACCGGACGACGCGTAGCGTGCAGTTGACGGAGGACGGACGCGCATTTCATGCCCGCGCCCGAAATCTGCTTGCTGAAGTCGATGACCTGCACTCAATGTTCGCAGGCGATCGCGTGGCACTTCGCGGGCGTTTGCGGGTCGATCTTCCGACCGAGGTGGCGCGCACGACGATCGTGCCGGCCCTGCCGGAATTCATGGCGGCTCACCCCGAATTGGAGCTGGAGGTGTCGAGTACGGATCGGCAGGTCGATCTGGTTCAAGAGGGGTTCGACTGTGTATTGCGGCTTGGACCCATAAAGGATGAGACGTTGATTGCCCGCCAACTCGGCCTGTTGCGCATGGTCAACGCCGCCAGTCCCGCCTATCTGGCGCGCTATGGGGTCCCTCGATCGTTGGAAGACCTCATCCGTCAGCAACATCGGACAGTTCATTTTTCGACAATGCTGGGCGCAAGACCCCATGGATGGGAATATCCGCACGGCGACAGCTACGCGACGCTTCAGTTGCCAGGTGCGCTACACGTCAACAGCGCCCAGACCTACGAAGCCGCTGCCCTCGCTGGCCTTGGCCTGATTCAGGCGCCACTCTTGGGAATTGGCCCTTACTTTGAGAGTGGAGCCCTTGTGGAGATCATACCCGATTTTCGTCGTCGGGCGATCGCCGTGTCCCTCGTCGTAGCACATCGGAGCAATCTGTCGCGCCGCGTCCGCGCATTCATGAAATGGATCGAAGATGTGCTGACGCCGTATCTGGAATAGCGCGACGAGCATCTTCGTCCGGCCCTCGAAATCAACATTCTGAAGTTATGTCTGCGGTCGGCGGCCCGCCAGTCCAACTGAATGCGACACTGAAACCGACGATCTTTGAAGTTCGGCATGAGATATCCTCAAGCCTTCACTGCTGTCCCGTACTCCATCGGGCCTGGTGCTGACCGATGCGGGCCGGACATTTCTGCAGCACGCTCAGGCAGTCGACCAGGCCTGTAGCCGTGCCCATGATGCCATGGCAAGTCAGAGGCCCGCCCACTCCGTGCGCCTGCGTGTAGGCGCAACTGACGAGCTTGGAACCAATCTGCTGGCGCCCCTGGGCCTGCATTTCACGCAGAACCGTCCGGAGATCGCGCTCGATCTGCAGATCATGCCGAAGTCGAGGCTGTTTCTGCCGGATAGCGATCTCGACTGTATGATCTGCGCCGGGCTGCCGGCGGCGGAAGAAGGCGCCGATCTCATTGCCCGCGGCTTCGCTCGCTATGTCAGTCGCCTCTATGCCTCGCCTCACTACATTGCTCGGCGGGGCATGCTGACCAGCGTCGATGATTTGCCATTGCATGATCTCGTGGCCAATGCGGCGCCGGTCGGCACGGTGAACTGGCACCTCACCGATGATGCGACGCAGCGCCTCATCGAGCCGTCCGGGCCTTTGCATACCAATGACAACTGGGTCGCCAAGGTGTGCGTCATCCAAGGGCAGGGCATTGGATTGTTTCCGGAGTTCTTTGCCCGGGAGCACGTGCTGGCCGGCGATTTGGTTGAGGTCTTGCCGAACTGGCATACCGTACCCACGGCCATCAACGTGTTGCATCATGGCCATCGTTTTGCGAATCTGCACATCCAGGAATTCATTGCCTTCCTGGTGGCCGATTTCGAGGGGTTCTACCACTTTCCCTATCGCAGCGGCGACATCCTGCGCCGCGCTGGCTGAGATCAGATAACAATGGACACCTCGCGCTGTAGACGCGGGCTCTTGGTCGCTGGAGGCGCAGTTCAACACCTAAAGCGGATTGCGTTTGGCGCGCTCAACTCTAGGCGAGACTGCGCACGTCCGCAGTGCGCCCCATTTCGGTCGCTCACGCGTCGGAAGTCAGTTCCTAAAAGCGGACATCGCCTCCACTTGGCGGAGCGTCCAGTTCGGGACGACGGGAAGCGGAACGTCTGTGTTTATCAGTCAGAGTGCGAAAGCTGACATAAGGGCTCACAAAGCCTTGGGTCGGCAACCGCATGAGCGGCGAAAAATTGACAGGTTACGACATTGAACGGCCGCAGGATCAGCTTTTGGCAGCCGGAAGTTCAATCCCATTCATTGCTCATGTCCTTGCGCTTGAACTGCGCGACCTGCTCCCGAATGTCTCCAAGCTCCTGCTTGTTCAGCCTGTCGACGTCGCTGATGGCCTTATCGAGGTATTTTTTCCCTCCCTTAAGTCGCGTCAGCCGAAGGCAGACACGCTCAAGAATCTCTGCGCGGGCCGCTGCAAGAAGAAGGTGCGCAGGTTGCCAACCTGAACTCATGAAGGCTTCCACTAGGCCATGACGTGCGGGCTTAGCGTGGTCCCAGTCACCTACCACCATTCTTGGCAAGGACATGATCATGCCGATGAGGCCATCCCTTTCCTGCTGGTTTGCCTGGAGGAGTTCACTGTAGACACCCGGGAAAGCCGCAGCGATAACTTCGCTCACCGGGGAGCGCTGCATCTCCATCGTCGTCGACAAACAGATCGCTGCGGCCCTTATATATGCCGAATAGGCGGTACTACGCGCTTCCCAGAGCAACGCCGCCCACGATCCAAATGCCTGCTGGTCGAATTCTGCGACTTTGCGTCTGCTCAACCGATCCGAAAGTTCATCAATATGAGCTTCGACCGCTTGGCGCTGGTTTGCAGGCAGCCTGTGCAACACTATCAAATTCCTGCCAACGCGGTGTGTGGCGGCGGTTGGGCTGGTGGACCACCACAAAACTTGCCGGGCACCGACCTCAGCAAACAAGGTGGAAACGGTTTTTTCCACCTCGGGGACTCCTTGATCGGATTGGCTGAGAGCCTTCTCCAGTACCGATGCGACCAGGTGGGCGCGCCGCTCTCCTTGAGGAAGATAGAGCAAGGCAATCTGGCCGTAGTGCATTACCTCGCCGGCAGTGGCGGCTCCTAGCAACAAGACCCGCGCCAACTGGTCGGCGCCAGTGCGGGCATCGCGACTAAGAATCTTTAGGAGCTTTTCGCGGACATGCTCATCGCGTTGCGCTTCGATTATCTTGAGATCATCATGTGACGTCATCACAGCGGCAAGTAGCTCGGTTGATCGTCTGGCCGCGATGTCTGCGGTGAACAGCCAATCGACGTCATGCGGCATGAGGCGCAAACTGCGGATCAAGACACGGTCTGCGTTCTCGCCTTCAAACTCCTTCGCTACAGAATTTCGTACGATGTCCATGGTGGCATCATCCTTGACGGCCCCAATTATCGGCCCGTCGATCTCCGGCACTGCTAGTTTCGTATTTCGGAGGATTTTCGAAATCCAAGCAGGCAATTCCTCCGAGCTGGCGTAGGCAAGCAACGCTGGAACAAGCGGCGCGAAAGCTTCGCTATCGACTTCGGGCAGCACATTTGCAGCTCCCCTATTCCGCCATGAATCCTCGCCCGCGTGTAGAAATCCTGCCAACACAGACTGCGGCAGAAGGCGCTCTCGAATTTGTCGGGCCAGCCCAGATGCAAACGAAGGCAAGGTCGCTATCAAGAACGCGCCCACCCGTGGTGGAAGGTCTGCGGACACGTGAATTGATCCACTATCCCGAAGACCTTCTCCAATTGCGGTTACGAGATGTTCAGGCAATTCGCCAGGAGCCTTCGCCAATTGGGACACGAACGCGACAGCTTCGGCGGGATTGCCTCGAGTAAGAGAGGCAGCATGCCGCCGAACCACGATGTCCAACCCTGACAGTTCGGGCCGGTTAGTAAGCTTGCCTTGCATGGTCTCCAGGAAACGCCAGGCCTCATGAGCCGGAAGTTCCCTCATCGCCGTCGCGACTCCACTCGCGATCAAAGAACCAGCTGTAGGCAGGGCGCGCTGCGCTGCTCCTGGCTGGGTGTTTAGGATATCAAGCATGCCCAAGGCGGCACTGGGCGTGTTCTCCACTTTTTCGGCAAGTTCGCTCCACAACAGCGACTTTCGAAAAAGCGCCTCGTCTCCGCGAGTATCTTGAGCAAGCAGGTGCAACGGGTCCGCGTTCGTAAGCGAAGGCGTCGGCGCTGCAAAAATGGCCTGCGCCAATTGCAACGACCACCTGTGTCGAGCAGGTTTCGGCGGGTTGAGGTCGATTTTTCGCCCGTTCCATTCCGAGAACCGCGAGCGAGCGGTCTTAGGTGAAAAGAGCAGATCGAAGTCCCGGCCGCCTATTTTGCGTGTGCCTAGCGCATAGGTGCAAAGAGAAAATGCGCCGCGGAACGACGGCCAGAAGGCAGTCAGAAGCCTTGTAGCGACCAAGTCCGCATCGGCACTTTCAAAAGCAACTATCGGCTTGCGCGCCTCCAGGAAAAGCGCCTCCACAAGTTCCATCCCCCAATGTCCACCGATTGATGGCATAGGCCGATGTCCCGTCGGTATCGGGAGAGCCTCAAGTGGCTTTTCGTCATCGAAGGGCGTCAACAAAGCTATGAGCGAACTCGGGTCTGAAGCGTACTCCCAGATTTGCCGTGATAGAATGAGGCTTCTCGTCAGCACGCAACCGGCACGAGGTGCGTCCAGGTCAGGCCATGTTCGGGCAACGACTACGTTTGTGCCAGTAGGCAGCGGATAGACGGTCAGGTAGGGTGGTATGGTTTCACCCGGCCTCACCTGCCCCGACAAATCCGATAGTCGGTCAATTACGTCCTGGTCACTACGATCGAGACGCAGCGTGCTACCAAGCAACTGGTGGCCCGCGCGATACCCATGCTTCTGCTGGTGGATAACATCATTCATCGTCGAACAGTGGATCGACGACCCACGCGACCGGGAGCGTCAGATCTGCTTCCTCTTGCATTCCGCCCAGGTCAAAAGCCACAAAACCCATTTCGTCTACGTCCGCTTCAAAGAATTCGGCTTTGAAGTGATCATCCTTGAAATCGCCGCCCACGACACTGACGCCGTAACAGCGCACGTCCAACGACAAGCAATCTATCAACCTCCCGGCGAAAAGCGGGTACTCGGCCTCCAGATACGCCTCGGGTCCTTTGACGCGCGTTTCCTCGTCCAACAAATCCCAGGCCGTAATCATGATCGCTACACGCGGCAAGCCGTCATCCCCTCTGAGGAGAGTTTCGTCCAGGAAGCGAAGCAGTTCGCAAAGTGCCACCTGAGTGGGCACCTTCAGGTCCTCGTTCACTGCATCGTCGTCGGAATTGAAGGCGCCAGCTACCGCTGGATCGGCATCCGCTTTCACAGCAGGCGCGAGGTGCATCAACCAATCAGGCGTGTTTACCCAGTCGAGAGAGGAAACATTCGCTTCCGACTGGACCCGAACAAATAGCAATGCGCCCGCAGAAGCTTTCAGTGCATCCATCCATGGCTTTGCCACGTCCCCCCGTTCGATCGCCCCTTTCCAAAGCTCGCCTGACACATCCGGCACTGAGATGGTTACCTCATCGTCACTCGATGCGCCGGCACGAACCATAGGGATCTGAAGTTGCTGATCAGACGGATGGTCGCTGACGTCCGTGTGTGGGGCAAACTCACCCTGAAGGATGAATTCCATCAGGCTCTCAACGTACTTGATGTTTGTAGGACTGCGTGGCGCGACGAGAGCACACTTGCGTGACTTTAATGCTCGCCAAAGCCTGACCAGATAGTTGGTCTTGCCTGAATCCGGGCCACCGAGCAGCACAATGGAGTGACCAGCAGTCATAGGTCCGTCCCCCGAACCGACAAATTTATGGCCCTGACATCCCCAGATGGCGGTTCTGCTTCCGGCCACAACCGATAGGCAGTTTTCTCGGACCCAATCGACATACTAACCAATTCAGCAATGCCAGTGCCGGGCGATACCGGATTACCGACGCTGGCGAACGACGCTATACTTTGGATCGCTACATTCAGGCCCAGGTCCGCCGCATCTTTGAGCAGAATATTCGTGGTTTTTTGACTGATCGATCCCTTGTCAGCGCGCGTGATGACAAGAATGATGCGAGGAAGGTTCGGGAAAAACTCCTTCAAACGCTGGAGATAAAGCTGCGTTCGATGCAGGTACAATTGTCGCGTTGCCGGCGTGGTCAATTGTTCGCCGTCGACCATCAGCCAGATGACATCTGCACGTTCCAGAAACGCCAAACGTTCGTGTCGGCTTTCATCGACCATGGCCTCCGACCATTCGCCTGGGAGGTCGGGCAATAAGAAATCGACAGGCCAACCATCATCTTTGCTTCTAATGCGCAGGTGTAAAAAGCCTGCCGCTCGGTCGTCCTTGAGTTCAGTGTGAGCAGTCATCTGCTCGGGCGGGGCGGCCGCCCAGCGGCGTGCTCCGCGACTGATTTCATCCAGCGCCATCAGGCTCCGGCTATCAGCGTAGCGGAACCCCTCCAGCTTGCCATGGGAGAGCTTGAGATAAAGGCTTACCAAGGCGGCTGTCTTGCCCGAGTCAGGGGCGCCAACGATACCGACCATGGTGCAGTACCGATCCCCCATGATGAAGCTGAGATTATCCTCGGCAAGGGTCGTGCTCGATCGGAACGAAGGATTACCCTCAGGCTCAGCAAGCAGCTCCTCACCTTCTGAGGCGTCAGCCTCTTGGCCAGAGTGGTACGGACACTGAGAAACCTCATTGTTCAATAGGCAAACGCCCGTTGTGCTAACTGTGCACCCCTCTTGGGAGCAGTCGTTCAGCATGATCAAACCTCATGCTGATTGATGAGGCCGAGAGCCGTTGCTTCAAGCAATGCCCGCACGGTCCAAGCCTCGACGGATTGCAGGTCCTTGGATGCAGACTTAGGCGCCGATCCCGAGAGCAGCGAGCTCATCACAGGAAATATCTCCGGATTGGTCCTGGCCGTGGAGGCGTCCGGAATTTTGGTCAAGATGCGCAGACGATCATCGCCGACAGCAGCGATAAGACCAGCCAGAGAAACAGGCTCCGCCGCTCTGATCCTACGCAGTACAAGGTGCTTGTGAACGTCAAGCGGCATGCGGCGAAGGCGTGCCCCACCGTCCAGCCCGAAGGCAATGGCGGCCGAGTACGCGCTGGCTTCGTCATAGAGGCCATCTAGAGCGCTGCTCCACTTAGTCACCGACCACCACAAAAAATCGATTTCCTCCCGATCGACGACGGCGTTCCGATTGAGCCGTTCGACCGACGCCCTCAGGTTACTCACGACTTCGCCCAAGTTGGTATTTTCGGGCTTTAGCGGCGCACCTAGCGCCGGTGCCTTTCGCTCGCGAGCATTTTCGGCGCCACGAGCGACATAATCACGAGCTGCGTGCAGAACTTCGACGCGAAGGGCCTCTATACGGCTCTCCTTGTTCGGCTGCTGAAAGGAGAGGCCAAGCCACACGCCTGCGGAAAGAAAATTTAGCCGCTCAATTATGCCTTGTTTTGTTCCGCCATCGATGGCCCCCAACATCGCCAGAAGTGCGATTGTCGACAGTTCTAGATCCCGTCCCTCTCGGACAAACGCCGGAGATTGCTTCTTGATTGATGCGGTGGCTTCTTGCGCCAGCTCCTCAGGCAGCTTCTTGTCGAATTTTGCCGCGGCAACGAGATTGCTGGCCATCTTCATCAGGCCATCGACATCTTTGGGTCCGGTTAGTTTGCTCGCCAGGTCCTTGATCGCGGCGGTCCGCTTAGGCACCAACTCGTCTGCAGGCTTCTGATCAAAAATCCGAATGTGTTGAGCGACGTCTACCATGTTCCCCCCAAAGTCTTAGTTGTCTACGGCGCGCCCAGTCGAACGCCCAATCTCGTCTTCCAACTGCGCAATCCGGCCATCACGAACCAGCTTATCGACGATCATGCGCTCCATTGCCTGGTTCATCCCGCCGGTCCAGTTCGGAGGTAAAGCCTCCAACCTCACGAATATCTCCAGACGCTTTGCGGGCGTGAGGTCTCTGAAGAACCGCAGCAATACCAAGGCAAATCGTTCTGGCACCGTCGACTCCTCGACAATCACGATATCATCCGGCGCAGTGGCTTCGTCCGCTTCCCGAGGAATTGAACCAACTTCGGCAGGGCCTAGGCGCTCATTTTCGCTAGCAGCCCGGTAGTTTGGAGACCCCAGTTTGAATGTGGGGCCATTACCACCAAGGAGTTGAGTATCGTCGACAAAATCTACATCGCCCTCTGACCAGGTCCGTGGATGGATGGTGACAGTGAGCGCATCATCGTGTTCGTCCCAGTCGAAGGTCAGGATATTATACGTATACCGGTACTTTTCACTGGCTTCAGGTGGCACGGCTGCACCAGACGCTAAGTACATTATATCACGACCCTCCTTCACATTATCAATGCTCATGGAAGGCTCATGTTCATGACCGGTCATCAACACCCTTGCGCGATTTCGGATGTAGTTACGGGCAGTTTTGGAGTCCTGAAACCAGTTTAAGGGGTGGTGGCAAAGCACCACGAGCTCTTCACCTTCGTTGTTGGATAAGACGCGCTGCCTAGCGCCCAGCACAAGGTGACCCTCTTTTTCCTTTGCGTAGCAAAGCAGCGCTGAGTTCAACCCAACGAATCGGAGGGTCCGGCCCGGGGCCAACGTAAAAATCTTGTTGCTGGCAATTCCACCAGCCTTATCCAGAAAGCAATTGTAACCTTCAGCAAAGCTCCAATAAGCCGAAAGCTTCCGATACAGCGCTTTGCAGTCGTCTTCGTTCTGGAGAAACCCGTCGAGTTTATCTTCACCCTCAACAAGGATTTTGTAGATCATCAACATGGTGCCATCTGAAATATGGTCCCGGTCAATGTCGTGATTTCCTGGAACCACTTGCACTTCGGTCTTTGAGCAGCGCACCGCTGATGCAAGATCGTCAAGCCAAACACCTGCCTGCTGAAATTCCTCCGGCTTGCCGGCATAAGCGACGTCCCCGGTGACAATGATACCCGTGATGTCCATCGCCTTCGTCTGGCGCTTTGCATCAGCGATCAAGCAGGCTTTGGCATCGTCATGGGTCTTCCGCACCCCGTCGGTCTTTTCCTGTCCGAAATGAATGTCGGAGAGATGCACGAATGAAAGCGACATTGGGAACTACCTAGATCCAGTTAGGCTGTTTTAAAGAAAGCCGATTCTCCAATTACATCCAATGTTCCATTATTTTCTGGCGTGTATATTTACCGTATTCGAACTGGCGCTCGTCAGCATAATTGATCCAGGCAGACCTTGTGCGTGCGGCCGTCGGGCGGAGATTGTCAACCGTTCGGCTCGCCGTCGTCCTGCTGGCCGTTCGAGCTTCCCAGTCCGACAGACCGAAGCGCACATGGCTTGAACGGAACGTGCTGACCATCGGCCACTTCAATGGTCCAATGTTGCGGCCGTGATGCAGCCAGCATCCTGAAAGATTTGAGTTTGTCTGCTTCGGTACAATGACCGCCAAAAGATGGTGTATCGCGGCGGCTGCGGCGGGATCTGGGATCGGGAAGCTGCAGCCCCTTCATGTACGATGCTTGCGAGGTCACCCCTGACCTCGG
>NZ_JBEPOL010000011.1:0-114381 GCF_040546795.1 Devosia sp. UYZn731
TGTTGGGTGTGGGGGTTGTGTTTGTGTTTGGGGGTGGGGGGTGGGCCTGTTTTCGGGTCTTGGTTTGCGCGCGCCCCCCCCCCGCCGGGGGGGGGGGGGGGGCGGGCCCCCCCCCCCCCCCCCCCCCCCCCCCCCCTTCCCCAACCACCGCGCCCAGCGAAGGCCCCCTCACCCGGCCGAAGGCGGCCGACCTCTCCCCCCAGGGAGAGGTGAAGGAGGCCCGTAATGTCCGCTGACATTCGCGCGCCATGGGGGCTCAAGATCGCGTCTGCGGCGGGTCTCGCGTTCCTGCTGGTGCCGCTCCTCATCATCTTCATCTATGCCTTCACCACCGAGGAGCGCAGCTTCGCCTGGCCGCCGCCGGGGCTGACGCTGAAATGGTTCGCCGTCGCCTGGGGCCGCACCGACCTGTGGAGCGCCATGACCCTGTCCATCCAGGTCGGCCTCGTCTCGACCCTGATCGCGCTCATCCTCGGCACGCTCTGCGCCGCCGCCGTCTCGCAAACCCAGTTCTTCGGCCGCGAAACGATCTCGCTGCTGGTCATCCTGCCCATTGCGCTGCCCGGCATCATCACCGGCATGGCCTTGCGCTCGGCTTTCTCCATCGCCGATATCCCGTTTTCGTTCTGGACCATCGTACTCGGCCACGCCACGTTCTGCGTCGTCGTGGTCTACAACAACGCCGTCGCCCGCTTCCGCCGAACCTCGGGCTCGCTGATCGAAGCCTCGATGGACCTCGGCGCCGACGGCTTCCAGACTTTTCGCCACGTCATCCTGCCCAATATCGGCACGGCCTTGCTCGCGGGAGGCATGCTGGCCTTTGCGCTCAGTTTCGACGAGGTCATCGTCACCACCTTCACCGCCGGCCAGCAACAGACGCTGCCGCTGTGGATGCTCGAAGAGCTGATCCGCCCGCGCCAGCGTCCCGTGACCAACGTCGTCGCCATGGTGGTGGTGCTGGTCACCACTTTGCCCATGCTCCTGGCATTCTATCTGACCCGCGACGGCGACCAGATCGCCGGCAGCGGCAAATAAGAGGAGGCTATCCTGGATACCAATATGCTGATCGGCGCGTCCTTCGTGGCGGGCACCGAGACCGAGGAACACATCCTCAATCCCAAGACCGGCGAGGATATCCTGCTCTTGCCCGAGGCCTCGCTCGGCCAGATCGATGCCGCCGTCAACGCTGCTGAAAGAGCCTTCACCGCCTGGTCGCGCACCACGCCGGGTCAGCGCTCCAATTACCTGCTCAAAATCGCTGACGCTGTCGAGCGCGATGCGCTCGGCTTCGCCAGCCTCGAAGCGCTCAATTGCGGCAAGCCGATCAATGCCGTGATCAATGACGAAATCCCCGCCATCGTCGATTGCTACCGCTTCTTTGCCGGCGCCGTCCGCAACATGCATGGCGCGGTGGCGGGCGAATACCTGCCTGGCCACACCTCGATGATCCGCCGCGATCCGGTCGGCATTGTCGGCTCCATCGCGCCGTGGAATTATCCGCTGATGATGATGGCCTGGAAGCTGGCGCCCGCGCTGGCTGGCGGCAATACCGTGGTGTTCAAGCCCTCCGAACAGACCCCGCTCAGTGCGCTGAAGTTCGCAAAATTGCTGGCCGATATCTTGCCCGAAGGCGTGGTCAATGTGGTGCTGGGGCGCGGGGCCACCGTCGGCAATGCGCTGATCAACCACCCCAAGATCAACATGATCTCGATTACCGGCGATATCGGCACCGGCAAGAAGGTCATCGAGGCGGCGGCCAAATCGGTCAAGCGCACCCATCTCGAACTCGGCGGCAAGGCCCCGGTCATCGTTTATGACGATGTGGACCTCGAAAGCGTCGTTTCGGGCCTGCGCGCCTTCGGCTTCTACAATGCCGGGCAGGACTGCACCGCCGCCTGCCGCGTCTATGCCGGCGACAAGATTTACGACAAGCTCGTCGCCGATCTGACCTCGGCGGTCTCCACCATCACGCTGAACGATCCCGACGACACCAAGAACGAAATCGGCCCGCTGATCTCCGGCCGTCAGCGTGATCGGGTCGCCAGCTTCGTCAATCGCGCCGCCGAATTGCCCAATATCGAAATCACCACCGGCGGCAAAGCCATCGGGGACAAGGGCTTCTTCTTCCAGCCCACAGTCGTTGCGGGCGCGCTGCAATCGGACGAAATCGTGCGTCGTGAGGTGTTCGGCCCGGTGATTTCCATCACGCGTTTCAAGGAGCCGGAGGACGCCGTGACCTGGGCCAATGACAGCGATTATGGCCTGGCTTCGTCAGTGTGGACCCGCGACGTCAACAAGGCGATGGCGACCGCCGCGCGGCTGCGCTACGGCTGCACCTGGATCAATACTCACTTCATGCTGGTCAACGAAATGCCTCATGGCGGGCTGAAACAGTCCGGCTATGGCAAGGATTTGTCGGGTTACGCGCTGGAGGATTATACCGTGGTGCGGCATGTGATGATCAATCACGGAGGGTGATCTTCACCTCTCCCCCGAAGGGAGAGGTGAAGGAAGGGGCTTCGTGTCTAAATCGCCGCAAGCCCGCCCGCGACAATCGCCTGGATTTCATTCTCGACCGTATCGAGGATCGCATTGATCGCGGCGACGGACGCCTCCACATCCTCCGCCACGATGGCATCGGCGAGCGTGCGGTGGATCGGGAACGACTCCAGTCCGAACGCATCGGCCCCGAACGGGGAGTCGCCGCCACGTTCCAGGGCATGGTCGAGATTGGCCAAAATCTGACCATACATCGGATTGCCCGACGCATCGTAAATCGCGCCGTGGAAGGCGTGGTCGGCCTTGCGCCAGGGACGGCCAGCATCGACCTCGGTCAAAAGCACTGTGCACAGCCGGCCGATTTCGGCCCGTTGGCTCGGGTTCGCCGCAATCGCGGCCTTGCGCACCACGTCGTTTTCCAGCGTGCGGCGCACTTCCATCAGGCGCAGCAGAGCCTCGCCCTCCAGCCGCACCATAGTGGGCACCAGCCCGCGCGAGGTTTGCACCCGGGCGGTGAGATAAGTGCCGTCGCCTTGACGGCGCTTGATGATGCCGAGGCCTTCCCAGCGATTGAGCGCCTCGCGCATAGTCGAGCGGCCGACGCCGAGCGTCGCGGCGAGCGATACTTCGGGCGGCAGGCGGTCGCCGATGGTCAGGCCCGCGCTTTCGATCATTGCAGCGAGCGCATCCAGCACCGCGACGCCACGCGTACGGGTTTCCAGCGGCACGAGATAGCTGAGCGCTCCACCCTGGGTCACCGGCTCGAATCTCCTCTGATCGGCGGAAGCCGATGGCGGCACATTCATCACAGTTTCGGCGTCCTGTCAGCAAGGCACTAGGCCGTGCGGGCGGCGCTCTTGTTGAGGTCCAGCAGATCGGTGAGCGCCTCGATCAGCAGGTCCATCTGTCCCTTGGAATTATAGCCCTGCACCGATACGCGCGCGATGCAGCGATCCTGCCAGCGGAACACCGGGATTTCGATGCTGTACTGCTCCAGCAAGGCGATCTTGAGCCACTCCACATCGCATTCCGGGATCGGCATGGCGACCATTTGCGGGGCGGAAAATTCTGGGCTGCTCAGAGCCGGCAAGCGCGTGATCTCGGCCAGGCGTCGCGCCGTGTCCTGAGCCAGCGCCTGGCAATGGGCCGCCACGCCCCACCAGTCGTTTTCGCGCCGATAGTCCAGCGCCGCGCTGACAGCCAGCCAGGCGGCCGGGTCGCGCGTGCCCTGCATTTCGATTTCGTCGATGAATGGCGAATTGCCGAACGCGCCTTTTGCGCCTGGCTGCTTTGAGTCTGCAGTCCAGCCGTGGGAAATCACCAGCGGATTGAGCAGGCCTTGCAGTTCGGGTCGGGCATGGAGGAAGGCCGAGCCCTTGGGCGCCATCATCCACTTGTGGCAATTGCCGGCATAGAAATCGGCGCCGATGGCGTCGAGGTTCAGCTTGATATGGCCGGGGGTATGGGCACCGTCTATTACGCTCCAGATGCCGCGCCTGCGGGCCTCCACGATGGCGGCTTCGATGGGAAACAGCAAAGCCGTCGGCGAGGTGATGTGGCTGAGGAACAGCACCTTGGTGCGCTCGGTCATGCCGGCGATGATGGTATCGGTGAACTGTGCCGGGTCGGTTAGCGGCAGCGGAATTTTCACCACTACGACCTCGGCGCCGGTCTTGCGGCACACATAGGCCCAGGTCTTCTCCAGCGCCGAATATTCATGGTCGGTGGTCAGAATCTGGTCGCCGGGCTTCAGGTCCAGCGATTGAGCGACGATGTTCAGCCCCAGCGTGGCATTGGTCAGCCCGACGATATTGTCCGAGCTGGTGCCCAGTTCTTCCGCCAAGGCGACGCGCGGTCCGCGCATGTTCTCGGTCAGCTTGCGGCCCAAAAATTCGACGGGCTGGCCCTCCAGTTCGAGCTGCCAGTTCTGATAGGCGGCGAAGACGGGGCGCGGGCAGGCCCCGAACGAGCCATGATTGAGAAAGACGACGTCCTCGCGAATGAGGAACTGCCGGGCAAGATTTTCGGACAATTCAGCGCCCTTTCAGGGTGGGATCGAGGGCATCGCGCAGCCCATCGCCGAACAGCGTGGTCGCGAGTACGGTGATGGCCAGCGCGGCGGTCGGGAAGACCGCCATGTGCCAGTAAAAGAACATGAAATTGAGGCCGATGCTGATCATTTGCCCCCAGCTCGGCGTTGGCGGTGGCACGCCAATCCCGAGGAAGCTCAGGCTGGCTTCCAGCATCATCGCAAGCGGGATCGCCAGCACGAAACCCACAATGATCGGCGAGATCGAATTGGGGATCAGATGCCGCCGAATGATATACCAGGGCGATGCCCCCAGCGCCTGCGCCGCGCGCACAAACTCTTTTTCCCGGAACGCCTTAACCTGCGCCCGAACCAGCAGGCATACATTGACCCAGCCGAACAGCGCGGCGATCAGCACGATGGTGAAGAACCCGCCATGCGTCAGCGTCGCCAGCAGCATGGCGGCCAGTAGCGGTGGCACTACCGAGAACAATTCGATGATGCGCATGATGAACCAGTCGACCCTGCCGCCGTAATAGCCGGCCAGCGCCCCCAGCGGAATGCCGATCACCACGCTGAACGCGGCGGCGGAAAAGCCGATGGTCAGCGACACCCGCGCGCCATAGACGATGCGGGTGTAAAAATCGCGGCCCAGATCGTCGACGCCGAACCAGTGCTCTGCCGACGGGAACGCCAAAGCTTGTGGCAGGTAAGCCTGCGCTTCCGGGCCAATCGGGGTGATCAGTGGCGCGAAGATCGCCATCAGGATCAGCAGCAGCACCACCGCGCCCGCCACCAGCGCGGCCTTGTTGCCGGTAAAGCGCCGCCAAGCAAAATACAGCGGGCTGCGCTGCCGGTACTGTGGCGCAATCACCGCCGCGGGGATCAGTGTCTCGGCGCTCATGGCTTGCCTCCTGCGCGGATGCGAGGATTAAGCAGCGCATAGACGATGTCGGAGAACAGATAGGCCAGGCAGTACATCATCGTGATCATCAGCATCAGCGCCATTTCCAGCGGATAATCGCGCTTTTCGATGCTGGACACGAAGTAGGCGCCGAGCCCCGGCACGCGGAACATCGCCTCGACAAAAATCGAGCCGGTGGCGGTGCCGATGAACATGGGCAGGAACACGGTCACCAGCGGGATCGCCGAATTGCGCAGCACGTGCTGGAAGATGATCCGGCGCTCGCTGAGCCCCTTGGCCCGCAATACGGTGACAAAAGGCCGGTTGAGCGTATCGAGCATGGCCGAGCGGGTGTAGCGCGCATAGGTCGCCAAGGGGATCGCCGCATAGGCGATGATGGGCAGAATCCAGCGCTCGGGCTTGCCCCAGCCGCTCGCGGGCAACCAGTTGAGCCAGACCGCGAAAACGAGGATCAGCATCAGCGAGATGACGAAGACCGGGATGGTCAGGCCCAGCGTCGCAAAGGTCGAAGCGAGATAGTCGATCCAGGTATTGCGGTTCAGTGCCGCCGCCATGCCCAGCAAGACGCCCAGCGGCGCCCCGATCAAAACGCCGGCGCCGCCCAGCACCAGGCTCGGCACCCAGGCGCGCGACAACAGGCCGATAATGGTATCGCCGGGGCTTTGGTAGGGCACGCCGAAATCGAAGTGCAGCACGCCCCACATGTAATTCAGGTATTGCACATGCAGCGGCTGATCGAGGCCCAGCCGGGCCATCAGCTTGGCGCGCACGGCGTCGGACAGTGGCATGTCGTTGCCATCGAAGGGGCCGCCGGGAATGGCGTGCATCATCATGAAGATGATGATCGAGACCACGATGAAGGTCACGGCGATCGACACCAGCCGGCGCAGGATGAACAGGGTCATGTGGTCACCACCGCTTCGACGAGATGATTGGGTGCGATGCTCACCAGTTGCGGCTCGGCATTGGGCGCCATCCCGGTCTGGATCACCGTGTAGCGCGGCGTCGCCGCTTCGATTTCCGCTGCCGACAGGAACGTGCGCAGCCGCTTGTCGCGCGGATTGCTGGCCGGGATCGCATCGAGCAGGGCCCGCGTATAGGGGTGCTGCGGATTCTCGAAAATCTGTGCGGTCGGCGCCTGTTCCACGACGCGGCCACGATACATCACCACGACGGTGTCGGTCAGCGTGCGCACCGTGCCGAGGTCATGGCTGATGAACAGCATCGACAGGCCCATCTCGCGTTGCAATTGCTTGAGCAGGCCGATGATTTGAGACTTTACGGTGACGTCTAGCGCCGAGGTCGGCTCATCGGCGATGAGCACGGAGGGGCCAAGAATGAGCGCTCGGGCGATGGCGACGCGCTGCCGCTGGCCGCCCGAGAGTTCATGGGGATAGCGCTGGCCGAAATTGCGGTCGAGCCCGACCTTCTCCAGCCAGTCCAACGCGGTTTCTGTCTGCTGTTTGCCGGGGGTGATGCCATGGATATGCAGCGGCTCGGCGACGATCTGGGCCAGCGTCATCATCGGATCGAGCGCCGAATAACTGTCCTGGAATATGACCTGCATGCGGCGGCGGAAGCTTTTCAGTGCTATCGGCTCCAGCGTCGAGATATCGCTGCCATCGACCAGGATTTGACCGCCGCTGGGCTCGGTCAGCCGCAGCGCCATCATGCCGGTGGTGGTTTTGCCGGACCCGGACTCGCCGACCAGCCCGACGATCTTGTTGCGCGGCAGCACCAGATCGACGGTGCGCACGGCGCGGAAATCGGCATATTTGCGCGAGAAGCCCTGACCCTGGTGGACGCGGTAGGTCTTGGAGAGCCCGCGCAGTTCCAGCGCCGGCACGGCCGTTTCGTCGGCTTTGGTAGCGTCATCCGGCTTGGTGGCGCCAGCCTTAAGACTCGCCAGCAGCGTCTTGGTGTAAGCGTGCTGGGGCGCATCGAAAATGTCCTGCACCAGGCCTTCTTCCATCACCTCGCCGCCATACATGACCAGCACGCGATCGACCGTTTCGGCGATCACGCCAAGGTCATGGGTAATCATGATCAGCGCCATGCCGAACTCGGCCTGCACCTTCTTGATTAACTGCAGAATCTGCGCCTGGATGGTCACGTCGAGCGCGGTGGTCGGCTCGTCGGCGATCAGCACCTTTGGCTGGCACGACAGCGCCATGGCGATCATCGCGCGCTGCAGCATGCCGCCGGAAAGCTGGTGCGGATAATAGTTCAGCACATCCTTGGCGTTCTTGATTTCAACGCGGAGCAGGAGTTGCTCGGCCTCGGCCCATGCCGCGCGCTTGGCAGTTTTGCGATGGGCGCGGATAGTCTCGACAATCTGGTGGCCGATGGTGAAGACCGGATCGAACGCCGTCATCGGGTCCTGGAAAATCATCGCGGCGGAGCGGCCACGCAACTGCGCCAGTCCTTCCGCATCGGCATCGAGCACGTTGACGCCGTCGAGTACCATCGATTTGGCGCCGATTTTGGCATTGGCGCCGAGCAGGCGCAGTAGCGCCATGCAGGTCACCGATTTGCCGGATCCGGATTCGCCCACAATGCCCAGGCTTTCGCCCTCGTTCAGGTGGAAGCTGACGCCTCGGACCGCAGCGACGTCCCCGCCATACTGGCTGAAACTGACGGTCAGTCCGTTGATTTCGACAAGCTTCATAAATCAAATCCGAATGGAACAAGGCGCGCTTCCCGGGGAGGATCCGGGAAGCGCTTTTGTGGGTCGACTACTTCTTGGTCAGGTGGGTAAAGAAGTAGTGGGCCAGGCGGTCGAGCGGGGTGAAGCCCTGCTTGTTGGGCGTGGAGGCATCGCCGCCGAGCTGGTCGGACAGCACCGCGATGGTGATCGGATGCACCAGCGGCACGATCGAGGCATTGTCGATCAGCACCTGTTCGGCCTGGGCATAGAGCTTGAGGCGCTCTTCCCAAACGGGGTTGCTGTCGGCCTCGGCGACCAGCTTGTCATAGGCCGGCACATGGTGGTCATGACGGCCGCCATTATAGAAAATGCCGAAGAAGTTGGACGGATCGAGATAGTCGTATTCGTAAGGCGCGATGAAGATATTGTTCTTCTTGTTCAGCAGACCGTCCATCCAGTCCTTGGTCGGCAGCACCTTGATGTTCATGGTGATGCCCAGGATGTCCTTGAACTGCGCCTGCAGATACTGGGCCATTGGCGGCACGATTGCGCCGTTATAGCCACCCTCGTCGCGATACCAAATCTCGATTTCGGGGAAACCCTTGCCGTCCGGGAAGCCGGCATCGGCCATGAACTGCTTGGCCTTGGCAGGATCGAACTTGGCTTCGGCAGCGATCTCGGCGTTGTAGCCAGGATAGCCGGGCGCGAGGATCGAGCCGGCCGGGATAGCGATGTCCTTGAGGACGGTCGAGGTCAGCTCGTCACGGTTGACGGCGTAATAGAACGCCTTGCGGACGTTCACGTCATTGAACGGCGCCGAGTTCAGGTCGAACGAGATGTAAGAGACCGCAAACACCGCATTCTTGCGGATGCCGTCCGGATAGCGCTGAGTCGCCACCGGCACCTGGCCGGTATTGAGGAACGAATAATCGGCGTCGCCGGCGAGGAAGGCCGGCAGGCCGACTTCAGGAGCGCCCAGCGTCGGATCGATTTCGATGCGATCGAGCTGCGACTGCCACGGGCCCGTATACGTTGGGTTCTTGACCAGCACGACCGAGTTGTTCGACTTTTCCCAGCTGTCGAGCAGATAGGGGCCTGACGAGATCACGGTGTCGATATTGGTCGCCCAGTCATCGCCATACTTGTCGAACTGGTGCTTGGGCACCGGGTACCACAGGCTCACCACGCTCGGCAGATAGGGTTTTGGCGCGGCGGTGGTGACTTCGATAGTCAGGTCGTCGACGACCTTGAGGCCAAGGGTCGAGACGTCGGCCTTGCCTTCGGTGACGTCTTTCCAGTTCTTGATGCCGCCGGCAAAATCCCAATACCAGTTGAAATCATAGCCAGTGGTGGCGGCGCGTCGCAGCGCGAAGACGTAGTCTTCCGCCGTCAGCTTTTCGCCATCGCTCCACACCAGACCCGGACGCAGGTGAAACGTCCAGGTCAGCCCGTCCTCGGACTGGTCCCAGCTTTCGGCCCCGAGGGCGGTCAACGTGAAATCCTTGTCGAAGCTGGTCAGCGGGATCTGCAGCACTTCGGCATAGGTTGCCCGCGCATAGACCGTCTTCATGTAGTCCATATAGGTGCCGGACGTGTTCTGGCCCGGCGCGACCAGCGTCGTTTGGGCCAGCGCCGGTACGGCCAAGCCGACCGCCAGCGCCAGCGCCCCCGCTATTTTGAGCAGTGCGTTCATTCAGCTCCCTCCTTGTTGCAGAGCCAATCCATTTGCGTCCCCTCGCACCGTCCGGCGGCGATAGTTTGCCGCCGGCTGCGTTCCCCAACAGGCACCGAAGTGTGTCAGATGACATATGTCTGACAAATATGGATGGGCTTAGCAAGCGCCTCACGGCGATCTCTGCACAATGAATGTGCCTAAGTTCGAGAAGGTCAAGGAATGAGCAGAAGCCGGATCGCAGGAGGACCGCGACTGTTGTCCGAGCTGCGGAGCGCAATGCCCTTCTCCAAATGCATGATCGGGGTAAAGCAAAACGGCGCCCCGGAGGACGCCGTTTGGAAATTTCGCGGTGGTGGCTGGATCAGAAGCCGAACACGCCGGTGACGCTGGAGCCGTTGTCGCCATTCTGGACGCATTCGGCATCGGTATTTTCGCCGAACTGGAACAGGCCGCAATTGTTGTTGTTGCCGTTCTGGTGAATGGTGCCGGTGTGGCCATTGCCTTCCTGATAGATGACGCCGCCATTGCCCGAGCCGTTCTGCTGGCCGCCCGCCGAATTGCCATTGCCGTTCTGGCTGACATTGGCGCCATGGGCATTCATGCCGTTAAAGATCGAGAACAGTTGCAGGCCCGTGCCGAGCGCCTGGGCTTCGTCCGGATCGGTGGGGGTGTAGCTGACGGAAACCTGCCCGTTGGCCATGGCCGGGGCGGCAAGGCTGAAAGCGCCCATGGTGAGGGCGAGGACGGCGACGATGGCAGTTTTGAAGGTCTTGGTCATAATGTCTCTCCTGGGTGCTTGGCGTTAGCGTTGATGCTGGTGTTCCAGCCGATGACCACACATTGGCACCCCTGGACTGAACCGATCTGGAGCAAGGCATTCAGATTTCGTTCACGGATTTGGCCCGGCCCACGGCAAGCAAAAAGGGCCCCGGTTGCCCGGAGCCCATCGTGGCGTTGAGATCACTATTCAGGTGCGGCTGGGCATCGTCTGGGAGCAGTCCATATCCATGCCATCGGCGGTGACCTTGAACATCACCTTGTAGGTCGCGCCGTCATTGATCGAAACCTGGCCCAGTGTGACCGTCTCGTTGGCGGGCGCGGCGAAGGCGCCGCCCTGGCTGATATTGGAATTACCGCCGGGGCCGGAGCTGACCACTTGGAACTGATAGCTGCCGTTGACGGCGACGTCGGAGGTGAAGGCGGCCTGCAACGCGATCATGCCGCCATTGCTGGTGGCATTGATGCCGCAGACCGTGGGGTCCTGGCTTTTGGCCTGGCCGCTGCTGGCAGCGACGCCGACAAGCCCGAGACCAAGCAGGATCGGGACGGCGATAATGCGAAGGCGGGAATCGAAAATGCTCATCTGAGTCTCCTGTGTTCGGGTTGATGTGACTGAGGCCGGGAGGCGCTGTGTCCTCCCGGCCCCAAAAATTTCAAGTGGAGGCCGGATCAGGGGCAGGCCTGAACGAAGGCTGCGACATTGCCCGAACCGTGCTGGGCGACGTTGGCGGCGCAGTTGTTACCGACCTGGACACCGGCGGCGACGTTGCCATTGCCGTCCTGGGTCAGGATGGCGGTGTGGTTGGAGCCGAACTGGCCAACGCCGGCAGCGTTGTTGTCGCCGACCTGATTGGTTTCGCCGTAGTTGTTGAAGCCGTCCTGGCCGATGGCGCCAACGTTGCCGTTGCCATGCTGCTGGCCGATGGCCTGGTTCCAGATGCCGTTCTGGTGGACACCGATGATGTTGCCGGTGCCGATCTGACCGCCGCCTGCGGTGTTGCCCCAGCCGGCCTGATCGATGAAGACGTCATTGGCCATGGTCGGTGCTACGGCGAAGGCGAGGACAGCGGCGACGGCGGCGGAAATAAGGAAGGTGCGGCTCATTTTGTCTCTCCTGTTGGGGTGCGGCCCGTGTGGCGCCGCTGTTTCGATGACCTGAGACTAGGCCCGCCCAAAGGAACCAGGACTGAACCCGGAGTTCAGAATCCGTTCACACAATCATTATTTTTAGCGAGGGCCGGGGACCGCCCGTCGCAGTGCCTTTTGGTACGCAAGCACACTGAACCGGACGAATTCGTCCGCTACCGCCTTTCGCACGGCGGCGATCTGCGCAAATACTACTCGGCGCGACGCCCCAATGCGTTAGCCGGAAACAGGAGACGCTGCATGTACCAGAATATGGCCGGATCGGCCCACCCCCTGGCGCCCAGCGAAATCGCCGTGCCGGCCATGCCCGAGGACGAGCGCGTCTGGGTGCCGCAGGCGGAGGGCGTGTGGTTTCGCCCGCTCATGCTCAATACGCTGGCGGGGCAATGGTGCAATCTGCTTCGGGTGCGCCGCGCCGGTGTGCTGTCGCGCCACCTGCATCCCAATCCGGTGCATGGCTATGTCATCAAGGGCCGTTGGTTCTACAAGGAACACACCTGGGTCGCCGAAACCGGCTCCTACGTGTTCGAGCCGCCCGGCGAGGTGCACACGCTGATGGTGCCCGAAGATTGCGCGGAGATGATTACCTTCTTCAACATCACCGGCTCGATGGTTTATCTCGACGAGAACAACAAGCATGTCGGCTACGAGGATGTATTCACCAAGATCGATATGTGCCGCGCCCACTATGAAAAAGTGGGGCTGGGCGGCGGCTATGTCGACCAGTTCGTGCGCTGACCATGGCCGATAGCCTGGATTATCAATGGGCGTCCGGTTGGTACGGCGGCAAGAGCGTGCTGGTCACCGGCGGAACCTCCGGCATCGGCGCGGCCGTGTCGCGCGCTTTCCTGCGGGCGGGAGCCAAGGTCACGTCGGCCGGCGTCGCGCAGAGCGAAGCCGATGCCCTGGCAGGTGACGCCGATTTCGCCAAAGCCAGCCTCAAGCTGCTCGATGTGCGTGATGGCGCCGCGGTGAACGGCTTGATTGCCGGACTGCCAGCGCTCGATATCCTCATCAACTGCGCGGGCATCATCCGGCGCGGCGACGAACTGGACCCGGCCGTGTTCGAACAGGTGGTGGACATCAACCTCAACGGCACCATGCGCTGCTGCGCGGCGGCCCGGCCGCTGCTGGCCCAATCGGGCAGTGGCGCCATCGTCAACCTGGCCTCGATGCTATCGATCTTCGGCGGCGGCCTGGTCCCCGCCTATTCCGCCAGCAAGGGCGGCATTTCGCAGCTCACCAAATCGCTGGCCATCGCCTATGCGCCCGATGCCATTCGGGTCAACGCCGTGGCGCCCGGCTGGATCGCCACCCCGCTGACCCAGGCCCTGCGCGACGATCCCGCCCGCTCGGACCCGATCCTGGCGCGCACGCCGCTCCGGCGCTGGGGCAGCCCGGAAGATATCGCCAACGCTGTGCTATACCTCTGCTCCCCCGTCGCCGCCTTCGTCACTGGCTCCACCCTGGTCGTCGATGGAGGCTATTCGATCACCTGAGACTAGCTCCGCAAGCCCGGGGCTTCCTGGCCTGTGCTCTGCACATATTCGGTATAGCCGCCGCCATAGGTGTGGATGCCCTCTGGCGTCAGTTCCAGCACGCGATTGGACAGCGCCGCGAGGAAATGACGGTCATGGCTGACGAACAGCATGGTGCCCTCGAACTGCGACAGCGCCTCGATCAGCATTTCCTTGGTGGCGATATCCAGATGGTTGGTGGGCTCGTCCAGCACCAGGAAGTTCGGCGGATCGAACAACATGATCGCCATCACCAGCCGAGCCTTTTCGCCGCCTGACAGCACCCGGCATTTCTTGTCGATATCGTCGCCCGTAAAGCCGAAACATCCCGCCAGCGCCCGCAGCGGCGCTTGGCCCGAGGCCGGAAAGCTGTCCTGCAACTGCTCGAACACGGTGCGGTCACCATCCAGAACGTCCATGGCGTGCTGCGCAAAATAGCCCATCTTGACGCTGGGCCCGCGCGTCACCGAGCCCGTATCGGGATCGGCCGTGCCGGTCACCAGCTTGAGCAGCGTCGACTTGCCGGCGCCATTGACACCCATAATGCACCAGCGCTCGCGACGGCGAACGTGGAAATTGAGGTCGTCATAAATGGTGCGGCTGCCATAGCTCTTGCTGACGCCCTTGAGCAGCGCCACGTCTTCGCCCGAACGCGGCGGCGTGCGGAACTCGAACTCCACGACCTGCCGCCGCTTGGGGGGCTCGACCTTGTCGATCTTGTCGAGCTTCTTGACCCGGCTCTGCACCTGCGCGGCATGGCTGGCGCGGGCCTTGAAGCGGGCGATGAAATCCAGCTCCTTTGCCAGCATGGCCTGCTGCCGCTCGAACTGCGCCTGCTGGTTCTTTTCCGAAATGGCGCGCTGCTGCTGGTAAAATTCGTAATTGCCCGAATAGGTGGTCAGCGAACCGGCATCGATCTCGATGATCTTGGTGCAGATGCGGTTCATGAATTCGCGGTCATGCGAGGTCATGAACAGCGCGCCGCCGTAATTCTGCAGGAAATCCTCCAGCCAGATCAGGCTTTCCAGATCCAGATGGTTGCTCGGCTCATCAAGCAGCAGCGCATCGGGCCGCATCAGGAGGATGCGGGCCAGGGCCACGCGCATCTTCCAGCCGCCTGACAGCGCGCCGACATCGCCGTCCATCATCTCCTGCGAAAAGCCCAGCCCGTCCAGCACTTCGCGGGCGCGACCATCCAGCGAATAGCCGTCCAGCTCCTCAAACTGATGCTGCACCTCGCCATAGCGCTCGATTATGGCGTCCATGTCGTCGGCCTTGTCGGGATCGCCCATGTCGGTCTCGAGCGCGCGCATCTCGACGATCAGCGCACTGACCGGCCCGGCGCCGTCCATCACTTCGGCGACGACGCTGCGGCCAGCCATTTCGCCCACGTCCTGGCTGAAATAGCCGATGGTGACGCCGCGATCGACCGAGACCTGGCCCTCGTCGGGCTGCTCTTCGCCCGTAATCATCCGGAACAACGTGGTCTTGCCGGCGCCATTGGGGCCGACGAGACCGATCTTCTCGCCCTTCTGCAAGGCAGCCGAAGCGTCGATGAAGACGATCTGCTTGCCGTTCTGCTTGCCGATGCTTTCGAGGCGGATCATGATTTCAAACCTGACGAGAGAGATGGCCGCCCCCTGATCGGGAGGCGGCCATGAACATGGTGTCCGTAAAGCACTCGCAGCGCCCCGGCGCAAGCGCCGGCAACGCGGCGCAGCTATGCCCGCACTACTGCAATTGCGGCTTGCGCAGGAAGCTGTTGCGATCGGCCGACTTGATGCGCAGCCAGGAATCGCGGCCATCGCGCACGATCCGCATCGGCACTTCAGCGCCGGCCGGACCGCTGCTCCAGACCTTACGATAGAAATCCGCCAGGCTGTCGATCTCGCCGTCGCGAATGTCGGAGATCACATCGCCCCGCCGCAGGCCGGCTTTTTCCGCCGGCCCATTCTCGGCAACGCTCATCACCACCACGTCGCCATTGCTTTCGGCCGAGAACACCCCGAGCCACGGGCGCGGCGGCGTGCTGACCTGGCCCTTGGCCAGCATGTCGCCCAGGATGGGCGGCAACAGATCGATCGGCACGATCATGTTGATGTCGGTGACCGCGCCGTTGTGAACCATCTGCACCCGCAGCGACCCGATGCCCAATAGCTTGCCATCGGCGCCCACCAGTGCCGCCCCACCCCAGGAGGGATGCGCCGGTGCGATGAAGATGGCCTCGTCCAGCAGATATTCCCAGTAGCCGGCAAACTCCTGCTTGGCCACGATTTTGGACTGAACCGAATTGCCGGTGCCATCGGTGAAGGCAACAGCGTCGCCCAGCGCCGCATCAGCCGAACTGCCCAGCTCAAGCGCCGGCAGGTTGAGCTGGCCCAGTGCCTGCAACAGGCCGAAACCAGTTTCCTGGTCATAGGCCATCACGTGGGCCGGAACGACGCGCTCGTCATGGGTGGTCAGCCAGACTTCCTCGGCCTCGGCAATGAGGTAGCCGATGGTCAGCACAAGTCCCGTGTCGCTGATGACGACGCCACTGCCCTCCCGCAAGGTGCCAAGGCCTCCCGCCGTGAAGGCATCATCGGGAATGGTTGCGCGCACGGCCACGATGGACTGCAGCTTGGGATCGATAATCATGATCTTGTCCTGCCAAAAGGGGGAGGCGGGGCCAGAGGGGGCCGCTCGCCATACCCCATTCAGGTATGAAACCCGATGGCAAACCACAAGCCCCGAGCGCTCAATCAGGCGCTCCGCATATCTCGTCCTCCATCGGAGGGGACACGATCAGCGCGGCCCGATCGCCTTGGCGCGCGCGATCAAACCCTGCACGATCAAGGTCCGGTATTTTTTGAACCAGATAAGCATTTTCATCTCCTTTACTCAGGCACGTGAGGCGATATAGGCGCGCCAACCGCCATGATGGGTGACTTCTTCGGCGCCCACCAAGGCATAGGGCTCACACAAGAAGCCGGAGATGCTGCTGCCATCGTCCAGCGCGATCTTGCCGACGCCCAGTGGCGCAGGAATGCGGGCAACGAATTGGCCAAAGGCCGCAGGCGGCAATTCCCACACTTCGACTGCCAGCCCATGGCTCGCAAAGCCGGGCTCGCGGATCATGCCCGGCTTGGGCGGCACCGTGCCGGGCAGGGCATAGAGCCGATAGTCACCCGTGGTGCGGCAGCTCTTGATCAATCGGCCGCCGGGGCCGGTGAGTTCCTTGTTCAGCGGCATGCCGGTCAGGTGCGCACCGACCACGACGACAGGGATCAAGGTGCTTGGCGCGGCGGGCACTTTGCTCCCTTCCGGCAGCACCGCCGCCTTATCGCGGCCCATGCCACGGGCCGCGAGGCGGTGCAGTGCGTCGGCGAACGGGGCCAGCGCGTCATCGGTGAAGGCGGGCGCGATCAGCGTCACGCCGGCTGGCAGGTGGTCATTGCTGTCAAATCCGGCAGGGATGGCGATGGCGGCGCAATCGAGCAGGTTGACGAAATTGGTATAGCGCCCGAAGTGGCTGTTCTTGCGCACCGGGTCGGCCAGCATCTCCTCGACCGTGTAAGTGGTTGGCGAGGTCGGCAGCAGCAGCACATCGGCCTTGGCCCAGGTCGCCTCGGTCTTGCGGCGCAGCTGTTCCAGCTTGTACTTGCCGTTGAAAGCTTCGACTGCCGTCCTGCCCTTGGCGCCCTCGATGATGCCCCGCACCGTCGGGTCGAAATCTGCCGCATTGGTGGCGATAAAATCTCCCACCGCCGCCAACCGCTCCGCTACCCATGGGCCGTCATAGAGTAGCGCCGCGGCTTCGCGGAACGGTGCGTAGTCGAACGGCACGATGGTGGCCCCGAGCGAACGGGCGTTCTCGATTGCTGCGTCATAGAGTTTTTCGACCTCGGCATTGCCAAAGAACTCGCGCTCGGCCCCTTCGAGCACGCCGACGCGGAGTGCTCTAGGCAGTTCAGCCCAGTTAGGACGGCGAGAGAACGGATCGGAGGCATCGAAGCCTTCGGCGATGTTGCGCACGGCAACACCGTCGCCAACTGTCGCGGCGAAAATGGTGATGCAATCGACGCTTTTGCAGGCCGATACCGTGCCGGTATTGGACAACAGGCCCGGCGTCGGCTTGATGCCCACTAGATTTTGGAATGCCGCCGGGACGCGGCCAGACCCGGCGGTGTCAGTGCCCAGCGCGAAGGTGGCGAAGCCCGCAGCCACTGTGACGCTCGATCCGGAACTGGAACCGCCCGAAACATAGGCCGCATCGAACACCGAGCGGGGTGCGCCATAGGGCGAGCGCGTACCGTTGAGGCCGGTAGCGAACTGATCGAGATTGGTCTTGCCGATGACGATCGCGCCAGCCGCCCGTAGCCGCGCGATGACGGTCGCATCGGCCGCAGGCCGATACTCGAAAGCCGGGCAGGCGGCGGTCGTCGCCAGGCCGGCGACATCGATATTATCCTTGACCGCGAAAGGGATGCCCCAGAGCGGCAGGCTGTTCGGCTCCGGCGATTTCTCCATCAGTGCGCGAGCCGCAATGCGCAAATCCTCATCGCTGGTCGGCGTGATGAACACTGCTTTGTCGGGCCAGCCCGCGCGGCGCTCGATGACCGCCTCGATGACGTCGAGCGGCGTGACCGTGCCGGCAGCATAGAGCGCCCTGAGGCTGGCGAGATCGAGAATGATTGGCAGCATGTTAGAGCTCCTCCAGCACGACGATGACATCGCCGGTTTTGACATTGCGGCCGGGTAAGGCGCGGATATCGCGCACTTTTCCGGCGGCATGGGCGGTAACGGTGATTTCCATTTTCATGGATTCGATGATGGCGATGGCGTCCCCGGCGGCGACCGGTGCGCCGTCTTCGACGAGGATTTTCCAGATATTGCCCGGCACGCTGCTGGCAACGCCAAAGCAGCCGGCGGGGACTTCGCCGGCCTGCACGTCATTGCCGATATCGTCGGCGATGAAGCTGTCGAGGCCTTGCTCCTTCCAGCGCTGCCGCTCGGCATCGAAGGCGGCCTGCTGGCCGGTTTTGAACGCCGTGATCGACTTGGCATTGGCCGCCAGTTCGCTTGCGTAATCGCCGTAGGAGAACTGCGTTTCCTCGATCTTGATCGGATAGGTGCCATGAGGAAACGCCGCGCGGGCCTCGGTAAGCTCCTGATGATCAATAGGAAAAAATCGGATCTGGTCGAAGAAGTTCAACAGCCACGGCTTGCCCGGCGTGAACTCCGGCGTCGAGCGCCAGGTGTTCCAGACCTGGATGGTGCGGCCGACCAATTGATAGCCACCCGGACCCTCCATGCCGTAGATGCACATATAGGCGCCGCCGATGCCGACGGCGTTTTCCGGGGTCCAGGTGCGGGCCGGGTTGTACTTGGTGGTGACGAGGCGGTGGCGCGGGTCCATCGGGGTGGCGACCGGGGCGCCGAGGTAGACATCGCCGAGGCCCAGCACCAGATAGCTGGCGTCGAAGACGATGCGCTTGACCGCCTCGATGCTCTCTATGCCATTGATGCGCCGAATGAATTCGATGTTGTCCGGCGCCCAGGGCGCGTTGGGGCGGACCAGCTCCTGGTATTTCAGCATCGCCACTTTGGCGTCGGGATCGTTCCACGACAGCGGGAGGTGGACGATGCGGCTGGGGACCGTCACCGCTTCGGCAGGCGGCAGGGTGGCCTCGATTTCGGCGAGCAGGCCCAGCAATCGGGTGCGCGTCAGGGTGGTGCCATCGTAGTGGATTTGCAGCGAGCGAATGCCTGGCGTGAGGTCGATAATGCCTTGTAAACGCGAGCTTTTCACCGCTTCCAGCAACAGGTGAACCCGCAGGCGCAGGGCGATATCGAGCGACATCGAACCATATTCGACCAGCAGATTGTCGTCGCCCTGGCGGCGATAGACGACTGGGACGGGGCCGGAATCGGACTGGCCGACGATGGGGGAGCCCAGATCGGACGGGCGGCGGATGGCGGGACCGGCGATGGGGTCGCCTGCGCGGGCGAGGGGGTGGAAGCGGATGGTGTCACCGGGCTTGAACTGACCCATCTTCCACTGCTCGTCACGGGCGATCACGGCAGGGCAAACGAAGCCGCCGAGGCTGGGGCCGTCAGGCCCAAGGATGATCGGCATGTCCCCGGTAAAGTCAATGGCGCCAACGGCATAGGCATTGTCGTGCAGGTTGGACGGATGCAATCCGGCTTCGCCGCCATCGGTGCGCGCCCACTTCGGCGCGGGTCCAATGAGGCGAACGCCGGTGCGGGCGCTGTTGAAGTGCACCTCGTAATCGGTGGTGAACAGCGTCTCGATATCGCCCTGCTGGAAGAAGTCGGGAGCACCATGCGGGCCATAGAGAACACCCACCTCCCAATGGCGCGTGAGGGAGGGCGGCGAACCAGCATGCTGGATTTCTTGTTGGGCTTGCCGGGCGAGATGCAGCACTTGGCCGGCTTTCACGACGCCGGTGGCGTGGCCACCGAATTGACCGAGCCCGAACGTGGCGCGTGAACCAAGCACGACCGGCGCGGCGAAGCCACCAGCGACGGCGAGGTAACTGCGCTGGCCAGGTCCGTCGATGGTGCCGATGGAGAGGATTTGGCCAGCCGTGATGGCAATGGCCGCGTCATGGGCTATGGCGATGCCATCGAGCTTCATCGGCATGGTCGCGCCGGCGAGGGCGATGACAACGTCGGCGTGGAACTTGAGGGTTGGGCCGGCCATGGTGAGTTCAAGGGCGGCGGTGAGGTCATTGTTGCCGACGAGGCGGTTGGCGTGGCGGAAGCTGCGTTCGTCCATCGGGCCGCTGGGGGGGACGCCGACATGCCACAGGCCGAGGCGGCCGGGGAGTTCTTGCAGGCTCGATTGCGCGCCGGGGGTGAGGATTTCGACGACAGCGGGGATAAAGGCGAAATCCTTGAGCGCCGTGGTGGCGACCTGGCCGCTGGCGAGCAAGTCGGAGGCGGCAATGGCGCGCAAATAGGCCAGGTTGGTCTCGATGCCGGTGATTGAGGTCTGCTTGAGCACGGCGCGCAGGTTGGCGATAGCGGTCGGGCGATCGATCCCGGCAACGATGACCTTGGCCAGCATCGGGTCGTAGAACGGCGTAACCTCGGTGCCGGTCTCGATCCAGGTATCGACGCGGGCGTGATCGGGGAATTTGACTTCGGTCAGAAGGCCGGCGCTGGGCTGGAAATTGGCGTGCGGGATTTCGGCGTAGACGCGGACTTCGATGGCGGCGCCATGCGGGATCAAGGAGCCGGCGCTGCCGATGACGTCTTCGCCGGCCGCCTGACGGATCATCCATTCGACGAGGTCGATGTTGAAGACGGCCTCGGTAACGGGATGCTCGACCTGGAGGCGAGTGTTCACCTCGAGGAAATAGAAATCCTCGCGGATGGGATCGTAGATAAATTCGACGGTTCCGGCTGAGGCGTACTGCACCGCCGAGCCGAGATCGGTGGCGGCCTTGTGGAGGCGCGTGCGCACCGCGTCGGAGAGGCCGGGGGCCGGAGTTTCCTCGACCACTTTCTGGTTGCGGCGCTGGAGCGAGCAGTCGCGTTCGCCCAGCGCGATGACCTTGCCCTTGCCGTCGCCGAAGATTTGCACTTCGACATGGCGGGCGTCGGAGACGAAGCGCTCGATATAGACGCGGGCGTCGCCAAAGCTGGCCGTGGCGGTGCGCTGCACGCTGGCAAAGGCGGCGGCGAGGGCTGCGGCATCGGCGCAAAGCTGCATGCCAATGCCGCCGCCGCCGGCGGTGGATTTGAGCATGACCGGATAGCCGACGGTTTCGGCGGCGAGGAGGGCTTCCTCGGCGCTGGCGAGCAGGTCGGTGCCGGGCAGGAGAGGCACGCCGCTGGATTTGGCCAGTTCGCGCGCAGTGTGCTTGAGGCCGAAGGCTTTGATATTGGCTGGGGTCGGCCCGATGAAGGCAATGCCCTCGGCGGCGAGACGCTCCGCAAAACCGATGTTTTCGCTGAGGAAGCCGTAGCCGGGATGGACCGCTTCGGCGCCGGTGGCGCGGCAGGCGGCGATGACGGCGCCGATGTTCAGGTAGCTCTCGGTGGCCGGGGCAGGGCCGAGGCGGACGGCTTCATCGGCGAGGGACACGGCCTTGGTGAAGCGGTCGGCGTCGGAATAGACGGCGACGCTGGCAATGCCCATGCGGCGGAGGGTCTTGATGATGCGGACCGCGATCTCGCCGCGGTTAGCGATGAGGACTTTAGAGAACATGGTTGTTCTCCGAGCCCGCTAGAAAGGCCCCCTCACCCGGCCCTGCGGGCCGACCTCTCCCCCAAAGGGAGAGGTGTCGCCGCGCGACGGGGGTGGCGCTCTTCACCTCTCCCTGGGGGGAGAGGTCGGATCGCGAAGCGATCCGGGTGAGGGGGCCTTGCAGTGCCCGTGCTAAATTATTCATTCGGCCCACCCGAGATCACGACGCGGATCGGGGTCGGATTAAACCCGTTGCAGGGATTGTTGACCTGGGGGCAGTTGGAGATGACGCAGAGGACGTCCATTTCGGCGATGAGTTCGACATGGTCGCCGGGGCGGGAGAGGCCGTCGACGATGGTCATCTGGCCGGACGGCTGGATCGGCACGTTCATGAAGAAGTTGATGTTGGGGACGATATCGCGCTTGGACATGCCGTGCTTGGTGACTTCGAGCACGAAGTTGTCGCGGCAGGCGTGCAGGTATTTGGTGTCGTGGCCGAAGCGCACGGTGTTGCTTTCGCACGAGCAGGCGCCGGCGGAGGTGTCGTGACGGCCGCAGCTGTCGGCAGTCACCGTCAGCATCACATTGCCCTCGTTGGACATGATGCGGGTGCCGATGCCCACATAGGCATTGCCTTGGATACGAAGCGTGTCCTGGCCGCTATAGCGCTCGGAAAAATCATCGGCCTTGTAGAACAGCGTATCGACGGCCTGCTGGCCTTCGCTGTCGATAATACGGATGGTTTGGCCCTTGCGGACGATGCCGGACCACGGCTTTTCGGCTGGGACGAGATGATCCATGTCGTGTCTCCTCAAGCCAGCTGCATGGCGTTGTTTTCAAAGCCGCGGACGGCTTCGGCGGTGGCGGTGCGGCAGAGGTCGTCGGCTGCAGGCGCAGCGGCGCGGTAGCGAATTACTTCGACGGGATTGGCCGCGTAAATCGAGTTCGGATCGAGCGGATGCGGGCAGTTGGAGAGGCCGATGACTAGGTCCATCTCGGCGCGCAGGTCAACATAGTCGCCGGTCTGGCGCAGGTCCTCGCGCCAGACGAATGTGCCATCGTCGAGCACGCGGACCGGAGCGAAGAAAGTCAGCGCCGAGGGAATGTCGCGGCGGTCGAGACCGAGCTTGGCGGCCACGAGGATGAAGTTGTCGCGCGTGTTGCGGGTGTCGCCAGCATATTTGGCGGCATTCGAGGCGACGGTGGAGCCACCGACCAGCCCATCATGAGCCGACGAGGCCGCCTCGGTCACCGAGAACATGACGCGGCCCATGTCGGAGAACAGCACGCGGCCCTTGGCGATGGCGGTGGTCCATTGCACCTTGACGGTATCGGGCAGGTTGAGGCGCTCGCTGGTGTCAGCTGCGCTCCACGCGATCATCGACACGGCTGAAGGGCCATGATCCTGCGCGATGCGGATGGTGTCGCCGGCCTTGAGCGTCGTGGACCAATACCAGCCGCCCGGAATGGTTTCGGCGTGGATCGGGTTGGCGATTTGTGCTGCGGGCACGGCGCTGGGGCCGGGCAGCGCCTTGGGGGCGTTTTGCAATCCCTTGCGTTGATGTTCCTCATAGCGCGCGCGATCGGCGGCGATCTGGTCTGTTGTGCGGCTCATGGCAGCTTGTCTCCTTGTGGTGCCAGGTCGTCCTGGCCAAGTCCCAAGGGCATGACCGGGTCGTCCCGGTCGGGGGCGTAAATGTTCGGTTCGCCGGCAATGCGCGGCGGCCAGATATCGATGTCGCGGCTGAGCACGGCGCCATAGCGCTCGCGCTCCTCCGGGCGATCACGCGGGCGCTCGAATGCGATGACGCGGGTGCCCAGGGTGAAGGCCTCGCGCATGTCATGGGTGACCATGACCACGGTCAGTTCGGTCTCGTGCCAGAGGCGCTTCATCAGCACGTGGATTTCGGCGCGAATTCCCGGATCGAGCGCGCCGAAGGGCTCGTCGAGCAGGAGAACCTTGGGCTTCATGATCAGGGCCTGCGCAAGGGCGAGGCGCTGCTGCATGCCGCCGGAAAGCTGGGCGGGATATTTGGTCTCCGAGCCGTTGAGGCCGACTTCGGCGATCAGCCCCATGGCTTCGTCGATCGCGGTGCGGCGTTCGGCGCCGAACAGGCGGGCGGCAATCGGCGAGCGCCGGAATACCTTGCCGAGCAGCACATTGCCCAGGACCGTCAGGTGCGGAAACACCGAATAGCGCTGGAACACCACGCCGCGATGGGGGCCGGGTTCGGCGATCAGGGGCACGCCATCGAGCGTGATCACGCCCTGGCTCGGGGCTTCCTCGCCCAGCAGCATCTTGAGGAACGTGGTCTTGCCACAGCCGGAGGGGCCGACCAGGGCGACGAAGGCGCGAGACGCGATGGTGAGGGAGATTTTCTCCAGCACGATCTGGTCGCCATATTCCTTCCAGACCTTGTCGAGCACGATCTCGCTCATCAGCGCGCCTCCAGGTTGGACCAGGGGAAGACGGCGATGCGCAGGCGATCGAGCGCGAAATTGGTGATCACGGCGAGGAGGGTGATCCAGAGGACATAGGGGAAGATCACGTCCATCGAGAGGTATCGGCGGACGAGGAAGATGCGGTAGCCGAGCCCGGAATCGGCGGAAATGGCTTCGGCGGCGATGAGGAACAGCCAGGCCGGGCCGAGTTGGAGGCGCAGGCAGGTGATCAGCCGCGGCAGGATTTGCGGCAGCACGACCCGGAGGCCGATCTGCCATGAGGAGCCGCCCAGGGTTTCAGCCTTGATGATCTGTTCGCGCGGCAGTTCGAGCACCTTGAGGGCAAGGTCGCGGATCATGGCGGGGGCGACGCCAATGACGATCAGGGTGATTTTCGAGGTTTCGCCGAGGCCGAGAACGATGAAGAGGATCGGCAGCAGGGCCAGCGGCGGCACCATGGAAATCGTGGCGACGAAAGGGGCGAGGAGGGCGCGGACATAGGGCAGCATGCCGATGACCATGCCGAAGACCAGGGCGATCAGGGTGGATATGCCGAGGGCAGAGAAGAGGCGGACGAGGCTGGCGCCGGTATCGGACCAGAGCAGGTATTCGCCGGTGCGGGGATCGGGTTGGAGGGCCATGCGGTTGATGGCGTCGATCAGGGTTTGCAGCGCGGGGAGAAGTTTGTCGGCGGGGTTATCAGCGAGCCGTGCGGCGGAGCCGAAGCCATAGGCAACGATCAGCAGCACAAACGGCGCGAGCATCAGCGCGATCTGGGTGATCCGGGTGGGTTTGGTGTTGATCCAGCGCATGGGTGGATGCCTTCGTAGCGGTTCTTTGGTCTTGGCTGGATGCGGGGCCCCCTCTCCCTTTGGGGGAGAGGGTCGGGGTGAGGGGGCCTTTGCCGGGCTGGTGTCTGGGGAAGGCCCCCTCACCCGGTGCGGTGCGCCGACCTCTCCCCCGAAGGGAGAGGTGAAGAAGGGCTACAGCGCCCCGTCAGCCGCCATCTTCATGTACTCTTCGCTGAACCGCAGCTTCACGTTGGCCGCGTCGCCCAGCACGGTGCCGTCGGGCAGTTCGATGCCGATGACATCCGCAGATGGCGCACCGGAACCCAACAGCCCCTTGTCGAACAGGAACGTCCGCACCTTGTTCATGGTAGTGGCGAGGTCTGGTGACGACGTAAACGCCACCGCGTCCGCTGGCTTGTCGAACAGCTTTGTCGCGGCGAGTTGGGCTTCGAAACCGGCCTGATCGGTGCCCGAGGCAACCCCCATTGCGGTGCGGGCGGCGGCGCCTTCGGGCGTGTCGGCGGTCATCACCGCCATGGTGTCATACCAGATGCCGGCCAGCGCCTTGCCGAAGTTGGGATTGTCCTTGAGCACATCGGTATTGGCCACCATCATGTCGATGATTTCGCCGGGAATCTTGGTGCTGTCGAACACGTTCGTGGCGCCGGGCAGGGCCAGGATTTCCGAGACCATCGGGTTCCAGGTGACCATGGCGGTCACGTCTGGCGTCTGGAAGGCGCCGACCATGTCGGGGTCTGAGGTGTTGACGACGTTGACGTCGCGCTCGCTCATGCCGGCGCTTTCAAGCGCGCGGGCGAGGAGGTAATGCGACACCGAGAATTCGACGAGATTGACTGGCTGGCCCTTGATATCGGCGAGGCTGGTCTTGTCCTTGAGGATGACCGCGTCATTGCCGTTGGAGAAATCGCCGATGATGACGGCGGTGGTATCGACGCCGCCAGCGGCGGGGATGGAGAGGCCATCCATATTGGTCAGCGTGACGGCGTCATAGGCGCCGGCGGTGTATTGGTTCATCGACTCCACGTAGTCGTTGAACTGGGTGACCTCGATGGTGATGCCGTATTTGTCGGCCCATTTCTTGACGATGCCGGTATCGCTGGCATAGCCCCAAGGCATCCAGCCGACATAGATCGACCACGCGACCTTGAAATCGGTCTTGGCCTGAGCCTGAGCCAGTGTCGTCATGCCGCCCGCAAGGGAAGCCGAAAGCGCCAGTGTGGCGGCGATTTTGGAAAGAAGGTGCATCTCAATTCCCCTTTGCGTGTCTCACAAAAAGGGATCGGCAGAAACCATCGCGCCAATCCCTTGGCTATCGAGGTCTCCCGGGCTTTTGTCCCGCCGTGCATCCGCGCGGATGTCTCCCGCGTGGTGGTAGCTCTCGGACCAGACACGTTCAGCGAACGCCGGAACCCTAGCTCCTTACTCGGCTAGTACTCAGCAAGAGCCGTGCCAGAACGAAAACCGAGCGGAATCAAGGGGTTGGAAACCGGGGTGGGTTGGGGGTGGATAAAATATGGGCGCAGTGCAGGGTCGATGATGACAATATAGGCAGCGGCTCAGCCGGGCAGGGCGAGAACCGCTTCGACATTATGGCGATGCACCGGTTCGTAGGCGTCGAAGTAGAATACGCCGCCGGTGGCGAGGGATTCGGCGGCGAAGTCGGAGAGGCCGAGGTTTGCCAGTTCAGGCTCGGCCTTCAATCGCTGCAGCTTTTGGATGTAGAGGCGAGTGGCGGTGATGAAGGTGCGGTCATAGCCGCCCGAGGCGATCATTTCGACCGAACCGTGATTGGGCAGGATGCGGGAAAAGCCCCAGCTCTCCATACGCGTCAGGTCTTGCAGGTGGATCGACAGGCGATCGGCCTGGGTCACGTAGGTGACTGTATCCTCCAGCGTATCGCCGGCCAGCAGCACGCCGAGTTGGGGTAGCAGCAGGACCGTTGCGTCGTGGCTGTGGATGTCGAGGAGCCGCAATTGCACGATGGTGCTGCCGACGCGCAGTTCGGTCTCCGCCTCGAAGACCGAATTGGGCATGATCAGCGGCTTGATCGGCGGGTCGTTGTTTTCCAGCCAGTCCTTGTTGTCGCGCAGGGCCCGGGCCGTGAGGGTATTGGCGATGATCTCGCAATCTGCGAACACGGCATTGCCGGCGACGTGGTCGGTGTGCCAGTGGCTGAGCACCACGCGCATATGGGTGACGCCCTGCGCCTCCAGCGTGCGCCGGATGAACTGCGCGTGGGGGATCGACATATGGGTGTCATAGACCAGCGCCTCGTCGCCCTCGACGATCGCATAGGAACAGGTGCCCAGGGTGAAGGCGCCATCGTCGAGCCAGTTGGGGGCGGCAGAGTGGGCGCGGACACCTGGAATGCGGCCGTCGTAAAATCCCAGAATATTGGGGTAAGGGCGCAGGATTTGCATGGTCGATCCGAGTTCCAAAGTCACGCTTTGTCCTTCCCAGCCCAAAGTTTGTTCGGCTGCAATTTGTGCCTATAATTTGCTCATGGTGTGCATCACTGCATAGAGTTGCGGCAGCTGTCAAACAGATCGACCTTGATTCATAACGATAATTTTCTGGCACGACGCTTGCAATTAAGCTTGTGAGTTTGGGGGCTAGGGTTCCGGTGGTGCGCCACGTCTGGTCCGAGAGCTACCACCGGTTCGGGAGACATCCGGCCGGACACACGGCGGGAGAAAAGCCCGGGAGACCTCGTTAGCCAAGGGATTGGCTGCGCATGGTCCGTCACCAATCCCTTTTGAAATGCGAAAGGGATGTGACGTGCAAACCACTATCTTTGATCCGAAAGCTTCGATGCGCGGCGGCAAGCGCCTGCTGGGCCTGGCTGCCATGCTGCTGCTGTCGGCAGCGCCCGCCCTGGCGCAGGAAACCCTGCGCGTTCCCTATTTCACCGATATCGGCTCGTTCGACCCCGATAATGCCTTCGAGGTTGGAGCGCTCAGCGCCATCAACAACGTCTATGAGGGGCTGGTCGAATACAAGCCCGGCACCACCGAGATCGTCGGGCTGCTGGCCAAAACCTGGGAGGTGTCGCCCGACGGGCTGACCTATACGTTCCATCTGGTGACCGGCGCCAAGTTCCACGATGGCACCCCGTTCAACGCCGAGGCGGTGATCAACTCGTTCACCCGCCGCCGCGATAACGAGCTGGTGCTGAGCTATTTCCTCGCCAATGTCAAAGACATGCAGGCGCCAGATGACGCCACGCTGGTGCTGACGCTAAGCCAGCCGCAGCCCTCCTTACTCGATGCCTTTTCCAGTCCATGGGGACCCAAGGTCATCAGCCCCACGGCGCTGGCCGAGCATGCGGGCGATGATGTCGGCAAGACCTGGCTGAACGAAAACGCGGTGGGCACCGGCCCGTTCAAGCTGACCGAATTCAAGCGTGGCGAGGAATATACCCTCACGCGCAATGACGACTATTGGGGTGCCGAGCCGTTCTTCAGCGAAATCCAGATCCCGGTGATCGCCGACGTCGGCCAGCAGATCCTGCAATTGCAGGCCGACGAGATCGATGCCGTACCCAACAACTATCCCTGGGCGCAATTGGCTGGATTGCCGGCCGGCGTCGAAATCACCGCGATGCCCAGCATGGCGCTGGTCGAGGCGTTCGTGAAGCCCGGTTCGCCGTTGGATAATGCCGACGTGCGCAAGGCGGTGCTGACCGCGATCAATCCGGCGCTCTGGGTCAAGGACGCCTTTGGCGAATATGCCACGCCGGCAAAGTCGCTCTATCAGGTGACGATGCTCGATCCCAAGACGCCGGTGGTGTTCCCCACCGACATGGATGCCGCCAAGGCGGCGATCACGGCGGCCGGGCCGATCAAGCTGGTGCTGGGCTATTCCAGCGAAGAGGCCAAGAATGTTGGCCGCGTCGCCGACCTGATGATCGCCCAACTGGCGCTGATCGGCATCGAGGCCACCGTCAACGTGCTGCCCTCGGGCGCCGCCTATGCCATGAAGGGCGATGCCAGCGCGCCCGATCTCTATATCTCGCGTTCCAGCCCCGATGCGGCGCATCCGGAAAACCAGGCCACAGTGTTCTATACGGCCGGCGCGCCGCTGAACTTTTATGGCGTGGAACTGCCCGCCGCCGATGCGCTGGTCAAAGAGGCCGGCACCAAGACCGATATTCCCGAACGCAATGCGCTCTATGAGCAGGCCGGGCAGATGTATTTCGACGCGGGCTTCTTCATCCCGCTGGCCGATGTGCAGGATGTCGTGGTCAGCGCCGAGGGCCTGACCGATCTGGGCCTGCGCCCGGTCTTCCCACCCGGCAATATCGACTTCGCCACGGTCCACTGGGCCGATTGAGCCAGCCTGCCGCGCTGGTGGTTTCCAGCGCGGCACCACTCTCAACAACAGGCGTGTCATGACCAGCGTTAAGCGACTTTTCGTGCTGCTTTGCGGCTTTGAAATTATTCCCAAAACCGTGTCGACCTATCAGATCGGCGCGCGGTTCATCATCTCGGTGCCGATATCGGCCTATCTGCTCGATACGGACGAAGGCTGGGTGCTGTTCGATACCGGACTGGACGAAGCCAATCTGCGCGATCGCGGCAAGCTCGACGCGCTCTATCTGTCGACGGGCTGGGACCCACAACCGGTGGTCAAGCCGCATCACGAGTTGGAGCGCCAGCTCAACGAGATCGGCATCGGTTTTGCCGATATTTCCACCGTCATCCTGTCGCATCTGCATGCCGACCACACCGGCCATATCAAGCACATGCCGCAGGCCAAATTCATCGTGGCGCAGCGCGAATGGGACTTCGTCAAATCAGGCGAGGCGCCTTATTATTTCTTCGGCTCGGACTACGACCTGCCGGGACTGAACTGGGAATTCGTCAACGGCGATACCCAACTGATGGATGGGCTGACCATCATCGCCACGCCCGGCCATTCTCCGGGACACCAGTCGCTGGTGCTTGAGCTGCCCAATACCGGGCCGGTCGTGCTGGCCGCCGATGTGGGCGACCTGATGATCAATTTCACCGATGAAATCCTGCCCGGCGGCATGACCGATCAGGCCGAAGCGCTGGCTTCGATCCGCCGCATCAATGCGGTCGTGGCCGAAAAGCAGGCCATGCTGTTTTTGACGCACGACCCCGAACTGATCCAGCAGATCAAGCTGGCGCCCGACTATTATGACTAAGCCTGTTCTCACCATCAAAGACCTGTCAGTGGTGCTCAGCCGCGACGGGCGCGCCAATCGGGTGCTCGACGGCATCAGCTTCGATGTCGCGCCGGGCGAGATCATCGCGCTGGTGGGCGAGAGCGGCTCGGGCAAGTCGACCATTGGGCTGACGCTGCAAGGGCTGCTGCCCAAGGAGAGCGAACCCAGGATATCGGGTTCGGTGCTGCTCGATGGCGTCGAGATCGTTGGTGCCAGGCCCGGCGTGTTGCGCGCGGCGCGGCGGCAATTGGTACGGGCGGTGTCGCAGGACCCGATGGGCTCGCTCAACCCCACCACGACCATCCGCCGGCAAATGCGGGAATCGGGGCAGGGCGATATCGTCGACTGGCTGGGCCGTACCGGCCTGCCCGATCCAGAGCGCATCGCCGACTCGTTTCCCCATCGCCTGTCGGGCGGCCAGCGCCAACGCGTTTTGATCGCCATGTCGATGATGACCGGACCCAAACTGCTGATCGCCGACGAGCCGACGACGGCGCTGGACGTGACCATTCAAGCGCAGATTCTAGATCTGCTGCGGACGCTGGCGCGTGAGCAGCAGACCGCCATCCTGTTCGTCACCCATGACCTCAGCGTCGCCGCCTCTTTGGCCGACCGGGTTCTGGTGCTCTATGCCGGGCGGGTTGCCGAAATCGGCGGCGTGCGCGACGTGATTCGCAATCCGGCCCATCCCTATTCGGCCGGGCTCCTATCGGCGCGTTTCGATTTTACCTCCGACCGGCTGCGCCCCCTGCCGACATTGCCTGTCGAACGCTCGCGCCCGCGCGACGCCACCAATGCGTGTGCCTATGCGCATCGCTGCCCCATCGTGCAGGCGGATTGCACGACGACCCGTCCCGCACTGCGGACGGTGGGCAATCATTCGGGCGCTGCGGCTTGCCTTCATGCCGAGCAAACGCCAGCGGCGACCGACACCAGCATGACGCGGCCACTCTGGCCGACATCGGTGGTGCAGCGCAGTGCCGTTGCGCTGGAGCTGTTCCAGATCAGCAAGAGCTTTGCCACCGGAGCCAAGAATTTTTGGGGCGTGCGGGCACCGCGGCCCGTACTGAAATCGGTCGATCTCACCATTCGGCAGGGCGAATGCGTCGCTCTGGTGGGCGAAAGCGGCTCGGGCAAATCCACCATCCTGCGCATTGCAGCGGGGCTGCTGAAGCCCGACAGCGGCGATGTCTCGCGGGTGGACAAGATCGCGCCGCAGGTGGTGTTTCAGGATGCCGTCGCGGCGCTGACGCCGTGGTTGAGCGTAGGTGAGCAGATTGGCGAGCGGTTGCGGCCGCTGGGACTGAGCGGCGACGAACGCCGTCGCCGGGTCGCCGAGGCGATGGAGTTGGTGGGCCTCGATGTGGGGCTGATGCAGGCGCTCCCGTCGGAACTGTCGGGCGGGCAATGCCAGCGCGCGGTGGTGGCGCGTGCCGTGGTGGTGCCGCCGAAATTGCTGCTCTGCGACGAGCCGATCAGCGCCATGGATGTGTCGCTGGCGGCAACCACGCTCAATCTGCTGGGCGATCTGCGTCGGCGGTTGGGCATGGCCATGCTGTTCGTCACCCATGATCTGGCGGCGGCGCGCATCATCGCCGACCGCATCGCCGTGTTGCAGCATGGCGAGCTGGTCGAGGATGGCGATCCCGATGCGCTGATCGCGGCGCCCAAGGCCGCCTACACGCGGGCGCTGATCGCCGCCATGCCCAGCCTGCATACGGAGCTGGCCCAATGACTGAGATTGCTATCGCGCCGGCCCGGCCGCGCTTCAACTGGGCCAACTTTTTCCGCCGCGTCGGCTGGCTGGAAACTGTCGGCATTGTCGGGGTCTTGCTGATCACTTTGGTGGCGTTGTTCGCGCCCTGGTTGACGCCGTTCGATCCTCAATTGCGCGTCGATGCTGCCTATCTGCCACCCACCTTGGCGCATTGGTTCGGCACTGACGAGATCGGGCGCGACCTGTTCTCGCGGGTCATTTTGGGCGTGCAATATACTTGGTTGCCGGGGCTGGGGGTGATCCTGTTCAGCCTGATCTTCGGCTCGATCATCGGGCTGATCGCCGGCTCGGCCGGGGGCCGCATCGATATGCTGATCCAGCGCGTGATCGAGCTCTTCCTCGTGCTGCCCTCGACGCTGATTGCGCTGGCGGTGGTGGCGGCTTTGGGGCCGGGCCTGTTCAACACCATGATCGCCATCGCCATTTTCTGGTGGCCTTGGTACGCGCGAATTTCCCGCGACGAAATCCGCCGGCTCCAGAAGCGGCCCCATGTTGAGGCCGCGCGCGTGGCGGGGGTGCGCGGACCGCGCCTGCTGCTGCGCTATCTGCTACCCGGCGCCATCCCATCCTTGCTCGTCGCCGCGACGCTTGATGTCGCCAATATCATCATGACCATGTCGCTGATGTCGTTTTTGGGGCTAGGCCAGCCGGCCCCGGCGCCTGAACTTGGCGCCATGACCTCGCGGGCGCTCGATAGCCTGACGGTCTATTGGTGGTTGCCCATCCTGCCGGCGGTGGTGATCTTTTTCATGTGCCTCCTGGCCAATCTGGCGGGCGACGGCATTCGCGCCGCGCTGCGGGGAGCTTGAGCATGTTGCCATATCTTGCCAAGCGCTCGGTGAGCCTCGTCGTCGTGCTGCTGGCGATGAGTTTCATCGTCTTTTGCCTGCAAAGCATCATCCCGGCCGATCCGGCACGCGCCATCGCCGGACCGACAGCGCCGGCGGCGACCGTGGAGACGGTGCGCCAGCAATTGGGGTTGGATGATCCCATGCTTGTCCAATATGGCCGGTTCCTGAGCAATCTGGTGCATGGTGATCTCGGCACCTCGGTGCGCACGCGCCAGCCGATCGCCGAGGACGTGCGCAAATATCTGCCGGCATCAGCCGAACTGGCGCTGGTGGCGCTGGTGTTCGGCATCGCTCTGGCGGGGCTGTTGGCGCTGGTGCAGAACACCATGCAGAAATCCGGCTGGGTCAAGCTGGCCATCGTCGCGGCCGGGTCGACGCCGATTTTCTTGAGCACGCTGCTGCTGGTCTATTTCCTGTGGTTCCGGCTGGGTTGGCTGCCGGGCGCGGGTCGATTGAGCATCAGGCGGTTTTCAGGGCCGACCGGGTTCAACCTGCTCGACGGGTTTCTGGTGGGGCGGCCGGAGGTCAGCTTGGATGCGCTGCTGCATCTGATCCTGCCGGCGCTGGCGCTGGCGTTGCCGATCGCGGTGGCGGTGGGGCGCAGCCTCAATGGCGCGCTGCATGATGTGATGAAGCAGACCTATATCCGCACCGGGCGCGGCAAGGGGCTGAGCGAAACCACCATCGTGCTGCGCCACGGTCTGCGCAATGCGGCTTCCGCGCCACTGGCCATGATTGGCCTGCAGGTGGGGCTGCTGTTCGGCAATCTGCTGATCGTCGAGCGGGTGTTTTCCTGGCCGGGGCTTGGGCTCTACACCGTGCAGGCCTTTGCCACCTCCGACCTGCCGGCGGTGCTCGGCGTGTCGCTGGTGTTCGGCACGTTCTATATTTTGATCAATATCGTGGTGGAGGTCAGCCAGTCGCTGGCTGATCCAAGGATCGGGCTTTAATCGGGCAGCCAGCGGCCGGTCGGCGTGCGGGTGAAGCGCGGGGAGGCGATGGGTGCCAGTATCTTGTTGCGATGGGCGGCGAGCGGGGCGTGCCACCGGGTGCCTTGCAGCATGGCAACCACCACCGCGGCGGGGGTGATGCCGGCCTGGGCCAAGAGGGTCAGCACGGCCACCATCGAAGTGCCGGAACTGATCACGTCATCGACTACCGCGACGCGCTTGTCGGCCAGCAAAGGCAGGCTGCGGGGATCGAGGAAAATGGTTTTCTGGTGCGTTGGGCTGGTGATCGAGGACATCGGGGCGGAAAGCGCGTCGACATACCAGAATTTGCGCGAGGTCCCCAAAGCCACCATGCGGGGATGGCCGAGGCGGCGGGCAACATTGTTGGCCAGCGGCAGGCCGAGGGTGGGAACGCCGACGATCACCTCGGGATCGAGCGGCGCGATCAGGCCGGTCATAGCCTGCGACAGCGCATCCTCGACGGCGAAGCTGGCCTGGTTGATGATGAGCGAGGCGACGGCCTGCGTGCCATCGCCGGGCAGGACGCGCAGCGGCAGCAGGAGTTGGCGGCCATCGGGGAAACTCGTCGGATAGCTGTCGGTGAAGCCATCGGGGGCGGCGTCATGGGTGCCGGCCGGATCGATGGTCTGCCAGAAGTGATGCGGTTCAAGCGGCGAAATGGGCTGCGTCCTGTGGTAGGTATCGGGGTGACTGATTTTTCAAGAGCTTAGCAACCGATGACGGCCCGAGACAACGACCCATTCGAGATCGACACCATGATCGCGCTGCGCCGCGATCTGCATGCGCATCCCGAACTCGGCTTCGAGGAGGTGCGCACCAGCGATATCGTCGCGGCGCAATTGGCACAGGCCGGGATCGAGGTGCATCGCGGGCTGGGCAAGACCGGCGTGGTGGGCACGCTGCGAGTGGGCGATGGCGGCAGGGCGATTGCGCTGCGGGCAGATATGGACGCGCTGGCGATGCCGGAGCTGTCCGAGCTGCCGTACAAATCCGTGGTCGCCAATACCATGCACGCCTGCGGGCATGACGGGCATACGGTCATGCTGCTGGCGGCGGCGCGACATCTGGCGCGGACGCGAAAATTTTCCGGCACGGTGCATTTCGTGTTCCAGCCCGCCGAGGAAGGGCGCGGCGGCGCCAGGGCGATGATTGCGGACGGGCTGTTCGAGCGGTTTCCGGTCGACGCCGCCTATGGGCTGCACAATATGCCGGGGCTGGCGGTGGACGAAATGGCGGTGGTGGCCGGCCCGCAACTGGCGTCGTCCGATAGCTGGGAAGTGACCTTTCACGGCGTCGGCACGCACGGCGCCAAGCCGCATCTGGGGCGCGATGCGATGACGGCGGCCGCGCATTTTCTCTCGATGATCCACACCGTGGTGGCGCGGCGGGTCGATCCGCTACAGCCCGCGGTCGTCAGTGCCTGCGCCATTGCGGGTGGAGATTTCCGGGCGCTGAACGTCATCCCCGATGATGTGCGGATCGGCGGCACGGCGCGGGCCTATACGCCAGCGGTGCGCGACCAGCTTGAGAGTGAGATCGGGCAATTGGCGCAGGGCGTCGCCGCGACGTTCGGGATAACAGCGGAGTATAGTTTCCTGCGACGGATTCCACCGGTGGTGAACGATGTGGACACGACGCGGCGGGCGCTGGCGGCGGCGCAGGTGGCGACGGGCCGGCCGGTGGTCACCGATTTCCCGCCCTCGACGGCGGGCGACGATTTTGCGTTTTTCGGCGCGGCGGTGCCGGGCTGTTATGTGTGGTTGGGGAACGGGCCGGCGGTTGATGGCGCGCTGCACCATAACTCGCGGTATGACTTCAATGATGAGGCGATTTTGACCGGGGCGAGGTTCTGGACGGCGCTGGTGGAGCAGGAATTGCGATAGGCGTTTAGTGCTTGGCGCTGCCGCTACCGCCGCCGCTACCGCTTAGCGCGATCCATACCCCAACACCGCTCTTCCCGCGGACTTGATCCGCGGGCCTCCATCAGCACGGCACAAGGGGGCAATGGCCCGCGGGTCAAGCCCGCGGGAAGGTCAGTGGGGAGGAGAGCTAGCGCCCAAAGCTGTGTTGAGCGCCTTGGGACTAGGCTGCTAGCCCTTCTGCCAGGAGGTTCAAGGCGCCCGCTACATCCACTTCCATTGCGATCTTCACCGGGATCGTGCCAGCCAGTAGCGCCCCAGCATCCGGCCCATCGCTCAAATCCACCGACACGTTGCGCGTCTCGACCCTAAACAGCTCAGGCGCCAAAGCCAGCAGCATCACACAAGGGTCGTGCAGGGGGCGGCTTTCGAGGCCGTCCTGGAAATAGGCCGAGATCAAATCGGCGGCGGCGTTGCCGGCAGTGCCGGTGCGCAAGGATTGCACGAACGCGACATTGGCACGGACTTTTCGGGTGACGTCGAGAGGAACCAGCGTCACGTCGAGGCCGCTTCGGAGCACAACATCGACGGCCTCGGGGTCGCAGGCGAAGTTGAATTCGGAGTGCGGGCCGACATTGCCCCTGCCGTGCACCACGCCACCCATGACGATCAGGCGGCCGATGCGGCGGGCAGCGTCGGCGTGGTCGCGCAGCAGCAGGGCAATATTGGTGAGCGGGCCCAGCGCCAGGATATCGACGCTGTGGGCGTGGCTGGCGTGAAGCTGTTCGGCCATCCAGTACGGCGCATAGCCATGCGGCCGGGCGAAGGGCTCGGGCAGCACGACGCCCCCAAGCCCGTCATTGCCGTGAATGCCGGCCTCTTCGATCCCCTTGCGGGCCAGTGGCGCGGCGGCCCCGGTGATGACCGGAATGTTCTCGCGATCCAGCAATGCCAGCAGGCGGCCGGCGTTTTTCGTGGTGATGTCGATGCCGATATTGCCCGCCACCGATGTCAGCCCGAGGACGTCGAAGCGGCCGCTATTGAGCGCGAACAGGATGGCGACGGCGTCATCCAGCCCCGGATCGGTATCGATGATGACGCGGCGCGTGGATGGCGCACTCATTGGGGCGACGCGTCGATACGGGTCATTTCGGCCTTGAACTGATGGGCGATCTGCAACGCATCGCGCAGGGTTTTTTTCGGATCGAGAGTTTGCGCCTCGCCGTTCCGCAGCAGCCAGCGGCCGGCCACCATCGTGTCCGTAACGTCGGTCGGCAGGGCGGCAAAAACCAGCATGGCATAGGGGTCGTAGATCGGGTGCAGGCGCGGTGCCGCGAGGCTGATGCGGATCAGGTCGGCCTGTTTACCTGGCTCCAGCGAGCCGGTTTTGCCATCGAGGCCGAGCACCTTGGCACCCTCGATGGTGGCCATGCGGACCACCGTGGCGGCCGGCAAAGGCAGGCGCGATTTGCCGCGCAGCTTGGCGAACATCGACATAGGCGCGAGTTGGGAAAACAGGTCCAGCGTATTGCCGCTCATCGGCCCATCGGTGCCGATGCCGACGGGAACGCCGGCCTTGCGCAGCGACTCGATGCGAGGAATGCCGCGGCCGGCCTTGCCGTTGGAGCGCGGATTGGTGGCGATGCGCACGTCCGCCTCGGCAATCAGTTCGATATCGCTGTCGCCCAAATGCAGGCAATGGGCGCCGACTAGGCCAGGCTTCAACAGACCCGACTGCTTGACCAGCTCGGTCGAAGAGGCACCGTAGGTCTCGCGCGCCCACTTCACCTCCATGTCGCTTTCGGCCAGGTGCATCTGCACCACGACATCGGGATGCGCATCCGACCAGCGGGCGACCTGCCCCATCATCTTGATGCCGACCGAATAGGGCGCGTGCGGCGCGATCGAAGGGGTGACGAGGGGATGGCCGGCGAATTCATCGACCAACTGTTCGACCCGCTCAAAACCCTCATCGAAGGTGGCGTGGTCAGGCGCGTTGAAATCGGCCAGGGTCTGGCCGACCACGGCACGCAGGCCGGATTCTGAAGCGACGCGGCCGACCTCGGTTTCGAAGTAATACATGTCGGCCACGGTGGTGACCCCGCCCTGGATCATTTCCAGCGCCGACAGCGCCGAGCCGGCGCGCACCATGTCGGGCGTCACATATTTGCGTTCGAGCGGCAGGATATAGCGATAGAGCCGGTCGTCGATATCTTCGGCCAGCCCGCGGAACACCGACATCGCCATGTGGCAATGGGTGTTGACCATGCCGGGCATGACGATATCGCCGCCGCAATCGATGATCTGGGCACCGGGGATGCTCGGCGGGGTGCCGGAGCCGAGCGCGGTGATGGTGGTGGCATCGATTTGCAACCAGCCGGACGGGTGGGCGGTCATGGCTGGGTCGATCGTGAGCAGCCAGGCATTGGTGAGGAGGGTGGTCATTGCCGAGCACCACTAGGTGCGATGGAGGCACCCCCTCCCTCCGCCCCCATCAAGGGGGAGGTTTCTCCCCACGCGTTGGGCTCGATCCAGTCCCGCTCGCAGAAAGACTCCTCCCCCTTCCAGGGGGAGGCTGGGTGGGGGTCCGAGAGCCCAAATCTGGCAGAAAAGACCCCCACCTTGATCCTCCCCCTGGAAGGGGGAGGTGTTGACTGAAGCATCTGGCCAGAGGTTTGGTGCCCAACCATCAAGCCACCGCCTCCGGCGCCAGGATCGTGCATTGCTCGGGGACCGGCACGAGCCGCGCCGCAGCCCCGATCTCCAGCGGGCGCGTCAGCGGGCCGTTCGCGGTGAGATGACCGGCGGGGGTGTCGCACTGATACTGATAGGCGCGGCCCAGATAGGTGCGCAGGCCAAGGGTGGCGGGAATGCCATCTGCGCCGGTCGTGACGGCAAGCCCATCGGCGCGGCAGGCGAGGGTGAAGGCATCGGGGATGGCGCCGAACTGGTCTTGCGACAGCGTCAGGCGAACGCCGCCGGCGGCTTCGGCGGTCACGCCATCGCCATCGCGAGCGACGACCATCATCGGGATCAGGTTCTCGAAGCCAACGAAGCGAGCGACAAAGGCATTGGCGGGGCGTTGATAGAGGGTTTCGGGCATATCGAGCTGCATGATGCGGCCGGCATGCATGATGGCGACGCGGTCGGAGATCGAAAACGCCTCTTCCTGGTCATGCGTCACATAGACCGAGGTCGTGCCATTGGCGCGCTGCAACTGCCGGATTTCCACCCGCATGTCGACGCGCAGCTTGGCATCGAGATTGCTGAGCGGCTCATCGAACATCAGCAGGGGTGGCTCGATGACCAGGGCGCGGGCCAGCGCCACACGCTGCTTCTGGCCGCCGGATAGCGCGCCCGGCAGGCGATCGCCGAACGGGGCGAGACCAACCCGTTCCAACATGGCATTGACGCGTTTGGTCTTGGCGGGGCCGGTTACTCCGCGCTGCTTGAGCCCGAAGCCGACATTGTCGGTGACCGACAGATGCGGGAACAGCGCGTAGTTCTGGAACACCAGACCGATATTGCGCTGGTGCGCGGGCAGGCGGGTCAGATCCTTGCCGCCCAGCTCGATCTTGCCCGAGGTGGGTTCGAGGAAACCAGCGACCAGCCGCAGCGTCGTGGTCTTGCCACAGCCGCTGGCGCCGAGCAGGGAGACCAGTTCGCCCTCGCCGACTTCGAGCGACAGGTTTTCCAGCACTTTGGTGGTGCCGTAATGCGCGGTGATGTTTTGTATCGAGAGTGCTTGGGTCACGGCGCTATTCTACTTTGCAAAGAAGGTCAGGCCGAGCGTGCGCTCGACGGCAGCCATCACGGCGACGGTGAGCCCCATCAGCAGCACCGAAACCGACGCCACGGTCGGATCGAAGAACTGCTCCATATGGGCCAGGATCTGGATGGGCAGGGTGGAAATGCCAGGCCCGGTCAGGAAGATCGAAATCGACACGTCATTGATCGAGGTGATGAAGGCCAGGATGAAGGCGGCGATGACGCCGGAGCGCACATTGGGCAACAGGATGGTGAAGAAGGTTTTGAGGCGCGGCGAGCCCAGGCTGATCGCAGCTTCCTCGATGGAAAAGTCGAACGCGGCCAGCGAGGCGCTGATGACGCGGACGACATAGGGCAGCACCAGCAGCGAATGGCCGAGCACCAGCGAGATGAAAATCGGCGCATGGAATTGCGTGGCAACATTCTTGAGCAGGGAAAATCCCAGCACCAGTTCGGGCACCAGCACCGGCAGGATGAACAGGGTCGACAGCCAGCCGGGGAGCTGGATGCGGTAGCGGTTGAGCGCGTAGGCGGCGGGGACGCCAACCAGCAGCGCAATGCCTGTGGAGAGGAAGGCGATTTCCAAGCTCGTGACGATGGTGCGGCGGAAGGCTTCGATCTCGAAGATGTTCCCGAACCAGCGCAGCGACAAGCCCTGCGGTGGAAAGGTCAAATAGCTGGTGTCGCTGAGGGCGGCGCCGAGCACGATGATCAGCGGGCCGACAAGGAAAATAAACACCAGTACTGTGAGGGCGATGAGGACGGGGTGGATGTTACGGGTCATCAGACGGCCATCGGATTGAGGCGGCGGGCGACGCGGGTCATCAACAGCACGATGGCGATGGTGATCACCACCATGATGGCCGCGATGGTGGAGGCCGAGACCCAGTCGAAGGTGACCATGGCCTGCTGATACATCAGCGTGCCCATCACCATTTGCGCTTCGCCGCCGAGCAATTGGGGCGTCGCGTAGGCGGTGAAGCTGCCGGTGAAGACGAGGACCGCGCCGACGATGAGGCCGGGCACTGCCAACGGCAGGATGACCTGCATGAAGGTCGCGGTGGGTTTGGCGCCCAGCGAGGCCGATGCCTGCAGCAGGTCATCGGGGATGGCTTCGAGCACGCCCACGAGCGTCAGCACCATCAGCGGAACGAACAGGTAGACCATTGCGGTGATCACCGCGCCCTGGGTGTAGAGCATGCTCAGCGGCTCATTGATGAGCCCGGTCGAAAGCAGCGCTGAATTGAGGATGCCGTTTTTGCCCAGGATGATCAGCCAGGCGAAGGAGCGGACCACGACCCCGGTCAGCAGCGGGAACACCGCGGCGATGATCAGGATGGATTTGAGCCAGCCGGGCGAGCGCGACACCACATAGGCCGTGAGGAACCCGATGACGACCGAGATGGCGGTTGTGGCCAGCGATATCTGGATGGTGCGCCACAACACCGTGCGGCGGAAGCCGCTGCCGAAAAAGCTCAGGTATGGCGCGAAGGGGCCGGCAGTAGTGGCGAAGGTCGTCACGATGGTGGCGAGAACGGGCAGGATGAGGAAAACCAGGACCAAGAGGGTCGCGGGAGTGCTCAAAGTCCAGCCGGCGAAGCGTTTCATAACGGGGCCTTAAGTCATCGATGCGACAGCGTCGAGTGGAGCAAACCCCCTCCCCCTTGAGGGGAGGGGTTGGGGTGGAGGGGCGCGGGTTGGAGTGGCGATCGCTGTCTCCAACTTTGCGGGAAGTTCCCCCCACCCTAGCCCTCCCCTCAAGGGGGAGGGGACCGTTTCGCGTTTGCGGAGCGATCAATCGGCCAAAATTAGCCGCCGAACAGCTCGTTCCACTTTTCGATCCAGCCGGCCTTGGCGGCGTTCATCTTGACGTAGTCAACGCGCTGCAGGCCTTCGATCATGTCGGCCCCATAGGTCCAGATCGCGGCCTGTTCGGGCGTCAGCGTCACCGATTTGACGGCGGGGGCATCGACGCCTTCCTCGGCCAGCTTCTGCTGGATAGCCGGGGTCAAAAGGAAATTGATGAACTGATAGGCCAGCTCGGGCTCGGGCGCGCCGACCGGGATATTGACCGTGTTGACGGTGGCGATGGCGCCTTCGCTGAGATCGGCCCACTTGGCGGTCGGCACGGCGGCCTGGATCTGGGCCAGGGTGAAATCCTGCGCGATGGCAGTGGTGATTTCCCCAGTCGAGAACAGGTTGATCATCTCGGAGCCGGTATTGTAGTTTTTCACGACATTCGGCTTGAGCTCTTCCAGCGCCTTGAAGGCCCCGTCGGCATCCGCATAGGCATCGACACCCGCATGGTCGCCCGCCTTGATCACCGTCATCGGGCCGGCCGTGGTGGTGATGCCGGGCAGCGAGATCGAGGACGCCAGGTCCGCGCGCCACAGGTCGTTCCACGAGGTGATCGGGGTTGTCACCTTGGCGCTGTCATAGACGATGCCGACGCGGCCCAGCGTATAGGCCGGGCCATAGCCGCCCTGCGGGTCCTTGGCGAGATCGTAGAGACCGGCGAGGTTCGGGATTTTGCTCGGATCGATCTTCTGGAACAGGCCGGCTTCGATGCCGGTCTGGCTAAAGCTGTCGGACAGGTAGATGACGTCGACGCCTTCGCCATTGCGAATCTGCAGCTTGTTCAGCCGCTCGCCGGCATTGCCGGTTTCAAACACCACTTCGCAGCCGCACTGGGCCTTGAATGGCGCGATCAGCAGCGCGTCGAGCTTTTCACCATTGAAGCCCCACCAGGAGATGGTCAGGGTCTTGGTTTGCGCGAAAGCGGGCGCGGCCATCAGCGCAGTGGCGGACAGCGTCAGCGCGATTGCATTGACCAGAATCTTTTTCATTGCGATTTCCTTTGCAGCCCGGCGGGCAGGCCAGGCGATGCGGATGACGACGGCTTCCCGACCCCCAGCCTATTTTTGTGGCGTCCCCCATTCAAGCCCAATAGTTGTGCTTTACAGTGCTACTAAAGCTCATACCCCCACCTGGATCTCGCCATGACCGATGCCTTGCCGCCCGACCTGCTCATCACCGCCGACGACGAAGTGCGGATTCGCCAGCATCTGGCGCTGGTTGCGCTCGGCAAGGAGAAGGCCGACCGGTCGTTGCGCGTCGGGCGGCTGCTGGATGTGCACGGGCGGCGTTGGCACGAGGATCAGGAGATCGTCATTTCCGGCCGACGAATCGCCTGGGTGGGGCCGGCGGGGACGTATCCCGGCGAGATCGGGGAGCGATTCGAAGAGCCGAATTTGGCGGCCGTGCCGGGCTTCGGCGAGGTGCACAAACATATCGAATCGAGCCACCTGACACCCGAATGGGAGGCGGCACTGGTCATGCCGCGCGGTTGCACCTGGGTCTGCGAAGCGAGCCACGAATTTTCTAACGTCAACGGGCCGAACAATCTCGAATTCTGGCTCAAGGCGCGACTGGCCGGCTCGCCGATGAAGATTTTCCCGTTGCCGGGCTCAGCCGTGCCGCCCACGGCCTATGAGTGGGGCGGCGGGCACTTTGGCTATGAGGAGCAGCGCGATTTTCTCAAGCAAAGCCTGATGGTGAGCGGGCTCGACGAGGTCATGGACTGGCCGGCGGTGTGGAACCCCGAGAACCCCTCGCATGAGCGGCTGTGGGGCATGATCCGCGCGACGTTCGAGCAGCGCGGCGTGGTCGAGGGCCATGCGGCGGGCATGCGCGGCATCGACGATATCAATGCCTTCGCCGCTGCGGGCATGGCATCGGACCATGAGGCGTGGACGCTGGACGAGGTGCGCGACAAGCTGCGGCGCGGGCTGTTCATGGAAATCCGGCCGCACTCGCTGCCCGACATCGTCAAGGGCCTGCTGGCCGACGGGCAGGACGACTGGAGTCAGTTCGCGCTGTGCACGGACGATCGCTCGTGCACCGATACGCTCAAGCTCGGCGCCACCGATCACAATGTGCGACTGGCGATCGAGGCGGGGCTGGCGCCGGAAATCGCGATTCAGTTGGTGACCATCAATCCGGCGCGGCATATGCGGCTGACGCCGTGGGTCGGCTCGATCGCACCGGGGCGGTTCGCCGATATGGTGCTGCTGGACGATGTGGCGAGCCTTTCGATCGCCAAGGTGTGGGCCGATGGCGAAGCGGTGTCTGAGGGCAAGAGTTTTTCTGGGGCAGTGCCCAGGATCGACTGGCCGGATTGGGCGACGAAGACGGTGAAAATCGACCGAGAGATGACGGCGGCGGACTTTGCGATTGCGGCCGAGCCGGGGCGTGCGAGCATGCAGTCGGCGGTGTTGCGGCCGTTCCATTGGGCGGATGATTTCATCACCATGGAATTGCCGGTGCGCGACGGGCAGGTGCAGCGCGACGAGGCTCGCAACGTCACCAAGTTCACGATAGTCGACAGGTTTTCAGGGGAGGGCAGGACGTCGAAAATGTTCTGGCTCGGCACCGGGCCGCGCACGGCGGATACGGCGCTGGCGGCGTCGCTGGGGCATGACAAACACAATATCTGGGCGGTCGGATCGTCGGATGCGGCGATGGCGACGGCAGTCAATGCGCTGCGCGATATCCAGGGGGGCTGGGCACTGGTGCGCGAGGGCAAGCTGGTGGCCACGGTGCGCTACGAGGTGGGCGGGCTCATGAGTTGTCGGCCGGCGGAAGCGTTGGATGCCGAAATGCAGGCGCTTTATGCCGAGGGCGCGAAAGTGGACTGGATGTATGAGCCGACCTTCTCGCCGCGTTGGTGGCCGGGTTTTCCCGAGCGGCTAGCGTTCGCGACACTGACCTGCGCGCCCTGGCGCTGGGTGCTGGTGGCACCGTCGCCGCTGGCGCCGGAAGGGTTTGTGAATGTGGCGACGGGGGAAGTGCATCCCATCGTGTGGTGAGGGGCGGAGAGACGCTGCGCTCTCCCCTCCCTCCCCCTTGAGAGGAGGGATTGAGGGTGGGGGTGTCGGAGGTCGGGCGGACTCTTAGATTGCTGAACCGCCGACACCCCCACCCTAGCCCTCCCTCAAGGGGGAAGGGACAGGTCGGTAGCTCTCGAATTGCCGTGAAAACTTGAGACTAATGTGGCCTAGAACCGCCCGATCTCCGTCCGCACCTTCTCGATAAACTCGTTCAACTGCGCCGCCGTATTGTTGTTCATGTCATAAAGCGCCAGGTATTTCGGCGGTTTCGGCGTGCGGAACGTCACCCAGGCCCAACGCCTCGCCAGGCGGCGCGGGGGATCGCCCATCACCATGGTGCGCCAACGATTGCCCCCATAGGTGGTCACGAACGCGACCTTCTTGATGTGGGTGAGATTGGGCAGCAGCTTCCCGCGGTCGCCGCCGCCTTCAAGGATGAACGACACGCCGGGCAAAAACACGCGGTCGAAATAGCCCTTGAGGATGGCGGGGTAGCCGTAATTCCACACCGGGTGGACGAAGACTAACGCCTCCGCAGCCATCAGGCGATCGACATACGGCTTGATCGCCGGGGTCAGATTGCCCGGCACTTCGTGATAATTGAGACGTTCCTCGCGACTGAGGGTGGCGCTGAAACCCTCGTCATAGAGATTGAGAGCATCGACCGCGTGGCCATTGGCGGTCAGCGTCTCGACGACGGTGTTGAACAGCGTACGGTTATAGCTGGTCTCGACCGGGTGGGCATGGATGACATGGACCCGCATCAGGCGGCACTGACCGGATTGAGGCCGTCGAACAGCCAGGCCTTGCCAGCGTTGAAATCGAAATCGGGGTTTTCCCAGGCGATCATCTTGCCGGGATTGAGCATGCCCTTGGGATCTGCCTCCTGCTTGAAGGCGAGTTGCTTGCGGTCGGTCTTTTTCATCCCGCCTTCCTCCAGCGTATAGCGATGCGGATTGAACACGGCGCAGCCGTGGTCCTCGTGGATCTTGACGATCTCGTCCAGCCGCGCCTCGGTGGTGTAGCGCACCATGGGCAGGCCGGCGAAGGTCACCTCGCCATCCTGCCGCGTCATCTCGATATGCATCGGCAATTCGTCGCCAAGCAGGGCGACGATTTTCTCCACATGGGCCAGCGTTGGGTAGCGGGTTTGGAGATACGTGATGGTCGGATCGGACTTGAGCGCGCGGAGCGTCGTGTGGTTCCAGGCCAGCTCGTATACCGGCGGCAGGCGCTTGAGTTCTTCGGGCGTTGCCTCATCGGCGCGATACAGCATCTCGCCGTTGTGGTGGCTGACGAACAGCGTCATCGCCTCGGCCGCGACCGGCGCGACCATCAGCAGCACGACCGATTGGCCGTCCTTGATATAGGGCTTGTGGCGGTTGAAATAGGCCTCAGGGATCGGCGCGGCGCAGGGGGACACTTCCTTGAGCAGCAGGCCATCCTGCTTGGCGGCAGCCTCGGCGAAGCGGCAAGCGTCGATGAAATCATCGAACCCCACCATCATGTCGATCCACTCATAGCTCGTGGTCAGCGGCATTTCGGCTTCGACGATAATGCCATTGGTGCCATAGGCGTGGGCGACCTTGAGGATATCCTCGCCCTTGAGGTCGAGCTCGCGCGGCACCGCCTCGCAGGTGATGACCTTGAGGCCCAGAATACTGCCCAGCGCGCGCAGACCACCCCAGCGCACCGAGCCGACGCCGCCCGACCCGCCGGCGATGAAGCCGCCGATCGAGGCCATGCGATAGGTCGAGGGGTGGAAGCGCAATTCGCCGCCGACAGCAGCCTTGGTCTGGTGGTCGATCTGTTCCAGCACGGCACCGGCTTGGGCGCGCACACGATCCGGCTTGATCTCGAGCACCTTGTCCATGTTCATCAGGTTGAGCATGGCGCCGCCCGCAAGCGGCATGGCCTGGCCGTAATTGCCGGTGCCGGCGCCGCGCGGGGTGATGGCGACATTATGCTTGTAGGCCGCGGCGAGGATGGTCTTGACCTCGTCGTTGGTGCGCGGCGACACCACGATCTCGGCGGTGACGTGATCGAGCTTGGCCTTGAGGACTGGCGAATACCAGTAATGGTCGCGGCTGCGCTGCTGCACGATGCGGGGATGGTCTTCGACCGGAATGGTGCCAAGGTCGGCGCGGAAGGCGGCAATGCTCATTGTAGTCGTCCCATCAAGTCGTCGAGTTCGCGATAATCGGGCAGGGTGGTGTCGATCGGCATGCCGTTGCGGATGACGATGCGGTCGGTTTGCGGACGGCTCATCAATTCGCTCCAGGCGCGGGCGCGGGAGATGATGAAATCGGCCGGTTGGCCGACGGCGATGGTGGCCTTGTAGGCGAAGTCGCCATGATCGGCCGGGGAGGCGCCGACGGCGCGGACCCAGTCCCATGCCTGATCCTGCGGGTGGTCGAAATGCAGGATGCGCGCGCCTTCGCGGAACACTTCGGCGCCATCGAGGTCGCCATAGGCGTAGAAGGGGTCGCGCGTGTTGTCGGAGGCGATGGCGACAGTGGCGCCGGCCGCCTTGAATTCATTGAGCAGGGTGACGCCGCGCCGGATCGGCGTGCGCACCGCGCCATTGCCGTTGTCGCGATCCTGCAAGTAGATGTTGCACATTGGCAGCGAGACGACGGCAATGCCGGCTTCGACCACCTTGTCGATGGTGGTTTTGACGGTGCGCTCGTCCTGAACGGTCAGCACGCAGCAATGGCCGGCCATGACCTTGCCGGTAAAGCCGGTTTCCAGCACCGCTTCGGCCAGATGCAACAGGGCATGGGCGGCGGGATCGCCGGTTTCGTCGGTGTGCAGGTCGAGATCGAGGCCGAGATTGCCGGCCTTTTCTACCACGGCGAGCATGGCTTGTTTGGAGCGGCCGTAAACCGCCACCGAACCGCCAAGCAGGCCGCCGGAGGACTTGACCTGCCGGGCGATGGTATCGAGGGCAACCGGGTCGAGCATGGTATCGGGGCCGATGATCGCGCAGGCCTGCAACTCGATGCGGTCGGCCCAGCGCTCGCGCATTTTCTCGAACAGCGCCCAACTGATTTCATGCTGGGGCGGCGCTGAATCCAGGTGCGTGCGGATGGCGGCAGTGCCGTGGGCATAGGCGCAGCGGAGGGAAAAATCCATGCGGCGCTCGACGTCCGAAGCGGCCCACAGGTTTTCGCGGTCGGACTGCACGGCGAGCAGGGCTCCCAGCCAGGTGCCGTCCGGGTTTTCCTTGCGCGGCCAGATATGGCCCTTGTCGAGATGGGTATGGATATCGACGAAGGCCGGCAGCACGAGGCCATTGTCGCAATCGTATTCCGTGCCGCCGCCAGCGGCTTCGATGCTCGGCTCGATGGCTGCGATCACGCCATTGACCACCGAGATATCGCGCTTTTCAACGCGGCCGCCGCGCTGACCCATGGCAGCGACCGGAATGGTCGCATTCTTGAGCACGAACGTGCCGGTGGCGGAGAAAGACGACTTGTCGACCACGCTCAGTTCTCCCGCCGAATGGCGCTTTCGTGCCAGCGATGCAGCACCAGCCAGGAGACAAAGGAGGTCAGCCCGTAAATGGCGATGCCGGTGCCGCACAGCATGATGAGGGCCGCGAACATGCGCGGCAGGTTAAGCCGATACTGGCTTTCCAGCAGCCGGAACGCCAGCCCCGAACCTTGACCGGCCGAGCCGGCGGCAAACTCGGCCACCACGGCGGCGATCAGCGACAGGCCGCCGGCGATGCGCAGGCCGGCCATGAAATAGGGCATCGAGGCCGGGATCTTGAGAAACAGCAGCGTCTGCCAGCCATTGGCGCCATAGAGTTCGAACAGGTTCAGGAGGTTATGATCGACGCTCTTGAGGCCCTGCACCATGTTGGAGAGGATGGGAAAAAACGCCACGAGGAAGGCGCAGATCATCAGGGCGCTTTGGGTATCGGGCGCGTAGATCAGTATCAGCGGCGCGATGGCGATGATCGGGGTCACCTGCAGGATGACGGTGAATGGCGACAGCGCCAGTTCCAGCCATTTGGACTGCACGATGATGATGGCCAGCGTCACGCCACCGACCAAAGCGATCGCTAGCGCCATGACGGTGATGCGCAGCGTGACCCAGAGCGCCGGCCACAGCGTGGCGGAATCGGTGAACAGCGCCACCGCCGCGTCGCCCGGGCCGGGCAGGATATATTTGGGAATCCCATTGGCGGTCACGATCCACTGCCAGGCGGCAATGCCCAGTGCCAGCGCCACCAGCGGCACCACGACCTGGAGGACCTTTTCGTTGTTGGACATGCGCGGCAGCAGCACGGTGACGGCGCTGTCGGTGCCTTTTTCGGCCACGGCCTTGATATCGCTCATGGCTCAGCTCTCCGCCGATTGAATGGCGCCTTGCAGCGCGTCCGACACCTTTTGGCAATTGGCGCGGTAGAATTCGGAGACCCGATAGGCGCCATCGCGCACTTCGGGCTGGGCGATTTTCAGATCGGTAAACACCTGGCCCGGCCGGGCTCGCATGACGACGATGCGGCTTGAGAGGTAGGCCGATTCATAGACCGAGTGGGTGACGAAGATCACCGTGATGCCGGTTTGTTGCCAGAGGGCCAGCACGTCGTCGTTGAGCTTCTGGCGGGTGATTTCGTCGAGCGCCGCGAAGGGCTCGTCCATCAGCAGCAGCTTGGGGCGGGTGACCAGGGCGCGGGCGATGGAGACCCGCATCTTCATGCCGCCCGAGAGTTCGCGTGGATAGGCGTCGGCGAAGTCCGCCAGCCCGACACTGCGGAGGTTCTCCATCACCTTGTCGCGCGCCTCGGCCTTGCGCACGCCGCGCAGTTTGAGCGGCAAGTGCACATTGCCGAACACCGTTTCCCACGGCATCAGCGTCGGCTCCTGGAACACGAAGCCGACATCGCCCTCGGGCAGGCCGTGTGAATTGATCTTGGAACTGGGCCAGTCGATGCTGCCCGAACTGGCAGCGCCCAGCCTGGCAATGATGCGCAGGGCGGTGGATTTGCCGCAGCCCGAGGGGCCGAGCAGGGAGATGAATTCGCCACCGCGTACGTCCAGCGACATGCCCTTGAGCGCCAGCGTGCCGTTGGAAAACACCTTGCTCACATTGTTCATGGCGACGACGAGGCGGCGCGGGGCCGTGGGGGCTGAAGTGTGGACTCCAGCGAGAGCTAAATCGGTCACAAGCAAACCCGTGTTAGGGCTGAAACGGCGCGGACAGGATTACCCGCGCCGATGGTTGGTCGCCTACTTGGCGACGGCGAGGTCCATGCCGACGCCCTTGCAGACGAACTGGGTCGTATAGGCCTTGGAGATGTCGATACCGGCCTCGTAGACGCCTGCTTCCACCATGCTGTCGTAGAATTCCTTCCAGCGCGCGTCGGTCATGCAGCCAATGCCCTTGGTTTCGGCATCACCGGACACGACGATGCCGTATTCCTTCAGCTTGGCGATGGAGTACTCGATCTGGCCGTCGGTCATTTCGGGATTGTCGGTCTTGATCAGGTCATTGGCGGCTTTGTTGTCGCCATAGAGGTAGTTGTACCAGCCGATCTCGGTGGCATCGACGAAGCGCTGCACCAGGTCGGGGGTCTTTTCCACGATGTCTTGACGGGTTTCGATCGTGGTGGAATAGGGCGCGTAGCCGGCGTCGGCGAGCAGTATAACCTGCGGCTCGGTACCGGTCTGCTTGCCGATTTCATAGGGCTCGGAGGTCAGGTAGCCCTGCTGCACGGCCTTGGGATCGGCGATGAACGGTGCCGGATTGAAGGTGTAGGGCTCGTACATCTCGTCCTTGAAGCCGGGGAATTTTGCCTTCATCCACGGCCAGTAGCCGGCAAAGAAGCTGTCCTTGCCCATGATCAGCTTGCTGGCGCCGACCAAGCTCGCCACATCGGTGAAGCCGGCTTCGGGATGCGCCAGCAGCACCTGCGGGTCCTTCTGGAAGATGGCGGCGACGGTGATGCCTGGAATGCCTTGCTTGACGTCATCGATGGTGGACATGCCGCCCATGTAGAAATCGATCTGCCCGGCGATCAGCAATTGACCATTCGGCGCCTGCGGTCCGCCCTGGCGGATGGTCACGTCGAGCCCGTATTTGGCATAAGTGCCGTCGGCGACGGCCTGGTAATAGCCGCCATGCTCGGCCTGGGCCAGCCAGTTGGTGCCGAACGTCACTTTGTCCTGCGCGGCGGCGAGGCCGGTCAGGCTACCCAGGACCAGCGTGGTCGTGGCGGCCAGTGTCATGAACTTCATCTCGATCTCCAAAGCTCCGGATGTGCACCCGTCCGGTCGTGGTGAATTCTTGTGCGCCTTTGAGGCATGCCCATTCTTTGCGTCATATCTCCATGATGGAAAGCTAAAAATGCGGCAGATAGAAATATTGCCTGCATGGGGTGCAAATCGTGCGCGATGGGCTTGCAATCAGTTTTAGTGCAGCTAACATTCCCGCCTCAAGGAACCCACCCGCATGGCCACGTCTCTCGCGCCCGCCGATATTCATCCGCCTTTTGCCCCCTATAGCCACGGCATGAGCGTACCCGCCGGCCAGCAGCTTGTGTTCGTCTCCGGCCAATTGGGGATCGATGCCCAAGGCGTGGTGCCCGCCGATTGTGCCGGGCAGGCGCGCATCTGTTTCGACAATATCGCGGCGGTGCTGCGCGAGGCAGGGCTGGGGCTGGAGCATGTCGTGCGCATCAACGCCTATGTCACCGGCCGCGAGCATCTGCCGGCCTATATGGGCGTGCGCAATGGCCTGTTTGCCGAGCCGTATCCGGCCTCGACGCTGATGATCGTCAGCGGCTTTGCCCGCGCAGAATTTGTCGTCGAGATCGAAGCGGTCGCCGCTGGTCCAATGAAGGAATAAGCATGCCGCGCAAGATCTGGTGGACCGATTTTTCCGCTTCCGAGTTCGAAGGCCTCGACCCGGACAAGACCATCGCCATCATGCCGATCGCGGCGGTGGAGCAGCACGGCCCGCACCTGCCGGTGGGCACCGATACCATCATCAACCAGTCCATGCTGGACCTGCTGGTCACCAAAATCCCCGACACTCTGGATGTGCGCATCCTGCCGGTGCAGGCGGTGGGCAAGTCCAATGAGCATATCTGGGCCAAGGGCACCATCAGCCACAAGGCCACCAACCTGATCGATGCCTGGACGCAGATCGGGCTGGAAGTTGCCCGCGCCGGCATCAAGAAGATCGTCTTCATCAACTCCCATGGGGGCAATGAGGAAATCATGTGCATCGTGGCGCGCGAACTGCGCGTGCAGGCCGGCATACTGGCGGTCAAGAGCGGCTGGCGGTTCACCCCGCCTGGCGTGTTGAGCGACGTCGAACGCCGCCACGGCATTCATGGCGGCGACGCGGAGACCTCATTGATCCTGCACTTCCGCCCCGACCTGGTGGACATGTCCAAGGCCCAGAATTTCGTCTCCATCGCCGCAAGCGACGAAACGGAGTTCAAATACCTCCGCCCCACCGGCGCCTTTGGCCACGTCTATGCGTGGATCGCCTCGGACATCAATCCTGGCGGCGCGGCGGGCGATGCGACCCTCGCCAGTGCCGAAAAAGGCCGCATCATCGCCGAAGCCAATGCGGTGGGAATGCTGGAGGTGCTGGCCGAGGTTGAACGCATGCCGCTGCCCGGCACGCGCTAAATCCTCACCGGCCCGAGGCGCTGGGTAGCTTGAAGACCTCGATAATTCTCATCATCGCCACCAGATGGGTGTTCTCGGCCGTCTTCGGCTCGCGGCATTTCACATGGGTGACGACGGTGAATCGCGCGCCGTTACGCTCGCCCGAAGCGGCGAATTCGAGCCGCTGCCACCGCTGTGAATATCGCGCCCAGGTCACCTGAAACTGCATGCTTCAGCTTTAGCCAGTCTCCCATCATCGATCAAGGCGATGACAATTGCGCGGTGGGTACAGAGTTTGACTGAATGACGGTGATTGTGCACAGTGTGTCGACAATCTTGCACAATGGAGTACAGCCATGACCCAACCCGAACGAGAGCAGCGTCTTTCGCTGGCCGATATCGAGACCCTGGCTCGTGATGTACTGCTCGCGAGTGGGGTTTCATTGGCCCATGCCGACACGATCGCGCGCAATGTGACGGCGGCGGAGGCTGACGCATGCCGCTCGCATGGGGTCTACCGTTTGCTCGGCTATGTGAGGGCCGTCGCCAGCGGCAAGGCTGACGGCAAGGCGGTGCCGGTCGTGACCCAGACATCGCCCGCCATCGTCAAGGTGGATGCGGGCCGCGGCTTCGCACCGCTGGCCAACGAGATGGCGCGGCCCGCCTTGGTCGCGGCGGCGCAATCGCTTGGCATCGCCGTGCTGGCCATCAACAATTGCTATCACAATTCGGCCATGTGGGTCGATCTCGAGCCGCTGGCGGATGCCGGCCTGGTGTCGATCGGCCTGACGGCGGGACAGCGCAGCGTGGCGCCGCATGGGGGCAGCAAGCCGGTGTTCGGCACCAACCCGTTCGCCTTTGGCTGGCCACGGCCAGACCGCGCCCCCTTCGTCTTCGACTTTGCCACCAGCGCCGTGGCGCGGGGCGAAATCGAACTGCATCAGCGCGCCGGAAAATCCATTCCATTGGGTTGGGCCGTCGACGCGGAGGGTCGGCCGACGACCGATCCCGCGTTGGGACTTGCGGGCGCCATGTTGCCGTTTGGCGGCCACAAGGGCACGGCGCTGGCACTGATGGTCGAGCTGCTGGCCGGGCCGATGATCGGCGATCTCACCAGCCAGGAATCGTTTGCCGAAGACGAAGGACGGGGCAGCCCGCCCCTGGGCGGTGAACTCATCATCGCCTTCGATCCGGTGCGGTTTCTGGGCGAGGATGCCGCCGACCACATGGCGCGAGCCGAAACGCTGTTTTCCAGCATTTCCCAGCAGGACGGCGTGCGCCTGCCAGGCGATCGCCGGCTGGCTGCTCGTGCACAATCGGCGCGCGAGGGCGTTTTGGTACCCACGCGCCTGTTTGACGAACTCCAGGCGATCCGCTCCCGAGGCTAGTCGGCCCGCTCAGCTCGAGGCGCGGGGACCGCCGTTTTCGGCGACCATACTGATCAGTCGCTTGAACACATTGGCGCTCTGGCGAATGCCGTCATGCTCGAACTCATTGGTGATCCAATGGCTGAGATTGCCCACCTTGCCGGCCGTCTCCAGCGACAGGCCCGCATCCACATACATGTCGTCGTGGTAAATGATCGCCGCAACCGGAATATCGTTGGCGGCGAGCCGGGGCAGGTCGTAGAGCGGGCTGAATTCCGCACGCTGGGCCAAGGCTTCGGCCCCGGCCCTGAATGGCCTCAGCGACCGGATGTCGTCGAGCATCCAGGGGAACATCATTTCGCCCGTAAACAGCAGGGGGCGGGCCGTGGTGGCGAATTGGGGCAGCGTGTCGCGCACCCGCTGTGCCGCCCAGGCAGTGGCTCCGGACCCGGCACCATAAATGCTCTCCTGCAGCACCATGAACAGCGGATTGCCGTCGTAACTCGTAGCGTGCATGACCTCGGCGAGGAAGTGGTCGGACAGGCGATCGCGGCTCGGCGTGGCAAAGGCCTCGTCGACCAGCCAGTGGATGTTCTCGAACCCAGGCGCCATGCCGAAATCGATGCCCACGGTCTGCAGGCGCCTGACGGTGAGCAGGTCGCCATCAGGAAGCCGAACTTCGTTGTTGTCGATAAAATCGGCAAGGGCCGCGACGGTGGCGGCGTCGTCCGGGTAGCGCTTGTAATAGCGCCCGTTCTTGGCTTCGACGCGCGGATAAGTCAGGCGATAGACCGCATCGGCCGATGGCGTGATGCTGGCAAGGCCTCCGGCGACGTAACAGGCCCCGAGGCCCTCGGGTGCCTGGCTGAGATAGGTCATGGTCAGGAAGCCGCCATAGCTCTGGCCCAGCGATTGCCAGCGGACGCCGTCGAACACGGTTTTGCGCAAGTGCTCGAAGTCGGCGACGATGGAATCGGCGCGGAAATGGGCGAGATAGTCGCCCGCCGCCTGCGGGTCGGCAAAGCCCGCCATGGTGTCGGCATCCACCGGCGTGCTGCGGCCGGTGCCGCGCTGATCGGGCAGGATGACGCGGTGGGTCTTGAGCGCTTCGCCCAACCAGGCGGGGCTCGTGGTGGTCGGCCGGGGCGATTTGCCGCCGGGGCCGCCTTGCAGGAACACCAGCAGTGGCAGCTTTTCATCCTTCTTGGTCGGATCGACCACCTCGCGGGCGAACAGCTTGATTGTCGGGCCGTCGCGGTCGCCAAACCAGTCCAGCGGAACATCGACAAGATGGTCGCGAATGTGACGGCCGGGCATGGTGTATTGCGAGATGAGCATAGCTTCTCCTAGCGCACGCGCGGATCGAGCAGCACGTACAGAATGTCGACGATGATATTGGACAGGACGATAAAGAAGCCGCCCAGCAACACCACGCCGATGATGATCGGCCGGTCCTGGTTATTGACCGCCTGAACCGCCAGCGCGCCGACGCCCTGCAGGCCATAGACCTGCTCGATGACGATGGCGCCGCCCAGCAGCAGGGCAATATCGGCGCCGAGCTGGGTCACCAGCGGGGTCAGGGTTGCGCGCAGGCCATGCTTGAACACGACCTTCGTCTCGGACAGGCCCTTGGCACGCGCGGTTCGGATGTAATCCTCGCCCATCACTTCGAGCATCTGCCCGCGGGTCAGGCGCGCATAGACGGCGGCCGTAGTTAGCGCCAGCGTCGCCCAGGGCAGGGCCATATGCCAGGCCCAGACCGCCGGATTGGGCCAGAAGGGCTTGAAGCCGCCTGCGGGAAACAGCGTGAACCCGGCTTGGCGCGGCAGGAAATAGAAGACGTAGAGCGACATCATTCCCAGCACGAAGGTGGGGAAACTCAACCCGATCAGGATAAAGCCCTGCCCCAGCCGGTCGCGAAAGCCGCCAGGATGGCGCGCCGACATGATGCCGATGGGAATGCCGACCGCCAGCCACAGGATGACGCCTCCAGCCACCAGCGACAGCGTGGCGGGGAGCCTATTGGCGATCAGCGCCGCTACGGGTTGCTGGTTGCGATAGGAAAAGCCCAGGTCGCCATGCGCGGCCTTGCCGATAAAGCTCAGATATTGCTCGTAGATGGGTCGATCGAGCCCCAGATTGGTACGGATCTGGATTAGTTGCGCCTCGGTGGCCTTATCGCCGGCGACCATGCGCGCCGGATCGCCCGGGGCAACAAAGAACAGGAAGAACACGAAGGTGCTGAGCACCAGAAGGATCAGCGCCGCAAAGCCCAAGCGGCCGGCGAGAAAGCGGATCATGGCTTGGCCCCCGTTGGCTTGACGCGGATCGGCCGCGCCTTGGGGTCGAGCGCGTCGCGCAGGCCATCGCCCAGGATGTTGAACGACAGCGTCGTGAACAGCAGCGCCAGCCCGGGGAACAGGACCAGCCACCAGGCGACCAGATAGATCGAGTTGGCGCCGGCATCGGCCAGCATGCCGCCCCAGCTCGGCGCCGGCGGCACGATGCCGAGGCCGAGGAAGGACAGGGTGGCCTCAAAGACGATGGAGCCGGGGATCATCATAGTGGTGTAGACAATGATGGGCACGCTCAGATTGGGCAGGATATCGACCACCATGATGGAGAGCGAGCCTGCCCCCAGCGAGCGGCTGGCCTGTACGAATTCGCGTTCCCGCAGCGATTTGACCTGGCCACGAATGACGCGGCCCATCGTGGTCCAACTGAAGAACACGATAACCCCGATGCTGAGCGACAGGCTGGGGCCGAACACCGAGACCAGCGCCAGCGCACACAGCAGAAAGGGCACGCTCATGATCAGGTCCATGGCGCGGCTGAGGACGGTATCGACCCAACCGCCGAGGAAACCGGCGAGCAGGCCCACGGTGACGCCGATGAATGCGGCGAGGAGCGAGGCGACGACGCCCACCAGCAGCGAGACGCGCGCCCCGTAAGCCAGCCGCACCAGAACGTCGCGGCCCAACTGGTCGGTGCCGAGCCTGAATTCGGCATTGGGGGCGACCGGCAGGCCGGTGGGCGAAAGGCCCGTCTGGCGGAATTGCTCGATCGGGGAGTGGCCGATCCAGGCCTCGACCAGTGGAGCCGCGGCGGCAAAGGCTACCAGCAGCACGATGAAGATGAAGGCGACAAGACTGGCCCGGTCGCGGATCAGGCGGCGCAGGGTCAGGTCGAGCGAGCTGCGCTGGACGACGGTGGGCGGGGTGGTGGCCGACGTGCTCATGCCGGAGCTCCCCAGATGGTTTCGACCAATTGCCGTGTGCTGCGGCCCTTTTGCGGTGGGGGCACCACCGAGGCGGCCAGCAGGGTGCGGGTATAGTCGTTTTGCGGATTGGTATAGATCGCCTCGGCCTCCGCCAGTTCGACGATCTTGCCCTTGTTCATCACGGCGATGCGGTCGCAGACCTGCCGCACCACCGCTAGGTCATGGGAAATGAACAGGTAGGTCAGGCCCAACTCCTGCTGTAGCGAGCGCATCAGGTTGAGCACCTGCGCCTGGATCGAGACGTCGAGTGCCGAAACCGGCTCGTCGAAGATGATCAGCGCGGGATTGAGCGCCAAAGCGCGGGCAATGCCGATGCGCTGCCGCTGCCCACCGGAGAATTCGGAGGGAAACCGGTTATAGTGCTCGGGATTGAGCCCCACGGTCTCCATGAGGTCCTGCACCCGCCGCTTGCGGTCCGCCCCGCTGGCCACCTGATGCAGGCGGAACGGATCACCGATGATGGCGCCGACGCGCCGGCGCGGGTTGAGCGAGCCGAACGGGTCCTGGAACACCAGTTGCACCCGCTTGCGCATCTCCTTCCAGCCGGCATGATCGAGGGTGGCCATATCCTTGCCATCGAGCAGCACAGACCCGCTGGTGGCCGGGATCAGCCCGGCGATGACGCGCGCCAGCGTGGACTTGCCGCAACCGCTTTCGCCCACCAGACCAAGGGTTTCACCGCGCCGCAACTCGATATCGATGCCCTTGAGCACCTCGAACCGGCCCGCCTTACCGAAGAACCCGCCCGTGGCAAAGCTCAGTTCGACATTGTCCACCTTGAGCACGACCGGAGCCGTGGCGTCGGCATTGCGCCCACCGACCGCGGCGCGTTCCGCGTGAATCGGCTCGACCGGCGCTTCGAGCCAGCACAGGGATTCCACGCCGTCGCTGAACCGCCGGAGCGGTGGGCGCTGCGTTGCGCATTTCGGCATGGCATAGGCGCAGCGCACTGCGAAAGCGCAGCCCGCCGGTTTGTGCAACAGACTGGGCGGCCGGCCAGGAATGGCCACCAACTCTTCGCCGGCCGCATAATTGGACGGCGAGGAGGCGAGCAGGCCCGCCGTATAGGGATGGCTGGGCGCCCTGAACACGGCGGCGCTGGAGCCGAATTCCATGCGGTTGCCCGCATACATGACCATCACCTGATCGGCCACGTTCGAGAGCAGGCCCAGGTCATGGGTGATCATCACGACGGTGGCGCCCAGTTCCTTGCGCATCTGGTCGAGCAGGGCGACGATCTGCGCCTGCACGGTGACGTCGAGCGCCGTGGTGGGTTCGTCGGCGATGATCAGCGGCGGATTGAGCACCAGCGCCATGGCGATCATCACGCGCTGGCGCATGCCGCCCGAATATTGGTGGGGAAAGCTGTCGAACCGTTCAGCCGCATTGGCGATGCCGACCTTGGTCAGCATGTCGACGGCCCGCGCACGCGCGGCCTGCGGGCTGACCTTTTCGTGGGCGTGGATCGCCTCGGTGATCTGGGCGCCGATGCTGTAATAGGGATGCAGGCTCGAGAGCGGGTCCTGGAAGATCATGCCGATCCGCGCGCCACGCAATTTCTGCAACTGCCGCGGCGGCAGGGCCAGCAGGTTGCGGCCCTCGAAGATGACTTCGCCGGTGACATCGGCAAAGGGCAGGAGGCCCAGGATGGCCTGCATCATCACGCTCTTGCCGGAACCCGACTCGCCCGCAATGCCGAAGAGGCCACCGGCCTCGACGCTGAACGACACGTCTTGCACGGCGTGAATTGTTCCATCCTCGGTGGGGATGGAAACGCTGAGATGGCGCGCTTCGAGCACTGGCAAAACCGCACCGCTTTCTGCTGGAGGCAAATGAAAACGGCCCGAACCATGGATTGGTCCGGGCCGCGGGAGGTTTATCGGTTAGCGCTGCAGCCAGACATTGGTCCAGTCACCCTGCACGCCCAGGGAATATGGCTGGAAGTTCTGCACTGCCTCGCCATGATAGAGCACGATCAGGTTGGCGATGAGTGGCACCACCGGCGCATCGGCCATCACCAGTTCGTCGACCTGGCCCCAGAGCTTGCCGACTTCTTCGGCGGTCGGGGCATTGATGGCCTGGTCGGCCAGTTCATTGGCCTTGTCGTTGTTGTAGTCGGTGTAGTTGTAGGTCTGGTGCGTGCCGTTGAAGGTGAACTGCGGCTGGAACACCGAGCGCGCAGCGCCGCCTGCCCAATCCGGAGTCCAGCCGACGGGCGCGATGTCCCACGTGCCGTCCTTGGTGTTGACCTGATTGGTCATGAACTTCGAATAGTAGTCGGCTGGTGCAACCGGGGTGAGTTCCAGCGTGATGCCGGCGAGCGCCATCGAGGCCTGGATGGTCTGGGCGATGGTAGGCTCGATGCCCTTGTTGCGGTAGGGCATTTTCAAGGTAATGCCGTTCGGATAGCCGGCTTCGGCCAGGAGGGCCTTGGCCTTCTCGATATCGCCCTTGTCGCCCTCGGTGGGGTAGAGGTTGAACTCGTGATAGCCGAGCACGCCAACGCCGAAGATGCCGTTGACCGGCTTGGAAATTTCCGGGCCACCCTGTTGCTGCACCACCGCTGCCTTGTCGACGGCATAGTTCAGCGCCTGGCGAACCCGCAGATCGCGGAGCGCGCCCTTGTTGTTGTCCGAGACGGTGTTGATGAAGATGAAGTTGGTATTGCCCGAAGACACCGTCATCAGCTTCTCGTCGCCCTGCGCGCTGAGCAATTGCAGCACGGCGGGCGGGATGGTGACGTCATAGGTCATGTCGCCATCGCCGGACTGCAATTGCTGCATGATGGCGTCGACCGGCAGGCCGAATGTGAGCTGGATTTCGTCCACATAGGCCTTGCGCAGCGGATCGGTCTCGGCGACCCATGCAGGATTGCGCACAAGCTGCAGGGCGCTGTCCGGCGTATAGGCGGCCGGCGTATAGGGGCCGCTGGCGATGAAGTTGGTGCGGTAATCGGGGCTATCGGGCAAATAGTCGAGCGCCTCGATCGGCTCCGGCGACGAGGTGGGCAGCGACAGCATGAAGATGAAGTCGCCGGCGCGCTGGGTCAGCTTGATAACGATGGTTTCGTCATCGGGCGTTTCGATGCCGGCAATGTCATTGCCTTCGATATAGGCCTTCATGGCCTCGACCGTCGGCTCAACCTTGGCAAAACCCTCGCAGAAGGCCGCAAGGCCAGTGATGAGGTCGGTATAGTAGGTGAGCGCTGCCGAACCCAAAGCCGGGTTGCACATGCGCTTGACGCCGCGCTCGAAGTCGGCGGACGTAATCTGGCGCGGACCCGCCGGCGTGTTCCAATTGGCGCCTTGACGCAGCTTGAACGTATAGGTCAGCCCGTCATCGGTTGGCTGCGGCACTTCGGTGGCCAGATCGCCGGCGGGCGTTACGCGCACCAGCTCGTCCGTCGAGGCCGCATATGAAATGAGCTGCCGCGTTGTCGCGCGCAGGAAATTGTTGGTCGTAACCAGCGCAGCGGACGTGGGATCGAAGTGGTCGAGATCCTCTGTGCCCAGAATGCGCAGCGTGCCGCCGGGCTGGCCTTCCTGTGCCTGAATGGTGGGAATACCGGCCAGCGCCGTGGTGGCAACCAGCGCCCCCACAAAGGCGAGTTTTTGGAATTTCCTGATCATGAACGCTCCCTCCGAGCAATTGCAGTCTCGTCGTTCGATCCGCCCGAGAGCGGCTGTAGTCGCATTGACACAAAACAAATCCATGCTGTCAACCCATTTGTCGACAGTTTGGCGACAATGAAATAGGGCTGTGGGGCTCACCAAAAACTCTCTGTGCAGAGATCTGATTTTGTTGTCGACAAACTAAATACAAGACGTTAAACATGGCCGGAAACCGACAACTCGCCCTGCGGCATGGAGAATTTTATGAACAAGAGCGACTTCAAGGGAGTCCTCCCCGCGATCACCACCAAAATGACCGCCAATCAGGAAGTGGACTTCGCTGGCGTTCGGGCCGACGTTGCCTTCCAGATTGAAGCGGGCGTCGATGGTATCATCGTGTGCGGGTCGCTCGGCGAGGCGTCGAGCCTGATCGCCACCGAGAAACTGGCCATCGCCAAAGCGGCGATCGAGGAAGCCGCCGGTCGCGTGCCGGTGCTGCTGACCATTGCGGAAGACTCCACCCGCGCTGGCGCGGCGCTGGCTACGGAGGCCGAAAAGATCGGCATCAAGGGCCTGATGGTTTTGCCGGCGATGCGCTATCTGGCTGACGACCGCGAAGTGGTCGCCCACTACCGCGCCATCGCGGCGGCGTCGAGCCTGCCGATCATCGTCTACAACAATCCCCTGGCCTATGGCATCGACATCAGCGAAGCCATGCTCAAGGAAATGGCCGACGAGCCCAAATTCGTCGCCATCAAGGAATCCACCGGCGATACCCGCCGCATCAACGAAACCATCAAGGCGCTGGGCGACCGCTATCAGTTGCTGACCGGCGTCGACGACCTGGCGCTGGAAAGCCTGATCCTGGGTTGCCATGGCTGGATCGCCGGTCTTGTCGTGGCTTTCCCCAAGGAAACCGTCGCCATCTACAAGCTGGTGCAGGAGGGTCGAATTCCCGAAGCGCTGGAAATCTACCGCTGGTTCCTGCCGCTGCTGCACCTCGATATCGGGGCGAAGTTCGTCCACAATATCAAGCTGGCCGAGCACATCGTGCGCGGCACTTCGCCGGTCATGCGCGCACCCCGGCTTGAGTTGGTTGGCGCCGAAGCCGCCCATATCCGTGCGGTGGTCGAAGAAGGGCTTAAGAACCGCCCTAACCTGGCCAAATACGGCTTCTAAATTGCGGCTTCTGCATTCAAGGGGACGGCTTCGGCCGTCCCTTTTTTCGTTTCCGCAGCTCTATTGGAAACGCGCGATGGAGAGCGCCGCCGGGGTCGGGCTGGTTCCGCCAATGGCGTCTGCAACCAAACGTGCGGTAACGGCGCTCAGCGTCAGCCCCAGATGCCCATGCCCAAAGGCGAAGACAATCCGGTTGTCCTCTGGGTGCCGGTCTATAACGGGCAACGAGTCGGGCGTGGACGGACGGCGACCCATCCACTCGACGCCGCTTTCGGGCAGCGAGGGCACATAGCGCCGCATCTTCTCGCGCATCGCCTTGGCGCGGCCGAAATTGGCAGTAGTGGCCGGCTTTGCCAGTTCCACGGCGCCGCCAATACGCAGGCCATCGACCAGCGGCGAAGCAATGAAACCGTGATCGGCAAAACCCACCGGCACGGCGAGATTCCATCCCAGCCCCGTATAGGTGGTGTTGTAGCCGCGCTCGGCCTCGAGCAGCACCCGCAATCCCATTGCACGCACCAGTTCGCGCGACCACACGCCGGCCGCGACTACGATCTTGTCGAATACCTGCTCAGGCTGCCCCGCAATGCGCAACGCAATCCCATCGCTGCGCCGCTCGACGCCGATGACCTTGCCATGCACCAGCCTGCCACGGCCCCGGACGAAATCCTGATATTGGCGCAACACCGTCAATGGATTGGAGACCATCCAGTAGCCCGGCTGATGCATCGCGCCAAAGAACTGTCCTTCCAATTGCGGCACCATGCGGCGCGCCGTTTCGGTGGAGATGGCCTCATAGTCATAGCCCAGGACCTGCTTGACGGATTGGGCTTCACGCAGCGCGCCGTCGAGGCTGGCCTGGCTATCGTGGAGGGAGATAAACCCGGTCTGGCGCAGATGGCCCGCTATGCCGGCAATCCGCGCCAGCGCTTCATGATCGGCCAGCGCGGTCTGCATCAGGCTCGTCAGGGCCAACCGGGCGCGTGCCCCTCGGGCCGGCGTCGATGCGGCGAGGAAGGCCAGCAGCCATGGGGTCAGTGCCGGCACATCCTGCCACCGCAAGGTGAGCGGCCCCAGCGGATCGAGCAGCCATTTCGGCACCGCCGTCAGCATGCCGGGGCTTGCAATGGGAGCAATTTCGGGCAGGGCGATCAGCGCCGCATTGCCAGCTGATGTGGGTAGGCCCGCCGGGTCGGCGTCGAATACGGTGACCTCATGGCCATCCCCGATCAGCCAGGTGCCGATCGCCGCGCCAACAATTCCGGCACCTACAACGCCAATGCGAGCCATGCTTGTGTCCTGCTAGAGCTTGATGCCCGCGACGGTGTCGCGCGCGATGTAGCTCTGGATCTGCCGCACGATCTGGGCCGCATGGGTTGTCGCCAGCGCATCGGCCAGGTCGGCATCCCCGGCATCGATGGCCTGCACCATGCTGCCGTGTTCGTCGACATACTGGTGGGGCAGGCGATCATCGAACGATTGATAATAGATGCGCAGGATGCGGCGGCCCTCGTCCAGCAGGCGGGAGAACAGGTGGGTGAAATAGCTGTTGCCGCCGGCCTCGGCGATGGCGACATGGAAATCGCGATTGGCCTGGATCATGTCGAGGGCATCCCGTCGCATCACGGCGTCCGCATAGGCGGCCTCGAAGCCGCGAATGGCCACCAGGTGCTCGGCGCGGCGGTTGACGGCGGCGGCACGGGTGGTCACGCGATACATCAGCGTCAGGGCTTCGAAATAGACCGGCAGCTGGGCGAAATCGATGGTCGCGACGACGGTGTTCCGGTTCGGCAGCGTCTTGGCAAGGCCTTCGGCCACCAGCCGCACCAGCGCTTCGCGAATGGGCGTGCGCGACATCTTGAACTGCTCGGACAGCGTCACTTCGTCGAGCGGACTGCCTGGCTCGATGGCCAGTTCCAGAATGGACTGGCGCAGCTGCTGGTAGACCGTCTGCGCACCCGAGCCACGGGTCCGATCGGGCTTGCCCAGCTGCTCGGCCTTCGTCGCTTTGTCCACTGCGTCTCGCGTTTTCACGTTGTGGTTCCCCATCGGCACGTCCGCAATTGCGACCGAATTTGCTCGGCGCCGCGGGCTTCGGCCCACCTCAATTACCCGTTCGAGCCGGTGCAGGCCAGCACATTGCAATTTTCGATGTCGCTATGCAAGGTAGATGGTATTCAATTTGTCGACAATACAGTTCGAACGGCGAATCTTCAATTTCGGAAGTGTCCAAAATGTCGTCCAGTCCCGCCGCAATCGAGCCCGGTCAGCGTCTTGCCGCCTTGCGCAGCGCCCTCAGCGCTGCGAGCCTTGATGGCGTGGTCATTCCCCGGTTCGACGCCTATCAGGGCGAGGTGGTTGCGCCTCACGATGAGCGGCTGGCCTATATGACGGGCTTCACCGGATCGGCCGGGATAGCGCTGGTCACCGCCGACCGCGCGGTGGTGTTTGTGGATGGACGCTATCAGGTGCAGGTGCGCCGCGAGGTTGATCTCTCGGCGTTTGAAATCGAACATTTCTACGACGCACCGATCGAACAATGGCTCGAACGCCATGCGGTGGCGGGGCAGCGGTTCGGCGTCAATACCATGCTAGTTCCAGGTAGGCTTTTTGACCTGCTCGAAGCGGGATTGGGCCGCGCCGGTGCCGAACTGGTGGGTCTTGAGGCCGATCTGGTCGACACCATCTGGCCCGATCAACCCGAGCCGCCCCTGGGCGCCATCAAGCCATTCCCGCTCGCCTTTGCGGGCGAGGATAGCGCTACCAAACGCAACCGGATCGCGGCGGCGCTCGGGCGGATCGGGGCCGACCTGCTGGTCGAGACCCAGCCGGACAATATTGCCTGGCTGCTCAATATTCGTGGTGGCGACATTGCCCGCACCCCGGTCGCCCATTCGACGCTGCTGCTGGACCGGACAGGCACTGCCGAGTGGTTCGTCGACGCCCGCAAATTGCCCAATGACCGAACCGCCATTGTCAGCGACGGGCTGCAAATCTCGCCCGCCGAGGGGCTGCTCGACGCGATTGCGCAACGCGGACAGGGCAACGTCATCGCTGTCGACCCTGCCTTTGCACCGGTCGCCGTGCGGCAGGCCGTCGAGCGGGCGGGAGGCTCCGTGGTCTCCCAGTTCAGCCCGGTGACGCTTGCCAAGGCGGTCAAGAACCCCGTCGAAATCAATGGCTTCCGGCGGGCCCATGTGGAAGACGGCGTAGCCTGGGTCGAGTTCATCGCCTGGCTGATGGCGGAAGGCCCCCGACGACTGGCGGCCGGCGATCCGGTCACCGAGATGGAGGCGCAGGCCGAATTGCTCAAGTTCCGCGAGCAGCGCCAAGATTTCGTCGAAGAGAGCTTTTCCCCCATTGCGGCCGCCGGCAGCAACGCGGCCATGTGCCACTATTCGTCCAAGCCCGACACCAACGCGCCGATCACGGCAGAGCTGCCGTTTCTCCTCGATACCGGTGGCCAATATTTCGGCGGCACCACCGATGCCACGCGAACCTTCATGCTCGGTACGCCCACCGCCGAAGTCCGGCGCACCTATACGGCGGTGCTGCAAGGCTTCATCGCGCTGATGACGGCCCAGTTTCCGACCACGGCCACCGGCCATTATCTCGATGCCCTGGCGCGCCGGCCGCTCTGGGATCTCGGGCTCGACTTCGATCATGGCACCGGCCACGGCGTCGGCCACTTCCTCTCGGTGCATGAACACCCCCATCGTTTCGGCAAGGTGGTGAACCCGTTCACCTTCGAGCCGGGGGTCATCATGACCATCGAGCCGGGATATTATTCTGAAGGCGGCTTCGGCCTGCGCGTCGAGAACCAGGTCGAGGTCGTTGCAGGTGCCCCGGGGTTCCTGCGGTTCGATACCCTGACCCTGGTGCCGATCGAGCTGTCGATGGTGGATGCAGAACAACTGAACCGCAGCGACATCGCCTTCCTCGACGCCTATCATGCTCGCGTCCGCGCCGCGCTGGCGGGGCGCCTCTCGCCGTGCGCGGCTACCTATCTCGAAGCTGCCACCGCACCGCTGCATCAACAACTCGCGGCCTAGACAATCATCTGCTCGGAAAGGACACGCGCATGCGCTGGTCAAAAACGGTTACTCTTGTGGAAGCGCATGCCGAGGGCGAAGTGGGGCGCATCGTCACCGGCGGCGTCATCGACGTCCCGGGCGCGACGATTGCCGACAAGCTGCGTCATCTCAACGAGGTCGATGACAGCCTGCGCCGCTTCTTGGTGTTCGAGCCGCGCGCCTCGGCGCAGATGAGCACGTGCCTGATCTTCCCGCCCACTCGCCCCGACGCCGATATCGCCTTCATCATCCTGCAGGGCGACAAGGCCCATGCCATGTCGGGGTCCAACAGCATCTGCCTGACCACGGTGCTGCTGGAGACCGGCATGTTGCCGATGGTGGAGCCCGAAACCATCGTGCGCATCGAGACCGCTTCCGGCCTCGTGACCGCCCGCGCCACCTGCCGCAACGGCAAGTGCGAGCGCGTGACGCTGACCATGAATCCATCCTATGCCGACCAGCTCGATGCGGTGGTCGAGGTGGAAGGCTATGGCAAGGTCAAGGTCGATATCGCCTACGGGGGCATTTTCTACGCGCTGATCGATCCGGCGCAGCTCGGCCTCGAAATCCGCCCCGATCAGGCCAAGAAGCTCGTCGAGGCCGGCAGCGCCATCCACCGCGCCGTCAATGCCCAGATGAGCATCGCCCATCCCGAGATCGAGGCCATCAAGGGCATTTCCTACACCATGTTCGTCAGCCACAACGCGGCCGGTGAGCTCAAGGGCGCCACCATCATGCCGCCCGGTCGCATCGATCGCTCGCCCTGCGGCACCGGCAATTCGGCGCGCCTTGCCGTCGCCGCGGCGCGCGGTCTCGCCAAGCCCGGTGACCGCTTCACGGCGCGCTCGATCATCGATTCCACGTTCGAAGTCACTTACGCCAGCGACACCACGGTTGCTGGCCGGCCGGCGGTGCAGCCGATCATTTCAGGCCGTGGCTGGATCCACGGCATCCACCAGATCGGTGTCGACCCAACCGATCCCTATCAGCTTGGCTATTCCGTGTCGGACACCTGGGGTGACGCGTTCGACCTGATGAACTGAGCGGCTGACGCCGCTCAGAAACGCCCCTCCATGGGCCAGGTGTCGGACAGGCGGTAGCCTGTCGGATAGGGGTCCATGGGGTCCAGCATGTGCTGATGCGTGCCGGTAATCCAGGCGCTGCCGGCGATGATCGGCACGATCGCCTTGCGGTCACCGAGCATGATTTCGCTATCGATGCGGCAATCGAAGCGCGAGCCGATGATCGAGCGGCCGATAAAGGCCTCGCCGACCTTGAGCTGGCCCTTGGCATGCAAAACCGCCATGCGCGCCGAACAGCCGGTGCCGCAGGGCGAGCGGTCGATCTTGCCGGGGCGGATCGCCACTGCGTTAGCGGCAGTCAGCACGCCATTTTCGTCGCGTGTCACCGGCGCGGCCACTTGGGTGAACGAGAAGTGGTTCCAGTCGGCGTTGGTCGGATGGTTGAAGCCAAGCTGCTCATTGGCGGCCTTGGTGATTTTCATCCCCAACTGCGCGATGTCACGCGCCTCATCAGGCGTGATGGCAAAGCCGAGCGCATGGCTGTCGACGATGACGAAACTGTCCCCGCCATAGGCCGTGTCCACAGTCAGCGTGCCGACGCCTTCGACTTCGAGGATGGCGTCCAGCTTGTCGGCAAAGCTTGGGTGGTTCTTGATGGCGACGCGCTCGGCCTTGCCATTGCGGCATTGGGCGACGACCTCGATCAGCCCGCCGGGCGCTTCCAGCACCAGGCGAGTTTCGGGCTCTGTTATCGGAATAATGCCCGCATCGAGCAGTACGGTGGCCACGCACATCGAGTTGGAGCCCGACATGGGCGGGGTATCCTGCGGCTCCATGATGATCCAGCCCATCTGGGCCTTCGGGTTCTTCGGCGGCACCAGCAGGTTAACGTGGCGAAACACGCCGCCGCGCGGCTCCTGCAGCATGAAATTGCGCAGCGTCTCATCATTGGCGATGAAGGTGCGCTGCTCCCAGATGGTATCGCCGGGTGGTGGCGCCACGCCGCCGGTGATGACGTCGCCCACCTCGCCCTCGGCATGGCAGGAAATGGTCTGGATGATCTTGCTGCTGCGCATCAGGCGGGGTTTCCGATAATCAAAACGGGTTCGCCCAGGACGTCGAATCTTGGGGTGATGCCGAGGCCGGGCTCGTCCGATGCGGACATGTTGCCATTGACCCGCTGCGGCGCGCCCTCGGCGATCGAGACGGTACCGTAGGAATTGAAATCGGTGGCCGAGAGATAGAATTTCTCCGGCGTCGACGCGGCAAGGTGAGCAATGGCGGCGGTGACGATGTCGCCGCCCCAGGTGTCCTCGATGGTCATGGGAATGCCAGAGGCCACGCACAGGTCGCGCATCAGCTTGGCCTTGGTCAGCCCGCCCACCTTGGATATCTTGAGGTTGATGGCGTCCATCGCGTCTTCGGCAATGGCCTTGAGCAGGCTATCGGCGCCGCCGATCACTTCGTCCAGCACGAAGGGCAGGGTGGTACGGCGACGGATCGACAGGCTTTCCTCGTAGCTCATGCAGGGCTGCTCGATATAGACATCGAGATCGCGCACAGCGTTCACCACGCGCGCCGCGTCGGCCATGGTCCAGCCGGTATTGGCATCGCAAACCAGGATATCGGTGGGCTTGAGAATGTTCCGGCAGGCGCGGATGCGCTCGATATCGTCATTGGCATTGCCGCCGACCTTGAGCTGAAATTTGGTGTAGCCCTGCGCCCGGTAGCCATCGATCTTGGCCGCCATGATCTCGGGGTCTTCCTGCGAGATGGCGCGATAGAGCGCGATGTCCCGCTGCTCCAACCCACCCAGCAACTTGTACACCGGCAGCCCCGCGACCTTGCCCAGAATATCCCAGCAGGCAATGTCGATGGGCGCTTTCACATAAGGATGCCCGCGCAGCACCGCGTCCATATGCCGGTTCAGCGGGCCAAGATCGGTGGGGTCCATGCCGATGAGCTTGGGGCCGATTTCGCCCAGGCCGGCGCGCACGCCCAGCGCATAGCTCGGCAGATAGGCCGATCCCAGCGGGCAGCACTCGGCATAGCCGGTAATGCCCGCATCGGTTTCCACGGACACCACGGTGGTGTCGAACACCTCCATGAAATTGCCGCCCGACCAGCTATAGCGGCCCTCCTTGAGCGGCAGGTCGACCTGCCAGGCGGTGATCGCGGTGATTTTCATCTGGAGTCTCTCTGAGAGGAGAAAGGATCGCCTAAAGGACGGAGGCGAGGAACTGCGCGGTTTCGGGGCGCTGCGGATTGCCGAAAATCTGATCGGGCGTGCCGATCTCGTGCATCTTGCCGGCCTTGAAGAAGGCCACCCGGTCGGAAACTTCGCGAGCGAAGGCCATTTCGTGGGTGACGAGGATCATCGTCATGCCCTCCTTGGCGAGCAGCCGCATGGTATCGAGCACTTCACCCACCAACTGCGGATCGAGTGCCGAGGTCACCTCGTCGAACAACATGTATTTGGGGCTCATGGCGAGCGCCCGTGCAATGGCCATGCGCTGCTGCTGTCCACCCGACAGCTTGCCCGGATAGGCGTCGAGCTTATCGCCCAGCCCCACATGTTCAAGCTGTTTGCGGCCAATCGCTTCGGCTTCGGCCTTGGATTTGCCCAACACCTTGCGGGGCGCCAGCGTCACGTTTTCCAGCACGGTCAGGTGCGGAAACGCATTCCATTGCTGGAACACGATGCCGATATTGGTGCGCAGCTTGTTGATATTGGTGCCCTTGGCGTGCACTTCGACGCCGTCGACCGTGATCTTGCCGCCCTGGATTGCCTCGAGGCCATTGATGCACATCAGCAGCGTCGACTTGCCCGACCCCGAGCCGCCGATGATGGAGACGACCTCGCCCGTCTGGACGGTCAGGCTCACGTCGTCGAGCACCTTGAGCTCGTTGTAGGATTTTTGAACGTTCTGGATCTCAATCATTTTCGCGCCATTTTCTTTCCAGCCGCGCGCCGAGGCGCGAGATCGGGAAGCTGATGATGAAGTAGATGAGCCCGGCGACGGTGAGGACGAACAGCGGCTCCTGAATGCGGGTGACGATGATCTGCGAGGTGCGCAGCAACTCGATGATACCGAGCCAGGACACCAGCGCCGTATCCTTCATCACCCCCAGCGTCAGGCCGATCCAGCTGGGCAGCATGATGCGCAGCGCGATCGGGTAAACGATCTGGGTCATGTCCTGCCACCAGGTCAGGCCGAGCGAGCGCGCCGCGCGCCTTGTGGTCAGCGGCACCGCGGCGATACCGCCGCGCACCAGTTCCGAGCAATAGGCCGAAGTATAGAGCGCCAGCACCACGCAGGAGACCATGAAGGCGCTGACGTTGAGCCCCGCAATGGCCTGGAAAGCGTTGACCAGCACCAGCTGGATCAGCAGCGGCACCGACCGGAAAATGTCGAGCACGAAGGCCAGCGGCGCCGTAGCCCACCAGGGCGTGGTGGCGCGGAACACGCCGAAGACGATGCCCAGTATGGTGCCACCCAGCATGGCCCAGAAGGTGATGAGCAGCGTGACGCCCGCGCCCTGCGCCAGGAAACCGAGATCGTTGAGGCTGAGACTGGTGTGAAACATGGCCCCCCCCTCAATACCGGAACAGGCGGTAGGCAAAGGCCCGCGCGCCCAGGGTGACGGCTTTGGCGATGAGGTAGTACAGCACCGCCGCGAGCGCGAAATATTCAAAGGTCCGGAAGGTCTTGACGTTGAGCTCCTGCGTCACGCCGGTCAGGTCGGTATTGAGCCCCACGACCACACCCAGCGAGGTCATCAGGATGGCCCAGACCATCTGGTTGGTCATCGGGTAGAACACGGCACGGAACATCTGCGGCAGGACGATCAACCGGAACGCACTTATGGGACCAAAGCCCAGCGAGCGCGCGGCGCGCACCTGGGTCGCCGGCACGGCACGGAGGCCCCCGCGGAAAGTCTCGGCCAGGTAGCCGGCATTGTTGAAGGCGATGCCGGCCAGCAGCGCCACGAAACTATCGAGGTGAATGCCGAACTGGCCGAGGCCGAAATAGGCCATGTAAATCTGGAACAGCGCCGGCGTATTGCGGGCAATCTCGATCCAGGTGCTGGCGATGCCGCGGAGGATCTTGTTGCCCGAGCCGCTCATCAGGGCCAGCAGCACGCCGACGGCAATCCCGATGATCATCGACAGGATGGCGATCTGCAGCGTCACCACCGCGCCGCTCAGCATATGCGGCAGCGCCTGGAAGGCAGGGCGCCAATGGAAGGTATAGTTGAACATTAAGGGCGCGTTCCGTTGATCGAGGCGATATCAGGATGCAGCGGCTTAAAGGTTTGCCTGACGGAAAGGGGAGCGTCCCGGAAGGACGCCCCCCAAGTTCAGGTCAGTAGTATACGCCCGGCACGGTCAGGTTCGGCGCATCGCCATCGCCAACCCACTTCTTGTAGAGCTCGGCATAGCGGCCGGTGCGGATCTGCTGGTTGACGAACAGGTTGAGATAGTTGAGCAGGCCCTGTTCTTCGCGCAGCGCGATCAGGCCCACATAGTCGATCTCGTAGGGAGCCTTGCCGCCCATGACGAAGCCGGGGAAGTTGCCGGTGGCGATGGTCGAGCCGGCGACGGTGGAGGTCACCACGGTGGCGTCGATCTGGCCTTGCGACAGCGCGAGCATCACGTCGGCCTGGGTCTGGTAGGAGCGGAACGAGCCGGCCGGATCGGCCCATTCGTTGACGCTCTTTTCGAGCGCGATGGCCTCATAGGTGCCTGAGGTCGAGCCGACCTTCTTGCCCTTGAGGCTGTCGTAATCGGCGATGCCCAGGCCGTCCTTGGTCAGCACAACCATTTCGAAGGCAAAATAGGGGATCGAAAAGCCGACCGTCTTGGCGCGTTCCAGCGTGTCCGATGTCGAGGCGACACCCACATCCACGCGACCGGAAACCAGCGCCGGAATACGGTCGGGGAACGGCGTTTCCACGATTTCGGCGGTTACGCCGAGCACCTTGGCGAGGTCGTTGCAGGTATCGACGTCAAAGCCGATCGGGTTGTTATTGGCGTCGCGCGAACCCATCGGCGGGAAGTCCAGCACCACCGCGCAACGCAGGGTGCCGGATGCGATAATGTCGTCCAGCTTGTCCGCAAATGCAGGCAGAGCGGTCGTTAGCGAGGCAAGCGCCACGGCGGCGGTCAGCAAGAGTTTCATAGTGTCCCCTTATCGTTGAGCCGAGCACGACACTCGACTTTTCGTATACGATATCCTAAACCGAAGAGAAACGTATACCATCTCCTAACGCCGTCAACCCCTCTGCCGCACATTGTGCGCAATTTGTCGACAGGAGTGAATGTGGGATGTGTGAGCCCCATGGAGCTGGTCGGCCGGTGCGTGACCACGGGGGCGACAAAAACCCGCGCCGTGTTCGTGTTTTAGAGCTGCCGACTCTCGGGCTAACCCAGTATTGCTGCATCGCAGCCTGAAATTGTTTTGGAGTATTGACCGTGCCTCTACAGGGCTTGGAAACCCCCGATCTGGGAGCCGCGCCGACCACGTCCGACGTTATCGCCAATCACCTGCGCGATGCGATCGTTTCGGGCGTGCTGGAGGAGAATGATCCGATCCGGCAGGACGATGTCGCCAAGCTGTTCAACGTCTCCAAAATCCCGGTCCGCGAGGCGCTTAAGCGTCTTGAGGCGGAGGGCCTCGTGCTATTCCAGCGCAACAAGGGCGCCGTGGTCACCAGCATGAGCGACACCGAACTGGCGCAGATTTTCGAAATTCGCGCCATGCTGGAGTCCAACGCCATTCGCCTGGCCGTGCCCCACATGACCGAGGCGACGTTTGCGCGGGCCGAGGCGATCTGCGACGAATTCCAGGCTGAATCCAATGTCGGCCGCTGGGCCGAGCTGAACTGGAGTTTTCACTCCACGCTCTATCAGGACGCCAATCGCGCCTACCTGATGAACCTGATCCGCTCGGTCAATGACCGGATCGAGCGCTATATCCGGCTGCAGCTCACCCTCTCGCATGGCGAGAAAACCGCCGATAGCGAACATCGCGCCATTCTGGCGGCCTGCAAGGCCGGCAATGGCGAATTGGCCGCCCGCCTGTTGAGCGAGCATATCGTTGCCGCCTGGCAATCGCTGCTGGCCAACCTGCCGCAACAGAGCAAGTGAGCGCGCGGAAGCGGGCGCAGTTCGCTTCCCGACCCCTCAGGCGATAACGGCGCGGATATGATCTATCGAGCGCTTGGCCAGCACTTTCCAGTCAGACGGGTTATCGTGCTCGACGACCAGGGTACCGGCTTTCGTGTTCCTCAATAGCGGATAGAGCGCTCTCCAATCGATAATGCCGTCGCCGGTTGGCCTGCCGAACCTTGGCCGCCGAAGCGGTGAACCGCTTCGAGCAGATGCTTGCAGCCGCTCAGGCGTAGCGCTTCGACCGCAATGGCTCAAATACTGGACTGGATAAACGACTTACCGGCTTTCCAAAGCCGATGAGCGCCTTATGGTTCACTCAAAACAAGAGAGGAGACAACATGTCCAAAACGGACCCTGAACTGCATTGGTCTAAGCCCAAGGGAATGCTGCCGAACAGCCGGTTCCCGCTGCTGGTGTACCGCGGCGCCGTCGCGGGCGGCGGCGTCGAGGCCGTGCGTGCGCGCCTGCGGTCCAATTCCTGGCTGAACAACTGGCAATATCCAGGCGTCTACACCTACCCCCATTTCCACTCCACGACGCATGAATGCCTCGCGGTGGCCACGGGATGGATGGAACTGGAACTGTTCGGTCGCGGCGGGGTCCGCGTGCGCGTTGACGCTGGCGACATCGTCGTCATGCCGGCCGGTGTCTCGCATATGATGGTGGGGCAATCCGAGGACATCATGATGGTGGGCGGCTATCCGGACGGGCGCGATTGGGACAACATGCAGGAGGACCACCTGACCGAGGAGGGCCGCCGCGCCGCCGCCAAGCGCATCATGATGCTGCCCATTCCGTCGCGCGATCCAGTGACCGGCGAGCCCATGCAGCAGTGGATCGATGCGCCCTCATCGGTCGATGCCGAGCTCAACGACTTCCGCGATGGGCTCGACCCGGTCTGACCGGGCTCGCGCCATCGCCCGGCGCAGCGCGCGACCGGCGTCAGCCTCTCGCTGCCGCCCAAGCCGGAATTTCTGCGACCGGACGCGCGCCCACAATGGCGTCGGCCAGTCCCGATGCGATGACCGGACCAAGCTTGAAGCCATGGCCCGAACAGGCGCTGAGCACCCAACCGGCGCCGCCAATGGGTTCGACCACGAAGCGTTCATCGTCGGTGACCGTGTAATAGCAGACCTTGGTTTCGAGCGTCTCGTAGTCGCCGAATTGCGCCAGGATGCCCTCTGCGGCCGTTCGCACCGGGGCAATATCGGCGGCGGTCGCAATGCGATCGTCACCGCCCGTGCCGACGCGGGTGAAGGTGTGGTCGCCAATCTTCAGCCGGGTGCCGTTGCGCGGCGGCAGGATATAGGCGCCGTGGCCGCTTCCCTGGTCGACGATGACCGGCGCGTTCGCCCAGGCGTTGGCAAACGCCGCCGGTGGCTTGAGATAAAGCAGCGTTTGCCGCGAAGGCACCATGCGGCCAGCCGCCGCTGGGTGAAGTTCCTGCAGCCAGGCACCGGCGGCGATCACCACCACATCGGCGTCGTGGCGCATGCCATTGGCGATCAGATATCCAGCATCCGGATCGACCGCTTCAACCCGGCTATGCGGATGCAGTTCAACCAGATGCTCTTCCAGCCAGCGGGCCAGGTCGGCAACGATGCGACCGGCAAACAGCATGCCCGCACCACCCGCCTCGAAGGCGCTGACGATGCCGTCCTGCCGGATCATCGGCAGGCGCTCCGCAATCTCGCCCAGCGATAGCGCCCGATGGCTGATCTTGAGCCGGTCAAGCTCCTCGGCGGCCGCGCCGTGCCAGTCGACATCCGTGCGGGCGATATAGGCCATGCCCGTGGGCAGGTAGTGCGTGACGCCGAGATCGGCCCACAGCCGGTCATAGGCCGCAAAGGCGTGAGGCATCAGCTCGCCATAACCGGTCAGGCTACCATAGGTGTGTCGGGTGATGCGGTGGTCATCGACCGAAGACGAAACCGGATTGGGTATGGGGCCTTGATCGAACAGCGACACCGCAACGCCCCGCTTGTACAGTGCCCAAGCCAATGACAGCCCGGCGATCCCCGCCCCGACAATCGCAACTTTCATATTCGTTTCCCGTCCAAATGCTCTCAAACGAGAACGAAACCGCCCGCAGCGACACATCCTTAGCCGTGCATTCCTTCCCCGTCACCGAGAGGGAAAAACTCTGCCTAATAATGATGCAGCCGAGCGGTGGCCATTGTCTATAGTTTTAGTAGTATATAGATTTTGCCGTGTCGAGTTGCCTTTTGGCATGGATCGGAAGCCCCCATGAGCTATGCCCTGAGTTTTTTGGACAAGAGCCCAATCGTCCGCGGCGAGGCGGCCAATGCTGCGTTGCAGCGCACCGTCGCGCTGGCGCAACGCGCCGAAGCGCTGGGCTTTCAGCGCTTCTGGGTGGCCGAGCACCACAACACGCCAGATCTGGCCAGTTCCTCGCCCGAGGTGCTGATCGCGTTTCTTGCGGCGCACACCAAACACATCCGCATCGGGTCGGGCGGCGTCATGCTGCAGCACTACAGCCCCTACAAGGTCGCTGAGAATTTCAACCTGCTGGCCTCGCTGGCGCCCGGTCGGATCGATATCGGCATCGGCAAGGCGCCCGGCGGGCTGCCGCTTTCGACGCGGGCATTGCAGGGCGCTCAGGACCCGGCGAAAAAGCCGGCCTTTGCGCAGCAACTATCGGAGCTAAACGCCTATCTGGCGGGGGATGCTGCCGGCCGCACCGAAGGCCTGGACGCCACGCCGCGCCCGGCTGCGGGCGCCGAGCGCCACCTGCTGGGTGCCAGCGTCGAGAGTGCCAGCCTCGCAGCCGAACTCGGCTGGAACTTCGTCTTCGCCCGTCACCTCAATGGCGACGACGCGACGCTGACCGCAGCGGTCGACGCATTTCGCAGCGCCACGGGCAGGGCGCCCATCATCGCCGTCGCCGCCATCATTGCCGAAAATGGCGACGACGCCCGCACCCAGGCCGAAGTCTTCACGCCGTTCAAGGTGCACATTCCCGGCGCGCAAAGCGTCACGGTCGGCAGCGCGGCGCAAGCCGCCGAATATGCCCGCCAGGCCGGCGTCACCAACTACACGATAGAGCGCAAGCCTTCGAGCGTGCTGGCCGGCTCGGCCCACGACGTGCTGGACGCGCTCGATGACCTCGCCGGCCGCCATGCCATCACCGAGTTCATCATCGATTTCGCCAATGCCGGCGCCACGCGCCTCACCGCATTGGATTTGCTGGCCGAAGCGCGCAAGCGCGACCTTCGGGTCGTGGCGTAACCCTTTTCAGGAGACAATCATGAGCAAGCGCATTCCGTTCGGCATCATGCTGCAGGGCCCGGGCGGCCATATGAATGCCTGGAAGCATGAGAGCGTCCCGGCCGATGCCAGCGTCAATTTTGACTATTACGTGCGCACCGCCAAGCAGGCCGAGGCCGCCGGCATCGCCTTCGCCTTCATTGCCGACGGGCTCTACATCAACGAACAATCCATCCCCCATTTCCTCAACCGCTTCGAGCCTATCGCCATTCTGGCCGCGCTGGCGGCTGCGACGGACAAGATCGGCCTCGTTGGCACGCTGTCGACCTCCTATAGCGACCCCTTCACCGTTGCCCGCCAATTCGCCTCGATCGACCTGATCAGCAAAGGCCGTGCCGGCTGGAATGCCGTGACCTCGCCGCTCGAAGGCTCGGCCAAGAACTACGGCCGCGACAAACACCCCGACCACGCCCTGCGCTACGAGATCGCCGGCGAACACATCGAAATCGTCAAGGGCCTCTGGGATAGCTGGGACGATGACGCCTTCATTCGCGATCGCGAGACCGGCCAATATGCCGATTTCTCCAAGCTGCATCGCGTCAACTTCAAGGGCAGGTTCCACTCGGCGGAAGGCCCGCTCAATATTCAGCGCAGCCAGCAAGGCCAGACCGTGCTCTTCCAGGCTGGCGGCTCCGACGACGGCATCACGCTAGGCGGCCGCCACGCCGATGCAATCTTTGCCGGTGCAGCCTCGTTGGAGGAAAACCGCGAACTGGCATCCAAGCTCAAGCAGAGCGCGGTCGCTCATGGCCGCGGTGCCGATGCGATCAAGATTTTCCCCGGCATCGGGCCGATCATTGGCTCGACCGAGGAGGAAGCGCAGCGCAAATACGGCGCCATCCGCGACCTCGTGACCGTGGGCGAAGCGCTGCTCTATCTCGGGCGCTTCTTCGACCACCACGATTTCACCCAATACGACCTGGATGCGCCATTCCCCGAACTGGGTGATATCGGCAAGAACAATTTCCGCTCCGGCACCGACCGCATCAAGCGCATCGCCAAGGAGAAAAACCAATCCCTGCGCGAAGTGGCGCTGGAATCCACCACGCCCCGCAGCAATTTTGTCGGCACGCCCGAACAGATCGCCGACGAGATCATTTCCTGGGTCGATGGCGGCGCAGCCGATGGCTTCGTGCTGGGCTTCCCGGTCATCACCGAGGGGCTCAACGACTTCGAGCAGCATGTCCTTCCCATCCTCGAGGTGCGCGGTCGCCATACAGGCGAGCAGATCGGCACCACCCTGCGCGATCACCTCGAACTGCCGTTTCGCCAGAGCCGCTATACGCTGGGCGACGAGAAGGCGGTCGGCTGATGACGGTTCAAGGCCCCCTGGCGATCGACCCTGTCGCCACGGCGATCGCCGGCTTTGCCGATGAATTCATCGCCCTGCGGCACAAGCTGCATGGCGCGCCGGAGCTGGCCTATAACGAGCACAAGACCAGCGCCCTCGTCGCCGACTATCTCGAATCCTGGGGCTACGAAGTGGCGCGCAATGTCGGCCGAACCGGCGTCGTCGGCACGCTCAAGGTTGGGCCGGGCGAGCGCTCCGTTGGCATTCGCGCCGATATGGACGCGCTGCCGATCCTTGAAGCCACCGGTCTCGACTACGCCAGCAAAACCCCCGGGGTCATGCATGCCTGCGGCCATGACGGGCACACCTCGATCCTGCTCGCTGCCGCCCGGCAATTAGCCGAAACCCGCAATTTCTCCGGCACGTTGCGGGTCATCTTCCAACCGGCCGAGGAGAACGGCGGCGGCGCGCGCACCATGATCGCCGATGGCCTGTTCGAGCGCTTTCCCGTCGACGCCGTCTTCGGTTTGCACAACTGGCCGGGCGTACCGGCAGGGCAGTTCGGCTTTCTGCCCGGCCCGGCCATGGCCTCGGTCGATCTGGTGATCATCAAGATCATCGGCAAGGGCGGGCACGGCGCCAAGCCACAGCAGACCGTCGATCCCGTCGTCGCCAGCGCCTCGCTGGTCATGGCGCTGCAGACGGTAGTGTCGCGCTCGGTCGACCCGCTGGAGATGGCCGTAGTCACCGTCGGCTCGATCCATGGCGGCATCGCCCCCAATGTCATCCCCGACAGCGTCGAACTACAGATCACGGTGCGTACCTTCAACAGCGCCGTGCGCGAACAGATCAAGGCGCGCATCATCGCGCTGGCCGAGTCCCAGGCGCAAAGCTTCGGCGCCCGAGCCGAGGTCAACTATCCGCATGGCTATCCGGTGCTGGTCAACGATTTGGCGCAAACCGAATTTGCCCGCCAGGTCGCCATCCGCTACTTCGGCGAGCAGCGCATCCACGCCGAGCTGCGCCCGATCACTGCCAGCGAGGACTTTGCCTTCATGCTGGAAAAGCTGCCGGGCGCCTATCTCTTCGTCGGTAATGGCGATAGTGCCGACCTGCACAGCCCGAACTACGATTTCAACGACGCCATTCTGCCCGATGCCGCCCGCTATTGGGTGCGGTTGGCACAGGATTATCTGTCGGCCAATTCAATCGACCACCCTGCCGGGGAGACCCTTTAGCATGAGCGACCAGTTCCATTACACCACCCCGCATGACCCGCTGTCGCAGCCGCTCATCGAGCAACTGACCCACGAATACCAGAGCCGCTACGGCGACTATTTTGGCGAGTCAGCCGGCACCGAAATGAGCCGCTATCCCGCCGAACTGTTCGCCCAGCCCGATGGCGCCTTCCTGCTGCTGCTGCGCGACGGCGTGGCGATCGCCGGCGGTGCATTCAAGCGCTATGACGAGGTCACAGCCGAGTTCAAGCGGGTCTGGACTCATTCCGATTTCCGCCGCCAGGGGCTCGCCAAGCGCATCCTCGTCGAGCTGGAAGCTCAGGCCGCCCGCCAGGGTTATAGCCGCATCTATCTGACCACCGGCTTCCGCCAGCCCGAAGCCTCGGGCCTTTATCTCAGCACCGGCTACACCGCGCTGTTCGATGTCAACGTCGATCCTGAAGTCTACGGCTCGCTGCCATTCGAGAAGGATATTTCGGCGCTGGCGGTCCAAATCCAGCCGCAGCACGAACGGGTCGCCGCGGCGCGCTGAACGCGCAAATTATTCTCCGACGGCCGCAAGGACGCAACGCGGCCGCATTGCCCCATCCGTTCTGTAACTTTAATGTCTACAGAACTTATATACTAAAGCGCGTTTGCGCCGCCACATCAGGATTTCCGCCATGGCTTCGACCACCGATATCGGACTTGAGCAGGACAGCGCGCAACCGGCCTCCTCGCGTGATTATGCGCGTTATCGCATCATCCCGGCGCGCCATCCGTGGCGTATCGTCGGCACCGTCGTCGCCGCCTTTGTCATCCTGGTGTCGCTACATTCCACCTTCACCAACCCGCGCTGGGGTTGGGACGTGTTTGCAAAATTCTTCTTTTCCCAGCCCGTCCTGGTCGGGCTCGGCCGCACCCTGCTGCTGACGCTTCTGGCTTCGGTACTGGGCTTCCTGATCGGCGGGCTGCTCGCCTTCGCGCGGGTCTCCAAGTCGCCGCTGCTGTCCAGCCTCTCATGGGCCTATATCTGGCTGCTGCGCTCCATCCCGTTGATCGTATTGCTGCTTGTGCTCAATAATCTCGGGTATCTCTATGAGAGCGTGAATCTGGGCGTTCCCTTCACCAATATCCTGTTCGCCCAGTTCAAGACCGTCGATATCCTCAGCCCGTTCTCGGTGGCGGTGATCGGCCTCAGCCTCAATCAGGCGGCGTTCTCGGCCGAGATCATCCGTGGCGGCATTCTATCCGTGGATCAGGGCCAGCACGAAGCCGCTGCCGCGCTCGGGCTGTCGCGCCGTCGCCAGGCGCTCAATATCGTGCTGCCGCAGGCCATGCGCGCCATCCTGCCCAGCGGTTTCAACGAGATCATCGGCTTGGCCAAGGCAACATCGATCGTCTACGTGCTGGCATTGCCGGAATTGTTCTACACCGTCCAGGTCATCTACAAGCGCAACCTCGAAGTCATCCCGCTGCTGATGGTCGCGACGGTCTGGTATCTGATCATCATGATCATCCTGTCGCTGGTACAGGCCGTGGTCGAGCGCCACTATGCCCGTGGCACTCGGCGCGAAACGCCTTCCAACATCATCGACCTGGCTTTGGCCTATCTGCGCCCGGCTGCCCCAAGGCCTAGCGTGGTCAGCGCCGCGCCGATCAGGGCCGCCAAAGCGCCAGCCAGGCCGTCCGTCGCTCCGCGCACCGATATCGTCCGCGGCCGCGTCGGCCATGTCGAAATCCATGCTGTGTCCAAGAGCTTCGGCAGCAACAAAGTACTCGACACCGTCACTCTCGATATCCGCCCCGGCGAAGTTACCGCCATCCTCGGGCCCTCGGGTGCCGGCAAATCGACGCTGCTGCGCACCATCAACCATCTAGAGCGCGCCGATGCCGGCGTGGTCACCATCGATGGCGAACTGATCGGCTATGAGCGGCAGGGCAATGCCTTGCAGGAGCTGAAGGAGCCGGCGATCCGCCTCCGCCGTGCCTCTGTCGGCATGGTGTTCCAGAACTTCAACCTGTTCCCCCATCTGACCGCGCTGGAAAATATCATCGAAGCCCCCGTCGCCGTGCAGGGCGTGCCGCGCGACGAAGCGATCGCCCAGGCCCGCGACCTGCTGGCGCGCGTCGGCCTGGCCGAAAAGGCCGATGCCTATCCGCGCCATCTCTCCGGCGGTCAGCAGCAGCGCGTTGCCATCGCCCGGGCCTTGGCGCTCAAGCCCAAAGTCCTGCTGTTCGATGAGCCAACCTCGGCGCTGGACCCCGAACTGGTCGGCGAAGTGCTCGACGTGATCAAGGAGCTCGCCACCTCCGGCACCACCATGATCATCGTCACCCACGAGGTCGGCTTCGCCCGCGAAGTCGCCGACAAGGTGGTGTTCATGGAAGCGGGCAGGGTGCTCGAGGTGGGCGCCCCCGCCCAGGTGTTCAACGCCCCCAACCACCCGCGCACTGCCGAGTTCCTCGCCAAGGTCCTCTGACCCGATCCACTTTCCGGCCCGCCGCCGCCCTCGTGGGCGGTGCACGCCACCGGTTTGCCCAAAAGCTACCCGCCAGCGCCAACGAGGGCAGCGCCGGCGTCTCCTCGCCCTCTTGAACAGATGAGCTAACCATGACCCATAGAGCCAAACTGCCATACTTCGCCGCTGGCCTGCTGCTTGCCATGCTCGCCGGAACCACCCTGCATGCCCAGGAATTCGACCTCAGCCCCGCGCAGGCCGGCCGCGTCCACGCCCAGCCCAATCCCGAGGCGATCGCGCTGCTGTCGCCCGATTTCCAGTGGGCCAAACCCGACACGCTCACTGTCGCCGTCTCTGTCGGCGAGCCGCCGCTGGCCGCTTTTGCCGACGACTCCACCACCATCATCGGCGCCGATCCCGATATCGCACTGCTGATCGGCGAAGCGCTTGGCAAAAAGGTCGAGCTGGTCTCCGTCGCCTGGGCCGATTGGCCGCTCGGCGTGGTGTCCGGCAAGTATGATGCCGTCATCTCCAACGTCACCGTGACCGAAGAACGCAAGGAGCGGCTGGATTTCTCGACCTACCGCAAGGACGTCCTCGGCTGGTATGTGAAGTCCGATAGCCCGATTACGCAGATCAAGGAGCCCAAGGATATCGCGGGCCTCAAGGTCATCACCGGCGCCGGCACCAACCAGGAAAAGATCCTGCTCGAGTGGGATCGCCAGAACGTCGCGGCCGGCCTCGCGCCGATCGAAGTGCAGTACTATGACGACTCCGCCGCCGCGCAACTGGCCATCCAGTCGGGCCGCGCCGATGCCCAATTCAATCCGAATTCCAGCCTGGCCTATGCGTCTGCCGTCAATGGCGGCACCAAGCTGGTCGGCACGCTCAGCGGCGGCTGGCCCGTCAATGCAGACATCGCGGTGACCACCCGCAAGGACGCCGGCATTGCTGCCGCGATTACCGCCGCGATCAACGGCCTGATCAAGGACGGCACCTATGGGGAGGCGCTGAAGCGCTGGAACCTGTCGGCCGAGTCCATCGATACCGCGGCCACCAATCCACCCGGCCTGCCCCGGACCTGATCGTTCGAGGCCTGCTGATGGCGCGGTCGCCGCAAGGTGGCCGCGCTCCGGCGTCCGAGCACCGCCCATCGCATCCGACGATTTCGCCCCCAAACTCTGAAAGTCCTCCTTATGGCCCGCGATACCCTCTTTCTGCTGCAGCCCGGTTTTGCCGATCCCAAGCGCCCCGATGGCGCCTTCATCTGTCCGCATTGCAATCAGGTCGAGGGATTCCTGGCCAGTTTCCCCGAACTGGCAAAAGGCATCGACGTGCATCGCCTGCCATTCCCGCGGCCGCGCCAGCCGGTGATCGATCTGGTAGGCGAGGATAACCAGGGCCTGCCGCTGTTGGTGCTTGCCGGCACGGCGCCTGACGACGCCAAGGCCCATGGCGAGGTCCGCTTCGTTTCCGAAACCCGGCGCATTCTCGAGCTATTGTCCGAGCGGCACGGCTTCCCCAAGCTGCACAGCTAACCAGCGCTCCGCCTTCGGGACACCAAGGCCGGCGGCCGCGATCAGGAAGCTATCGCACCTTGCCCATGTCCGGCAGGAACACGGTCAGCAATCCGGCCAGCGGCAGGAACGAGCACAGCCAGAACACATGCTCGATGCTGGTGAAATCGGCGACTGCCCCCAGGGCGGCCGCCGCAATGCCGCCGGCCCCGAAGGCAAAGCCGAAGAAGATGCCGGCAATCAGCCCGACCCGTCCCGGCATCAATTCCTGCGCGAACACGACGATCGCCGAAAAAGCCGACGAGAAGATCAGGCCGATGATGATGGTGAGGATCACCGTCCAGGTCAGGTCGGCATAGGGCAGGGCGAGCGTGAATGGCAGCACGCCCAGGATTGAGAACCAGATCACGAACTTCGCCCCGAAGCGGTCCCCGATCGGCCCGCCCATGAACACGCCAAGCACCGAGGCGCCGAGATAGACGAACAGCAGCAATTGCGCGTCCTGCACGCCGACATTGAATTTGTCGATCAGAAAGAATGTGTAATAGCTGGAAAGGCTGGCCATATAGGCATTCTTGGTCAGCGTCAGGATGGTGAGCACGATCAACGCGATCATGGTCGTGCGCCGGTTGAAGATCAGCGCCTTGCTGGCAGGCGCTTTGCCGGCATTGTTCCGCTGGTGCTCCGCGTACCAGTTGCCAACGCGCCACAAAATGAAAATGCCCACCAGTGAGCCCACCGCAAACAGGCTGACGCTCCATTGCCCGCGCGGCAGCACGATGAACGCCGCCAGTAGCGGCCCGATGGCCGAGCCCGCATTGCCACCAACCTGAAACATCGATTGCGCCAGCCCATGCCGGCCGCCCGACGCCAGCCGCGCCACGCGGCTTGATTCAGGATGGAAGATCGCCGAGCCGAGCCCCACGAACGCAGCGCCGATCAGCAACAGCCAATAGGTCTGCGCCATGCCAAGAACGATCAGCCCCACCAGGCTCGCTGCCATGCCCACCGGCAGCGAATAGGGCAGCGGACGCTTGTCGGTATACATGCCAATCGCCGGTTGCAGCAGCGACGCCACGCACTGGAAGGTCAGCGTCAACAGCCCGATCTGCACATAGTCCAGCTGATAATTGGTCTTGAGCAACGGATAGATCGCCGACAGCATCGATTGCATCACATCATTGATGAGATGGCAGACGCTCACCGCAACGATGATCGAGAGTGTGGTCTTGCCGGCAGCATGGCTAGCCGGCGCGCTGGCTGTGAGGCTCAATTGGTAGGGTCCAAACGATACGGCATCAACTTGGCCCGTTCGTAACATGTCAGGCGCCGCCTGTCGTTATCGCTTATGCCAAAAACGACCACCCCCGCCAGCATCCGCTCGCTTTCGCGTCAGGCTTAGGCGCGCAATGACATTGCGGCCAGCACACAGGAAAATGTGCTCAAGGGGGGCTCCTTCCGCCGCCACATCAGCTATTGCTATCGCATCGCCGCCCGTTCTGCATTGACCGCCGAGTCCTCGGCCAGCAATACCGGTTTTCGCATGGCCTATGACGCGTGAAGGTGTCCGGCCGCCCCAGATCGGTCGGACCAGACCATGACTGAAGATAAAGACCGCGAGCGTCGCGTTTCCTTGCCGCCCCTGAAGGCGAGCATGCACGCCGCCTTGGTGCAGCTCGGATCGGCCATCGCTCGGATCGCGGGCTGGTGGCGCGTGCATGTGCAGGACGTGGGCATTCCCGCGCGCCTGCGCAGCATGGTGCGCAGGCGCGAGGCTTGGCTGGCACTGCTCGGCGGGCTGGTCGGCGCGCTGGCTGGGCTGATGGTTACGGCGCTGCACGAAACAGCCTATCTGATCCAAACGCTGCTCTATCAACTGCCGCCCGAGCAGAGGTTGAGCGGGCTGGGGACATTGCCATCCGATCAGGCGCTGATCCCGGCCATCGGTGGGATCGTGCTGGGCATTCTCATGCTGGCATTGCGCAATCGGCGCTCGCGCTATGTCGATCTTGTGGAGGGCAACGCGCTGCATGGGGGCAAGCTCTCCATGGTGGACAGCCTGATCATCACTTTGCAGACGGTTATCTCCAACGGCTTTGGCGCGTCGGTCGGGCTGGAGGCCGCCTATACGCAAATGGGGGGCGGCGTCGCGTCCAAGCTCGGCGATCTTTTTCACGTCCGCCGCGCCGATCTGCGACGGCTGGTGGGGTGCGGGGCAGCCGGCGCCATCGCCGCGGCCTTTGGCGCACCATTGACGGGGGCTTTCTATGCCTTCGAGCTGATCATCGGCACCTATTCGATTGCGACCCTGGCCCCGGTCGTCGCCGCCTCCATCGCTGCGGTGCTGGTGACGGCTCTGTTCGGCCACGGCGAGCCCATTGTCACAGTCAGCCACGCGGTGGCTATCAACTTGCCGCAGGTTCTGCTGATCCTGCTCTGCGGTCTCGTGACCGGGGGCCTCGGCATTGCGCTCATGAGGCTCGTGGGGCGGGTCGAGGCGGCTTTCGTGGCGCTCCGTGTGCCGGTCTGGCTGCGGCCGGCGATTGGCGGAGTGCTACTGGGCGGGTTGGCGCTCATTTCGCCCATGGTGCTATCGGCGGGCCATGGAGCGCTGGAACTCATCTTTGCCTCCAGCCCAATGCCGATCTGGCTGGCGCTGTTCATCATTCTGCTCAAGATCATGGCTTCGGCCATATCGCTGGGTTCGGGCTTTCGCGGCGGGTTGTTCTTCGCATCGCTGTTTCTCGGCGCGCTGATGGGGCAGGTCTTCTTTTCGCTGATGCAATGGGTGAGCCCCGACATCTTCCCCGATCCGAGCCTACCCATGCTTGTCGGCATGGCAGGCCTGGCCGCTGCGGTGGTCGGCGGACCGTTGACCATGGCATTCCTGGCACTGGAAATTTCGGGCAGCCTGCCATTGACCATCGCGGTGCTGGCCGCCGCGGTTGCATCCTCGATGCTGGTGCGGGAAACCTTCGGCTACTCATTCACCACCTGGCGCTTCCATCTGCGCGGCGAAACCATCCGCAGCGCCCATGACGTTGGCTGGCTGCGCAACCTCACCGTGGGCAAGATGATGCGGCGTGACGTGAAATCGGTGACATCGGGAACGACGATCAAGGAGTTCAGGCGGCTTTATCCGCTGGGTTCGGCCACGCGCGTCATCGGCACACACGCCGGTGACCGCTATGCCGGGATGATCGAGGTCGCGGACGCCTATGCGGAGGCCATTTCCGATGACGGCACCCCCATCGACAGCCTGTTCAAGTTGCCCAAGGTCATGCTGCATCCGGCCATGGGTGCAAATGACGCCGCCCGCGTTTTCGAGCAATCCAACGCCGAGGCCCTCGTCGTCGTGACCAATCTGGCCGATCCGAAATTGCTGGGCACCCTGACCGAGGCCCACCTTATGCGTCGCTACGCCGAGGAATTGGAAAAGGCGCGTGTAGACCTGGCGGGGACATAGTAGCCGCCTGGGCATCGCTCAGCGGCTTAGCTCAAGCCGCAAGCTCTGCGCCGCCAAGCGCCGGCGCCATTGCCGCACGCTTTGGCGGTCAGACAAATCCGCTAAAACATGATACATTTCAATATATTAGAAAGTGTGACAAAATTTTGGCAGTGGGAGTTGCACCCGGCTTGATAGTGTGGTTAGCTATTTTGCATACGAATGCAAAAAAGGCATCTGTGCGCAGCCAGGCTTCGGTTTGCTGCGAGGGGCGTAGGGCGGTCCACCGGCTGGCGGGCTGTCGCGAGTGAATAGGAACCGGGTTTCGACGCGTCGAACCCGGGCAGGGGACGGCGCGACCGTCATCAGGAGAGAACGATGAAAATGATGTTGAAGACGACGGTTTCGCTCAGCGTTCTGCTGCTGACGGCCGGTGCGGCCTTTGCCGATTGCGGCATTGCCAAGGGTTCGGTCCGCATTCTGTCCAATGACTTCGAGGCGCTGCGCGTCATCGAGACCGCGACCCAGGATTGCGTCGCCGCTGGTGTCACCGTCACCGCCAATGCCACTGCCGAACACAAGAACCTGCAGGTTCCGGCCTTGACCATCAACCCGGCCGAATACACCGTGGCCATGGTCGCCAACAACTCGATCGTGCCCCTGCTCAATGACGACCTGATCCGCCCACTGGACGATCTGGTGGCCAAGTATGGCCAAGATTTGCAGCCAAACCAGCTCATCAAGATCGACGGCAAGATCATGGCGATTGCCTTCATGGGCAATTCCCAGCACCTGTTCTACCGTAAGGACATCCTCGAAAAGGCCGGCATTACCACCCCCCCGACCTCCTACGAAGACGTGCTCGTCGCCGCCAAGGCGATCAAGGATGCCGGCATCATGGACTATCCGCTGGCCGCCTCCGACAAGCCCGGCTGGGACCTAGCCGCTGAATTCGTCAACACCTATCTGGGCACCGGCGGCGACTTCTTCGCGCCTGGCTCGGCCGAACTGGCCATCGACAATGCCAATGGCCAGAAGACGCTGGAAGTCATGAAGGCGATGACCGCCTACATGAACCCGGACTACCTGACCTATGACGCCAATGAACTGAACAAGGTCTGGGACGCCGGCCAGGTGGCCATGATGAACCAGTGGGGCTCGCTGGCCGGCGCTGCCGTCGATCCGGCTACCGTTCCGGCCGATATCGTCAGCAACACCGTGTTTGCCGCCGCGCCCACCATTTCGGGCGGCACCACTCCGGCCGCGGCCCTGTGGTGGGATGGTTTTACCATCGCCAAGAATATCTCCGATGAAGACGCCGAAGCCTCGTTCCAGGCCATGATGCATGGCATGAGCCCTGCGGTCATCGCCGCCCACCCCGATGCCGCGACCTGGCTGGTCAAGGGCTACACGCCCGGCCCCGCCGCCGTTGGCGTGATCGCAACCGCCAATGGCGGCGCCCGTGCCTACCCGATGCAGCCCTATATGGGCCTGCTGCACACCGCGCTCTCCACCGAGCTGGCTGAATTCATCGCCGGCAAGGAAGACGCCACCCAGGCCCTGGCGGATGTCAAAGCCGCATACGACAGCGCCGCCAAGGAAGGCGGCTTCCTCTAGCCTTTCAACCTAACCCCTCTCCCCAAAAGGGAGAGGGGCGACGCGGCGATATCGCGCTCCATATACGCATCAAAAAACGGGAGGCATGCATGCCGCACAAGACATTCTTTGCCTTCATTCTCCCCTCGCTGATCGCCATGGTGCTGTTCATCGCCCTGCCGATCGTCTCGGTTTTGGTGCAATCATTCTATGTCGAACATGGCCGCGTGCTGGTCGAGGTGGAAAACTGCCAACCCTTCGGCGGCTGCACCAAGGAAGTCCGCGTCGACTCCGCGGCAACCGCCGCACTCGAAAAAGCCCAGCCCTTGGGCCAGTTCAACGGCTTTGGCACCTATCTCAATCGCGGCCACCTCGCCGTCGCCGAAGTCGGCCAGATCATCAGCACCAGCAAGGGTTTTGGCGACGCCGTCGCGCGCATCTACAACCTGCCCTTCTACAAGGCCCTGGCCTTTACCTTGGTGTTCTGTTTCGTCGTCACCCCGCTGGCCATGGCCCTGGGCTTTGCCATCGCGCTGGGCGTCAATGCGCTGCCCAAGATCGTCAAAGGCCCGACGATCTTTTTCTCGCTGCTGCCGATGATCATCACGCCGCTGGTCGGCTCGCTGATCCTGTTCTGGATGATCAATCCGCAGGGCATTATCGGCGCGACCATCCAGCACATCTTCAACGACCCGACCCTGTCATTGCGCGCCTCCCCGGCGCTGACCTGGGGGTCGCTGCTGTTTTATGGCGTGTGGACCAATGCGCCGTTCTCCTTCGTGGTGTTTTATGCCGGCCTGCAGACCGTGCCGGGCGATACGCTGGAATCGGCGATGATCGACGGCGCCTCGCGCTGGGAGCGCATCCGCTACGTCATCATCCCGCATCTGGCACCCCTGGCGACCTTCGTGGCCCTGGTGCAGTTGATGGACAATTTCCGGGTCTTCGAGCCCATTGTGGGCTTTTCGGCGGAAGCCAACGCCACCTCGCTGAGCTGGCTGATCTACAATGATCTGTCGGGTGATACCCAATTGTTCGGCTCGGCCGGCGCCACCTCGGTTCTGACCATCGCGGGCGTCATCGTGCTGCTGATGCCGGTGCTGGTGCGCACCTGGCGCGAATTCAACCACAAGGTGGTCTGAGATGTCGGAATCGCTCGCTCAAAAACGCCCCCTGGGGCTGCAGACACTGATCACCGTGCTGATCGTGCTCTGGGTCATCGTTGCCGCCTTTCCGTTCCTCTGGACGGTGTGGGGCTCGTTCAAGGTCGAAGTCGACTTCTTCTCGCGCGAGAGCTGGTGGAACGCCATCTTCGGCACTAATACGATCAAACAGACCGGCTCGGCCTTTACCGGCGCCGGCTATTACGGCGCCTGGGTCACCCGAGAATTCTGGCGCGCCGTGGGCAATACGGCCATCGTCACGGTGTCCGTCACGGTGATTTCGCTGACCTTGGGCACGCTGGGCGGCTATGCGCTGGCGCGCTCCGGCCAGCGCTACGCCTTCTGGATCCTGATCGCCGCCCTGGTGTTCCGCGCCATGCCCCACATCACCCTGGTTTCGGGCTATCTGCTGCCCTTCTTTCAGCTCAATATCTGGGGCGTGCTCCCCACTTCGATTATCGTTCTGGTGGCCATCAACCAGCCGTTCACGCTGTGGATGCTGCACTCGTTCTTCCTCAGCATCCCCAAGGATCTGGACGAAAGCGCCATGGTCGATGGTTGCACGCGCTTTCAAGCCTTCCGTATGGTCATCATTCCGGTGATGTGGCCGGGCGTCGTGACCACGGGCCTGTTCTCCTTCCTGCTCGCCTACAATGACTTTGCCACCACCTCGATGCTGCTGAGCGCCGACAACCAGACCATGGTGCCGAAAATCGCCAGCTTCCTCGGCTCGGTGCAGGAGCAGGGCAAGGTCATGTTCGCCGTCGCCGCCGTGGTCTCGGCCACCGTGCCGCTGTTCATCCTCGTGCTCTTCTTCCAACGCCAGATCGTCAGCGGGCTGACCGCCGGCGCAGTGAAAGGCTAGTCGCGTGCGCAGCAAAAGTGGCCTTCCGGTTTTGCGGTTCGCAAGCGCGACAAACTAAAGGATTCTCCCATGGCTCAGATCCGCCTCAAGAACGTTTCCAAGCGTTGGAACAATTTCGTCGGCGTCGACAATTTCAACCTCGATATCGCCGACCAGGAATTCCTCGTGCTGCTCGGCCCCTCGGGCTGCGGCAAGACCACCACCATGCGGATGATTGCCGGCCTCGAAGACATCACCGAAGGCGAAATCTGGATTGGCGACCGGCTGGTCAACAAGCTCGAGCCCAAGGATCGCGACATCTCCATGGTGTTCCAGAGCTACGGGCTCTATCCGAACATGACCGTCTACGAAAACATCCGCTTCCCGCTCAAGGTTCGCAAGATCCCGCAGGAGCAGCACCATGAACGCGTCATGGCCGCGTCCCGGATGGTGGAGCTGGATGATTTCCTGCAGCGTCGCCCGGCCGCGCTGTCCGGTGGTCAGCGCCAGCGTGTCGCGCTCGCCCGTGCCATCGTGCGCGAACCCAATGCCTTCCTGATGGACGAGCCGCTGTCCAATCTCGATGCCAAGCTGCGCGTTTCGACCCGCGCCCAGATCAAGAACCTGCATCATACGCTCAAGCGCACCACCATCTACGTCACCCACGACCAGATCGAGGCCATGACCCTGGCCGATCGCGTGGTGGTGATGAGCAAGGGGCTGGTCCAGCAGGTCGGCACGCCGATGGAAATCTATGACCGGCCGGCCAACACGTTCGTCGCGGCCTTTATCGGTTCGCCGGCGATGAACCTGGTCAACGGCGACATCGTGAACGGCGTCTTCACCGCCGAAAACATGAAGATCGCGGGCCTCAGCACATTGGTATCCGGCCCCGTGACGCTGGGCTTCCGCGCCGAAGACGCCACGCTCGCCAATGAGACCGGCCAGATCGAGGCGCCAATCTACACCGTCGAGCTGTTGGGCGATGCCACCATGATCGCTGTGCGTGTCGCCGGGGCGCTAGTGTCGATCAAGACCAATAAGGACTATCGCGCCGATATCGGCGATGTGGCGAGGATCAATGTCAGCCCCTCGATCTGCCATCTGTTCGACCGGACCACAGGTGTCCGGCTCGATTTCGTGCGAGCATAGGCGCCTTACGTGAACAAGCGCCAGGATCAGCCGATGTCGAACCCCAGCGAACTGGGCAAGCCAGCTTTCCAAGCCGATGTCGCGGCGCACGGGCTCAGCCTGCCGGCCGCGGATGTCGAAGGCATTTATGCGCTGGCCAACTGGCTGCATGCCGGCATCGACGGGCTTCGGGGCGTTGTCGGCACGACCGAGTACCGGCCCGAAGCGCCGGTTCAGGACGAATGGGCCGACATTCCGATCATCGAAGCTGGCCGACGCCTGCGCGATGGCAGCCTGACTTCGCTGGGCCTCACCAAGGCCCATCTGCACCGCGTTGCCCTGCGCAATCCCACATACCTGGCGTTCTATGCCGTCACCGCCGAGCGCGCACTGGCCGATGCCGCGCGTGCCGACGCCGAACTGGCGGCCGGGCAGGATCGCGGGCCCCTGCACGGCATCCCCATCGGCCTCAAGGACCTGATCCAGACCGCCGGCATCCCCACCACCGCCGGCTCGCGCCAGCATGAAGGCCACATCCCGGCCGAAGACGCGGCTGTGGTTCGCACCCTTGCGGAAGGCGGCGCCGTGCTGATCGGCAAGCTCGCCACCTACGAATTCGGTACCGTCGGCCCGGCCTTCGACACGCTCTATCCACCGGCGCGCAATCCCTGGAACCTGGATCACATCACTGGCGGCTCGTCATCCGGCTGCGTCAGCGCTGTGGCGGGCGGCCTGCTGCGCACATCCCTCGGCACCGACACCGGCGGCTCTCTGCGTGGTCCCTCCAGCTATTGCGGCACCGTGGGCCTCAAGCCAACCTTTGGCCTCGTGCCCAAGACTGGCGTCTTCGGCCTCGCACCCAGCCTCGACCATGTCGGCCCCATCAGCGCCACCGTCGCCGACGCAGCCGTGACGCTCGACGTCATTTCCAACCGCGTCAACCAGCCCGACGCTGCATCCGCCCATCTGGGCCAGTCCATAGCCGGCCTGCGCATCGCCTATGCCCGCAACTGCTTCGCCAGGGACGCGCAGGCCGCTCCCGCCGTCGTCGCGGCCATGGACGCGGCGGTCTCCCAGCTCTCCCTGCTGGGCGCTATCATCACCGAGGTCGAACTGCCGCCCTATGAGCATTTCGAGGCCGCCGCGGCCGCGATTCTGCATGCCGAAGCCTTCGCGCTGCACGCCAAGGCGCTCGCCGAGCAGCCGCAAAGCTACGGCCGCATGACCTTCCAGACGCTCGCCGCCGGCGTGTCACTGACCGCTGCCGACATCGCCGAAGCGCGCCGCGCCGGCTCCGTGCTGCGCCAGCAACTCGACGACGACGTCTTCGCCGATTGCGACGCGCTGGTCACTGTGTGCACCCTGACCACCGCATTGCCCGTCGCCGCCTTCGGCAAGGCTGCCGTCTGGACGCCGATGCGCACCATTGGTTTCAACCTCACCGGTCATCCGGCGCTGGCGCTGCCCATCGGGCTCAGCGACGGCCTGCCGATGGGCATGCAGATTGTCGGCCGCCATCGCGACGAAGCCACGATCTGCCAGATCGGGGACGCGTTCGAGCGTCATGCCGGCCACGCCGACATCAAGCCGCCGCGCATCCCCGGCTGACCCCACCACCAAACATCTGCGGCGGCCACGCCGCCACCACAGGAGCACGACATGGCCATTTGGCTCAAACGCGGCAAGGATGCCGAGGCGAAAGCGGAAGCCGACCGGCAGGTGCGCGCCACCGTCGAGACCATCCTGGGCGATATCGAAAAGCGCGGCGACGACGCCGTCCGCGATCTGTCGCGCAAGTTCGACAGTTGGGACCGTCCCGATTTCCGCCTCAGCCAGTCCGAAATCCAGGCCTGCATGGACCAGCTTTCCGAGCAGGACCTTACCGATATCGCCTTCGCCCAGACCCAGGTGCGCAATTTTGCCGAAAAGCAAAAGGCGACCATGACCGACCTGGAAGTGGAAACCCTGCCGGGCGTCATCCTCGGCCACAAACACGTCCCCGTCGCCTCGGTCGGCTGCTACGTGCCCGGCGGCAAATACCCGCTGCTGGCCTCGGCGCACATGTCGGTGCTCACCGCCAAGGTGGCCGGTTGCGGCCGCGTCATCACCTGCGCGCCGCCGTTCCATGGCAAGGCCGCCCCGGCGATCGTCGCCGCCCAGGCCATGGCCGGCGCCGATGAAATCTACGTGCTGGGCGGCATCCAGGCGATTGGCGCCATGGCCATCGGCACCCAGTCCATCAAGCCGGTCGATATGCTGGTCGGCCCCGGCAACGCCTTCGTGGCCGAAGCCAAGCGCCAGCTCTACGGTCGCGTCGGCATCGACCTGTTCGCCGGCCCGACCGAAACGCTGATCATCGCCGACGACACCGTCGATGGCGAAATCTGCGCCACCGACCTGCTCGGGCAGGCCGAACATGGCCCCACCACGCCCGCAATCCTGCTGACCAATTCGGAAAAGCTCGCCCGCGACACCATGGCCGAAGTCGAGCGCCTGCTGACCATCCTGCCCACCGGCGATGTGGCCCGCAAATCCTGGACCGATTTCGGTGAAGTCATCGTCTGCGACAGCTATGACGAAATGCTCGAACAGGCCGATCGCATCGCCTCCGAGCATGTGCAGGTGATGACCGACCGCGATATGTGGTTCCGCGATAACCTCACCAATTATGGTGCCCTGTTCCTCGGACCCCGCACCAATGTGGCCTTCGGCGATAAGGTCATCGGCACCAATCACACCCTCCCCACGATGAAGGCGGCGCGCTATACCGGTGGCCTGTGGGTGGGCAAATTCATGAAAACCTGTACGTGGCAGACCGTCACGACCGACGCGGCCTCGGCCATGATCGGCGAATACGGCTCGCGCCTTTCGATGCTCGAAGGCTTTGTCGGCCATGCCGAACAGGCCAATGTGCGCGTGCGCCGTTACGGTGGCCGCAACATCCCCTATGGTACCGGCGCCACCCCGCGCGTCGAGGCTGCCGAGTAGCATGAGCCTGCCCAGCACCCCCAGTTTTCGCCTCGATGGCAAACGCGCTTTGGTCACCGGGGGAACCCGCGGCATTGGCCTGGGCGCCGCCGTGGCCTTGGCGGAAGCCGGTGCCCATGTCACCGTCGCCGCGCGCACCGCGGCCGATGTCGAAACCGTGGTCAACCAGATGGCCGACGCCGGAATGGCGGCGGAGGGCGTGGCGCTCGATATTACCGATGTGTCCGCCGTTCGCGCCTTCATCGCCGAGGCCGAACCGTTCCAGGTCCTCGTCAACAGTGCCGGGGGTGCCCGCCATTCCAGCTTCGCCGATATCACCGAAGTCGATTATCAGGCAGTGATGGCGCTTAATCTGAGCGCCACGCTGTTCGTGTCGCAGGCGGTGGTCGGCCGCTTGATCCAGGCGGGCCTGCCCGGCTCGATCATCCACGTCTCCTCGCAGATGGGCCATGTAGGCGGCCCGAACCGCGCCGTCTACGCCGCCAGCAAGTTCGCTGTCGAAGGCCTCAGCAAAGCCATGGCCATCGAGCTTGGCGCCAACAATATTCGCGTCAATACGATATGCCCGACCTTTATCGAAACCGAATTGACCGCTAAGAACTTGAGCGATCCGGCTTTTCGGCAATGGGTGCTGTCCAAGATCAAGCTGGGACGGTTGGGGCGGGTGGAAGACATCATGGGTCCGGTTGTTTTTCTGGCATCGGACGCCGCGCAATTGGTGACGGGCGCGTCACTACTGGTAGATGGCGGATGGACGGCGGAGTAGGGGCCAAGAAACCGGGAGTGACGTCCTCCCAGGTTGCCGAACATGCCGGGGTTTCCCAATCGGCCGTGTCGCGCACCTTTACGCCCGGCGCCTCCATTTCCTCCAAGACCCGCGCCAAGGTCCTGGCCTCCGCCAAGGAGCTTGGCTATCGGCCCAATGCCATCGCCCGTTCGCTGATCACCAACCGCTCGCGCATCATCGCCGTGGTGATGGCTTATCTCGAAAACCTGTTCTACCCCGATGTGCTGGAGGAACTGGGCCGGCGGCTGGCGGCCGAGGATTATCACCTGCTGCTGTTCACCGGCTTCATGGACCGCGACAGCGATCCGGTCTTCGACCAGCTCATGCAGTATCGCGTCGACGGCATCATCCTGGCCTCGACCTCGCTCTCCTCAGACCTCTCGGAAGAATGTGCCACCGCCGGCATTCCCGTTGTGCTGTTCAACCGCACCACCCAGCGCGATGCGGTGTCCTCGGTCACCACGCGCAACCGCGATGGCGGCCGCAAGATTGCCGAATTCCTGGTGGCGGGCGGGCACAAGAGCTTCGGCTACATTGCCGGGCTGGAAAACTCGTCCACCAACCGCGATCGCTTCCTCGGCTTTGCCGAGGGACTGCAAGCCCATGGCTTCACCGACATTGCCCTGGGCAAAGGCAATTACTCCCGCCCTGACGCTGAAGCCGCAGCGCGCGACATGCTGTCCGGCCCCGACCGCCCCGAGGCGATCTTCGTCGCCAATGACCACATGGCAGTGGCCGTGATGGATGTGGCGCGGCACGAATTCGGCATTGCCGTACCCGAACAGCTCTCGATCGTCGGCTATGACGACGTCGGTCCGGCCCGCTGGACCTCCTATGGCATTACCACGATGTCGCAGCCGCTCAAGAAAATGGTCGAAGCCACGGTGGATATCCTGATGGACCAGATCACCAGCGGCGACATCGAGGCCGAGCACCGCATCCTCTCGGGTGAACTGGTGGTGCGCACCTCCGCGCGCCTGCCCAGGACCGGCATCGTCGACATCGACGGCCGCAAACTTTACCGCCCCAAAGACACAGCCTGATCCGGCCGCAAGAAATCCAGCATGCTTGCAGATTTTACTTGAATTCCGTTTGCATACGTATTCAAATCCGGCAACATTGCCTCGAAAGGGATTTGCCATGACAACCTGGACCCAAGCTGAAATGGAAAAGCGCCTGGTGCGCTATGCAGACCTCAAGGGCCTGCGCAACGCCTTCATCGACGCCCGTACTCCGGGTTCCGATCGCAAGGAGAACTTCACCATCATCGGACCCGGCGTCAGCGAGAACAAGGCGCAGGTCGTCCATATTCCCGAGGCCCACGGCTTCAATTTCGGAGCCGCCCGCCAGCCCTTCGGCTGCACCAATTCCCAGCATTCGCACCTGACTGCCGAGACCTTCCTGGTCCATAGCGGCAAGTGGCGGTTCGTCTTCGGCGCCAACAAGGACGAAGGCTATCTCGATGTCGAGCCGGGCGATGTCGCCACCGTGCCCACCCACATGTTCCGCGGCTTCGAAAAGCGCGACGAGGGGACCGGGTTCCTCGCCGTGGTGCTCGGCCATGACGATCCCGGCAAGGTGGTCTGGGCCCCATCGGTCTTCAAGATGGCCGAGGATTTCGGCCTCAAGCTGCTCAAGGGCGGCAAGCTGATCGATACCACCCTGGGCGAAAAGGTCCCCGAAGGCGCCGAGCTCGAACAACCCCCAACTGCCGAAAAGCTCAAGGAACTGGCCACGCCGCCAATGTCCGAGCTGTCGCAATACTATGTGCCGCATACGAAAATGGTCGGCAACCCCAACTCGCCGCTGGCCGGCGAAGGCGTCGAAGAAGCGGCGCTGATCGGCGATGTCGACGCGGCGGATGGCTTCAAGGCCGGCCCGATCATCGGTCGCTGGCAGCATGATTTCGCGCTGCGCCGTTTGAAGTTGGAGACCGGCGCCAGCGTCGCCCAGCACAGCCGTGCCGAGCAGGAAGTGATCTTCGTGCAGTCCGGCACGCTGGAGTTCAACTGGGCCGATGGCGCGCTGATCCTGGGTGCCGGCGATACGCTGACCGTACCGATCGGGCTGGTGCACGGCTTCCGCAACCCGGCCTCGGCCGATGCGATCGCCTTCGTCATCCGTGGCGCGGCCGCCCCGGCGGCGCCGCAGTTCGCGACCGCTCAGGCAGCTGAGTAAAAGTCCATGCCCACCATTTCCGCCGAAGTCCTCGCCGCCCTGCGCAAGGCCGATACCCCCACCGTGTGCAATGCCCTCGAACACGTCATGGGCGGGCGGACGGCGGAGGGCTTCACCAAGACCCCGGTAGTCTGCGCCGATCCAAGCCTGCCACCCGTGGTGGGCTTTGCCCGCACCGCCAGGATCCGCGCCTCATCGCCCGCACAGAAGCCCGCGGCCGAGGTGCGCGCCCTGCGGATGCAGTATTACGAATACGTCGCCGGCGGCGACGGTCCCAATGTGGTGGTGATTGAGGATACCGATTACCCCCATGTCATCGGCGGTTTCTGGGGCGAAATGCAGGTGGCCCAGCACAAGGGCCTGGGTATTGCCGGCACGCTGACCAATGGCGTGCTGCGCGACCTCGGCATGCTCGACGAGGGCTACCAGGTGATCGCTGGCGCGGTCGGACCCAGCCATGCCTTCGTGCATGTGACGGAACTCGATTGCCCGGTGACGGTGTTCGGCATGACCGTGCAGCCGGGCGATTTGGTGCATGCAGACCGGCACGGCGGCGTGGTCATCCCGGCCCAGCATATCGAGCGCATGGAATGGGCTATCGACGTGGTCATGCGCAAGGAAGTGCCGATCCTGGCCGCCGCCCGCACCCCCGGGTTTACGGTGGAAAAGCTGAGGGCCGCTTGGCTGGAAGCCGACAAAATTACATAGCTCGCAGTCGACATTCCTCCACCGCTTGCGGGGGAGGGGGACCGCCTTCAGGCGGTGGAGGGGGGAGCCACACGAGCAATGGTAGCAACGACCATGGCCGGTTGACTTTCCAGCTGCGCAGCTGAAAAGCGGATGACCGCTATGCCTTCCTTGTTCAGCCAGGCTGTGCGGCGGTTGTCGTGATCCGCCTGATGATCGTGAACAGGTCCATCGACTTCAACACACAGTTTTGCCATGGCGCAGTAGAAGTCCAAAATATACGGACCCACCGGGTGCTGGCGGCGGAAATGTAGCCCGAGACTGTTACGCCGCAGCAAGAACCACAGCGTTTTCTCAGGCGCGGTCATCGAGCGACGCAGGCTTTTGGCTCGATCGCGAATAAAGTCCGGCGCCCGCACCTTGCCCTCGCGTGTGTTGCACCCCTCTCCACCACGCTATGCGTGGTCCCCCTCTCCCGCAAGCGGGAGAGGTATGCTGACTGCGGGTTTAGGCCTTCTGCATCCGATCCAGCCGCAACTGCGCGGCCCTGCGGTGCCCCTCAAGCCCCTCGCTTGCCGACTGCCGCGCGGCCGGTGGCGCAACCGCCGCAACCCCGCGTTCATCCAGCCACTGATGCGTGGCAATCTTCACATAGGCGCCGACCCACAGTCCGCCCGTATAGGCTCCGGCGCCCATGGTCGGCAGGGTATGGTTAGTCCCCGAGCACTTGTCGGAATAGACCACACTGGCCAATTCGCCGATGAACAACGACCCGTAATTGCGCAGCTTCAGCGCCATGGCCTTTGGGTCGGCAGTATGGACCTGCAGGTGTTCGGCGGCGATCAGGTCCGAATAGCCGATCATGGCTTCTTCGCTGTCGCAGACGGTGATTTCACCGTAGTCACGCCAGGCCTGCGCGGCGACGTTGGCGGTGGAGAGCGTGGCCAGTTGCGCTTCAACCTGAGCCAAGGTGGCAGCGGCCAGCGCAGCATCGGTGGTGATCAGGCCGACGCGGGTGCGGATGTCGTGCTCCGCCTGCGCCAGCAAGTCGGTGGCGATCATCTCGGCATCGCCGGTGGAGTCCGCGACGACGAAAATCTCCGACGGACCAGCCAGTTGATCGATACCAACCGGACCAAAGACCTGGCGCTTGGCCTCGTTGACGAAGGCATTGCCCGGCCCGACAATCTTGTTCACCGCGGGCACACTCTCGGTGCCGTACGCCATGGCGGCAATCGCCTGAGCCCCGCCGATCTTGAAGATGCGGTCGGCACCTGACAAGTGGCAGCCGGCGATCATCGCCTTGTGGGCATTGGGCGGCAGGCAGGCGATGACTTCATCGACGCCCGCGACCTTGGCCGGAACGATGGTCATGATCGGGGCCGAGAGCAGCGGATAGCGGCCGCCCGGCACATAGCAGCCGACGCGCTGGATCGGGATGACACGGTGGCCCATATGGACGCCGGGCAGGGTCTCCACCTCCAGCGGCAGGATAGTGGCCAATTGCGCCTTGGCGAATTTGCGGACATTTTCGATGGCAAATTCGGTGTCTTTGCGGGTCTGCGGATCGAGCGTTGCCAGCGCGTCCTCGCGCTCGGCCTGGGTGACTTCGAACACCGAGATATCGGACTTGTCGAACTTCACCGAGTATTCGCGGACCGCCGCATCGCCATTCTTGCGCACATTGGCGATGATCTCGCTGACCAGCGTTTCGACCGGAGCATTGTCGCCGATCGAAGAGCGCTCGGGCGCCTTGAGGTAATGCACGCCGGCAAAGGGGGCGGGATTGGTTTGGGTCATGGCAACTCCGAATGCGAGCCGGCGGCTCTGCTGCAATCTCGGTCCATCGATGGAGGCGGTGGTGGCCAACGCCATATCGATGAACACGTTCTAAACGTCCGAAACGTCGAAAATTGATCTTGCATACGTATTCAATATTTGCCAGTGTTTTTTGCCGAGCATTGCATTTTGACCCCACAGGACCCCAGCGCCCATCATGTCGCGCCGATTTTCCACAAAAATTCCCCAGTTTGCGGGCGTTTCGTGAACCAAAACCTGCCCTTGCTGCTACTCGCCGGCACGCTGTGCGATGCACGGCTGTTTGCGCCATTGATGCACCAGCTCGACCGGCCCGACATGCAGGTCATCGCCATGACGGGCGCGACAACGGCGGCCGAGATGGCGCATCGCATTCTCGCCGAGGCGCCGAAGCGGTTTTCGCTGGCGGGATTTTCCCTGGGCGGCATTGTCGCGCTGGAAATGATCGCGCAGGCGCCTGAGCGCATAGCGCGGCTGGCATTGATCGATGCCACGCCACGGCCGGACCTGCCGGGCAATGCCGAAATCCGGCGCGCCGCGGTGGCTAAAGGTCGGGCCGAGGGCCTGGATAGTTATGTGCTGGACGCCTGGCCAACGCAGGTGGCCCCGTCCAATCGGGACAATGTTGCCCTGCGGCAGACGGTGTTGGCGATGGCCCGCGATGCGGGGGCGGAGGTCCTGGCCGCCCAGTCCGAACTGGCCATCGAGCGCGCCGACAGCCGGCCCCGCCTTGGCGCGATCAATGTTCCAACCCTGATCCTGGCCGGCCAGCATGACGGCATCTGCCCGCTCCCGGCGCAGGAAGAACTGGCGACGGGCATTGCCGGAGCGCAGTTTTTTACCATTCCGGATGCCGGGCACTTCGCCCCGCTTGAAAATCCTGCCGCCATGGCGCGTCATATGCGCGAATGGCTGCGGCAGACCGATAGTTTTTCACCCATTCAGCCTTTGCAGACAGGAGCCATCATGAGCCCGACCGAAACCCACAAGCACGCCAATGGCGGCTCGGCGATCGCCCCGAGCGAAGCCGTATTGCAGGTGGAACGCCGCGATTATCCGGAACTGGCCCCCACCAATCGCACCCGCGTCCAATCGATGGACGGCTTCGACGACATCTATACCGATATCGTCGACTACATCGTGCGCTGCACCCACAAGATCTGGGACGAACGCGACATCGGGCTGATCTACACCCACTACACCCACAATTGCGTGCTCTATGGCACCACTGGCACGATCTACAATCGCGAAGACGTCGTCCGCGATACCATCCAGCGGCTGGTATCCTTCCCCGAACGCCGCGGCATGGCCACTCAGGTGATCTGGAACGGCAATGACGTGGACGGGTTCTATACCTCGCATCTGGTCACCGGTTCGGGCCGCCACACCCAATATGGCCATCTGGGCCAACCGACCGGCAAGCCGTTTGTCTCACGCACCATCGCCGACTGCATGATCTTTAAAAACAAGATCTATCGCGAATGGGTGGTCGCCGATCAGATGGCAATCATCAAGCAGTTGGGGCTCGATCCCAACCATTTCGCCGCCCGCACCGCCAAGTCGAAGTTCGACGCCGGGCTGATCTCGCTCGACATCGGTGAAAACCGCCGCTTCCTGGGCCAAACCCCGCCGCCCGAAAAAGCCGATACCGCGCTGGCGCATAACGACATCGAAGTGCAGACGCTCGAAATGCTGCACGAGGTGTTCACCAAGCGCATGTTCGGCAAGATCGCCGAAGTCTATGCGCCCACCGCGCAGTACCACGGCCCGCTGATGAAGGAGCTCTACGGCGTCGCCGCCATTATCCACCAGCATCTGGGGCTGATCGGTTCGATCCCCGATGCCTCGTTCGAGCCCCAATATGTCTCGTCAAACCCCAGCGAAGAGGGCGGCACCAAGGTTGCGGTGCGCTGGATCATGGAGGGTCACCATCTCGGCTATGGCATTCTGGGCGAGCTGGGTGATCCGACGGGCAAACGCCTGCAGGTGATGGGCATGTCCCATTATCACTGGAAGGATGGCAAGATCGTCGATGAATGGAACGTCTATGACGAATTGAGCCTGTTGACCCAGATCAAGCTGGCGCAACTCGGTGACGGAGCGGCCTGACCTGCATTTCGCGTGGCTGTCTGAAAGGCAGCCACCGACCGCGCAAGGCCTCTGCGCCTCAGTTCGATCTGCCCTGCCAGTGATCAACGCCACCGTCCACTACCGTGCCAGATTGCGTCTGCTGTAAAGGCTGTACAAGCCGGCCTCCATTGTGAACACTGGCGCTAACACGCGCGCTAGGCGGGAAACGAGGAGACTGGCATTGAACGTACTTTTCATCGGCGGCACGGGGCAGATTTCCTATCCCTGCGTCGAGCGGGCCGTGGCCCAGGGGCATGCGGTAACGGTGTATAATCGCGGCAAGCGCCCGGATGAGCTGCCGGGCGGCGTCACCTCCATCGTGGGCGACCTGACCTCGCCGGACTATGCCGATCTGGCCAAGGCCAATTACGACGTGGTGTGCCAGTTCATCGTCTTCACGCCCGACCAAATGGCGCGTGACATCGAGGTGTTTGCCGGCCATTGCGGCCAATACATCTTCATCTCCTCGGCCTCCGTCTACGAGAAGCCCGCGCGCCATTACGTGATCACCGAGAACACGCCTGCCATCAACCCATACTGGCCCTATAGCCAGGCCAAGATCGCCTGCGAAAACCTGCTCATCGCGTCCAGCAACCTGGCCTGGACCATCGTGCGTCCCAGCCATACGGTGCGCACCGGCCTGCCCATCATGATGGGCGACAGCGACGTCATGGCGCGACGCATGCTCGATGGCGAGCCCACCATCGTCGCCGGCGACGGCAATACCCCCTGGACACTTACGCGGTCGGTCGATTTCGCCGTTCCATTCGTGGGCCTGTTCGGCAAGCCGGCGGCCCTCAACGATACGTTCCACATCACCAATGACCATGCCCATATCTGGAACGACATCCAGACGGCCATTGGCCGGCTGCTCGGCGTCGAAGCCAAGATCGTCCATGTGCCCACCGACACCCTGGTGCGCTACAATCCCGAATGGATCGGCCCGCTGACCGGCGACAAGGCCTGGACGGCGATCTTCGACAATTCCAAGGTCAAAGGCGTCGCTGGCGACTTCACCTGCGCCCAAAGCCTCGACGAAATCCTCGCCGAACCAATTGCGCACCTCAAACGCCGCCTGGCTGCCAACCGCCCGCCAAAGGGCGAGTTCGACGCCCTGGTCGATCGCATCTGCGCGGCGCAATCGGCGCTGGGCTAAACTAGGCGCTCCGGCTTCGAACGGCTTTGCTCGATCACCTCGGCAATGCGTTCGAAGACCGGGCTCAGCGGATTGGCGGCGCGCCACACCAGCGACAGCATGCGGCTGGGCTCCGGTAGCGCGATAGCGTGGATGGCGATGCGCGCGTCGGCCTCCTTGCGCAGGGCAATCTGGGGCAGCAGCGTCACGCCCTGCCCATTGGCCACGAATTCCACGATGGTCGACAGCGACGTCGCCGCAAACGCGCGGGCGCCAGGATGGCGGTCCAATCGACAGGCCGCGATCGTCTGATCGCGGAAACAATGGCCCTCGTCGAGCAGCAGGATGCGCTCGGGCGCCAATTGGTCCAATTGGACCGGGCCATCGACCGCTTCCCCTAGGCTGGTGGCCAAAACGAACGCGTCCCGGAACAGCGCGCGGCTGATCAGTTTGGGGCCGTTCTCCGGCGGCTCGGTGCCGATCAGGGCGATATCGAGACTGCCATCGACAAGGCTCGCGATCAGCGCCTCGGTCCGATTCTCGCTGATGGTGAAACTGGCCGTTGGCATGCTGGCCGTTAGCGCGGGAAAAATTTCCGGCAACAGATAGGGCGCGACGGTGGGAATAAGCCCGAACCGCAGTGCCCGGTTCAGGCTGCCGCCATGGCCAAGCGCAAAGGCATCGAGAGCCTCGGCGCTTTCGATCGTCGCCTGCGCCATTTCGACGAACCGGCGCCCGAACGGCGTCAGTTGAACCCCGCTCTTGAGCCGGTCGAAAAGCGGGGTGCCGCACAGGTCCTCCAACGCCGAAATCTGTTGGGAAAGCGCCGGCTGGGACACGGCGCAAGCCTCGGCGGCACGGCCGAAATGGGCGTGGCGGGCGAGTGCCGCCGCATATCGCATCTGCTTCAGCGAAATCGGCATTATAATTTTATCCTATCGACCCGCCAAGATTTATCGATTGGCCTAATGGAAGTCACGCTCCTATAACCGCGCCAGCAGCAGCAATAGGAGCCTCACATGAGCGATCCCCACGCCCCCAATCCGCACGACACCGCGAGCGCCGGTGCTGGCGAATGCCCGGTCGACCATAGCGGCAAGGCCGGAAAAGACCCCAAGGCCCGCCACGGCAATGGCGATTGGTGGCCCAAGCAGCTCGACCTGCAGATGCTGCACCGCAATTCGGCCCTGTCCAACCCGCTGGGTGCGGAATTCGACTATGCCGAGGCGTTCAAGACGCTCGATCTCGCGGCGGTAAAGGCGGACCTCACCGCCCTGATGACCGATTCGCAGGACTGGTGGCCGGCCGACTTCGGGCACTACGGTGGCCTCTTTATCCGCATGGCCTGGCACAGCGCCGGCACCTATCGCATCACCGATGGCCGCGGCGGCGCCGGGCAGGGCCAGCAGCGTTTCGCCCCGCTCAATTCCTGGCCCGATAATGCCAGCCTCGACAAGGCGCGCCGGCTGATCTGGCCGATCAAGCAGAAATACGGCAATGCCATTTCCTGGGCTGATCTGATGATCCTGACCGGCAATGTCGCGCTCGAATCCATGGGCTTCAAGACCTTCGGTTTCGCCGGTGGCCGCGCTGACGTGTGGGAACCCGAGGAGCTGTTCTGGGGTCCCGAAGGCACCTGGCTGGGCGACGAGCGCTATTCGGGCGAGCGCGAGCTGAGCGAGCCGCTGGGCGCCGTGCAGATGGGCTTGATCTACGTGAACCCCGAGGGCCCGAACGGCAATCCGGACCCGTTGGCCTCGGCCCGCGACATTCGCGAAACCTTCCGCCGCATGGCGATGGACGACGAGGAAACCGTGGCGCTGATCGCCGGCGGCCATACTTTCGGCAAGACCCATGGCGCTGGCGATCCGTCCCTGATCGCCGCCGAGCCTGAAGGCGCCGACCTCGAAGACCAGGGCCTGGGCTGGAAAAGCAAGCACGGCACCGGTATCGGTCCCGACGCCATCACCTCGGGCCTCGAAGTGACCTGGACGCAGACGCCGGTCCAGTGGAGCAACTTCTTTTTCGAGAACCTGTTCAACTACGAGTGGGAGCTTTCGGCCAGCCCGAACGGCGCCAAGCAATGGGTGGCCAAAACCGACGATGCGGTCATCCCCGACGCCTTCGTGCCCGGCAAAAAGCATCGCCCCACCATGCTCACTTCCGACTTGGCGCTGCGGTTCGATCCGGCCTACGGCCCGATCTCGCGCCGCTTCCTCGAAAATCCCGACCAGTTTGCCGATGCCTTCGCCCGCGCCTGGTTCAAGCTGACCCACCGCGATATGGGCCCCAAGGTGCGCTATCTGGGCGCCGAAGTGCCCAGCGAAGACCTGATCTGGCAGGACGTGATCCCGGCCGTCGATCACGAACTGGTCAATGATGCCGATATCGCGGCGCTCAAGGGCCAGATCGCCGCGTCGGGCCTGACGGTGTCCGAACTCGTGTCCACCGCCTGGGCCTCTGCCGCCACATATCGCGGCTCGGACAAGCGCGGTGGCGCCAATGGCGCCCGCATCCGCCTTGCCCCGCAAAAGGATTGGGCCGTCAACCAGCCCGCGCAACTCGCCAAGGTGCTGGCCAAGCTCGAAGCCATCAAGGCCGCGTTCGGCAAGACCGTGTCGCTCGCCGACCTGATCGTCCTCGCCGGTGGCGTGGGCATCGAACAGGCCGCCAAGGCCGCCGGGCAGGATCTCGTCGTGCCGTTCACGCCAGGCCGCATGGATGCCTCGCAGGACCAGACCGACATCGTTTCCTTCGCCGCGCTCGAGCCGCGCGCCGATGGCTTCCGCAACCACTATACCCCGCGTGCCTTCATGGAGCCCGAGGAGTCCCTCGTCGACAAAGCCCAACTGCTGCGCCTGACGGGGCCGGAAATGACCGTGCTGGTGGGTGGCCTCCGCGTCCTCAAGGCAGGCGTCTCCGAGCATGGCGTCTTCACCACGCGGCCGGAAACCCTGACCAACGACTTCTTCCGCAACCTGCTGGACATGGCCACGGTGTGGTCGCCCAAGGCCGGCGAGCAAGGAGTCTATGAGGGGCGCGACCGCAAGAGCGGCGAGCTGCGCTGGACCGGCACCCGTGTCGACCTGATCTTCGGCTCGCACTCGCAACTGCGCGCCTTGGCCGAAATCTACGGTCAGTCGGACGCATCGGCCAAGTTCACCAAGGACTTCGTCGCGGCCTGGGTCAAGGTGATGAACGCCGACCGGTTCGACCTGCGCTAGCGCCTCCACCGCACGCGCAAGAGCCACTCACGCGATTCTGGCCCGGCGAGTTCGCCGGGCCAGAATCCTTCGATCATTGCCCCCCAATCAAGCCGCCCCTTCTGCCGAGGCGGCCGTCCGCGAGCGTCTCGCGGCGTCGCTTTGAAATCGAATGACCGCGTTTGCAGATCCCATTACTCGGCCGGTTGAGGTTGTTTGTCCGCGACGGCCTCAGTCTGCTTTTCGCAGAGGCTACTCTGCCCGAGCGCCACAGTCAGGACAGTTGCCGCACCCGCCGCGACAGAGACCCAGAAGCCGTTCTGTGCGCCGTAGTTGTCGACGACCCAGCCCGACACGAGTGAGCCTATCGCCATGCCGATACCGATGCCGGTCATGACCCAGGTAACGCCTTCGGTCAGCATGGATTCCGGAACCCGCCGCTCGATCAGGCCGAAGGCCGTGATGAAGGTCGGCGAGATGGCGACACCGCTAAAGAAGACGGCTACCGCAAGAAGCGTGACGGAGCTATCGGCAATCAACAACGGCAGGGCAGTCAGGGCGAGAACGCTGACAGCGATCAGCATCTGGCGCCGGAGAGGCATTTTTGGATTGATCGCGCCGAGGACGAGGCCGAGCACAAACGATCCGACCGCGTAAACGCCGATGACAAGACTGGCCGCACCCGGCTGGCCGAGTTCCTTCGTGATGGCGACCGACGTCACTTCGGCCGTGGCGAATATCGCCCCCACGAAGACCAGTGCCAGCGTGATGATCTGAACCGGCCGCAGCCAGATAGCCGAGCCCCGCGGGGCATTATGGTCAAGCGCCCGCACCTTTGGTTCGCTCGACCGCTGCAGCAGAAACGCCGCCGTGCCAACGGCAAGGAATGCGACGGCGGCGAGCATGCCGGCCTCCGGGAAGAGCGACACGGAAAGGGCGACCGAGAGTGAGGCGCCCGCGATGTAGATCAGCTCGTCGGCACTCGACTCAAAAGCGAAGGCGGTGTTGATCTCCGGCCGATCGCGGAACATTTCGCTCCAACGGGCGCGAACCATCGCCGATATGCTGGGCATCGTCGCGGCGACCAGTGCGGACACGAATAGTGTCCAGACCGGCCAACTCTGGTTTACCGCCGCAATCAGCACCAGAAAGGCGGCGACCGACACGAGTGCCGCTGGCGCGACGACCGCAGTCTGCCCGAAGCGGTCGACCAGGCGGGACAATTGCGGCGAAACAAACGCGTTTGCTAACGCGAACGTCGCCGAAACGGCACCAGCCAGCCAGTACTCGCCGTAAGTCTGAGACAGCATGGTGATAATACCGATTGGCGCCATCGCGACGGGCAGTCGTGCGATGAATGCGGCCGCCGAAAAACCCTTGGCGCCCGACGCCCTGAATATTTCCGCATAGGGATTTGACATTTGGAAGCTCCTTGAACATCAGCGCATGTCACGCATATACTCAACGTATGCGAGCGAGATAATCACATACGCTTCGTATGTCAATATGGATACGAAGCGTATGTTAGCGTGGAGTACATGATGCGAAAGACGCGCCAGGAGATGATCGCGGAGACCCGCGCCAAGCTGATCGCCGCGGCCCGTCACACCTTCGGCACCGTCGGCTACGCCGATTCGAACATGGACGAGTTCACCGCGGAGGTGGGACTGACCCGTGGCGCCCTCTACCATCACTTTGGTGACAAGCAGGGCCTGCTGCGCGCGGTGATCGAGGAAATCGATGCCGAGATGACGGCGCGCCTGAAGGAGATTTCGGGACGCGCGCCCACGCGCTGGCAAGGCGTTGTCGATGAGTGGATCGGCTATATCCAGATGGCGCTCGAGCCTGAGATCCAGCGGATCATGTTCCACGATGCCCCGGCGGTTCTGGGGGACATTTCGCAATGGCCGAACACCAATGGTTGCGTCATGGCCCTGAAAGAAAGCCTGGACGAACTCAAGGCCGATGGGGTGCTGGTAGACGTCGACACGGAGGGCGCGGCGCGCCTGATCAACGGCGCCAGCAGCCACGCAGCCACGTGGATTGCCAGCTCCGACAATCCCGAGGAAACCTCCATTACGGCAGTGGCCAGCTTCCGCACCTTGCTTGAAGGCCTTCGCTTGCGCTGAATCCCTGCGTGCGGCGCTGGATGGCGACGGGGTCGTCATTGATGGTGAACGAGAACACGACCGGTGCCGGTCGCAAGCGGATATGGCTCGCATGCGGGGAGGGCGCTGCGACGAGACCTCGACTACATTTTCGTGCCCAGAGACCAGCGCGGCAACGTAGTTTACCGAACCTTAAGTGCCGGGGCCGTACTCAGAATCCCAGGCCTATCCTTCGCTGTGAACGGTCATTCTCCAACCAGAAAGACCAACAGTGTCAGCCCTCCTCACCGGTAGCATCGCCCGTCGCCTTTACAGCCTCATCGCCGTTTTCGCGGTCGGCTTTGCCGGGGTGCTGGCATTCCAGCTTTATACGTTGCGCTCCAATCTTGATGATTTCAAACGCACCGAGTTGCAGAGCGTGGTGCAGGGGGCCGTCAGCATTGCGCAGAACTATTACGATCGCGCGCAAGCTGGCGAGTTCACTGAAGACGAGGCCAAGAAACTGGCCTTGGCGTCGCTGCGCGGGTTCCGTTACCAGGGCAAGGAGTATGTCTTCATCGACACCGTCGACATGGTGATGCTGATGCATCCCACCAAGCCCGAGAAGGAAGGCAATGACCGCTCGATCGAAGCGGACGGCCGCGGCAAGCTCTACATGAAAGAGATGATCACCAATGCGGTGGCCAACGGCTCGGCCTATGAAACCTATCTGTTCAAGGATCCCAAGGGCGGCGAATTCGACAAGGTCAGCTATTCCGAAGTGTTTCGTCCCTGGGGCTGGAATATTGCCTCGGGCGTGCTGCTAACCCAGGTCGATGCCATCTTCATGAGCGCAGCCCTGACGAGCGGCGCCATCGCGCTGGGGGTGACGCTGTTGCTGCTGCTCATCGGTGTGCTGATCGCGCGCAGCATCAGTCGGCCGATCGCCGGGCTCAATGCCAACATGGCGGCGCTGGCCCAAAATGACTTCGATATCGAGCTGAAGGGGCAAAACCGCAGGGACGAGATCGGCGACATGGCGCGGGCCGTGGAAGTCTTCCGCGAGAATGGCCTCAAGATCAGCCAGATGACCGAAGCGGAAGCGACCCGCGTCATCGCCGATCAGGCGGAACGTCAGCGCATGATGGCTGAACTGCAACGTGCCTTTGGACAAGTGGTGGATGCCGCTATCGCGGGCGATTTCAGCAAGCGGGTTGATACCGAATTCCCCGATCCAGAACTCAATGGGCTCGCCGGCAGCGTCAACAATCTGGTGACTACCGTCGATCGCGGCATCGCCGATGTTGGGCAGGTGCTGACGGCATTGGCCAATACTGACCTGACGCGACGCATGACTGGCGACTATGCCGGCGCTTTCGCCAAGCTGAAGACCGACGCCAACGGTGTGGCCGATACGCTGACCGATATCATTGGCAGGCTCAAGGGCACGTCTGGAACGCTCAAGACCGCGACGGGTGAAATTTTGGCTGGGGCCAATGACCTCAGCGAGCGCACCACGAGGCAAGCGGCTGCCATCGAGGAGACGTCGGCGGCCATGGAGCAGCTCGCCTCGACGGTGCTGGCCAGCGCCACAAAGGCGCAGGCCGCCAGCGTCCAAGCCAAGTCGGTATCGCGGACGGCCGAAGACAGCGGCGCGGTGATGGGCCAGGCGACCGAAGCCATGGATCGCATCACGGCCTCGTCCAGCAAGATTTCCAACATCATCGGGCTGATCGACGATATCGCCTTCCAGACCAACCTGCTGGCGCTGAACGCCTCGGTGGAAGCCGCTCGGGCAGGGGACGCGGGCAAGGGGTTTGCCGTGGTTGCGGTGGAAGTACGGCGGCTTGCGCAATCGGCGGCGTCTGCATCGGCGGACGTCAAGATTTTGATCGAGCAGTCGGCCAACGAGGTCAAGGGCGGTTCGCGTCTGGTCTCGGATGCCGCCAGCAAGCTGCACGGCATGCTCGACGACATCCGCGAAAACACCGCGGCGCTGGAGTCGATCTCACAGGAGAGCCACGAGCAGGCTTCGGCCATCCGTGAGGTCAATGTCGCGATGCAGCAGATGGATGAAATGACCCAGCACAATGCGGCGCTGGTGGAGGAGACCAATGCGGCGATAGAACAGACCGAGGCGCAGGCCAACGAGCTCGACAATATCATTGACGTGTTCACGACCGGGGATGTCCCGCGCTCGCTTGGGTCCCACACGGCACCCGTCGTGGTAGCGCCGTCGAAATCACGGCCGGCGCGCGCATATCTGACCCAAGGCAATGCGGCGATAGCCCAGGATTGGAATGAGTTCTAGGTGCGGCGGGCTAGCCGAAGCCCAAGATCATCATCGGTATCGGCCAGACGATCTCGAACTCGCCGCGCGACTGCCAAGTCACGCGTTCCAAGCGCATGCCCAATGAACCGGCGTTCGCTAGACCCAGCTAGCGTACTTTGATGCACACTCTGTAGCGTAGGGTTAGCCGAGTTCAGTCGCGGCACTGGCGCGCATTGAAAAAACGGCAGCCTTTTCAGCTACATAGCTAATCTGGAAATGGGAAATGGAGCGGGTGAAGGGAATCGAACCCTCGTCGTAAGCTTGGGAAGCTTCTGCTCTGCCATTGAGCTACACCCGCAATCGCCTCTTGATGCGTCAAATGGGGCAGGGCGTCAAGCGCGACGCGATGGCTTGCACGATCAACGCGCTTGATAAGCGCGATCCGGCGCTGTCCGATCGGATATCGGCCCTGCGAGCTGGTCGGCCCTGGGCCCTCGTCCCGCGCTCGCCCTCGCCGGTCTGAATTGCTCCATACCCCATTGTGGGGGGATGACGGGGAGTAAACTTTGCGGAACCATTCGCTCCAGACAGCAGGACCGGGGGCGGTCCGGAGGGAGCACCGATCATGAACCGCAGGGTTTTTATCGTCGCGGCCATTGCCGCATCCATCGCCATGCCGGCTCTGGCGCAGAACGACGTCTGCCGCGACCAGAACGGCAATGTCGACCAGAACCTGAGCCAGGGCTGGCAGCAGTTCCAGGCCGGCGCCGATCCACAGGCCATGGGGCAATTGACCGGCGTCTGGTACACCGAAGTCCCCAACCAGTTCAGTCCCGGCCAGGTCGCCCAGCGCTATACCACGTTTGAGCCCAGCGGCCTGTTCACCACCCAGACTCGCGTCTGCGCCAATGGCCAGATGTGTTCCGATTATCCCGGACACGGCTTCTGGGCCTCGCAGATGCAGAACGGCGTGCTCGTCACCTTCTCGATCTTTTCCGATACCCAGGTGACCAACTACTGCTCCATCACCCAGGCCCAGTTCAACGGCCCCAACACGCTGCGCGACCAGAACGGGCAGGTGCAGCAGCGCGTGCAATAACGCCGCATCCCGCTGGCAATGCGGGCCTGCTGTGCGCCATAATCCCCGTCGAGCGAAGGGATGAATTGCCATGCAGCAACCGAGTTTTGATTTGAGCGGACAAGTCGCCCTGGTAACCGGCGCCGGTCGCGGGCTGGGACGGGCGATCGCGCTGGCCTTGGCCAATGCCGGCGCCGACCTGGCCCTTGGCCTGCGCGATATCGCGGCCGATGGCGGGCTGGCCGATGAAATCGCTGGCCTTGGCCGCCGCGTGCTGAAGCTGCAGATGGACGCGGCCAATTTGGATCAATCGCGCGCCGCCATGGACGAGGCCATCGCCAAACTCGGCCGCATCGATATCCTGGTCAACAATGTCGGCGGCGGTGGCAGCCAGGGCCCGGTCGAGGACTTCACCGAAGTCACCTTCGACGACACCATCGGCATCAATCTCAAATCGTCGTTCTTCATCGCCCAACATGCCGGCAAGCACATGATCGCCAGGGGCAGCGGGCGCATCATCAATATGAGTTCGCAAGCCGCCTTCGTGGCCCTGCCCGGCGAGGCGATCTATTGCCTCGCCAAGGCCGCCGTCTCCCACATGACCAAGTGCATGGCGGTCGAATGGGGCCAATACGGCATCACCGTCAACGCCGTCGCCCCCACCTTCATCGCCACCCCCGGCACCGCTCCCGCGCTGTCCGACCCGGTTTTCAAGGCCGATGTCGAAGACCGCATCGCCGCCCTCCATCGCATCGGCGAGCCGCACGAAGTCGCCGGCGCCGTGGTGTTCCTGGCATCGCCGGCGGCGTCGCTGATCACCGGCCAGACCATGCTGATCGATGGCGGCTGGACGGCGCGGTGATCGGGCAGGGGCGCCTGCCGTCTAATGCCCCGGCGTCATTCCCGCGTACGCGGGAACCCATTCGGCGATCCTGCCGCCGGCAACAAGAATAGGTTCCCGCCTGCGCGGGAATGACGTGGTGGATTTATTGGCTTCACAGAGCCTTCCAGGCTCGTGGCTCTACGGCAAATACGGCTTGAAATGCTTGGATAGCTTCAGCGTCTGGGCCTGATAGTTCGAGCCCAGCGCCGAGCCATAAAGCCGATCCGGGGGCTCGGCCAGCTTCTCGTAAATCAGCCGCCCGATGGTCTGCCCATGTCCCAGCAAAAACGGCACTTCGCGGCTGCGCACTTCCAGCACCGCGCGGCTCCCCGTGCCACCGGCCGGCGAATGCCCAAACCCGGGGTCGAAAAACCCGGCATAGTGCACCCGGAACTCGCCCACCAACGGATCGAACGGCACCATTTCGGCCGCATGCGTGGGCGGCACATGCACCGCCTCGTCGCTGACCAGAATATAAAATTCATCCGGGTCGAGGATCAGCTCGTCGCTGCCGCGATTGGTCAGCGGCTCCCAAAAATCCAGCACATCCAGCGCTGCCTTCTTGTCGACATCCACCACCGACGAATGCCGCTTGGACCGAAACCCGATCAGCCCATTGCGCTCGGCGCCCTTGAGGTCGATCGATAGCGCCACCCCGTCGTCCACCGGCCGGTGATCGCCGAACACCAGCGTCTGCTGCCGGTGCAGCGCCTGATGCTCCGCCACGCTCAGCTTGGTATCGCCCGAACGGAACCGCATCTGGCTCAGCCGCGAGCCCGTCCGCACCAATATCGGAAACGTGCGCGGGCTGACTTCGAGATACAGCGGCCCATGATAGCCGGCCGGCATCTGGTCGAACCCGCGCGCCCGATCACCGATAACCCGAGTGAACACATCCAGCCGCCCCGTCGAACTCTTGGGGTTGGCCGAAGCGCTCACCGCATCCGGCAGCGCCAGGCTTTCCTGCAGCGGCACCAGATACACACAGCCGCGCTCCAATACGGCGCCGCCCTTGAGGTCGATTTCATGCAGCTTCAGCGCATCGATCCGCCCGGCCACCGAATGGCTCGGCCCCGGCAAAAAGCTGGAGCGCACCCGAAACGCCGTATCCCCCAGCCGCAGATCCAGACTCGCCGGTTGCACCTGGTCCACATCGAACTCACGCGCCGTGGCGATGGCACCCTGCCGGTGCAATTGCTCGATCAGCCGCGCCGGAAAAATGCCCTGCGGCCAAGCCTGTTGCGTGCTCATAGCGATCTGTCCCGCATGCCGATGGCTTTCCCTAGCAATCCGCGCAATTGACGCCAAGCGGCAAATGGAATTACATCCCGATCAGTGGTGATTTGGCCGGTCTGGTTGCAGCCACTTTAAATAAATTGCTAAGAGACCGTTCTAACCGGCCGCATGTTTGTGCGCCGGTTTTTTTGTTTGAAGGCATTCCATGTCCAAGGCCGACAATCCCCTCAACGACCCAAGCAAGCGCGCGCCCGAAACCCTGCTCGTGCATGGCGGCGACAAGCGCACTGCGTTCAACGAAACCTCCGAGGCGCTGTTCCTCACCTCAGGTTACAGCTACCCTAGCTCGAACCACGCCGAACGCCTGTTCAACAACGAAATTCCCGGCGCGCACAATTACTCGCGCTTCGCCAATCCGACCGTCGATATTTTCCAGGAACGCATGGCGCTGCTCGAAGGCGCCGAGGCCGCGCGCGGTTTTGCCAGCGGCATGGCGGCGGTCACCAATGCGGTGATGAGCCAGGTCAAGGCCGGCGATCACATCGTTGCGGCCCAAGCGCTGTTCGGTGGTTGCCGCTTCGTGGTCGAAGATTTCATGCCGCGTTGGGGCGTCAGCTCGACGCTGGTCGATGGCCGCGATCCCGAAAACTTCGCCCGCGCCATGCAGCCCAATACCAAGGTCGTGTTCATCGAAACGCCGACCAATCCGACGCTCGAGCTGGTCGACATCGCCGCCGTTGCCGATATCGCCCACGCCCATGGCGCCAAGCTGATCGTCGACAACGTCTTCGCCACGCCCCTCTACCAGAAGCCCCTGCAATTGGGCGCCGATCTCGTCACCTATTCGGCCACCAAGCATATCGACGGGCAGGGCAGGGTGCTCGGCGGCGTCGTGCTCGGCAGCAAGGAACTGATCACCGGCGACGTCCACACGCTGCTCCGCCAGACCGGCGCCACGCTGAGCGCCTTCAACGCGTGGGTGCTGCTCAAAGGCCTCGAAACCCTGCCTCTGCGCGTCCGCCAGATGACCGAAAGCGCCGCGAAAATCGCCGAGGTTCTGGGCAATCACCCCAAGGTCAACCGCGTTATCTACCCCCACCACAAGTCGCACCCGCAATACGACTTGGCCAAGCGGCAGATGAAGGCCGGCTCGACGCTGCTCGCCATCGACGTCAAGGGCGGGCAAGAGGCGGCATTCAAGCTCTCGGACTCGTTGGCCGTGATCCTGATTTCCAACAATTTGGGCGACGCCAAGTCGATCATCACCCACCCGCGCACCACCACGCACCAGCGCCTCACCGAAGAAGTCCGCTTGGAAACCGGCGTCACCCCCGGCCTGCTGCGGCTCTCGGTCGGGCTGGAAGCCAGCGATGATTTGATCGCGGATTTGTTGTACGGGTTGGATCAGATCTAAGACAGGGGCGGAGGCCTTTCTCACCTCTCCCTTCGGGGGAGAGGTCGGCGCGCAGCGCCGGGTGAGGGGGCCTTACCGGGGTGAAGGTGCCCGCGGAAGGGGGGGGGGGGGGGGGGGGGGGGGGGGGGGGCGGGGGGGGGGGGGGGCCCCCCCCCCGGGGGGGGGGGGGCCCGCGGCGCCCCCCCCGCCCCCCCCCCCCCCCCCTTCCCCAAACATTG
>NZ_JBEPOL010000012.1:0-98931 GCF_040546795.1 Devosia sp. UYZn731
GTCGTGGCTGAAGGCCTGGGGCATGCGGGTTGCGCAACGGCGAGGCCAGCGCCGTGCCATTGTCGCTGTAGCCCGCCGCCTGGCGGTGATCCTGCCCCGGATGCGGACCGATGGCACCGACTTCCGCTGGGGCAGCGAACCCGCTGCAGCGCTCGCCTGATACCCAACTACAGGAGCTTTAACGGTTCTGCCTCGGCAGGAAAGAGGTCCTCACGGGGACGAAGGTGGCGTGAGATCGTAATGGCTGCAGCCCTGTCAGTAGCAAGGGCGCCTGAAAGATTGGTCCACTCCACCTTTCTTACCCCATCATGGGGCGACCAAAGTGCCGACCCCGAAGAGAAGCGCGAGCCCCGTGTGGCACGACCTCATGCCAAGCAGTAAAGTCTAACCCTATACGCGTGCCGCTTATCGGCGACATTCCACGGTCAGCAGTGCCGCCCCCCCCGCGGCAGATGTCTTCGCGCGACCCTTGACACAATCCGCGATAGAGAAGCTGCCGTTCCTCAAGTGCGCGGCAGACGGCTCAAAAATGGGGTGGGTTACGATCCGCTAGGCGTCGGAGCAGCTCCTTCGGTACGCCAGCGTCGCAGGCCAGATGCCCATCAATATTTGAGGCGGTCGTGTGCCGGTCGCAGTTGGTAACAGGTCGCCTATCATCCCACCCCCCTAGCTCCGTGGAGCTGGGGCAACGCCGGCGCGTCCGCGGCTTGCTTCTGGGTCAAGAGCACCGTCAGGCACCCTTATCCAATGCGCGCGCAGCGCAGCGTCGCATTTTCTTCCTCCACGACAAGCACCAGCGGTCGGGGTTAAATTAAGTGGGCATTTGAGAAGGGAAGCGGTGGCCGGACTGAGGGTGCGAAAATCCCTTTGATAAACAACGACCTCATATAGAGTTTGAGGTCGAATCTAATTTGCTAAATTAACACCGCCGCTACTCACAGCGCGGGCGTTTACGGCGCTTGATCGCACATCGCAGGACGGACGATCGTGAGATCACCGTTAACGCACGGAAAGCGGGGATAAGGTGGCGAAGCAAGACTGTCTAATAGAATATAATTAAATCACTCCCGCATAAAAGAGTTCGAACAATCCGGACGACGACTCAAGTCAAGAAATCAAGAATTCGAAATTGCGACAGAACACGCTTCACTCTTCCTAATGAAACGACTAGAGCCAGCCCTTCTATAGATATGCTCAGCTACGGTCCGCGATCACGCTAAATAAAATTCTTCGCGCTTGGGGTTCGTCGCGTTGCTCCAGTACGCCTTCCAAAGCATCCAGCATTGTCAAGATATTTTGGCCACCCGTATCTGCCGTTGGTGCACGACGGATCTTTAGGTGCGAGGTCGTTACGGTGCTCGTTTCGTCGTAAAACAATTCCTCATACAGCTTTTCACCCGGCCTTTTTCCTACGACCACGATTTCGATTTCCCCGTGGGGAACCCCCGGGCCACGGACAGACAGGCCAGCCAGTCTTATCATGTTCTCCGCAAGCGTCCGGATCAGTACGGGCTCACCCATGTCGAGGACAAACAGGTCCCCGCCTTCAGACAGTGCGCCCGCCTGTGCGATCAGTTCGGCCGCTTCATGGATTGACATGAAATAGCGCGTCATTGCCGTGTCGGTGAGAGTCAGCGGCCCCCCGGCCGCAATTTGTTCTTTAAACAACGGCACCACCGAGCCGTTTGAGCCAAGAACATTGCCAAAGCGGACAGCGCAGAATTTCTGCCCAGAACCACTAGCGGCGGCCTCTCTCGCAACAGCGTTCACGATGAGTTCAGCCCAACGTTTGGTGGCTCCCATCACGTTTGTTGGGCGGACCGCCTTGTCGGTTGATATCAGCACAAAATGCATCACTCCCGCTTCGAGTGCCGCCCTAGCGATCGCGCGAGTACCAAAAACGTTATTGTAGATGCCTTCGAGCGGATTGGCCTCGACGAGTGGCACATGCTTGTAGGCAGCAGCATGAAACACTACGTCGGTGCCATGTTCTAGCATGGCCGCGGCAAGACGTTTCTGATCCGTGACAGAGCCAAGGAGCGGGACTATCGCAAGATCCTTGATGGTGCTCAACTCGCGCTCGATCTGGTAGAGGGCAAATTCATTGCTCTCGAACAGCACGAGGCGCTGCGGCGCCCACTTCGTCACCAACCGGCACAGTTCCGAGCCGATCGATCCACCGGCACCCGTCACCATAATGCTGCGTCCGGCTATGATCTGACCAAACAATTCCGGGTCAGACGGGATAGACGATCTGCCGAGCAACTCATCGATATCGATCTCACGGACTTCGCTGATCGAGTACTTGCCCGTGGCTATGTCGAACAGATGCGGTACCGTCCGCACCTTGATGCCATGTCCGCCGACAGCCGCAAAAATCTCCTGGCGGCGGTGCGTCGTCAGAGAAGGAATCGAGAGAATGACTTCGGTCACCCCATATCGCTCCACCAAAGTGGGGAGATGGGAAGGGCTGAAGACGCGCACACCGGCGACATCCCGACCGTGCAGCTGTGGCTTGTCATCGAGAAAGCCAACGACCATGCGCTGGCCTTGCATCCGCAGCGTATGCGCTAGTTGCGCACCGGCTTCACCGGCTCCGTAGATGGCAACCGGCCGGCTCCCACTTGCAGAATTACCGCTGGGCCACAGAAGCGCCTTGGCGATAAATCGGCTGCCAGCAATGAAGACGATACCGAAGGCCCAGTAGAGAAAGGGAACCGAGCGCGGCACCGTTCCACTACCTGCCATTTCGGACAAAAAGACGACGACAACCCAACATACCACAGCGATCGACATGGCCTGCAGGATCGTCCACAACGCCTGCACCGGCAGAAACCGGATTATCGCACGATAGAGGCCTGCTCTAATGAAAATGGGGATCGCGATTACCGGAGCGCTGGCTATCAGCATGAACTGATCCAACCGCGTCGGCGGTAGCCAGCCGCCGTAGCGCAGGGCGTACGCGGCGCATAGTGCAGCGGCCAGAGCGCACAAATCATAGCCAACGAGCAGGACACGTTTCCAGAAGCGAGGCAGGCTGCCAACCATGTTCTGGATGGGCTCTACGAGTTTAGGCACTGACAAACCGTTGGGCGGACCCATTCGCATTATGCACCCAGTCCAAACTCATCACGACAATGCAGGATGGGATTACAGAGTTCCCTGGCCGCGCCATGCCCATATTGCGACTGGGTCGCATAACGCGCCCCCCACTGAGCGGAGCGAAGGTCGGGGTGTGGCTGCAATACTTCAGGCAAATCGGCTGTCCTCTGCTAAAGCGCCCTGACCACTAACCCCATTGGCAATATCGATCAGCGCCGCAGGGTTGATAGGAGCGAAGTATGTACTGCAATAGAGGCGGGCAGCCGCCAATTCTGCCTGTTCGAGCTTAACATCGGTCGGATTTGACATCGCAGATGCCAAGTCCGCCCCGGATTTGATAGCTACCCTCCAGGCATCCAGGTCGGCTAAGGGGTCGATAGAGGAAAACTCTCCTGGCAACCCCAGATAGAACGGCTTGAGACCCGCCTCGACTCCTTGAAACACGGCGCTAGTCCCACGATAGAGCAACCAGCGACAATCGACGAAATCGGCTTCTAGTGGGCCTTGATCCGACCATTCGACATTGGTTGGCAGGCTGCGGAGCAGAGGCGCCTCGGACAGAAGTTGTTCCCTTTTCAGCACCGGGTGAAGGCGGATGCGAAACTTGACGTCAGGCAGCAGTTTTGCGGCCTGTATCGCCGCCAATATCAATGGCACGCTTTCGGAAACCAGTCCCTCGGGTAGAACGAGGCACCGTTGCGGGCGATCTGGCGACAGTGCCGCCGTTCCCCGCCGGACGCTGCCAAGCACGCCAAGACGGACATTGGGCATCTGCACCAATTCCTTGAGCTTGTCACGGGTAACCGTGCCGGCGGTTAGGATATGGTTTGGATCGAGCGCCGCGCCGAGGGAGGCGGTCATCGCCCGCGGCTCCGGAAACAGCACGGCATGGCTATAGCCGACGCATTGGATGTCGGGCACGGACCGGCGGGCCAGCAACATGGCCAGTCGTTCCCAGGCGTGCCCCTCATAGGTCATCACCACAACGCGGGCACGTGTGTGTTTCGTCAGAGCAGCAACCTGCATGCCGATACGCAATGCGCTGCGTGCCGTCCCCGAACTGGAATGCATGGCGGCGCGGATGGCGAGCTCGGCGATCAGGGCGTCGCTGGAAGAGTGGCTCTTCAAACGTCGCCCAGCGCGTGTCAACGCGAAACCATTGCGCAGTTCCCCCAAGGCCGAGAGCGTTCTGGCCAGCAGCAACCTAGGTGCCGGCTGCTTCTTCCAGCGCGGTGCGATGCTGGCCCAGGAGAGGCCGGTGTGGTTTATCATGGCGACGGCGCAACGCAGTCCATGCTGCTGCAGTTCCTCCGGCAGCCTACCATAATAGAGGTCCTGCCCGCTCGTAGCCTGCTCTGGCCGCAACAGATGCGAGACGAAAAGGACGTCGATCGGCGCGCTGACATCGTCTCCCTGCCATGCTGTACTCTTGTCGCGCAGCGCAGTGCCGAGTGCCCTGAGGCCCACAAGTTTATTCTTGAGACCAGTCCGCGGTTCGTCGAGTCCATCGATCAAGGGCCGATAGAGTGTTAAATTGCCCGGATGTATGTTGCGCGGATGAAGATAGGGATTGGCGATCATCGCGGGATCGCCTGCGCCTCTCAATATGTCAGCCGATGCCGAAGCCAGTATCCCGAAACACTCGGCGAGTTGTGGATCGGCGACCAAGTCCGCTGCGTCGATCATGCGAGAATCCGCGCGAGCAATTGGGCCTGCTCGGGGTCATCGCGAATATGCTCCAGCACGATGTCGGCTTCGTGCGGTTCATTGACCGATGGCAGGCTTTCCTCGACCGGGACGGAGTGCAGCGAATGGCCGGCTTCCACGATGCGCATCTGCTCGATGGATTCGTAGCGCTCGACCAGCGACTGGGGCGCGGCGGCGATCTCGAGTAGGAAATCGCGGCGATAGGCGATGATGCCCAGCACCTTGCGGATATAGCGCTGTTGATCGGCAAAGGCGGCCGTCGAGGGCGAGCGGCGGAAGCCGTAGATCACCCGGCCTTGGGCATTGATCGCGTATTTGACGAAGGAGTGGCGGTCGAGTTCTTCGGGCTCGCTGATCGGCGCCGTGGCGTTCCAGGCGTCGTTTTCAGGATTGGCGTTGATGGCGGCAATCATCGCCTCGACATGGCGCGGCAGCAGCAGCGGCTCATCGCCTTGGAGCAGGAGCACGTGGGTGCAGTCGAGCGCCGCCACGGCTTCGGCGACGCGCGTGGTGCCGTTGCGGTGGGTATCGGCGGTCATGATCACGTCGCCGCCGCCGGCCCGCACGGCATCGGCGATTTCGATATCGCAGGTGGCCACCGCGACACTGTGCAGGCCCTGGGCCAGCAGTGCCCGGCGCCGCACATGTTCGATCATCGGCATGCCGGCGAACGGGAACAGGATTTTGCCGGGGAACCGAACGGACGCCAGATGGGACGGAATAACGGCAACGATCTTGGTCACTTGGGTCACCCTGGCAAGACGCCACTGTCGACATTGATGCACTGGCCACTGATGGCACGTGCCTGTTCGGACGCGAGGAACACGGCCATGGCCGCCACGTCCTCGCCTTCGGGCAGAAAGCCCAGCGCCGCATCGCGCGCCGCGAACCCGGCGAGGAACGCTTCGGGATCGCCCTTGGCGGGCGAGCCTTCGACGGCCAGCGCCTCCATCAGACCGGGCGTCCGCACCAGCACCGGGCACAGCGCATTGATGCGAATGCCGCGCGGTCCCAGCTCCTTGGCCAGAGCCTGGGTCATGCCGTTCATGCCGAACTTGGTGGCGACATACATCGAATTGTTGGCCGTGCCGCGCTTGCCGGCAAGGCTCGAGATATTGATGATGACGCCGCCCTTACGCAGCCCTTCGGACGCAATCTTGCAGCCGAAGAACGCCCCCTTGAGGTTGACCGCCATCATGTCATCGAAGAACTCGCCGTCGATATCACTGATCGGCCGCCAGGCGGAAAAGCCGGCATTGTTGATGTAGACATCGAGCTGGCCGGTCCAGTCCATGGCGGCGTCGAGCAGGCGGCGGTGGTCCGCCTCGTTCTGCACATCGCATTGCACGAAGCGGATATTGTCGGGGTCGACTTCCGATATGCCGCTATCGTTGCGCGCGCCGACCACGACCTTGTAGCCAGCCGCCGCAAAGCCTTCGGTGAGCGAGCGGCCAATGCCCTTGCTGCCGCCGGTGATGATGACTGTTTTGGTCATGAGCGGCCTAAATGGTCATGGCGGAATAACCGCCGTCGACGGCGATCTCGGCCCCGGTCACAAAGCCCGACGCATCCGAGGCGAGCCAGATCAGCGCGCCGATGAGTTCGGAGACTTCGCCATAGCGCTTCATCGGGGTGTGGCCCAGGATCGCGGCTTCGCGCTCGGGGGTGATGAAGTTCTTGCGGTTCCAGTCGGTGGGGAAAAAGCCCGGCCGGATGGCGTTGACGCGCACGCCCTGCAAGGCCCATTCGCGAGCCAGGTTCTGCGTCAGGTTCTTGATGCCGGCCTTGGCGACAGAATAGGGGAAGGCCTTGGACAGCGGGGGGCCGGCCGAAGCCGACGAGATATTGATGATCGAGCCACGGCCCTTGCCGACCATGTGCTCGCCGATGACCTGACAGCCCAGGAAGGTGCTGGTGATTTGGGAATCCATCACCGCATTCCACTCGGAGAGTTCCATCTGGAAAAACGGCGTGGAACTGTTGATGCCGGCGCCATTGACGAAAATGTCGAGTGGGCCGAACGCTGCGACGGCCTGATCGAGGGCCGCCTTGAAGCTGTCCTTCTTGGTCGCATCGAGCTCGACGCCGACGGCTTGCCCACCGGTATCCTTGATCTGCTGGGCGACGGCCTCGGCCTTTTCCAGCCGCAAATCCATCACCACGACCTTGGCGCCGGCCTTGGCGAGGCCTCGGGCCATCTCGCCGCACAAATGCCCGCCACCGCCGGTGACCCCGGCAACCCGGCCCTCGACGCTGAACAGCTCGGACGTAAACGCGTTCATGGGTCAGGCCTTCCGGAACTGATTGACGACTGCGCCGGTCTGGCGCGCCCAATTGGTTAGCACGAACAGGTCCGAACCCAGGATGACGTATGTGTAGCCCTGGGCAAAAGCGTCCTCGACCGCCTCGGGCGTGACATTGGCGATCTGCGTGCACACACTCTTGCCGGCGCGCGCACAGGCCTCGACCACCTTGCGGGCGGCTTCGCGCACCAGCGGATGGTTGGTCTGGCCGGCCACGCCCAGCGAGCCGGAAATATCGTAGGGCCCGACCATGACGCCGTCGACTTCGTCGAAGGCCAGCAGCGCGTCGATGTTCTCGACGCCCTTGATCGACTCCACCTGCAGGATCAGCGAGGAGCTGTCGTTCCAATCGGCGATGTAGGCGTCGAAATCGAAGCCATAGCCATGGGCACGGTTGACGCCGTAGCTGCGCTTGCCGTTCGGGGGGAACTTGGTGATGTCGATGAGGCGGCGGACCTCCTCGGCGGTCTCGACCATCTGGATGATCATGCCGTCGGCGCCGGCTTCCAGCAGCGGCTTGACGATGTCGTTATTGTGCGACACCGGCCGCGGCAGGCAGGTCACGCCCTCGGCATGGCACGAGGTGATGATCTGCCGTGCTTCCGCCAGCGAGATGGTGGTGTGTTCCATGTCGATGGCGATGAAATCAAAACCCGCCTTCGCAAAGGTTTCAGTAATCCCCGGATCGGGATAGGACACCCAGCCGCCGAACACGCGCTCACGATTGCGCAATTTGCGTTTCAGCATCTGACGCCGTTCGAGCGCAGCTGGATATGACATGGCAGGATGTAACCAATCGATTGAAGGATGCCTGTGCCTACCAAGATGGCCGACGCAAAACAAGCTATCGCTCCATGGCACCAAGCTGGGCATAAACCATGGCCAGGCCGGGATCGAGGCCAGTTTGTAGCTGGCATGGCACGGACTCGAAATGCTAAGTACAAACTCGAGATTAGCTTGATTTGCCAGCCGGACGGCCAAGGAGATTGTCGATGAGCGAGCGTATGGCGTTTGTTAGAACTGCCTTGGAAAAGTTGGCACGCGTCGGCCGTCGGGCCAATGCCAGCAATCTGACTTCTGAGCAATCGGCACAACTCGCGCACCTGCGTGAGCACGGCTATGTGATGTTCGATCACCTCGTTGGCACAGAGAGGCTAAAGCAACTGCAGGAACAATACCGCAAGCGCATCGAGGAAGATCTCAACTTCGAATTCCCCACGCTGGCGCAGTCGCGCATCGACCCAACGCGGGATGCGGACCTGATCAAGAGCAACTTCTTGGCGACACCGCATACCCTCGCTCAGCGAGGTCTCACCTTCGACCGCAAAGACGTCAAATCCTACGGCCAAGCGGTCGCCGAGTACGAGCCGTCAACCTTGACGACGGAACTGCCAGACACTGGTGACTGGTTAGACCTCTGGCTTGATCCAAACGTGCTACCGATCGCCGAGGCCTATTTCGGCTTTGTCCCTCAGATGGTTGAAGCCTATATTCGTCGCAATTTTCCGGCCCGTTTCGTGGTGATGAACCACGCCTGGCATCGCGACAGGAACCATGAGACACACCTGCTTAAGGCTTTCGTCTTCTTGTCCGACTGCACCCTCAAGACTGGCCCGCATCACTACATTGCAGGCTCGGTCAGTGACCGTCGCATTGACGGAAAGATTTACTATTCTGACGACGAAATCCGTTCGGTCTACCCAGAGTCGAGCGGACGCGAGATTATCAGCGTGGTACCCGCTGGCACGATAATTCTTGAGGATACGCGCGGATTACACAAGGCGGGCATGCCCGATGAAGGCTATCGCGACTTGGGCTACTCCACCTTCGTGCCCCCTATCGCGCTGCTGAACCGCGGTTCGCTCTATAAGGTGAGCCGGAAGACCTTTGACAAACTCACGCCTGCCCAACAGCGCTATATTCCCCCGGCAAATATAGTACAGTAGCGCCGGATGAAACTGGTCAATTCATATGAGGCTCGTCAGTGGCGATAGTTGACCGTTTCCATACCATGAAGGCGCGCGTCACTCGTCAGCTGGCGCGCAGGTCTTTCCATTTCCTGGAGCGACACCTCGACCTACACGTCACCGCAAACGAATATTACTCACCCATACCCTCGGTGAAGGATTTGACGCCGGACGTGTATGAGCGCCCATTTTCCATGATGGGCGTTGACATGAACGAGACCGGGCAGATGGAGCTGCTGGACACAACGTTCAGCAGCTATGCTGACGAATATGTGCCCCAGCCCAATGGCGGTCTGTCTCTGGCCGACGCCTTTGCGCTTTATGCCCTGATCCGGGAGCGCAAACCGCGCAAGATGGTGGAGATCGGTGGCGGTGACAGCACGTTGATCGCCATGCGGGCGGTCGAAAAGAACCGAACAGAAGGCTTTCCCTGTCACTTCACCTGCATCGAACCCTATCCGCGGCAATTCCTGCGCGACGCCCACTGGCCAGACTACGAACTGGTGACCGAACTGGTGCAGAATGTGCCTGTGGCCATGTTCACCGATGCCGACATCGTTTTCATCGACTCTAGCCATGTCAGCAAGATCGGCAGTGACGTCAATTACGAATTCCTCGAGATCGTGCCGCATACCCCGGTAGGATGCCTGATCCACTGGCACGACATCGTCCTGCCCACCAATTACTGGAAGGACTGGACGGAGCTGTCGGGCCAGTTTTGGAACGAGAGCTACATGTTGCACGCGTTCCTGCTCTACAATAACGCGTTCTCGGTGCGCTGGGCGGCGCGCTATATGCAGCGCCTCTATCCTGCAAAATTGCACGAACGATTTCCCTACCTGACGGCGGGCCACCGACTCTCATCATTCTGGGTAGAGCGGGTCAACTAGCCCGGAATGTGCTGACCAATTCAGGTACCGCCCGTTCTTTTAGGCTCAGTCCGAGCGCTCTCAAATCCACGTTTCGCGTATCTCAACGCGTCGACGCCACGTTGAAATCGCATGAGAAACGCTGCAAGCAGAATCGATAGGGCGATGGCCTGCAGGTAAAACTGAGGGTTGTTATCGTAGGTTCCAAAGAAATACTCAACTATGTAGCGGGCCAGAAAGTGCGTGAGAAATAGGGGGTATGAAAGGTCACCAAGTAATTTATCCCACCCCACCTGGGTTCGCACCCGCGTCAACTCCAACGTAACTAGCGCCGCTGGCAGCAAGAAACACATGGCAAAGAGTACGTCGTACGTCGATAGATTGGCGATCCGTCCTGTGTAGGGCCCGACAATAACGAAAGTGAATAAATAGGCCGCCCATATTATGGCCAGGTGGCTATCGCTTTTGTTTGCCCCTTTAAATCTCAAATAGGAAATTCGGCCAAGGAGAAAAGTAACGCCCACAAAGACCGGGAAATCCATCCCTAGATAATCGCTGATCGGTATTGTGCAAAGGTTCTCGCGAATGATGCCGCCGCATTGAACAAACCGGCCAATTGGACTGCCAATCATGAGCACGATGAGGTGACCAGCTGCAAGCAGATAAGCCAATATGACACTTTTGCCATAGCTCAGCAGTGCCAATAGAGGGACAGTAAGGTAGAAGCAGGCTTCGACGCCAAGGCTCCAAGCTGGTGGGACGATTGTTAACGCGTGAGCCTCGTTCCAAGGGATCATCTTAGAAAAGGCATTGGGTATTACTAACAATTCCAGCGGCACCCTGCGCCAATCGAACTGGAATATCCCTGTACTACAAAAAAACAAAGGGAGACGACAAAGACCAGCGCATAACTTGGCCAGATCTTGATGAACCTGTCCAGGAAGAACGCGGTATTGGGCGACGCGCTCTTCGCCACGAAACGCTCGTAGGACATGGCCATCAGCCAACCACTGATGAAATAAAACGCGAGTACCGAGCTTTGGCCGAGGTTGGATTTTAGATATACGCCGGGAAAATGGGACAACATTACCAGCGACGCAAGCAAGAACCTGAACGTGCCCAATTTCTTCCTACTGATCTATGAGTGCGGTTAGCAACACGCGACGGTAATTCTACACCAGCATATTACCGCCCATTGAAGCGCGTTTAGCTGATGGTGGTCGTTCTGGATTGGCGGATCGGTATCCCGCTAGCGCCAGATGCTGAGCAGTGAGTTAGTCACGCACCCATATATTGTTCCACACCTGTCCGGCCGCGGCGTCAAACGCAGCCTCAGAACGTCGTTTGTCAGCGAGTTTCAGGCCAGCGCGCTTCAATGTGGCCTCAGCCATTTCCTTCTGCTCGATGAAGTCATCATTAAGTTCCACCAGAACAGATTTGAGGCGCGTATCGGACAGCACTCTTTCCCCGCCCTTCAAAATTAGATGCTCGACACCGTCCACATCCATCTTGATTTGGTCCGGCTGTGGCACACCGAAGAACCCCACCATGTCATCCATAGAGACACCTAGGGTACGGTATGACAAGTTGAACTTCAGAGGCTTGTTGTCATAACCATAGCCAACGGCAAAGGCCGAAAGCGCCCCTCCGCGATCGGCCATCTGCAAGCGGAATGTGTCCTCGCCGACGCTGCTGAACAACGGGCAGGGAACGATGCAGATTGAGTCTACAAGGCCGTTAAGGAAAATGTTCCTCGACAAGAGCTCTAAATTTAGCACGGAGGGCTCGAAGGCGTAGATTTTTGCATTGGGATGACGCTTCGCTGCGTAGAGCGAGTAGAGCCCAATATTTGCGCCGACGTCCCATATTACTTCGGGTTCGACAAAGCGGTCGATCCATTCCAAGGTCTCTGGCTCCTTTTCGCTGAAACTGGCGGCACGGTATGTGCAAAGAGCGTTAGGAGTGACGACTGTCAGGCTGTACGCGCCATGGGTAACGGTGTCCTGGTGAGCCAGAAGTGCTTCGACTGCATTTCCCCGAATTCGGCCTTGCCAACTGGGACGGACACTCGTCATGAGACTGTCGAGCAGCTTCACCAAATGCGTAGGAACCCGCGTTGCGGCCATTACAAAAGACTTAAGCATCTCGGTTCTCCCGCGGGTCAGGCTTACGCAGGACCGTCACGTACTTTCTTTGCCTAGTATCGGATGCCCAGGCGGGATTTTCGCGCTTGATGAAGTGGGTTACCTCAACGGGGGTGCGCGCTGCCAGATAGTTGATCACATTGAGGCCGGCCGCCGAGGCGTAGGCATCACCGCCCTTTGGGTCGGTGTAGACGTCGTCGCACAGCACTAGGCCGCCGGGACGGCACATGTGCCAGGCATTGCACATGTCCCAGGCAACTTCGGGGTAGAGGTGTCCGCCATCCATCCAGATGAGGTCATAGGGACCAGGGGCGGTCGCGGGCAAGAAAAAGGAATTGGCTTGCACAAAGCGGATGCCGTCCTGACGCACACGGCTGTCGCGCACCTGCTTGTATTCCGCCAGCACGGCAGGATCGTCGCGCCGATAAGACGATGCCAGGATCGGGTCATTGTCGGGCAGGTCGCAGGTGACGATGCGAGCCTGCGGAAACAATGCCTTGAGGATCACCGTCGTCTTGCCGCGAAAGGTGCCGATTTCCAGGATGTCGCGCGCGCCCTTGCCCCACTCGGTCAGGCTTAGACATGCGAACAGCAACCAGTGCACCGAATCCGTGCCTGTCACATGATCGAAGCTCTGGCCAGAAAGTGGCAGCAGTACGCTGTCGAGCCGTTCACGCCCCGCCACAGGATCGAACCCGGCGGATGTGAACTTTGCGCGCTCCTCGGCCTGCACCGCACCAAGATCATATTGGGCCAGAGCTGTCCGGCGGCGGAGGAACGCGGCGTAGCGGGATGGATCTAGATATTTGGTCATCGCCATGGAAGCTACTCGGATAGGCGGCCGCTGGATTCCGCCAGCCGGTCCGCTGTAAAGGCATCGGCAAGCCATTGCCGCAAAGCTGGCTCGCCCTGCAGCAGGGGTAGACCATGCCGCTGGCGTTCGGACGCCACGATAGTTCCCGTCGGATCGAACAAGGCCGAAGGAACACCTGATTCTCGCCCAAACAGGCCTGGGCTGGAGAATGGCATAGAAACCACTGCATCGCACATTTCCACCAGGCGCCGGGCCGAAATTCCCGGGTCAAGGATCAGGACGTCGGGGCTTGCCTTCAATATCTCAGTTTCCACGCGATAGGATGAATGGGCGTGATTGCCGATGTCGCGCTTCTGCTTGAGTATAAGCGTTCCCCCGACGCTGCGCACAGCTTCCTGACACTGGCGCAGGAAATCGACGGTCACCCTTGCACTATAGTAGGGTGGCACTAGACCAAGCTTGGCCAGGCGTGCCGGCTTGAACGGCGCGACGTCGAATATGGCAACAGAGCGGGGTGGGAGTGCGGGGATCAACGAACCAGAGTCGGTGAGTGGCACGGTCCCCACGATGATGATGCGGCTACTGTCATGGCCCCATGCCCGCACCAGATCGGCGTGATGGCTGTCCCACACTAGATAGTCAGACCAGCTCATAATACGATAGCCCGGCAGGAATGTCGGCTTTCCATGCCGCGAGCCATACCGGATCGATTCGTCCATATTCGTCGCATAGAAGAGCAGTTGCGCTCGGCTCCCCGCCACGCGTTCTGCCCAGACCGTATATAGCGGCCTGTGGATCCACTGCGAGTTTTCCGCAGCGTAGTTCCGCGCCATAGAGGCGGGACCCAAGGCGCGCGCATGTGCGAGTTGTACCATATCACGCAGCAGAAGCATGACATGTGGCTGCCCGACCATGACGCCGACAATGGCAGCGGCCAGCGCGCGCGCACTGCCAATCATAAATTGCAGATAGCCAAAGCCCGAAAGGCGTGGCAAGGCAATCGCTACAGTAGTGCAATTGGCGGGAAGTTCCGAAACACCGGTCGGCGTCTCGATCCACAAGGGGGCGCCGCGCGAGCGATCGGCAAACCACCCAACCAACGACTCTCTCGGACCGTTGCCACCGCGCGACAGCAGCGACGGCGGCAGCGTCATTAGCACGTCATAGGGCTGCTGCGGCGCTGCGCTCAATTTGCCGCGCAACGAGGCGATAAGGATCCGCATAGCGGTGGAGACGCCACGAACCCCGTGTAACAGCACGACACGGCCGTAGCGTAGCACTGACGCAGCCGGTCTGAAGCGCAGTCCGCGCGCCTGAAGATAGGCGCGCCAGTGATGCGGCGCAGCGAGGCCGGTCGGACGACTGCCTACAGCGAGCAGTATACTTGGCTGCAATTCGGTATAGAGCGTAGCAGCCAGCAGATATTGCCGAGCGCAGATATCGAACTGGTCTTCTATCTCGCCTGGAATGCCCGCAAGGCGAGTCAGCCACCGAGAGGTGTGCAGGCTAACATGACTGACCTCGTCAGAAAGACGCGTGACCTGGTCAGGATCGGGACCGTCCATCACCTCTTGCCACGATCGGCGCAAAGCCAAAAGACGCGGCAAGGCCCGTGAACGTCCACTGCGCCGAACAGACGTCTTGATCCATTCGAGGAGACCTCCGGCAAGCTCGTTCGCTATCAAAAGGACAGCTCCGCAACAGTCGGGCGGGTTCGCAAGGGCATGAGCTGGATCCGATAAATTGCCTCAGCCGCAACGGAAACGGAGCGGATATCAGGTGGTGACGGCGCATCATTGGAGGGCCGATAGCTGCAGATAAAGCATTTGCACGGCCTCGTACAGGCCGCCACAAGCAGGTTGCGCATTGCGGACCTATATGCCACCTAGTCGGCGATCAATGCCTGGCGGATTGGACTGGCAGGACGTAGGGTCGAGGTCGTCTATGCGCGTTCTGATATTGGGTGGTGATGGCATGTTGGGCCACCGCCTTTTGCTTGAACTTTCGCCCAGGCATGAAGTCGTCTGCACCCTGCGGCGCGACCTTGCCGAGTATCATCAGTTCGGCATTTTTAACGATCAGAACAGCCTGACGGGTATCGATGCGCGCGACACCGAGCGCCTGATAGAGGCGATCGGTACGGTGCGCGCGGATGTCGTTGTCAATGCCATCGGAATTGTCAAGCAGCAGCCCACCTCATCGGACGTGCTGCAAAGCCTCGAGATCAATGCCGTGCTGCCGCACCGACTGGCTGCCGCCTGCCAGCAGTCTGGCGCGCGCCTCATACATATCAGCACCGATTGTGTTTTCGCGGGTGATCGCGGGGCCTATAGCGAGGACGACGTCGCTGACGCAATCGACACATATGGCCGTACCAAGCATCTGGGCGAGGTCGGTGGTAACAACTGCGTCACGCTGCGCACCTCAATGATCGGCCTTGAATTGCACCGCAAGCGCAGCTTGGTTGAATGGTATCTCGCCCAGCGTGGGACCATTCGTGGATTTTCGCGCGCCATCTATTCGGGCCTTACCACGCCCGAGCTAGGCCGAGTCATCGACATGCTGATTACCCGCTTTCCCGACCTGTCGGGGGTCTATCAAGTCGTGTCCGAGCCGATCTCGAAATTCGATCTGCTCTCAGATCTCAACACCCTGCTAAACAGGCAGGACCTTGTCATTGCGCGGGAAGAGGTCTTCTTCTGCGACCGCAGCATGAAGGGCGATAAATTCAGAGCCGCAACAGGCTACCAGGCTCCGGCCTGGGACGTCATGCTGGAGGAACTGGCCACAGCAATCCGCCAGCGCTGAGCGCTGGCCTGTTCACCTTATCGCTCCGGTCTGATATTGCCCAACCAGCCATGGCGTCGAGTCATGCTTGAAGGAGCCCGACGTGTCATCGATCAACCCGCCGCCCCCCCATACCGGCCGTCTCAAGGTCGTCACCATCGTTGGCACGCGGCCTGAGATCATCAAGCTGAGCCGTGTGATTGCCGCGCTCGACCGGCACACCGAACATGTCCTGGTCCATTCCGGCCAGAACTATGACTATGAGCTCAACGGGATCTTCTTCGAACAGCTTGAAATTCGCCGCCCTGACCATTTTCTGGAGGCCGTTGGCGAGACGGCGGCCGAGACCATTGGCGCAGTGATTGCCAAGAGCGACCAGCTGTTGCGCGAGCTTAAACCCGATGCCGTGTTGTTGTACGGCGACACCAATACCTGCCTCGCGGTGATATCCGCCAAACGCCTCAAGATCCCGATCTTTCACATGGAAGCCGGCAATCGCTGCTTCGACCTGCGCGTGCCCGAAGAGATCAACCGCAAGATCGTGGATCACCTCAGCGACATCAATATGACGCTGACTGAGCATGCACGCCGCTATCTCATAGCCGAAGGCATAAAGCCCGAGACTGTGATCAAGACCGGCTCGTCTATGCGCGAAGTGCTCTCATATTATGCCCCTGGCATTAATGCGTCGTCTGTCTTGTCCGATCTCGACTTAAAGCCGCAGGATTATTTCGTAGTTTCCGCGCACCGCGAAGAGAACGTCGACGTGCCGGCTCATCTGCAATCTATGCTGGCCTCCATCCAGGCTCTGCACGATACCTACGGCAAGCAGGTCATCGTCTCCACGCACCCCCGTACGCGCAAGCAGCTCGAGAATTACGACCTCTCGGCTTTTCCCGGCGTGCGCTTTCTCAAGCCATTGGGCTTCTTCGACTATGTGCACCTGCAACGCCACGCCTTTTGTGTTGTGTCCGACAGTGGCACGCTAACCGAAGAAAGCTCGCTGTTGGGCTTTCCGGCGGTGATGATCCGCGAATCGCACGAACGTCCAGAGGGCATGGATGTGGGAACTCTGGTGATGAGCGGCCTACAGTCTGAACGCGTGCTGGACAGCGTTCGCGTCGTCACAGAGCAGGCGGCCGAGGCACTTACCCTGGGGCAACGGGAGCCCGCGGTGGTCGCGGATTATGACGTGGCCAATGTCTCAGGCAAGGTTGTCCGACTGATCTTGAGCTATACCCAATATGTCAATCGGACGGTTTGGTCACGCCCTGCTGCTTCAGACCCCGGCTGAAGGCGCCGGGCCCATTCGCTCCCAGAAGACTTTGGCGAGCACCATGCAGAGCCAGCCGATGCTCAACGCAATGGCAAAGTGGCTGCAGATAGTCAGCCAGTGATCGAGGCCGAACAACTGCAGCAACCCGCTGGTGGTTGCAAGGAACAGCCAACCTGTGGCGGCATAGGGCGCGAACATCGGCCCGACCAGCCGCTGCACCGTCAGGTATCCAGCCTGGACTGCTGCTGCCATCACCGTCATTAGCAGTAGGCCTCCAACGGCGCCGCCCTGCAACCACGCATAGCCCCAAGCTGTCCACGGCTCGCTCAGGAATGCCGTCCGCACATGGTTTTCGTCATAACCGCGATAGGCCATGGTGAAAACCCGCGAGGTCATGATGTCGTATCCGGGGAACAGCTCCCCCGGCACCATGTTGTTAAGATAATTCTTTAGCGAATAGAGTGGTGTCATGAAGCGGTCAATCACGGCCTGATCTGCCGGCCGGTTGATTATCTGCAATGGGTAATCGATCAGCCCCAGCCGGGTGATCACGGGTGACACCACAAGCGCCACATTCTGCACCAGCGGTGAACTCACTGCCATGCGCCGCAATGGCCACATAGCCTCCAAGTCCACATCCACGGTCCGCACACGGAGCCAATCTGCCGCCACCTGGGCAACGGCATTTTTACTCTCACCCTGCGCGATTCGGATTACCGTTCCCAAAGGATATATCAGGGCACTCACCGCCACTGCGGCCACAAGAACGCCTGCGAAACGGCGCCCTGAAAGACGGACATTGCCGTAGCGTGCAATTGCAGCCATGCCGAAGATCAGAAATATGCGAAGACCACCACCACGCGACCCCAGGATAATTGACAAGACTATCCAAAGAAACACACCCAGGCCGACAACCAGCACTTTCCACGGCGTCACCGAGCGCTGCAGAACAGCCCAGCAGATGAGCATCATAAGCGCCGCATCGGTGTCGAATACCCGCACCAACCAGCCCATCGGGCTGCCCCAGGCCGACGGTTCGCCAAAAATGGAAATCTGAAGCACGAAATAGACGAAGTAGGCGGCCGCTCCGCAGGGTATCCAGTAAAGGAAAATTCCCGACAACGGGAAACTTCGCGGGACGGTATCGGCCTTCGGTCCGGGCACCAGTGCGCCAATGACAAAGCCGATCAGCAGCGCCGCCGTTCCCGCGACAATGAAAAGCAGCCCGTTGCTGATCTCCGAACTGCTAAACGCATCGATTCCCACGAAGGTGATCATCTGGGCGGGAAACAGAAGGAACGCGGCGAGCCGTGGCAAAAAGAACAATATCATGAACCAGGCCAGCACAATAACATGGGCTGCGGTCTTATCCCCAGTTACCCCCAGGCCCAGCACCAGAACCATATCAAGCGCCAACACGAGTAGCACGCCCCACCAGGACATCAGTTCCGAAGGGCCGAGCAACAGGATACCTAGCGCCATGATGGCGGCATGAAACAGAACGATGGCGCTTGTTATACTGGAGAGGGAGAATTTCGTCGTAGTAAGAACTGAAATCGCCGTATTCCTTAGATCAGGTGCCGCCGCGCGAGGTGTCAGACATATACGCGAGGGCCGCGAGATCAGCAATCGCAGGTCTGGCCTTGAGAACAGAGCAATCGCATTTTTGCCCGTATCAGCGTTGTTCCCTGCACTGGTATTGACTAAGGTCCGCCTTCATCGCGCCGCCCTTGGCTGATCAGATTGCGTTCCCAACATGACATCCCCATTCCGCCAAGCCATCGACCTGCTCGATGCCAAGACCAGACGCTCCATGCCACTTTTGATTGGCAGTTTCGCGCTGGTGGCTATTTTCGACGCTCTGAGCATTGGCCTGGTATTCCCGTTGGTCTTGACACTCGTAGATAGCGATTCTCTCGAACGCGTCAGCTGGCTCGCCTGGATCGCCTCCCTGATGGGTACGACGGACCGCGGTACAGTGGTCATGGCCCTTGCCATAGCCATGGGCCTACTCTTCGTCGTCAAAAACGTCGCGTCGGCCGCTCTTGTCGGCTGGCAATACGCAATTCTGTTCGACGCCGAGGCTGAGGTTGGCGTGAGCCTCTACATCCGTTACCTGACCATGCCATGGCGGCAGTTAGCGGGCCGCAACTCGTCCGAGTTGATCCGCAATGCCTCGACGTCGGCGAGCCATGCATTCCTGTCATTCATGATACCTGGCCTGACCATCCTGGTCGAAGGGGGCCTTACTGTCGCAGTACTGATCATGCTGCTATTGGTCGATCCACTGGTTGCCATCTCGTCCTTCCTGCTGGTCGCCTTAGCGGCGGCCGTCTACTACCTGTCGGTCCATCGAGGGCTGGCGCGGGTCGGCAGCGACTTTCAGCGCTCTTCCTTCAACTTGCTCAACCAGCTCAAGCAGGGTATTGGCGCCGGCCGGGAACTGCGTGTCTTAGGGCGTACCGACGATTTCGTGCGGCAGATGCGCGAGGCGCGAGATCTGTATTCCACCGCCCAGGCGAAGCGTAATTTCCTGACCCAGTTGCCGCGCTACTACCTCGAGTCCGTGCTCGTCGTCGTCGTCATCGCAGCGGTTGGGCTAGCGATGACCACACGCTCCATCGCCGATATTGCACCGCTCATGGCTCTCTTTGGCGTGGCGGCCCTTCGCCTGATGACTTCGGCCAGTCGCATTCTCGCCTCGGTCCAGCAGGTCCGGATCGGCGTCGAGCCACTTGGTGTGGTCCATGCCGATCTGTTCGGGTCCATACCACCGGAACACCCTCTGAGAACTGTGTCCGCACAACAGGACGTGCATGGCCTGCATCTTGAGAACGTGCATTTTGCCTATCGGCCAGACCAGCCTGCCCTCAGGGGCGTGAATCTACAGATCGCCGCCGGTACCAGCGTAGGCATTGTCGGCCCTTCTGGCAGCGGCAAGAGTACGCTCATCGACATCATCCTAGGGCTGTTACAACCAGACACAGGAACTGTTGCCGTCGACGGCAAGAATATCCATGCCGACCTGCCGGGGTGGCGTGCTTCGATAGGATACGTGCCGCAAAGCATCTATCTCACTGACGACACTCTGCGCCGCAACGTCGCCTTCGGACTAGCGGAAGCCGACATAGATGACGAAGCCGTCAAACTGGCCATCAGGCACGCTGAACTTGAGGCATTCGTGGCAACCCTTCCACATGGCATCGAAACCAATATTGGTGAGCAAGGCGCGTCACTTTCGGGCGGCCAGCGCCAGCGTATCGGCATAGCCCGCGCGCTCTATCACAACCCCTCAGTGCTGCTGATGGACGAGGCGACCTCCGCCCTCGACAGCGAGACCGAAAATACCATCGTCGAAGCTATCGACGTACTGCGCGCCGACAAGACAGTCATCGTTGTCGCTCACCGCCTCAGCACAGTGCGGCGTTGCGACCTTCTGGTCATGATGGAGGCGGGCGAAATCGTTGAAACCGGCACTTTTGAGGTTCTACTGGCCACGAGCCCGACCTTTGCCCGCATGGTGCGACTGAGCGCAGGCGCCGGCTCGGATCAGGCCTGACCATGCCTCGCCACACGAAGGTCTTGATTTTTTGCGACTATTTCATTCCCGGCTTCAAGGGAGGCGGCCCGGTCACCACCTTACGCAACCTGCTGGTCCGCCTCGGTGATCGCATCGACTTCTACGTAGTGACACGTGACCGCGACCTCGGTGATGAGCGGTCCTACGGCGATGTGAAAACGGGCGTCTGGCTACCCATCACGGGCGGCCAGGTGCTTTACCTGCGAGAAAGCCAGGCCTCTGTTGCTCGCTTCAGAGACCTCATCGCTGAGATCGCACCGCAGACGGTCTATCTCAACAGCACCCTGTCACGCCGGTTCTCGCTGTTTCCCTTGCTGGCCGCACGCTTCTCCAGCCCGCGCCCGCACATAATTCTAGCACCGCGCGGCGAATTTTCCGACGGCGCATTGGCGCTGAAGCCACTGCGGAAAAGACTCTATCTAACCGCCCTTCGGGCCGGAGGGTTGTGGCGTGGCGTAGAGTGGCAGGCCTCAAGCAGCTTTGAGGCAGCCGATATCCGGGCCGTTGCCGGCCGAACCGAAGAGGTCACGATCGCACAGGATCTTCCTGGCGCCCTGCCCGAGCTTGCGCCCCGAAGGCCAAAGCGGAGTGGCCGCGCCGAAATTGTTTTTCTCGGCCGAATTTCGCCTATGAAGAACCTGGACGGCGCCATCGGTGTGCTGCAGGGCCTTATCGGTGAGGTCGACTTCCGGGTCTATGGCCCAATCGAGGATGGCCCGTATTGGGAACGCTGCCTGAAGCTGGCGGATTTACTCCCCAGGTCAGTGCGTTTTCGCCATATGGGCCAGATCGCGCCTGACGCCGTGCCTGCCATTCTGGGCGGCGCAGATGTATTGCTGCTGCCATCGCACGGCGAAAACTTCGGCCACGTGGTGGCCGAAGCATTGGGCGCCGGATGTCCGGTTATTCTGAGTGACCGAACGCCTTGGCGCGATTTGCAGGCTTTGGGCGTTGGCTGGGACTTGCCGCTGGATCAACCCGAAAGTTTTACGGCGGCTCTTCAGCATATCGTGGATATGGGCAACAACGAGCATGCTACCTATCGCGATGCATCGCGGGCGCACGCTGGCCTGATCACTGACGATATTGCTTTGCTCGAGAGCAATCTAGCGCTGTTCCAGCGCCAATAGACGCTTATCTGGCAGCGCCCAGCGCCGCCATCTCGCCAACAAGTTGGTCGACCAGACGGTCGCGATCGAAATGATTGACCGAGTAGGCTTTGGCGTTCCGTCCCATCTGGCCCCGTTTTTCTTCGGAAAGCCCATATAGCGTCAGAACGGCCTCGGCAAGCTTGTCGGGATCACTAGCCGGCGCAGCAAAGCCGGCGCCCGACTCAAGAACGATACGCGCACCTTCCCCATCCATGCCAGCGATGATCGGCTTGCCAGAAGCCAAGTATGACTGAATCTTCGTCGGAATGGTTTTGGCGAAGATCGGGTCCTTACGCAGCGTAACGAGCAGTGCATCAGCATGCGCGAAAAACAGGGGCATGCTAGACTCCGGATGCTGCCCCAGCAGCGCGAACCGATCGCCGAGCCCACGTTTCTTGACCTCTTCCGCCAAAAAGGCGTGGCGACGTCCATAGCCGATGACAACCCATTTGATCTCTGGATAATCCCGGAGGCGCTCTGCCGCGGCAAGGACCGTTTCGAAATCCTGCGCCTGTCCCACGTTGCCGGCAAACATCACCCGGAAACCAGGGGGCATTAGGGCGCCCTGCTCAGGGCTTTGCTCAGGCGACAGGGGCTGGAAGAGCGGGTCGACGCTTTGCGGGAAGTAGACGACCCGATCTGCCGCTATGCCCGCCCGCTCAACATGCGTGCGAAAGGCCGGGGACTGAATGAGTACGCGATCGGCGCCGCGATAGATATGCAGCACCATGGCGTCGAGCAGTCCGAGTACCCAGTTGGCCTTCACGCCCCCAGCAGCGGCCACGCTTTCCGGCCACAGGTCCTGTACCCAGATGAGCATCGGCGCCCCGGTATGACGTTTGACCGAAAGGGCAGTCAGCCCCACCGTGAAGGGTGACGGCGCATAGCAGAAAATGGCGTCGAACCGGCCATTCAACCGCCGGATCCCGAACAGGCGGGCATTGGCCACGAATGACAGGTAGTTCAGCGCTAGCCGCAGGCCACCGCCTTTGCCGCGCGGAATGACCGGGACGCGAAGCACGTCGGCATTTTGGTAGCAGTCCACGTCATGCCCAAGATAGCTATAGCCCTCGAAAAAGTCCCCCGCTGGATAGTTGGGCTTCCCGGTCAGCACGGTGACTTTGTGGCCACGCTCCGTCAGCGCCCGGACCAAGTGATTGATCTGGAAATTTTCCGGCCAGAAATGCTGGGTCACCACCGCGATTTTGAGACGTCCCTCCGATTGAACGGTCCCAGTCACTTCCAGATTCCCTCGACCGAACGGGTTCCATGGACCAGGAGGTCGCGTAGTCCCAGCAGATTGCCCCACAGGCGCAGCGCGCCAGCGCGGTTGCATCCCTTCAACGATTCCAGCCCGTTGCGCACACATTGTCCGAATAGCGCCCAGATCACGGGAAGGCGCTTAAAGCCACCAAGCTTGCGCACAAAGTAGACGCGGTTGACCACTTGCTGCCGCCCCAAGCTCACATTTCGCTCAATGCGGATTGGATGCGGCCAATGCCAGACCTTGGCATCGGCGACCACCCAGAGCTGAGTTGACCGCGATACCCGGTAGCTGAAATCGAGATCCTCAAGGAAGCCGTGGCCGATGTACCACTCGTCATACTGGAAGGCCCGGATAACGCTCCGCCGCCACAAGGTTGCGCCGCCATAGAGCCAGTCGGTCCGCATGTCCTGCGACTGCGGCGTGATCGATGTAGCAAAGCCGGATGCGAGCACCCGTCCCTGCTCGCCGCCATTAATCAAGAAGAGGTCGGCGACCTTGCCGAACAGCCCATGTCGCAGGGGCTGGTTCTTGATGGTAAAGGCTGCTCCTCCTACCTCATCGCCCGCCTTTTCCCAGAATGCCCTCATCCGCGCGGTGGCGTCGGGCTCTAGTTCAAGATCGTCGTCAAGATATCCCGCCACGGTGATGTCGGCCTGAAGCGCCGCCATACCGGCATTGCGCTGGCGCGCCAGCGAAGGCGGATATTCCCGCACATAGGTGATAGGCAGGCCAGGATAGTCGTCGACCAATGCCTTGATCGGCGTATCGCCCCCATCGACTATGACGATCTGTGTCGGTTGCACTGTCTGGGCCGTCAGGCTGACCAGTAGCTTCTGCAGGTCGTCGTGGCGATCCTTGGTCGGCACCACATAGGCGATCCGATCAGGCATTCTGGCCAAGCAGCTTCTGAACCACGCGATGCAGGTGTAGCAGGCCAACGAGGCGCCCGGCCTCGTTCAGCACCGGCAGATCCCAGACCTGCTTGGCCTCCATGATGTCCAATGCGCTGCGCAGGCTCGCCGTGTCCAGAACGGTTGTGGGTGACAGCACGGCGTGGTCGATCACGTCGTCGGCAAAGAACGCCGAGAATGGCTTCTGCATGCGCAACAGTTGGCGCCTGAGATCGCCGTCGGTCAGGATGCCGTCGAGGCCGCCCTCGGGTCCGCTGATGCAGATGATCCCGAGGCGGGCCTTGCCCATTTCTTCCAGCGCGGGCTTCAGAAAAGTGCATGGTGCAACCACTGGGAACTTGCCCATTCCCAGCATCACATCGGCGACGAGCAGCGTCTCATTTTGGAGGGTGGACATTGTCTTCTCCAAATTTTTCCAGAATTTCCAGGCGCATTGCATGCATCATCTTGGCCTGCGTCAGCACGTTTTCCAGATATTTGATATCGAGAACCGTGTTTGCGTCGGACAGCGCATTGTCCGGGTCGTCATGGGTTTCCATGAACAGCGCATCGATACCGCAGGCTACCGCAGCCCGCACTAGATAGGGAATGTATTCGCGCTGCCCGCCCGACACGTCGCCCATCGAGGTCGGCATCTGGATCGAGTGGGTGGCGTCGTAGCATACCGGATAGCCGTTCTGCGCCATGATGGGGAAGCTGGTCATGTCGTTGACCAGCATGTTGTATCCCAGGAAGGTGCCGCGATCGGCCAGCATCACCTGCGTGCAGCCATGCGATTCGAGCTTGCGAACGGAATTCTTCATGTTCCAGGGGCTCATGAACTGCCCCTTCTTGACATGCACCGGCCGACCGGTCAGCGCCGCAGCGCGCAGGATCGAGGTCTGTCGGCAGAGGTAAGCCGGGATCTGCACCATGTCACAGACTTCGCCCGTCGCCGGAGCCCATGCGGGGTCCGAGAAATCGGACACCACGGGCACACCGAACTCACGCCGGACGTCGGCCAGAATCTGCAGGCCTTCCTCCATGCCCAAGCCGTGAAAGCTGTCAGGAGAGGAGCGGCAGTCCTTGTCGTAGCAGGACTTGTAGATCCATGGGATATCAAGCCGCTGGCAGATTTCGCCAATGGCCTCGGCCATCTTGAAGGCGTGGTCACGGCTTTCGATGGCGCAGGGGCCACCCAAAAATACCAGGGGAAGTCCGTGGCCGATCTGGACCCGCTTGACGTCCCCATAGCCCACTTCGATCGATCGATGTTTGGTCATTCTCGACTTTCGGCCCGATGGCACGAGCTTTTAAGACAGCGTTTACCGACACGGTGTCGGCGAGCATGTGTTCAAGGCACAGTTACAAGAACAGGGGCGATTCGCCCTAGTGTCTTCGATCTTGGCCGCCGAGAACGATCTGTCGGTATCAGCCGTCTGGCAGCCGAAGGGACAGGATACTGTGGCCAACTTGCACGAATTGGCCACCGAGACAAGTCAACCGGGCCTGCGGGTCAAAGTCGCATTATCATCCTATGCACACCCGCCTGCTCGTCCAGGTGCGGCGTCTTGCCAACAACGAAACCGGCTTTTTCATAGGCTCGAACGGCAGCCTTATTCTCCGCATCCACGCCAAGCAAGATCTGTGCAATACCCAGTTGCTTCAACCAGACGGCAGTAGCGGCAATCACTTCTGCGGCGACGCCACGCCCACGAAAATCAGCATCGCCAATAAAAATGCCAAACACCGCATAGCCAGCCTGCTGGTCCACCGGCTCGAATTTAACGTTGCCGATGTGCAGTCCAGTGTCGCGCGAAAAAATGCCGAAGAATACGACCTCCGGCCGCGCCAGTTTGTCGATAACATAGGCCTGAAGGTCCTCGAGCGTACGTGTGGTTGCGCTGGCCACAATGTGCTGTGCCCGAGCACCGCTAAACCAAGAAAGATAGCGCTGCGTGACGTCGGTAACCTGCAAGGGGCGGAGGATAAACCCGTTGGTTTCCAGCACTGGAACCGTTATCATCCCAAGCAATCCCAGTCGAGTGGTGTACCTTTTCGCATCGCCGTTTTGGCAGTTCGACCAAGCACCTGATCATAAAATCTCGGGGCGAGGCCATTGCCCGGCCGAACGATCCGTAGATTTGTCGAGGTGAAAATATCGCCCGCTGCTACATCCTCGGCAATATAGATCGACCTCCGGAAAATCAGCGACTTCTGCTCGGCTTCGGTTGGTCCGTATTTGACAGCTCCGAGCCCCTGCCAGGCCCGCTCTGTCTCGATCACCAGCGACGTAAGTTCGTCCGGCTCCAGCGAAAAGGAGCTGTCCACGCCGCCCTCGGCACGAGAAAGGGTAAAGTGCTTCTCGATCACAGTTGCCCCATGCGCCACTGCCGCGACGGAGACGCCAACTCCCATGGTGTGATCGGAGAGCCCAATCTCGCAGCCAAATAGCGACCGCATGTGCGGAATGGTCAGCACATTTGTGTTGGCGGGCGTTGCCGGATAGGTGCTGGTACACTTGAGCAACACCAGATCTTTACAACCGGCGCCCCGGGCCGCGCGCACCGCCTCGTCCAACTCGGCCAGCGTCGCCATCCCGGTTGAAATGATCAACGGCTTACCGGTAGCCGCCGCCTTTCGAATGAGCGGCAGATGGTTGTTCTCAAACGAGGCGATCTTGAAGGCGGGCACGCCTAGGTCATCGAGGAAGTCTACAGCGGTCTCATCGAAGGGCGAGGAAAAACAAGCCATGCCATGTGAGCGAGCGCGATCCATGATCGGCTTGTGCCATTCCCAGGGCGTGTAGGCTTGCTTGTAAAGATCATGCAGGTTCTTACCCGTCCAAAGGCTGTTTTTATCTTCGATCTCGAACGCCCCGCCCCGCACGTCGAGCGTAATGGTATCGGCAGTGTAGGTCTGCAGCTTGAGTGCCTGCGCGCCGCTTCTGGCCGCCGCATCCACGATCGCAAGCGCTCGGTCAAGCGACTGGTTGTGGTTGCCGGACATTTCGGCAATGATGAACGGGCGGGCCTCGGGGCCGACGTAGAAGTCCGAAATTTTCATGTTTGTCACTTCTGCGGGCCGCCTAGATCTGGCGGCGGAACTCAATTGCTTTATCGTCCAGATGGGCTGCCGTAAACTGCAGGCGGTCGAACACTCGTCGCGATGCTATGTTTTCCGGCCGGACCCGTCCAGCAACCATAGCCGGACCGACAGTGCTGTGCAGCGCTTCGAGCGCGGATGCCAGCATCGGTGCGGCAAGCCCTTGACCGCGGAATTCTCGCCCCAGCGAGTAGCTGATGAACCAGTCCTCGCCTTCGCGTTCGAAGCGCACTTGACCGAGCTCTACGCCGGCCGGCGTTTCAACTACGAACAAACGAAATTCTTTGGACTCGGCCAGCCGCCGCTGCAGCCAGCGATGGTGCCCGTCAGCGGTAATTCTTTGCGGTTGAAACGCTGTGGCCCGGGTGGTCGGGTCATTGGCCCACTCGAGTAGCAGCCACTCGTCGGACGCACTTACCGGTCGGCTGACTAATTGCTTCGAGCTTTCGCCAAGCATCGCGGCCGCCACCCGATCCACGCCCCGACCATCCACGATGCCAGCCTGTGCCGCATCGAACCACGTCTCGGCATCCTTCTCCAACGCCTGCCTAAGCACGTCGTCCAGTCTGCCGCCGTCCAGTTCATCCGCATCACCAAGCCAGATCGCTAGCTTGCGCCGGTGCAACTCGGCCGCGATCGGTTGCTGATTTGCCGCAAGGGTCACGACCAGCGATGGAAGCCCTAGGCAAAGCCGTTCCCAACTTGTCGCCCCACCCGCGCCTACCGCCAGGTCGGCTCGCTTCATTAGTTCGACCAGCGATGGCATCTGGAAGTGTGCAATCAATTGCGGGTGCATCCGGGCCAATGCCAAGAGCTGTTGTCGCCGCGGATTGACGGCCCCGATGACCATATCGATGACGATATCGTCCCTCTGCCGCAGCAGTGCTGCGACAACCCGACCGGTAAGGCCGGGCAGGTCCGCCGCGCCGAAATAGACCAGCACGCCTCGTGGCCGTCCATGTCTTGCACGAACGCTAGAATGCACTTGCCTATAGCCCGGCTGCAGCATCGCGTATCGTGGCCCCAGCAGGGGTACCGCAGTATCAGGCAACAACCCAGCGTAGCGGGTATCGTGCTCAGCCACCAGATTCTGATCCAGAAATAAATCGCAGTCGTGCGAACGATCTGCCAGATCGTCAATGGCGAGGACGCGACGCCCGGGCCGGGACATCGCCTGTTCCCAGCGACCATCGAGCCCATAGTGATCGACCACTACCCAGTCGGCAGCATCGAAATCACGCTGCCCCAGCGCCGATAGAGTTTCGGCCGCATCATCTCTAGTACCGAAAGCGAGCCGTGCAACCGCCAATCCTTGCTCTTCGAGCCAACCGGTCATGTCGCCATTTGCCTCGCGGCATGCGAACAGAATCTTAGCGCCGCGCCTTTGGAGCGCGTGAGCCAATGTAGCGCAGCGTACCAGGTGACCCGATCCGATCGAGGTCGATGCATCGGCGCGAAAGACGATCTGCATTCAGTTGAGCCGCTTGAACCCGGCATGAGCGACCGGCCCGTTGAGCAGGTCGGTTACCGGGCGGCCGTCTTCGCATTGCTGGATGAGGTCGAAGACGGGTGCAAGCTGCTCCAAGAAGGTCTGCACCAGCTCCGGCGTATGCACGGTCGCGGCATAAACGCTGTTGCCAGCAAGATAGCCCTTCGCGAGCATCTCCTGCGTGATGAGCGTCTTGTAGGCCAGCGCATTCTCGCTTCGGATGGTGAAACCGCAAAGCGCCGGAAGGCCCCAGTGGTCAATTTGGAGGCCGGCATCGTCAGCTAATGACTGCCAGCCCTGTCGGATAGTTTCGCCAGTCCGGGTGATGATCTCCCAGGATTTCTTGGCTTCCATCACCTCGAGGGTTTTGAGGGCAGCGACCGACCCGATGCGCTCGGTCCAGAACGAGGACGAGATGAAAGTGGTCTGGGCTGCTTCCATGATGACGCGGCGGCCGATGACCGCGGTAACAGCATATCCATTGCCCAGCGTCTTGCCGAACGTCGCCATGTCCGGTTCGACCCCATACAGCTTGTGCAACCCGCCAAAAGTCTGCCGGAAGCCGGAGGTGCATTCGTCGAAGATCAGCACGATTCCGCGGCGGGTGGCGGTCTCACGCACCGCCTCGAGGAAACCGGCGTCCGGTCCCGAATTGCGCGAAACCTCCATAAAAATCACACCAACCCCAGGGTTGCTTGTCGCGGCCTCAAATTCGGCGAGATTATTATACGAAAATGGCAGGATGGACCCCTGAAGGTCTTGCGGCACACCCTTAGGCTCGAGGCCCGGCAGCAGGTGGCCTGCGAGGGTCTTGCCATCGCCAAGGTTGGCGGCAAGATACCAGTCATGCCAACCATGATAGCCGCAGAAGGCCACCTTGTCCCGGCCGCTGGCGGCGCGGGCAATACGGATGGCGACAGCATTCGCCTCGCCGCCCGAGCGGCAGAACCGGGCCATGTCGGCCCAAGGATGGATCTCTACCAGGCGCTCGGCCAAATAGACCTCTTCGGGCGCATTAAGTGTCGACATATTGCCATTGGCAACTACCTCGGCCACAGCGCGGTCAACCTCAGGGTCACCATAGCCCAACGTATTAGTCCCCACGCCGAACAGCGACATGTCGATATAGGCATTGCCATCGAGGTCCCAGATCGTGGCCCCCTTGGCTCTGGAGTAGTAGGCCGGCCATTGGTCTGGCAGAAACATTTCTGCTCGCTTGGAGAGCAGCATGTTGCCGCCCGGGATGACGCGCTTCGCACGGTCCCACAGTTTCTGGCCACTGTCGCTCATTGCTCGCCCCACACATACATCGTCTTGTAGCCCTGCTCAGCAAACGGCGCCGTCAAGGCGATCAAGCTAGGATTCGCGTCCAGAAAGGTCAGAATGTCGTGCACGCGTATGCGTGGCGCCTGCTGCTTGAAGGCCGCATAGATCGTCCGGCACAGAGCTAGGTCCTCGGGGTTGTCCACGGTCAGCCGAAGGTCGCGGCGACTAAGTTCAAGCGGGGCCTCGAGGCGGATGATGTTGAATTCGCTGTGGTGCTCTCGCAGGTAGAGCGTGCAGAGTTCAGACCTATGCTTACGCTCACCATTGCGATGAGAGGTCTCGAGCGCTCCCTGCGCGATGATCTCAAAGCCGCAGCCATCGATCACATCATCAAGGAATAGGGCATCGGCCTGCTCATCCAGGTAACGCCGCCAAGCGGCCTGAACCGGCTCGAAATAGAGGAAGGGAGATTCACTTGTGACACGGAAGATGTCCGTCGCTCCGGCAAGCCTCCCGCAGGCCACCAGCCGGCCCAGCACATCAGTTTCGTCACCGACAACGTAACGCAAGCCCTTTTCATGGGCGATGCGGCGAAACACGTCGTTCTCTACACCTTCCGAAATGCCCAGGACCACCTCATCGATGCATGTGGTCGCCTGAAGATTGGCAATAATATTGTCGATGATCCTCGTGCCGCTTTCGACGTCTAAATTCTGCACCGGCTTACCATAGAGGCGCGCCCCTTGGTTGCGGCAGGCGAGAGCCGCTACGAGCCGACGACTCATTGCGTGTTCCCAAGGTCTGCGGACAGCACCGGCGCATTTTTTGTCACTGCTCGAACCAGGCGCTTGCCATAGGCGAGGTCCAGATCGGTGATCACGTCAGTCGCGCCTGCCCGCTTCAGCATTAGGTGCTCAGGCAGCAAGATTGTGCCGACGGCCAAGTCCCGGGTCGCGACCACATGGCGACGGATCATCTTCCGATATCCCTTCTCGGCTTCCGACATCCCGAAATCGTCGGAAGTGACAGTCAGGCCAAGGGCCGAGGCGCAGTTGCGCACGATATGGCTGAACTCTTCAAACTCGTCTGGATTCAGCGCCGACTCGTGATCCTCAAGCTTCATGTTGCGACCAAGCGTCAGATGCTTCTCAATCAACGTCGCACCGGCGCCGATGGCCGTTCCGGCCAGAGCGAAACGCGTGCCCTCTTCGGGCGGCGCATGATCGGCAAAGCCCAAGGTCACCGAGCCGCGGCTACCCTTCCAGCGTTCGGTCAAGGCGCGAACCCGAGCGATCTGGTTATCTTCATGCGGTGTCGGATAGCTCTGGAAACCCAATAGCACGATCACCTGCTTATCTCTCAACAGGTCGAGAGCGGTTTCGACTTCTGTGAGATGGGCGCCACCCGCACCCAGCATCACCCGCGGCACAGAACTGGCCGCGACCTGCGCGAGAAAGCCGGCATTGGCGATATCTGTGCCATGCAATTTGACCGTTGTGACACCAAGGCGGGCCGCTAGGTCGAGACTCCGTTGCCCAAAAACGTCAAGATAAAGTTTGATCCCGGCCTTCACCGCGTCGGCCGCCAGACCTGACCAGATCGCATCGTCCATTTCCAGGGTTTTGAACAGGTCGTAATACTTGTAGTCGGGTGTCGCCAATTCATCGGCGTAGACTAACTGAAATTTGGCCGCGTCCGCGCCGCTCGCAGCGGCGGCATTTATAAGCAAGCGCGCCAGCCCGGGATTTCCCTCAAACCCTTGGGCAAGTTCGGCGACGATTTCGATGCTTGTTGTTGGGGTCGGGGTCACTTTGAGTTCCAGCGTGCAGGGTTGATGAGATCTAGGTCGTCAGTAGCGAGGCTTGCGGGAGGAGTCGGTCCGATCTCGACTGCGGCGTGCAGAATGTCCCGCAGTTGTAGCTCGCTGTCCACACCAACCAGAACGCGATCGATACCAGGCTGCGAAAGAGGGACTTGCAATGCCGCCGCGATGGCGGTCGCGCCTGCCTTTGCAAGCCAGTTATCCCAGGCCGTCCACTGTTCGGACCATCGCCCAAAAGCGGCCGGGCGGATATCCGGCCTCATTAGCAGCAGGCCTTGCAGAAAGGCCGACCGGGTATGCACCGCGACACCGGCATGCTGCAGTCGCTCGAGCCATCCGCTGCGGACCAATCGCTGGTCGAAAGCATTGAAGGGGGCCTGCACGAGGTCGATCGCAAAACGAGGCACGATCGCTTGCAGTTCGGCCGGATCATAGATCGACACTCCAATCCTGCGTACCAAGCCACGATCTCTAAGGCCCGCCATTATGGCAAAAACGGCAACACCTTCCGGACCCGAGAGGTCCTCAGAACGATGCAGCAGCAGCCCTTCGAGCGCATCAACGCCTAGGCGGTCAAGTGACGCGCGGACCATGGGCTCAATGGACTGGACACCGTTGTCCAGCTTGGGAAGCTTGGAAACAAGCTTGAAGCCTTCTACGCCTGCAGCGCCTAATCGCGCCTCGCTATCGCCATAGGCGATGGCAGTATCGAGGGTGTCGATGGAGTTGGAGCGCGCCGTGGCTAGTATTGCCGCAATTTCCTGGGGCAGCACTTGTCCGCTCGTGTTGGCGATGCCGTAAGGCAGTCCGAACTGCACGGTACCCAAAGCCAGCTTCATCCCACCACGTCCCGCAAGGCCCCGACTACAGACTGACGCTGCTCGTCGCTGAGGTCGTAGAAAAGCGGGATTGTCAACGCCTGATGGTAGTATTCCATGGCATTTGGGTAGTCTTCGGGCCGCATTTGAAGCCGCCTGTAGACCGGCTGCGCCGGGACCGGGATATAATGGACCTGCGAGCCAATACCACGTTCACGGAGTTCGAGCATCACGGCACCGCGTGTCTTGCCGATCTTGTCGAAATCGATGCGGACAACATAAAGATGGTGCCCGCTTAGATCCCGCCCTTCTGGTGGTTGCGCCGGTCGTAAATTCTCGAAACCAGCAAAATCCGCGTCGTAGTCGATCGCCAACTGGCGCCGCCGAGCGATGAAACTGTCGAGCTTCTTGAGCTGCGACAGGGCCAGGGCGCACTGGATATCAGTAATACGATAGTGGTAACCGAGCTCCTGCATCTCATGATACCAAGGGTTTTGTGCGCCGTCGGTGAACGCCTGTTCCGGCAATTCGAACGGGTCGTCCAGCTTGTTGATGCCATGGCTGCGCAAACGGATGAGCCGCCTGTACAGCGCCTCATCATTGGTCGTGACGATGCCGCCCTCGCCAGCCGCTATGGCCTTGACGGGATGAAAGGAAAACACCGTCATGTCGGCATTGCTGTTGTTGCCGATGCGACTGCCATCGAGATAACGACCGCCAAGCGCATGAGCACCGTCCTCGATAACGTGCGCGCCGGCCTTATCGGCCACTGCCTTTATCGCCGGCATATCGCAGGGCAGGCCGCCAAAATGAACCGGCACCACCGCGCGCGTCTCCGGGTGTAGCGCAAGAATCTCCTCGAGTCGCTGCGGCGAGAGGTTGATGGTTGCAGGATCGATATCGGCGAAGAGTGGCCTTCCATTGGCATAAAGCGCCGCATTCGAGCTTGCCACAAAAGTAATTGGGGAGGTGACCAGGGATGTGCCAGGGCCGACCCCGGCCGCGACCGCGGCTAAATGCAGGCCCGCAGTCGCGCTCGAAACCGCAACCGCAAAGCGGGCCCCAGTATAGTCGCAGATCGCCTGCTCAAAAGCCTCCACCATCGGACCCTGCGTTAGCATGCCCCCACGCAGCAGGTCACTGACCGCCGCAATGTCGCTCTCGTCGATGTGGTGGCGACCGTAAGGAATCATAATTGCTGTATTTCTTTCACAGGGGCTTCGGCTTCAAGCGCCGCAAGGTGTTCTAATTGTGTTTTAGCGTCGCCAACTGGCGCGCCAATAAGTTTGCATAGCTTGGAATTGTTCAAGCCCATCTCACGAGGGCGTGCTACGAGATCCGGTCTGTCAGAAAACCGGCCACGCTGTAACAACGTTTCATCAAGGCCAAAAACGCGCGCTGCCAGCACGCCAAATTCGTACTTCGTCAGGCGCTCGTCGCCAACTGCATGATAGAGCCCCTGGGCGCGTTGTTCGACGAGTTGATGCACCAGAACAACCAGCCGATCCATAAGGATGGGCGTAAAGTGCACATCATCGAATAAGAGGGGCCGTTCGCCAGCGCGCAGTGCGCTCAAGATCGAGTCGGTGAACGAGCGGCGGTAACTGGTACCCCAGCCGAAAAAATTAGTACGCACCACTAGTGCTTCCGGCGAGGCATCAAGCACCGCGCGTTCGCCAGCGGCCTTGCTCGAACCGTAGACATTGAGTGGCGCTGGGACATCCGTTTCGCTGAATAGCGTCTGCCGGTCATCAAACACATGGTCGGTCGAAATGTGAACGAAACCTATGCCCCGCCGATGGCACGCCATGGCGAGTGCACCTGGCATATCACCATTTGCGCGCTGAGCGCCTTCAGGATTGGCCTCGCATTCTTCGACATTGGTCATTCCGGCGCAATTCACCACCAGATCCGGCCGTACGAGATCAAGCAGTGTCGACATGCCTTTGGAAGTTTCGACAGAACCGGAATACGATTGTGAGCCCGAAACCTGCAGCCGACGGCGATGCTCCAACCGGTGCACCGACCAGGACTCCGCCATCAGTCGCGTCCAGTTCAGTGCCAGTAGCCCGCTTCCACCAGTCAGCAGCAGCTTGGGCATATGTGACTATATCCGGCCAATTGCAGCAGCATTGGCCTCAATCCAGCCTCGCAACTGATCAACCGACATCCAGTCAGTATTGCTCTCAGAGGAATATGTGAAGTCGCTGGCGACACGCCGGCCCGACCCGATACGGTTTTCTGCCGTAGACCAGTCGTGGATTGCAGGAAGGATCTTGAAGTGCTGGTCATACTCATAGGTGTGTGGGGCGTCTTCTATGCCTATCATCTGCTCATGAATTTTTTCGCCTGGCCGGATGCCGACAATCTTGTGACTTGCCTCCGGTGCGACTGCCCTCGCGATATCCAGAATGCCGATGGACGGAATTCTCTTCACATAGATTTCACCGCCCTTCATGTCCTCAAAGGCGTGCCACACCAGTTCGACACCCTGCTCAAGGGTGATCATGAAGCGGGTCATGCGTTCATCAGTAATCGGCAACTCGCCCTTTGCGGCCAGTGCCTGGAAGAAGGGGATGACCGATCCGCGCGACCCCATCACATTGCCGTAGCGCACAACAGAGAACACCGTCGCGTGCTCTCCCGCGTAAGAGTTAGCGGCAATGAACAGCTTGTCGGATGCCAGCTTCGTCGCGCCATATAGATTGATAGGATTGCTCGCTTTGTCGGTAGAAAGAGCAACTACGCCCTTAACGCCGCTGTCGATGCAGGTATCGACCAAGTTCATCGCACCCACGATATTGGTCTTGATGCATTCCATGGGGTTGTATTCTGCGGTCGGCACGATCTTCGTGGCGGCAGCGTGAACGACATAATCGACGCCATCAAGCGCGCGCGACAATCGCTCTTTGTCTCGAACATCCCCGATCATGAAGGTCACGCGCTTGTCATGCCCGAAGCCTTGCGCCATCTCCCATTGCTTCATCTCATCGCGCGAATAGATGATGATGCGCTTGGGATTGTACCGCTTCAGCGTCATTGGCACGAACTTCTTGCCGAAGGAACCCGTTCCACCCGTTATGAGTATTACACTATCAGCCAGCATGATGGATTCCTTCTGGATTCGGGCGAAGCGCGTTAGTTGCGTTCTCTATAGGTGACGACCCAAGTGCTATCAAGCTATGGCGACCGCGCCTGCAGGTTTACGTCCGGGTTGGTTTTTCGTAGAGAATCCGACTCAAACAGAGGTGAACCGTTGTCCGCTGCTATTCTCGTCTGCCTCGCCTTTGCGCTAGCATGGGCTACAACGGCAATAATTGAACGTAAGTCTGCTCGACTGGGTTTGGTTCAAAGTCCAAACTCCCGGTCTGCCCATATCCAACCCACCCCAACTGGCGGAGGGGCCTCGATAGCAATCGTAGGCATTTTGGGATTTATTTTCATCGCCGTTCAAGGCAACCCCAAATACGCAGGCGCCGCAGCGATAGGAGCGGCCTTTGCCGCACTGGGATTGATAGACGACCGGTTTAATCTCTCGCCGGCACTGCGATTTCCTCTTCAAGCTATTCTTATCGGCGCTACCGTCTCATTGGCAGGGCCTCTTCCAGCAATTGCGCTCGGCTCACTGCAGATAGTAGGCCTGCCGTTGACCGCCATATCGGTTCTGGCCGGACTTTGGTGGATCAATCTATTCAATTTTATGGACGGGATTGATGGCATAGCGGGCACTCAAGCAATCCTAATATTGGCTGGGGCTAGCCTCATATTACCAAGCGACCAATCTCCCCAGTTGGCATCCGGGATAATAATGGCCGCTACCGCGGGGTTTCTGACCCGAAATTGGCCACCTGCGCGCATATTCATGGGGGATGTAGGATCGAACTTCCTCGCGTTTGCGATATTTGTTTTGGCGCTATTTGAAAGCGGAAATTCTGATACTTCATACCCAATTATTCTAATTTTGATTTCTGTTTTCATGGCTGACGCCACCGTAACTCTATTACGTCGCGTCTTCCGAGGGGAAAAGCCATGGAAAGCCCACAACACTCATGCCTATCAACAGCTGGCTAGGCGATTTGGGCACAGAAAAATAACGCTTATGTACGGCGCAATTAGTTTGGTTTGGTCCGCGCCAATCGCATCGCTGGCGGGCATAAATCCATCAATATCGTGGGGCCTGGTCGCTATTGCCTACGCCCCGCTGCTCATAGTCTTTCTGATCGCTGGCGGAGGCCAAGCCCACGGCCAAATCAAATAAGACAAAATCCTCGTCAGTCTTCGTTCATTCCAGGATGTCAGCATGTTCTCACCCTACGCGGTCGAGTTCTGCGCGGCAGCGACACGGCTGCGGGGTATTTGAACCACATGGTTTCGGATTATAGCGCACTGAGCAATTGCGGCGGCGTCGTCCTGCAGATTACGCAGAATGACATCATTGGAAGCGCCACACTGGCGACGACCACTGCTTTCGGCTCTGACTTGGCAGTCGGACGAGCAGCACATTGTGAACCCCACTCATACAGGTAAGGCAAGATGCCAGCAAGCAAGACCTCTCAGCCATCGATCCATGGCGATCATGTCGCTGCAGCAGCGGTAAACGAAACCATCATTCACCTAACGGCCGTGTCGGAGCCCCGCTCCATGCCGCCAGGTGGCACTGATGAATTGCCTGGAACACAAAGGTCAGCCCGATAACATTGGGCGTATGAGGTTGATAGCCACGTCGCCACCGTTGCCGGTGTCGTCGTCGTCATTCGGGCGCTCCTCTGAGTCCTTAGCGAACGCCCGATAGGCCAGAGCCTGTGGGGGGTGGGGTCAACCTTCCGGATTAGGTCCCGCTCTGCGGAATGATCCTTCCCCGTTGTCGGGCGTCGGCCCTCCACAGCTTGCGTCGAGCATCAGCAGGTTCGAGATGCCGATACTTGCCACCCGAGAACTTCGGCCAATCCAGAGCCAAACCGCAGCGCACAAGTTCGGCAGCGAGGTCTCGCCCATTAGGAAGGAAGCACTCCGCCACCACCCGGTCATAGGACATTTCCGGCTGGAGCCTCGCCGTGACAGTCTGGCCCTTGCAGAGCTGCACCAGCGCCCACTTGGACTGGTTGCCCCATGGGTGATCAAGCTCCGGCGCGTCAATGCCCGCAAGGCGCAGCCGAACGTTGTCGACGATGATGGTGTCGCCGTCGATTACCCAGCACCGACCTTGCAGCACGGCGGGCGACACGGGATTGTCCGCCCTGACAATCGTCGTCGTGCGGGTGAACGCCCTCTGTGACGGGCTTGTCCGATAGGGCTTGAAAGCCGGCGCATTTGCTCGGCGTCGATAGGAGGTCGGTCTCTTCCCGGAAACCAGCCGAACCAGCATCCGCAACAGCCGCAACAAACTCACGCCGATCCCCCACGCCCCCAAATGAGATGCGCGTATAGTCAAACCCTTGTCAATCATAGGTCTGAGTGAGACGCAGACCAATCTGCGACAATATGTTCGACCGTCACGACATGATGACGAATAAATCAGCGAAGAAGTTCGGTAAATGTTGAGCGAATGAAGCTCGCTGTCACCATGTAATGACAGGATATTATCGCATTCTGTCCATATGTTGACGTTATACTTGTTGCCCTAGCCGAAACCGCCGCATCAATAGACGCCGTCACCAATATCGGTGAGCGGAGAAAACCCGTGACGACTTCCCTTGAGGCTGACTGCCTCGACCACTTCATTGCAGCCGCAGACCTACTCATAGCCGCATATCAAGCTGCCATACTTCCTCCGCCAGCGTTGAACGCGGTTGCCGACCTCCGCAACGCCGGAGAACTGCTGTTCCAGTCAGCGTTCTCTGTTGTCGAGACGGGCGGTGTCGATCATCCACGGAGCCTTGAGCCATACCGCTGGGGCCCGATGAGGCTCCTAGAACATACAGTCACACTCCTCAATGCGGCCGCTGCGCTGCCCGCTCGGTCGGCTTTCGTTGCACCGGAGGGTCGCTAACATGGTGCGTTTGGCAGGCAGATGTTCGAGAAGCGGACGGTTTTCGGCTATCCTCGTCAATCAGCATGTGATGACGTGGCTGGACGGCGCATATTGGTCTACTAGGACGAGGCCGATTTCCTCAAAGAGGGGATAGAGCTCTGGAATACGATCAACAGGGGCAACCTGTCAGACGCGGCCTATGCCAAGCGGGGGAGCCGGTTCAATTTGATCCGGCATCTGCACGGCAAATACACCGAGGCAGAGCGCAGGCAGATCGCGCAGGCGGCGCGGGAGCTTATGGATTAGCGAAATCGCCAGGCTGGGGAATGAGGGTTGCGCCGTTCCTCGGTACGTGGCCTCAGTGTTAATTGGGCCGGGAGTTCGATAATTTGCAGGTCAACGTCTTCGTAAGAACTGATGAAACTCAGCAGTATCATCTGCTCGTGACGCCATATGGTCCGACTGCCGCAATACCAGACCAACTGAAGCATTTGAGCTGGCGGAACCTTGCCGTGACAACACTAGACGACAGACTGCTCTCTTCCGTCAGCCCCATCATTGATGCCCAGAACGTCGTTAACGGCTATGCGCTGGTGAGTTTGAAAGCTTGAATTTAGACAGATGGGAATACCGCAAGTCGCCGCGCGGCTTGCATTGTGCGCAGGGCGGCATTTGGCTTGATGGATCGACGGTCCGGCGCGATTCAAAACCCTAGTTGCTAGTGGCTCGGCCATCTGCTCTAGCTGCCAAGCGGGACCCGGGGAGAATGATGCTGAAGTATTTATTGGCTTTGTCGTTGGTTAGCGTTCTGGCAGCTTGCTCCGGGTACAATATTAACCGGGTGCAGTTCTCCGGTGAAACCATCCCATTTCCAGAAAACTATCAACAAGAGGCGGCGCGCGTTGTGGCGTTGAATGGCGGCACAATCTCAACCGCAAAAGTCTCTCGCCCGCAAGAAACAATTGGCGAAAGTCCATTTGGTCCCAAGCGTTGGTATTCATGCATTAGTGGAACGACCGAGCCGGAGAAGAGTGGGAATTGGCCGAACGTCGAGAACTTAGTAAGAGGGTTGGTCGGCGTGAACGACGGCATTTATAATAGGGTCATGTTCTTTTCCGCCCAAAGTCGCCGCCCTTCAGTTAAGAGCGGGTTCGATAGTGACCTGTGCAAGCGCGCCATATTTGAGCCGATCACCGCCGCCCCGCCGTCATGAATTTACGTATGGAAAACCAGACGGCGCACGAGAATTCCCTGCTTTTGGGATCTTCCCCAAGAGCGGTAGATTTAGACATCGTACCGTCGTCGACGGTGCGTGCTCGGCTTGTGCAAGCAATCCCACACCTGAGCGGCTCACTTGTTGTTCTAATAATCTGCGCGAGCGTACTCACCAATCAGCCAGCGCCAGAGGCCATATTCGCAGGTAGGGTGTGTCATTTTCTGAGCATCCTTGCCTCATGCGCGCTGATCTGCTGCGTCCGCATCCGTCCTGCGTTGGCCTTTTTGTGCGTCACCGCAGCAGCATATGCTTTCGGTGACCCTGCCCGCACCGCTTATGAATTTCTGCTCTTGGCTCTGATGTTTGCCGCTGGGGCGGCGATGCGTCGACTTGCACCGCCTGAGATCACCAGGTCCGTGATTATTTGGACCGTCTTGGCCTCCGCTCTGTTGATGCTCCTGCAAGTTGTCGGCATCGGTGAGTGGACGCAGGCACTAACGACTCAGGGCAAAATTACCGAAACGAATTGGACAACGAAAATACCTTCGTGGACCTTCCTTGTGCCCGCGGACCAACTGAATGCATCGCCACTGCAGGGTCGACCGGCTGGCTTTTTGTATTCCAACCAGTTCGCCTCCATGGTCGTGCTCCTTGCCATCGCGCTGTATAACGCTACCGGCACGCCAAGAAATTACTGGATCGAATTTGGGCTTTGCTGTGCCGCAGTACTGACTCTCTCAAAAGTTGTCTTCGTAGGCCTGGTCTCAATATTGGTCTTTCGGGCGATCTTTGGGGGTGGCGAAGGTCGGTCGCGGTTTCTTCGAATGGGAGCGCTCGCCGGCCTGGCCCTGCTGATCTATGCCCTTGCTTTCCCGGGTCTGGTGCAGACTTATTTTCTGAGTTGGCCGTTGCTATGGCAAAGTATCGCCGTTCGGCTGGCCGGCCTGGGTTCCGATTTGGGCATTTCGAACGGGTCCATTACCTCTTACTTGCTCGATGAAAGCCTAAATTTCGGCCTCTACGAGGATGGGTCGATAAGCAAAACGACGCTTTTGGGTATCGCGTCCACAGCCAATGAGCCCGCCCTCGGTGCCTTCGCCCAAATCATTCTGCTGAAGGAATACCTGCTCGGCTTAATGGCCCTCCTCGCAATCCTGATTGCGCTGCACAAGCCCGCACGACGAACCGCTCTATTAGTGGCGCGGCACACGGAATACCCTCTGCTGCTGGCGCTGCTGGTCTTCAGCCTAAGTGCCAACTTTTTATCGGCACCAATCTTTTGGTTAATGGTCGGCGTTGCTGTTCCTATTTTTGGTGCTAGGACACCTCAGTTTGATGGCGTCACAGTTTAACGCTAGGGAGCACTCAGCAATTCCGCGTCGTCGATGAGGTCGTCCAGCCCCTTGCCGGTCAACCAGCTTTCCATGGTGCCCACGACCAGGATGCGCGCCCAGGTGGTGATATCCATCATCAGTTCCGGATGGCTGACCGGATCAAGGTCAAGGTTAAGGCCAAGCTAGGCGCCGGTGCGGATCGCGTTGCCCCTGCCTGTCTGCTGCACCGCGCCGGCGCCGCGGAACTTGTAGCCGTCGCCGGCAATGGTGTTGCCGAGCTTGGTGCCGGGCTCGTACTTCGCGAAATAGGACTTCGCGCCAGTCTCATAGATCGGCTGGTAGCGGCCGCCGGGCTCGACATTGGGCGTTGCCAGCGCGTAGGTCAGCTGCTGCAGGTTGCCGTCGCCGTACCGGTCCCATGCGTCGAGAATGGCGTTGATGCCGTTGACCTGCGGCTGGCTGATCTCGCCGCCAAAGACGGATGCACGGACGTGCGAAAAAAATGCCTCGGGCTTCGAGAGCATGGGCAAACTCCAATAATGTTGGTGCATTATCCTCGCTCAATCAGCGAGGTGATGACGTGGCTGGACGGCTCATATTGGTCTACGAGGACGAGGCGGATTTCCTCAAAAAGGCGATAGAGACCTAGCACACCATGAACAGGGCCAATATTCAGACTCCGCCTATGCAAAGCGGGAGGCCCGCTTCAACATGATGCGGCATCTGGAAGGCAAGTATGCCGAGGCCGAGCGGCAGGAGAGCGCGCAGGCGGCGCTGGCGCTAATTGAGTAGCCGCACTTGCGGGCCTCAAGGAGGTCACAGTTCCAAGCTATGAACTCCCCAAAGAGGAGGCGGAAATGCAGGTCAATGTTTTGATATCTGACGACGCCGGGCCGCGAGCTTGGTTACTGGTTCTGCCCTTTGGCGAGGCGAACATCGTTCCCACAGAGATTAGTCGATTTCATTGGCGCGATCTTGCGACAGCTCTCACTGATGATCGGCTGCTGCGAACAAACCGGTCTAGAATAGAGGCGGAGCTGGAGTGTCGTGGCTATTCGCTGATTGCAGCCTAAGGTCAGCCGAGTGCGTGCTTCGACGCCAGAACCGTCCCCGTCGGCTGACTCTCAAGAGGGAGGTAGTGGAGGCGAAGGGGAAATCGCCCAGACGCATTGTGACAATTCCAGGCGCTTGGCGCGGAACGTTTGTGCAGCGGACATTGAATTCTCCAGTGATGTTGAAGGATTGGCTCCGCTCGGTTACGCTCAGCGCGAGAGAGGTCGGAAAGATGCTGACGATCAAAGGCTTGGTCTGGCTGACGATGCTGTCGGCCTGCGTCGCTCTATGGTTGGCGGCTGCCGAGGTCATCCACTGAGATGGGCTGGTTAAAGCGAGAGTGGCGAGCGATCGCCACGATGATGGGCAAGCGCTTCGGGCCGAAGAACCGCCCGTTCGGCGAGGTCGTCGCGGATGCGGTTGCCTTGGCGCTGGCGATAATCTGGCTCATGGCCCGGTGGGATTATGTATTCAATTTCTAGGCCCCGAGGCTTGGCATTTGGAACGCATATATCCAATGAACCTTGATGAAACAAAGGTGAGCGCAACCACTCTTAGCGCTGTCCGGCCGCCAACCCTCAATGGTGGATAGAGGCTGTCCCGCCCCAATTGGGTAGCCTCGACCTTTTCCAGGGCGAGGCGACCTGCACAACCGACCAGAATTGCCGCGCCATTCAACCAACGTGCTTTTCTCAACTACCCTCGAGGAAAGCAACTTTGTAATATGATGATTTTTGCGGTTTCGGTCATGGCAACACCAAGGCGCGCCGGTGCGGCAGGCCATTGCGTGATCGATATGCTGAGGTCGTTTTAGGTGACGGTTACTGCGCCTATTGGCACAGCCGCAGCTGCAACGCCCGAGCCATTGATGGCGACGATGAAGCCGTATCGCGTGCCGGCGCTGATGCGGTGACGACGCGATTGCCGGCCGCATTTGGCGCACCATACTCGGTAGCCCCAGAGAAGCCCGGTCATGCTGTTGCTGGTGTTCCAGTAGATCCGCGAGCCCAGGTAGTTGGCGCTGTTCGGCGCGGTCCAATTGAACGTGATCTGACCAACGTCACCTGTGGCGGAGACGGTGTTCAACGTCGCCTTCGACGGCGCCGGCAAGATCGCCGCGCTCGAAGCAGCGCGAAGCGTAGGGCTCGCACCCAGTCCACCAGTTCGGTTTCGAATTTTCTTGCGATCACAACCCCGCCTAGACCAAACCACTCCGATGAACCGGTGCCGCCGTCCGCGCGGGTTTTTAGGCCAAGATCCCCGGCTTCATCGACATAGAGCACGTACTCATAACCGAGTGCCTAGATTACCCCGCTGCCTCAAATGATGCTCAATCAGCTCGCGCGCAGTCGCGACGACTGGCCGTAGGCCGGGTTCTCATCAGCCTTTGCTTGCTGCATTTCCAGCAGCAACAGCGCCTGCTCATAGACCTCGACCGTCTCCTCGCCGTTCAACAGCCTTGTGTCGTGCAGCGACTGCATCAGGCGGCGAGAATCGCCGACGACGACAGGTGACGGCCGCGATGAAATCGCCGGCTCGCCGTGTTGCTCGGCGTCGCCATAGAGCAGCCAGGAGGCATCGGTGTTGAATGCTTCAGCGTATTTCTGCGCCTGCGCCGGCGTGAAGGCGTTCTTGCCGTTCTCGTGACCTCTGTAAGTCGATACGCCGATGCCTACGGCTCTGGCCGCATCGGATGCATTGCCGTAGCCCGCCATCCGGCGCGCATATCGCAGACGGCCGCCGGGGGTCATCGCGGCTCTTGTTTATGGTGCAACCGGGCCATGTCGGTTTGGGTCGCATGGATTCGGGGGGAGTCGAGGAATGCGCCGAACTTGTGGATTGCGAGCATAAGCCCGCTTGCACCTTGCCGCGCCCCGCAGCGGAGGTGTTGATCTTCATGACGAGGGAAGGTCAATGCCACTTTTATGGATAACCAGGGGCGCGGCTAGCGCCGAGCGAGCCCGGCGGCCGATGGAATTGCGCGGCGTCACGCCCAATGGCTACCCCTTCACCAACGCCTCTTTTTCTCGCGCTAGCTTCATATTTTGTAAACTGCGTAAGGAACATCGCCGAGCCCGGTCGTGCCCAGGGAGGCAATATTTCTAGGCCTGCATACTACGATAAGACTTGGCAAAGTCTCCTAGCCCCTACCTCCGCCCCGAGGTCGGGGCTTTTCAACACTTCCATCAGTTCGATAAGCCACTGGGATGCAGTGATCCGGTGCGTCCACCGGCACTCTCACGGATGACCAGTTCGGTTAGGTTAGCGCCGATCCGGTCGAAGCAGCAGGCCCTTGTTCGAACAGGGGGACTACTGGATGAGTCCGCTGCCGCCGACATCGGTGGTGGCAGTGCCGGAGTTCGAGCCGACACTGTCGTTTCCAGGCTTGTTGCCACCATTGCCGCCGTGGGGCGGATTGCCACGCCCGCCGATCAGGCCGCCACTGCTGGTATCAGCCGGTCCGAAATCACCCCGGCCATGCACGACACGCACCACCGAGCATTCGCCCTGTGGGGTGGGGCAATCGATAATGGTGTCTCCGATGAAGATCGTGGCGCCGCCACCATCATCGAAAGTGACACGGCATTTCGGCTTCTGGGCCTCGCACGAGCGGGCGGCGTCGATGCCTTTCATGGCAAAGCTGGGGGTAACGGCAAAGAACGGGACGGCGAGAATAGCGGCAGTCAGCAGGATCTTATGCATTTTGGTCGCTCCATCTGTTCGGTTCAATTCGATTAATGGAGGTTGCCCGGGTCTGCCTGAACGAAGCTTGAATGGCTCGTTATAATTCTGTTAGCAGCAAAGACGTCGACGACAGCGATATGTAGCGTTTCGGACCGGAGTCTGAACAGCGAAAAAATACTGGCCAACGAGATCGTGCCTCGTCGACCCGGGGGCAAAGCTGGAATGAACATCAGGACAGTCGGATTACTCCACCGAGCCGGTGTCTTAGGCCGTGATCATGTCGGTGCCCGAAGCGATGGCGGTTCGCCGCTGTACCGTCGAGCACCTCTTCGGCGCCATAAAAGGATGAATGGGCGCCCCCCACTTCCGAACGCGAGGGCTGAAGAACGTCGCCACGGAAGCCAGCCTGGCGATGCTGGCCTACAACATGAAGCGCGCCATCACTATCGCTGGCGTTGCCTCGACCTTCAAGGGAATAACGGCTTGAACGGACACGACGCACGCCATAGAAAAACAACCCGAGCGATGGTGCCCCGAGTTCTCAGACAGCCTCGGCCCAAACCCGCCATCGAGGCGTCCTTTTACGCCTAAAGACGCCAATGTGTTGACGACGCATGACAACCTCTATCTCAGCGAACGCGCCATCTCGACTATCTCGTCTCGATTGGCAGTGGGGTCATCCTTGCTCCAGGCGATCGACAGTCCAACGTTGAAATCGACCCCGTCCACGGTGCGGAAGGCGACGTTTTGGTTCGGCAGTTCCTTCATCCACTCGGGGACAAAACCGACGCCCAGCCCTGACGACACCAGCGAGAAAAGAGACAGTGTGTCATCACAGGTATAGGCGATGCTATCAAGGAGGTCGTGCTCTCTAAACATCCGGTAGAAATAGTCTTCGGTGTAAGACAGGTTCGATCTGGAAAAGGCGATGATCTTTTGAGGCCTTAGATCGTCAATACCGAGCTTGGGCAGCCGTGAGAGGAATGAGTCAAAGGGCATTGCGAGAACGTATCGCTCGTGCGCAAGGCCGAGGCATCGCAACGCCCCCAGATTCTCTGGCGGCCTAATGAAGCCGACATTGATATTGCCGGCTTCAATTTCTCGGATGATAAACTCGCTTGTTCCGGTGCGAACGTGGATTTTGACGTCGGGAAAGCGGCGACCGATCTTGGCAAGAAATTCCGGCAGCACGCCAAATGTTGCCGGGTAGATCGTGCCGATCGTAAGCTTTTTCAGATCTTTCCCGGCGATGGCCTGAGCGACTTGTCGAGTATTTTCCAGGTCGCTTAGTATGCGGCGACAGCGCTCGTGAAACACCGAGCCAGCCTTGGTCAATTGCACGCGGCGGGTCGATCGAACCAGCAATTGAACACCCAGGTCGCGTTCGAGATTTTGGATATGCACGCTCAACGCGGGCTGAGCGATATTGAAGCGGGCAGCCGTTCGGCCAAAATGCAGCTCTTCGGCGAGCGCTACGAACAAGGTGAGTTGGCGTATTTCCACGATAGTGCCAGCTCCGGGCCTCTGGTCCACATACAAGTGCGATTATGTAAGTACGAAATCGATAAATCAAACGTAATCAATGTTGTCAGCGGAATCGGGGTTAGGCATAGTGCCGTTATAACGATGTTTCAGAGCCAGAGGAGACGCGCTGAAATGAAGATGAGTCTCGATCACCTCCCAGAAAGCAAGCAGAGAAACGTCGCCCGCATCGTCGAGACACTCCATGAGGAATTTGAGGATGCGCTGAAAGAGGCCAAGTCGGAAAACAAGCGCCGTGGCCGTATTCTCAAGATAATTTTGTTTGGTTCATACGCCCGTGGCACCTGGGTTGATGAACCCCACACCATGAAGGGATATCGTTCCGACTTTGACGTTCTGGTGATCGTTAACGAGAGCCGCTTTGCCGGGTTTGAGTATTGGGATCGGGCCACGGATCGGTTAAACCGAGAACCCTCGATCGGGGCGCCCGTGGGCCTGATCGTGCATTCAGGCCGTGAGGTGAACAATGCGCTGCGCAATGCGCAGTACTTCTTCACCGATATACGGAAGGAAGGGATCGTTCTGTACGAGTTAGATGACAGGGAACTGGCTGAGCCCGCTGTGCTGGACGCGGCACAGGCGCTTGTTGTTGCAAAGAGGCACTATGATGATCGCTTCGGTTCGTCGGAGCACCGCTTGAAGCTCGCGAGGTTTTCATTGGCTGATGGACAGCTGAACGAGGCCGCTTTCGATCTTCACCAAGCGGTGGAACGAGCTTACAGTACCGTTCTGTTGGTCCTCACCAACTACAGCCCGCCTTCGCATAATCTCAAATTCCTGCGCATGTTGAGTGAAGATCGCGATCGCCGGCTCATCGACGCATGGCCGCGCGAGCAGCAGCGCTTCAACGCCTGGTTCAACGTGCTCAATGAAGCCTATGTCAAAGCGCGCTATTCGCGTCACTACGAGATCAGCGAAGAAGCTCTGACCTGGCTGATCGATCGCACCGAGACCTTGCATGGCTTGGTAAAGACCGTGTGTGAGGAACGTCTCGCCCTGCTCGCACAGGCCGCGATCGAGGCGCAGTAAGCGGCCTGCCCCCTCTTATTTAGGGGGCCTCCTGAGGACTTTTGGCGTTGCGTAGCGCGGTGCCAATGCTAAAATTCCCCCCGCATCGACTGACACAGAATGGTGCTTCCGGACGATGCAGGCCAGCTGCCTGCCTTGAAAACGTCCGGCCACCCGCGCGCCGGGCTCTTCACGGAGCACTCGCCATGTCAGACAAATCCGTTCTGCCACCAGCCCAGCTTTGGGGCTCGATCGCAGACGTCAAGCAACTTGAAACCAGCTCCCTTGTGGCCGCCAGCATGCTCGCGCGCATCTTTGGAAGCGGCTCTGCCTCTATCGCCGCCTGGTGCGCCCTTTATGCCCGCCTCGAGGGCGAGACCGAACGCTACGAGCTTTGGCTGTGCGCATTCAAACATATCCAGGCCGCAAGAACATCGTGCGACGCCTAATTTTCGGACAGGGCGGATGTAAGAGCTCGGTAACGGTATTGATCGCATTCGGCTATGAATGCGCCGCGTTCAATATTTGAAATAACGTCCGCCCCCCTGCACCTTGTTCAGCGCAAGCACATTGAGGGGAATATCGTGAAAAGAGCACTTCTAGCGGCATCAGCCGTAACCCTGTCGAGCGTCATCACCCTCGCCCACGGGCAGGATCTGATCGTCAACAGTTATGGCGGGCCCTATGAGCAAATCATCCAGGACGCCATCATCAAGCCATTCGAAGAACAGTATGGCGTCCGGGTGATCTACGATGCCGTCGGCTCGTCCCAGCAGGACTATGCCAAGATCAAGGCCACCAAGGGCCGACCGGGCTTTGATGTGGTGGTCATGTCGGCCTCTCAGTCGCTCGATGGCTGCCGCGAAGGGCTGCTCGAGCCCATGAGTGTCGAAACGGTACACAACCTGGCCTATCTCAATCCCGCCATCAGTGCCGTAGCCGGCGCCTGTGGGGCGGTCCACGAGATCCAGTACCTCTCCCTGCTCTACCGCACCGATAAGCTCACTGAAGCACCCACCTCCTGGAAGGATCTCTTCAACGAAGACCTGCATGGCCGGATCGTCCTGCCGACCTTCGCCAATATCATGGCGGCCTATCTCACGCAGATCATGGCCTCGGTCTATGGCGGCGATATCAATGACAATATCGACCCCGGCTTTGAAGCCATGACGCGGCTCGCGGCCCAGTCGATCGGCTTCGAGCAGGCCTCTGCTATCCTTGAAAGCTACATCGTCGATGGTCGGGTCTGGGCCATGCCGTTCTGGGACGGCAGGGCACAGTTGCTTGTCGATAGCGGCGCCCCGGTCGACTACATTTTGCCCGAAGAAGGCTCAATCCCCCTGATTGCCACCCTCAACATTCCAGTGGGCGCCGACAACAAAGAGCTGGCCCTTAAATTCGTTGATTTCTTCCTGGCAAAGACCAGCCAGGAACGTTGGGTCCAAAGCTATAAGGTCGGATCGGCCCGTTCCGACATCGAAGTCAGCGACGAGGCCAGAGCCCGCAAGATCACCACCCAGGCCGACCTCGACGAACTTCTGCTTCCTAACCTCGCTTCCTTGTCGGCCAACCTGGCGGAATGGGGCATGCGCTGGGAACGCGAAGTCGTCCCGGCCGCTCGGTAACCGCCATGTCGAGCCTGGCCATCAATGCCGCCAAGGACCGTCCCATGAGGACGGCCCTGCTCCGCAAGTACACACCGCTCCTGCCCCCTGCCCTCATCCTCCTGCTGTTCTTTGCCATCCCCATGGGCATGATGGTGGGCCTCAGCTTCCAGCCGAAGGGGGCTTCGGGCGCCTCTCTCGCCAATTACGAGCGCTTCTTCAACGATGATTTCACTCTGATCGGCCTGGGACGCACTGTTCTTATGTCCGGCCTTGTCGCGATCTGCGTGACCGTGATGGGCTATCCAGTCGCCTATTTCCTTGCCCGGTCCCGCTCGCCTTGGCGCGCAGTGGTCTTTGCCCTGGCCATCGCCCCGGAACTGGCCGGGGTCGTGCTGCGCACCTATGGCTGGCTGATCATTTTGGAGGACCACGGCTTCATCAACAACGCGCTCGTTGGGCTCGGCCTGATCTCCGAACCCCTGCCCTTGGCCAAGAACATGTTCGGCGTCGTGATAGGACTCACTCATGTGATCCTGCCGTTTGGCATTCTGTCCCTCCTGACCAGCCTGCAGGGTGTCGATCCGAACCTCGAAAAATCGGCTCAGATCCTGGGCGCATCGCGCCTGTCCGTAATCCGGCACATCCTCGTGCCGCTGACCATTCCGGGCATTGTCAGCTCCATGCTGCTCGCCTTCACCATGTCGGCCAGCGCCTATGCCACGCCCGCCATACTCGGAGGCGCCGGCTTCAAGGTGCTCGCCACCATGGTCTACGAGCAAGTGCTTTTCTACATCGACTGGTCATTCGCCGCAGTCATGGCGAACGTGCTGCTGGTGATGATGCTGATCGTCGCCTTCATCGGCTCACGGCTCGAAATGCGCCTGCACAAGAAGCTTCAATTCTAGAACCGCGTGATCGAAATGAACCGAATTATCTCGAGCCTGTTCTGGGTCTCCCTGGTCTGCATCATGGCCTTCATCACCCTGCCCCTGCTCGTGGTGATGGCCGCTTCCCTCAGCCCAACTGCCCAGGTGACCCTCATCCCCGGGGAGTGGACCACGCGCTGGTATGGCGACCTGATTGCCAGCCGGTGGCTCGATCCCTTCATGCTCAGTGCGCAGATTGCGGTCCTTGTTGCGGTAATCAGCGGCGTGCTCGGACTTCTCGCGGCCTATGTGGTCGCCTTCGAGAAATGTCCCGGGCACGCGACGATCATGTCGTTTTTGCTCTCACCCCTGGCCGTGCCGCAAATCGTCAAGGGCGTTGCGATTGTATTGTTCCTTTCATCAGCCGGGCTCTATCGCTGGGTCGGCACCCCAGGACTGATCGCCGCGCACATCATCCTCACCCTGCCCTTTGCGGTAAGGATGATCGCGACCGCCATGTTCAACTTCGACAAGAACCTTGACCGCGCGGGCCAAAGCCTGGGTGCAACCAAAGCCCAGCGCATCCGGTACCTGCTACTCCCCATCATTAAACCGGGCGTCTTTTCGGGGATGACCTTCGCCTTCATCATCTCCTTCAACAACATTCCCCTGTCGGTCTTTTTGGTCCGGCCCGGCGAAACCACTCTGCCGATCACCGTCATCAATTATCTCGAATACAGCCTCGATCCGGTTCTGGCGGCGGTCAATGTCGCGTCTCTCCTCTTTGTGCTGGCCGTGATCTTCGCCTTTGAAAAAATTGGCGGCTTTTCCGCCCAAATCCACGGAGGAAGCAAATGAGTTCGCCCGATATCGAGCTGGTCAATCTGAGCAAGAATTACGGTTCCACCCCCATTGTCCGTGCGATCGATCTAACCGTGCCACAAGGCGAGTTCGTCAGCATTCTTGGCCCATCGGGGTGCGGCAAGACCACGACCCTCAACATGATTGCCGGCTTCACCATACCGTCGAGCGGGCACATCAAGGTCCGCGGCCTCGATCAGACTGGAGTGCCCCCCGAGAAGCGTGGGGTGGGTCTGGTGTTCCAGAACTACGCCCTCTTCCCGCATATGACGGTCAGACAAAATGTCGGCTTCGGGCTCAAGATGCAGGGCAAGAGCCAGCACGACATTGACGAGCAAGTCAAAAAAGCTCTGCACAGCGTTCACCTCGATGGCTTCGAGGACCGCTACCCCAAGGAACTGTCCGGTGGACAACAGCAGCGCACGGCACTGGCCCGCGCCATCGCTCCGCGTCCCTCCCTGCTGCTTCTTGACGAGCCACTTTCCAATCTCGACCTCAAATTGCGCGAAGCCATGCGCATCGAACTAAAGGACGTCCAGCGCGAACTGGGCATCACTTTCGTCTACGTCACCCACGACCAAGAAGAAGCTATGGCCATGTCTGACAGGATCGTGGTCATGCACCAGGGCGTCATCGCTCAGGTCGGTACGCCCTCTGAACTCTACAGCACGCCGCGATCAACGTTCGTCGCCGACTTTATCGGAAAGTCCAACATTTTTGCCGTTACCCCCACCAAGGTCGAAGGCGGCATCCATCGTGTGAAGATTTCTGGAACTGGCCTCGAGCTGCTGGCCGCCTCCCCCGAGCCCGATCCGGCCGGAATTGCCTTTTGCAGCATCCGCCCTGAGGCCGCGCGCTGGATCGAAGGGCAATCTCCAGCCGATCGCCCCCTCAACATTTTGCCGGTCTCCATCACCAAGATCGTCAATCTGGGCGCCTATCTCGAAGTGTGGTGCCGGCATCAGAGCGACACGGTCCTTAAATCTCTGATCAGCGCCGCCCGCGGCGCAGAACTGAGGCCTGGCGTCGATATCGAGCTGACCATCGAACCCGCCGCTATAAAGCTCCTGTCTAGCTAACTGACCGATAATCAAATCCTATTAATCAGGCCAAATTGATATTGGACGACCGTTGATCTCAAACCCTAGGCTACCAGTGTCGGAATAGCCGACGTTTACAGGAGGCAAAATTATGGACGTGAAGGACAGAATACGGGCCGTACAGCATGACAGTAATGTCTGTGCCGATATCGAGGGGTTCGATTTCAACAATTACGACGCCGTCGACATCGCGCTCGTTCGCAGCTTCTGGCTGCAATACGGCGTCATCAGGTTTCGAAACGCCAATATCAGCGATCAGCAGCAGGTCGACTTCTCCCGCCATTTCGGAGAGTTCGTCATTCATCCAAAGCAACTGCAGGAAGGTGGCCACCCCACGCATCCAGAAATCCTGGTCATCAGCAATGCCATGAAAGATGGCCGGCCAAGCGGCGCCATGGGCAATAGCGAAGCGACCTGGCACACCGATACCTGGTTCTACGAGAAACCTCCTGCCGGAGCCATCCTGCGCGCAGTGCAGGTCCCCGAGACCGGCGGCGACACCTATTTTCTGTCCACCTATCAGGCCTATGACAGCCTCCCCAACCACCTGCGCGACGCGGTCCACAAGCGCCAGATCTTCTTCCAATCGGCCTATGACAAAACCGGAAAGCTCCGCCTGGGGCGTACCGAACCGACCTCCAAGGACTTCCGGGAATGGGTCGGCATGGTGCATCCCCTCGTGCGCACGCATGGCGAAACCGGTCGCGAAGCGCTCTATCTCGGTGGGACGACCGAAGGGGCGTGGATCGTCGGCATGCCGCTCGAGGAGAGCAACGATCTGCTCGCCCAGCTTTGGGATCATACCACCAACACCGCTGACGTCTTTGTCCAGCAGTGGAATGCCGGCGATATCATGATGTGGGACAACCGATGCACCATGCATCGCCGCGACGGCTTTGATCCCAATTCGATCCGGATCATGCACCGCACGACCACCGCCGGCGAACGGCCGGTCTAGCTCCCAGTCAGGCGGAAACACAAAATGGACAAACAATACCGGGCAGCGCCTCGACCCGAGCCGCTGGATCAGGAGCTTTGTGCTCTGCTCGCCGGCGTCGAAACCGCCACGATCGGCCATTTCGAGTTCGCAGGCTTCATCACTGGGGGTGTTCGCCCGGTATTTCCAGCACACGCCGTTGGTCGCGCCATCACCGTCGCGGCCCCGGGTCGCGATGGGCGGGTGATCTACATGGCCATCGATATGCTGGAACCGGGAGATATCCTGGTCATCGCAAGACTCGATCAGGACGAAATTGCCTGCGTTGGCGGCGGCGTTGCGGCCGCCGCCAAGGCCAGGCAAGCCGTGGCCATCATCGTGGATGGTCCTTGCACCGACCCTTCGGAAATCGTCGCCAACGGCCTGCCGGTCTGGTGCCGCGGCGTGTCGGCCAAGACGACCTCCCGCCATATCCAACTGGGCGGTGAGATCAATTACCCGATCGCTTGCGGCCATGCCGTGGTCATGGCCGGCGATTGCGTCCTCGCCGATGAGAGCGGCGTCTACGTGGCGGGCCCTGACCGCATGCGCGAGATGGCAATTCGGGCTGCAGCCCGGCAAGTACAATCACTGGCCGTGCGCCGTCATTTGCAGGCTGGCCATTCCATCTTCGATCTCGACCGGGAGAACCTCTCATGAAGCTGGCCATGATCCAGATGAATTCCCAACCCGATCGGGCCCGCAATCTGGCGCAGGCCGTCCACTTCATGGAGCAAGCCGTCCACGATGCTCATCCCGATCTTATCGTCTTGCCCGAACATTTCGACTGGTCCGGCGGCACCCCCGAGCAGAAGCTGCTTGCGGCCGACGATTTGCCGGGCGGCGAAGCCTATCGCATCGTCTCGGCGTTTGCCGCAAAACATCAGGTCTGGGTGCACGCTGGCAGCATGCTGGAGCGCGTGCCCGGCGACACCAAGATCTACAACACCACGGTGATCTTTAACGGCTCGGGAAAGGAGGTCGGGCGATATCGCAAGATCCACCTCTTCGACATCACCACGCCTTCAGGACGCCGCTATGGCGAATCCGAGACCGTCATGCCCGGCTCGAACCTGCTGGTCTATACGCTCTACGGACTGCGCATAGGCTGCGCCATTTGTTACGACCTGCGCTTCTCCAACCTGTTCTGGGAGCTGGCCAAGCGCGAAGTCGACGTCATGATATTGCCCGCCGCGTTTACCGCCGAGACCGGAAGAGACCACTGGGAGGTTCTGTGTCGCGCGCGGGCGATCGAGTTCCAGACCTATTTCGTTGCCTGCGGCCAATGGGGGAGCTACCCATCGGCCGACGGGACCGAGCGGAGCAGTTTCGGGGATTCTCTTGTTTGCGATCCGTGGGGCCGGGTAATCGCGCGGGCGCCTGAAGGCGTCGGATATATCTGCGCCGAACTGCACAGCGATGCGATAGAGCGAGCGCGAAAGCTCATTCCAATGGCTGCTCATCGCAAAAGCCTATCGAGTTGCGGTTCTTGCCACCGGCTTCACATTCCGCCAACCGGCTAGGCGGAAGGGCAGGTTTGGCACGAGGGGTTTGCCAAACGCTACCCCCTTGCTGTGGGATGGCAACTATCCGGGCCTGGCGATAAAGCAATCAGCGCCGCCGGCCCATTTCTTGGGCCGGTTGTCGGCCTCGATTTGTCCCAAAATTGGCTACTTCGAGCCGGCCGAAAGGCTCATCCTTGCGCGATCAGACCTGCAAGGATCGCCAAAATGGAGCATGATAGGCCCTCGTTCCCACCGCTACTGATCTCCTCGGCCGACCTGGCTAGATCCGGCGTCGAGCTCGATCCACGCCTTCTCCACGAGCGCGCCGCTCAAATGTGGCGCGACATCGGGCCGGGCCAGGGCACGGGCAAGAAATCGGTGCTGCTCCCCCCGGAAAGTGCATTTTGGGCGTCGTCTCAACATGGAGCGCTTCGTCAGCATTTCGAACGCGAGCGTCTCGGATGGAAACTATCCACGTTGACGGCAGTCAACTCCACACTGGCAAGCGTCAAAATCGTGGGCGCCAATGCCGCCAACCGGTTTGTTGGATACCCGCGGTCGTGTTCGACAATTCTGCTTCTGGACGCCATGACCATGCGCCCGCTCTGCTTGCTCGAGGGCACGGCCATTTCGGCGGCACGCACCGCGACCTACGCGACCCTAATTGGTAAAGCCATTCTCTCAAGACGCCCCGGTGCCAGCGTTTTTCTGTTTGGAGGGGGGCCAATTGCCCGCAGCATCTGCCTTGCTCTTGACGCGGTGCTCGGACCCCGACTGGAAAACCTCTGGGTCAGGACGCGTTCCATGGCCACGGCCCAGGCCTTTGTTCAGTCCCTTCAACCGATCGCTTTGACGATCACTCCCGTGGCCGGCAACGCCTATCTAAGGGAAGCCGACCTGATCATCACCGCGTCAAACTCGAAGTTCCCGCTCTTTGAGGATTTTGAAATCGAACGAAATGCGACAGTTCTTCATCTCGGCGGCGATGAAGCCCCCTATGAGTTCATCTCTCGTGCCTTGGACCACGGCCGCGTCGTCTGTGATGACATTGCCATGGTCAGTGCCCGCAACTCCCAGTCGATTGCACTTCACTTCTCGCGACGAGGCTCGACCCTCGAAGCTCAAGCCGCGGACCGCGGTGTGCGCGAACTGGCAGACTACCTTGCCGCTGAGGGACACGACGCCGGCCCAACCCATATCACCTGTGTGGGGGTGCCCAGCCTCGACCTTTATGTGGCCCAGTATATTTACGAGACCTATCTGGCAGCGGCGTCGCCCCTGGCTGGGCTTGCCAACGACAATGCTCCCTCATGACCGAGTTGCGGCATTTCACCCAACGCCTGGCTGACAACATCCTGCAATATCCAGCCCAGGCACTGCCAGGTGCCATACGGTCCAAAGCGCTTGATTGCGTGCTGGACAACGTCGCGGCCTGCCTTGCGGGCGTCTCGATCCAGGCCGCTCTATCGGCCCGGCAGATGGCCCATGCAACGTTTGCCAAGGGAGGGGCGCCAGTCTGGTTTACCCACAGCCGGCTCAGTCCCGCCGGCGCTGCCTGGTGCAATTCGATGGCGGCATCCTCGCTTGATTTCGACGACGGACACCGTCTGGCACGTGGGCATCCAGGATCCGCGATTGTGCCGGCAGTCTTGGCAGAGGCCACCCAAGCACATTATTCGACCCCGCACATCCTTGCCGCCATCGCCATAGGCTACGAAGTGGCCATCGCGGTTGCCGCGGCCCAGCAATACGATCGGACACAAACCTATCAGACGGGGCGATGGGCGGGTCTGGGTGTGGTGTCCGCATGTGGGCATCTGGTCAGGCCGGATCGCGATCAGCTTGCCAATGCCCTGGCCATAGCCGGCGTCTGGGCGCCCAATCAGCAGGCAAACGGCAGTTCAGGCTACGCCAACCAGACTGGAAACTGGGCCAAGGAGGGCATTCCGATTAGCACCATGCATGGCTTGATGGCTCTCGAGCTCTCCCGCATAGGTTTTACCGGACCGATCGATCTGTTGGACCACCCATCGCACTATGACTTTCGCCATCCCATCGACATAGGCCTGGACCCAGGGCTGATCGCCGACACCTATTTCAAGCGATATGCCTGCTGCCGCTACATCCATCCTGCGCTCGATGCTTATCGTGCCCTGGGCGACATCGAGCCCGCGAGCATTGCCCGGATTGAGGTTTCGAGCTTTGGCTGGGCACTGCGCCTTGCCAACAAGCTCAGACCGGAAACGCTGGTCGACGCTCAATACAGTTTACCCTTCTGCCTGGCGACCCTCGCGCTTCATGGCCCGCAGGCGCTCTCGCCGATTTCGCAACGCGTGTTGAGCGATGACCGCATCGCGGCCTTTGCGGAGAAAATTGATCTTGAGATCGATCCATCGATCGACAGCCGGTTCCCCGCCGAGACCCTCGCCAGGGTGCGCGTGATCCTTCAGTCCGACACCGTCCTAGAAAACGAGGCCGCCGTTGGAGCGTCTGCCCTTTCGTCCACTGATATTCGCGAGAAGTTCCGAGCCATTGCCGATGGCCGGATATCGGAAAGCCTTTGCCAGCAGATATTGGGCACCGCCGATCCCGAGACCTGCAATATCAACAAGCTGCAACTCGCTCTCGCCCAGCCCGCCTCATCCAGCGAACGTTGAGCACGCACATCCGCGGTCATGGTCATACTGGTGTCGCTGAATGGACGATGGCGCCATTCCGCACTACCAGTTGGCCCCCTATGATCACATGACGCACCCGACTGAGATTCAAGCTGTCCGCGATGGTGACATCAGCTCGTTTGCCAATCTCGATGCGCCCCGCATCGTTGAATGCGCCGAAGATGGACGCTACATTGCCCGTCGCCAAAGATAGCGCTTGGGGCGCGGACAGCTGACCCTTGACGACCATACGATGGACCGCCTCCAATATGCCGTCCCAATGGCCGCCCGCAAAGTCCGTCGTGATGGTGTCGACCAGCCTTTCGCTGATTAATGCATCGAGGTTTTCAGCGCTGTTGCGCCAATGAGTAGAGATGCAGTCCAGCGTACTGACGTCGATTAGCACGCCGCATTCACGCAGAAGCTTGGCATTGGCAACGGCTTCCTCAGGTGAAAACGAGGGGTGGTTGCAATGGGCGGCAATGAGGCGGGCCATGGGAATAGCACGCGCCAGGGCCAGGATATGATGTGCCGACGGCAAGGCATTGTGCAGGATTGCGGGCAAACCCGTCCGCGCCGAGAGCTCCGCCAATTCCCCAAGACCCAGGACTGCGTTCTGCATCGGCCTCAAGACCGAGGCAGCTATCGCGTTGGCCACGTGGTCCGCCGAAGCGCTCTTGAGGAGATCGAGTTCGTCGCACAGCGCGATGAACTGCGCATCTGGCGATGACGCCCGATCTTGCAAGGCCCGTCCGAGTAGGACCTCCTTGAGGCGCCTTGCCGCGCGCGCGTCGACCAACACCCCGGTGACATCTTCGATCGCGCGAGGCAAAAAGGCATAGTCCTGCGCGCCGCCGCCAAGGGTCTGACCCCCTCCCCCTTCCCCCAGCGCAACCGCCCCTTGTTCGATGACGCCCTCAGCCGACACTGCAAGATGAGAAGCGCGCAGCCCGCTGCCATCAATGTCAAAAGCTGCGGCCTTGGAGCTGGCAGAGTGTGCTGTCGTCGAGAACACACGCATAGGATGCCGCACGCCTGATGGATCAGCAATTTCCTGTGGAAGGCAGAGGCCGCAGACATTGAGAAGGGTCGAGGTCCCGCTGAGGAGGTGGCGATTGCGAAAATATCTGACGTCCTCAGGACGAAATGGTTTTGATCCGCTGGGCATTGTCGGTCCAAAAGTGCAGCCATGAGCGTGGCTGTTGATCACACCCGGAAAGCTCGTCGCGCCCCCCGCATCCACAATGGGGGAGCCGTTTAGCGGCAACTCCTCCGAACCCAAGGACAGGGCTACGATTTTGCCATTGCTAATCCCGATATGTCCCTTGGGATGGACGGTCTTTCCATCCCCGGTAATGATCGCCGTGTTGGTTATGACGAGATTGAAGCCCGTTCCCTCGGCCATTATCCCTGCTCCTCCCGATGACGGTCGAGCGTTTCAAGGATGTACCCGGCGCAGCGTATGGTGCGGATGATATCGCCCCCGCTTTCGCCCAAGGCGTGCCTCAGCCGACCGATATGGACATTGACGGTTTTACGATCGACATAGCGTCCCTGCGCCCATGCCGCCTGGATCAGGGCATCGCGCGAACATATCGCCCCAGCGTGCTCAACAAGGTGTTGGAGCATCCTGAACTCGATGGGTCCGAGATGGATGGCCCGTCCCTTGCGTGACACGCGGTGCAAGTCGAGATCGATATCGATATCGGCGTAGATCAAGCCTGCTCGCCCGTCCCGCCGATTTCTTACTCCCAGCGGCTGGCCCGCCAGCGCCTCAAGGAAGTCCAGCAGCTTACTGGGCGTGATCGGACGGACAAAGCTTTCATCTACTCCCGCCTTCATCAGATCCAAATATTGCTGCTCTGCGCCAGGAGCGATCAATGCCACCGCAGTGATGCCAAATGTTGCAGCCTCATTCTTGAGTTCGAGGCAGGCCCTGATGGCGAGCGGGTCACCCGGCCGGGAGTCAAGCAGGATCGCTGTCGGATTAGTCTGCTGGCTGAGCTGGACGACCTCCGCCACGCTTGAAGCCAGCGACACCACAAACCCCGCCTCCGAAAGGATATGGGAGAGCAGCAGATAGTAGTCTGCGTCAGTGGATGCGATCAAAATCGATGCCATGTGCCGGCTCCTGCTAGCCCATCGATGCTGCTGGGCATGCTGGCCAGCCAGCAGTTGCGCCCTTCCAGACCTGGCCTACGCTGCGCAGATCGCTTGGGGGATGCGGCCGGCAGCGTCGTCGGCACCATAGACCGGCTCGGAAAGCCCAAGCCGCGCGCGCATGATTGAGAGCACGTCGGAGGACACTTCAAAGGCTCCGCAACAAACCGGGGATCGGCCGAACCCGTCCGCGCGGCCGAGTTCGTGAACGCGGGCCCCCGAGCGCGTGTAGATCCGTTTGAAGTGCGGCTCATAATTGGAAATCATCGTATGAATGTTGTGAGACAGACAAAATTCGCAGAGGGCCACAAGCAGCAGACTGAAAGCGCGGCCTGCCGGCATGCCGGGATAGTCGTCTCTCAACGCCTGCTCATCGAGACACATCCGGGTGCCTTCCCAGATTCCTGGCGCCGTTAGCGCCGCAGCATCCGGAAAAGTGCTCCCGAAGACGTCGTGCAGTAGGGTCGGGCCTGTGGTCGGCATCAATCTGATGCTTCCGTAATGGCGGGACCGTTCCCGGTTGCACCAGACTAGATAAACGGGATGCAGCGCGTCATACGCGTCGACCTCTCGGTCCTCCTGGATGCTGACATCCCAACTGAGCATGTCGAAAAAGACCTGCTTGCGCGTTTGAAACATCTGCACCAACACATCGCGGTACTGCGCGTGCTCGAATGCTTGTATTGAGGTGATCACCGTTGCTCGCTCCCCTGCACGTTGGTCCGGAACCATGCGTTGGGATGAGCGATTGCGGTATCCCGCCGATTGACCCCTCATTTTAGGGGGGGCACGGCCAGGGATTGATGATGCGAAGATGCCCGGCACGTGTAACTGCGGCGGACAGGGTTGCGCATCCCAGTTTTAACCGGGCCGATTTTGTATAGTCCCGAACTGTGTGCTCAGACAGGCCCAGAATGAGCGCGATGTCCTTGTGATCTTTCCCCAATGCGGTCCAATGGAGACATTCAATTTCCCTTCGCGCCAGCGTCGGGACAGGATCGTCTGCACCATAGAGCTCCCCAACTGCGATCCGATGGACCAATAGGGCAAGTTCGGTCCACTCCTCACCAAAGCGCGCCGTCAGAACCTGCCAGCCCGTCACCGGAAGGTGCGAGTTGACCGACAGGAGCGCACGCCGCATGGCCTTGTCAGTGATGGGAATGGAATACCCCCGTCCCCCGATGCCGTGTCGTTCTGCATCATCAAGGAATGCCCGGTCTGACGAGACGATCTCGACCTCACTCCAGTCGAAAGGCAGCGATCGCGTAAAGCCGGCGCGAACGATAGGATCGTGCGCGACATACCCTTTGAGGAGGTACTGCGCTACCCATTGATCCGGATAGGTCGTGCGCACAAAGGGAGAGTCGACCTCACCTACGACAGTTTGGGCGAGGTGATATGTGACATGTGTCAGGCCATAATAGTCCCGCATAGTATGCAAGGCTGCCGAAACCATCGTCGTAGACGCAATGGTTTCGAACAACGCCTCAGTCTTTCTGCCGCGTGGTTCGCTCCGCCAGGTCACGATAGTGAACCGGCATAGACCGGTACTCCGGCTGCTTTTTTATCCATTGCCTCCCCCCGCTCGGCTTTGTGCCTTATCCGGTCGATACGTCTCAACCTCCTCGCCGCGACCCCGGCAAGAGTTGCCATAAACAACATACCGCTGCTCCGTTTTCTGCTTGGTGCTGCGGTGTCACCGATCCTTCACAGCACAGCCAAATCAACAAGGCATTGCTGCATGGATCAGCCGTTGGCTGTCTAGCTGCTCAAATCAATCCGCGTTCCAGCGCAACGCGCACCGCGTGTGAGGCATTGACCGCCCCCAAGCGTTGCTTTGCGTCGTCCAGATGGAACCGCGCTGTGCTGGGCGATATTCCAAGCAGCATGGCAGTTTCGGGCGTCGTTTTTCCAAAAGACACCCAGGTCAGACACGCCAATTGGCGGCCTGTCAGCATCGGCTTGGCCGTATTCTGGTCACCTGCCACGAGTTTGGCGAGCCAGACATGAACGAGTGCCGCGGCAGTAATGGCGCGGACAGGATTGTCCAGCTTGACTGTTTCTGCCGAGTCCCTCTTTGCACTGACCATGGTCAGCATGGCAAAACGTCCGTAGCTAGCCGGGATTGGAATGGTCAGCCCCGAACTGATGCCGAATTTCTCGGCCTCATCGAAGAACCCTTGGGTCTTGCTGTCTTGGAAAGCGACGTCTGTCCGGCTCCAACAGAAAGGGCGCATATACTGGCGTGCCAGCCGAACCACAGGGTCTACAAGGGTGAGATTGCGGTCGAGGTAAGACGCCTGCCACTGAGCCTGATAGCTGGATATGCCGACAATTTCGGTGCCGCCGTTGCAGACATAGGTGAACTCGTCAAAGCCACAGGCTCGGGTCAGCTTCCTCAGCGCCAACCGCACGCCATTTCTATCAGGCTGCTGCTCCATCTCGTCGATGAAGCTATCAAATGCATTGTCGATCAAACGAGAACTAGTCAAAATCACCCTCCCTAAGTGTATTGATTCAGTTACGTCGATGTTCTGGCAATATAGGTTCTATATTAGGCACGCTTTCTCGATCGGGATATCATGCAGGAATGGAATTCGCTGACCGCCGGTGAGGTGTCTTTCGAACGCTCCGAACATTCCTCATTGGCATGGCTTTTAGTCATTGGAAAGCGCGTGGAAAAACGATGTCCTGATCGACCAGGACGTTGAACTGGTATCCCGGCCGGATCTCAAGGGTCGGCTGCACGTCGAGGTTTCTCGAGACAGTCTCTTCCGACATTTGAGCGAAGGTCTCCGCAAAGGAGCGTCGTGCGGCATCTTCGGTGCCGTTTGATGTGCCCCTCCCATTGCGATCCTGGGGGATCATCATCTCCGTGCCAGCTCCGATCAGGGCCACCAGGACCGCCGAGCCAAACGTCTGAAAATAGTGATTGTCCACTTGGTCGGTAAAACCCCCGTAGCCGGCGCTGTCCGTGCCAGCCATGCCGCCGATTTGCAGGGTGGAGCCGTTGGGAAAAATAATGTCCGTCCAGATGACCAGAACGCGGCTCTGGCCGAACGAGACCTCTGAACCATACCGACCGAAAAGCTTGGTTCCCTGCGGAATGAGCAGGTGCCGACCAGTGGAACTGTCGTACACATTCTGTGAGACCTGAGCCGTGATGCGCCCGGGTAAGTCCGAGTTGATCCCGCTCACCAGTGTCGCCGGAATGACCGAGCCGCGCTTGAGTTCGAATGGCGACGTCTGCGGAACCACGGCATTGGGCAGGTAGCCGAGTTCGGCAATGTCCTGGTTGAAAAACTGCTCCTTGCCGATCTGACCATTTGGATCGGTGTTTTGTCCGCCAGTCTGCATGGCCGCGGCATAGGGATCGGCCGCGTTCGGCGGCCGCGTCGACCCATTCGGATTGGCATAATGGGTGCCGGTGTTGGTGTCGGCAAGATGCTCATTGAGATCGCCTAGGCCAACCTCGATCGGCGAGTCCATAGCGGCGCCGTCCGCCTGCAGCCTTGCCATGCGTTGTCGCTGCAGTTCGCGCAGCCATTGCTCCTGTTGTTCTCGCTCAAGACGTGCCCGCCAGACCGCTTCAGACTCGAGCGCTGATCGGTCAGCAAGGGGGCCGGTTTGGGGCCCCAGGAAGGGATTTGCACTGGTATCGATCGCCGGCGCCGGCGCTGGGGTGGGCTGGATGATGATCGGAGCTGGTTCCCCGATAATTCCATCCGGAATTCCTCGCTTGAGCTGGTCAGCATCGCTCGATGCAGGCCTAACGGTGCCTGGATCTTTATCGTCACCCCCCAGCTGCAGGCCCCGCGAGCTGAGGCCGTAGATGATGACGCCGAAAAACAAGACCACGAGCCCGATGGCCACTAGGATCGGCAGCCGATTGAGACGTCGGATGCGGGGCCCGAGCCTGGTGTCGACGCCCAGTTGCAGCGATGGAGTCACGGTGTTTCTCCCGCGCTGCGCGCCATCACCGAGAGCGGACTGACAGGGGCGGCACCTGTCCCGGACACCTCATACATGCGGGTCAGCTCGACAGCAGCTGTCGACACGCGTACCAGGACACGGCCCTCAAAGTCATCGACGACATAGGCGAGCGGAACTATCGCGGTGTCGCCGGCCTTCTGATCGGTGACAATCGCATAGCCCCCGCCCCTGAGTGACGCCTCGAGCGCCTGACCGAAGATCGAGCCATCCAGCGCCAGGGCAATCGTGGTCTTGCCAGGTCCAATATGCTCGGCGAGGCGGCCGGCCATATCGCTGGCAATGGCATCTGCCGCCTCTGGCGTCAGCTCCGTCGTCACCGTGCTGGTCACAAGCCCCGGGCCACCAAGGGTCTGGCATGCGGCGAGTGTAGTGACGAGCAGCAGGGCGCCCAAGCGCGCCAGAGGAGAGAGCATCGCCATGGCCCTAGCCTCCCCGCCTTATGGCAATTTTCTGCTGTTTGTTGCCGACCCCAGCCACGAGGATGGCGTGGTCAATATAGTAATCCACGACCATCATGGTGCCGTTCATGCGGTAGTTGACGATGCGGTTCTGACCACCCGAAACCACGAAGAGAACTGGCGCATCCTGGCCTGATATCGCCGAGGGGAACTGGATATAGGTCTTCTGCCCGTCGCTATAGATCCGGGTCGGTCGCCAGCCGGCTGTGCCGGACACCTGAAAGGCGAAGTTTAGCTGATCCGCCGGCACGCCGGCGCCAGGCACGATGCTCGCCTCAATCCGCGCATTGATCTCGGCAAAAGCCGCGTTGATGTTCTCGGGATAATCGAAGCCGACGCGAGCCATGTACTGGCTGTGATGGGATGTCAGCTTGATGTGATAGGTCCGACGCGACGTGGTGACGACCATCGAGGTCTCAAGGCCTGCCTCGGACGGCTTGAGGATCAGGTGCACTGCCTGGGCGCCCATCGCCCCGGACGTCGCCGGTTCGACTTTCCAGCGGACCGTGTCCCCGATCAGCACGTCCTGGACGATCTCTCCGGGCTGCAGCTCAATATCGCAGACCTGTAGCGGCGAACACACAACTGAAGGCTGTACCTCACCATAAAGGAAAATCACTTTGCCGTCGGGGCCGCGGGTGACGATGCCCTGCTCGTTTTGCCACTCGCCCGAAAGCGCGGCGCCCCGCACCTCGTTGTCGCCGAGGTGCTGTGCTGCGGCTGGAGCGCTGGCAACAGCCATTATCAGGGCGGCCCCAAGACAGCCGCGCGGGAATCTAGAACGAGTCATGCCATGGTCCTTTCCGGCATTCACAACTGCGCCGTCCAGTCGAAATCGGTGAGGTAGAGCCCGATGGGATTGAAGCGGATGACCGCCTCGTCCTGTGGCGGTGTCAGGGTAACGGTGGCCACGCCGCGAAAGCGGCGCACAGCGAGCTCCTTGCCCTGGCGGTCCCGCTCATATTCGGTCCAGTCCACCTGATAGCTCTGGTTGGAGAGCGGGACGATATTGGTCACTTCGATGGCGACGGTGAGCGTTCGGGCACGGTCAAACGGGGAATTTTCCCGGAACCAAGAATTGACCTTGATGGTCCCCGGATCTCCGCTGCGCAAATGGGCGTAGGCGCGGTCGACATATTGCTTTTGCACCACCGCATCGGGGGTCACCGAGCGAAAATTGGCGACAAAGCTTCCCAGGGTGGCGCGCACCACGCGCGGATCGGCATATTCGATCTGCTGTGGGAAGCCGATATTGGCGGCACTACCGAGCCTGTCGACCTCCACAATATAGGGCACGAGCTTGACCTGGCTGCTCTGATAGAGCGCGTAGGAAAAGCCAATCGTGGCCATTGCCATGCCGGCCATGCCAACAATGCGCCAATCGGACGCGGCCTTCACATAGGAGCCATAGCGCTCATTCCATTCCTGGCGCGCGGCAATGTAGGGGTTCTCTGGCGGCTTAGTGCCCATGATGCTTATGCTTTCTCGTCAAAAATTGGGTTTGGTGCCCGATCGGCCCTGGCTCTGGTCGAGTTTGGCATTGGCAAGGCCCAGAGTGGACGCACCCCAGGAACCCGGCACGCCAATGGCCTTGTCGCGCGCCGCAGACGCCACGGCGCCCCCAGCGGCTCCCATCCCACTGCCCATGCCCTTAAGGGCCGCTGCCCCAAACGAGCTACCGCCGGCACGAGCATCCGAAAAGGCCGAGGCCCCGGCCCTTGCGCCACCCCACCCAAGTGCCCCGCCGCCGGCGGCAAAACTGGCTGCCTGGCCTCCGTGGCGGATGACTTCCATGCCTCCAGTGACCGACACACCCTGGACCACGCCCTGGATGATATTGGGCACATACATGGCTATGACGAAGACCACGACCGAAATGCCCCCAATCGCAAGGGTCGACAGAAACTCGTCGGCGCCATCTGGCGCGTCGGCCATGTTGATCAGGACCTCCGAGCCAATGCGGGCGATCATCACCAGTGCCATCAGCTTCATGCCGACGGAAAAGGCGTAGACCAGATAGCGAACGGCAAAATCCTTGGTGAAGCTGGAGCCCCCAAGACCCAGCATGATCATGCCTGCGAGCAGCCCCACATACATCTCGACCATGACCGCGACGAAAATCGCGGCGACCAGACTGAAGCAGATCACCACGATAATCATCGCGAAGACCGCAGCGATTGCCAAAGCGTTGTCTTCGAATAGACCAAATTGCGCTTTTGCCGACATCTCGCTCGCGACCCGCAGGCCGGCATTGAACACCTCGGCCGGCGAGGCAGAGCCGCTACCCGCACCGATCTGAAAGAGGCTATCGACGATGGCGCGGGCGAAGGATGGACCCTGCTCGAGGATGAAGACGAACAAACCAATGAACAGGATGCGACGCACAAGTTCGGCGAACCAGGTATCGAGTGAAGCGGCGGCGAGTGCGAGCCAGACAGCGGCAATGCCCACCTCAATGCCGGCCAGGATCCAGAACAGGGAGCGTGCGGCGTCCATAACCGTCGATTCCCAGTTCCCCGCTGAGCTCGCGATTTCGTTTTCGAGTTGGGTCAACAGCGCACCGTCCTGCGCCAGCGCCGGCTGGATACACACCAAGAGCGCGACGGCCGCGAGCAACAGTCGAGTTGCTCGTGGCGTCATTGGTCGTTCCGCCGCTACTGGTCCAGCGGGGACGCAACTGCTCGCCGCCTGTCGTGTCAAATGGCCCTGGTTACGCACTCTCACCAGCCAAAGCAGATATTTTGGCGTGGCGATGCCGACTGCGAAGACGATCCGTGTGATAGTGGCGATACGGGCCCGGGTCACCACCGCGGCTCCATGTCCTGCCCGTCCGCTGTCGATGGGGCCGTAGCGTTAAAAAACTCCCGGCGCCGGGTCTGCGCGAGATCTCGGGCCGCTTGTTCGGATTGATACCAGGTAGCCATCATGGTCACCTGCTGGGACATTAGTCCTCGCAGCTTTTGGGCCTGGGCCACCTGCTGCGCCGCAATATCGTGACCGACCTGCAGCGCCTGCATCTGCCCAACGGCGCTTTCCGACAGAGTCCGGAGTTGCGACATGGTTCCTTCTTCGGAACTGAACTGCTCGGAGGTGAGACCCGCGGCCCTCAGCGTCGCAGCGATGGTCTCGCGATTGGTGTCGGACCAGGACTGATAGCTCGTCGAAAAACTTGTTCCGTTGGCCAGGCCAGTCTCGAATTCGGCAAAGCTCTGGAAACGTTGTTTTAGGACATTGTCCAGATTGCCCATTGAAAAGGCGATGCCGTCGCCTTGTTCCTGGAGTTGCTGAAGGCGCGTCAGGTCGGCCTCGACCTGCCCCCAGACATGGTCGGGCAGGAGCCGACTGTTTTGCAACATGTTCTCGTAGATGCGGAGCTGGTTCTGAATCTGCTCGGCAAGCTGACCGATCTGGGTCACTTGGTTCTGGATCTGCTCTGCCGACTGCCCGGCCAGCCCGACCAATTCGGCATTGTTCAGCAACTGCGTCCACTCGGTGGCTTGCCCGGTAAAGAGGAACGCATTAGCCGGCGCAGGCACAAGGGTGCCGCTTATCAGCAAAGTTGTCGTGAGCAGCCTATTTGTCAGCAAGAAGCGCTTGGGCATTTTCCACTCCTCTTTCTGTTAGCCAGGCGGCCGGCCATTGTCCGCCAAATGAGCTTATAAGCTCTTGAATACGTTGTAGATTGTGCTTTCCCGTCGCGCCCACAAAGGCGAGAGCAACAGGGCCCAGGGCCATGTCGAACAGGCGGCGCCCGTCGGGCGAGGCCACATAATATTCCCGCTTTGGTGTAGCCGTTGCCACGATCTCGATTTGCCGCTCGTTGAAGCCGATCCTCTCGTAAAATTCACGGGTACCGGGTTCGCGGGCCGCGCCGTTGGGAAGACAGATCTTGGTCGGGCAGCTTTCCTTCAGCACGTCGATAATGCCCGAGCGTTCGGCGTCCGATATCGACTGGGTGGCGAGCACTACGGCACAATTGGCCTTGCGCAGAACTTTGAGCCATTCGCGCATCTTGTCCCTGAAGGTGGGGTGACCGAGCATCAGCCAGGCCTCATCAAGGATGATAAGGCTCGGTGCTCCGGTCAGGCGCTTTTCGATGCGCCGGAACAGATAAAGGAGGACCGGGACGAGGTTGCGCTCGCCCAGGTTCATCAGTTCCTCAATCTCGAACGTCTGGAACGTGCCGAATTGCAGTCCGTCCTGCTCGGCATCGAGCAACTGTCCCATGGGGCCGTCGACAGTGTAGTGCAGCAATGCATCCTTGATTTCGCGCAGCTGTACGCCGCTCACAAAATCTGAAAGCGACCGGCCGGGCACCGATGCCATCAGAGCGATCTGCCTCGCGATGGCGTTGCGATGGTCGGGTGTCACCTTGACGCCCTGCATGGCGACCAGCGTCTCAATCCATTCGACCGCCCAGGCCCGATCCTGATCGGTTCCCAGCTGTGCGAGTGGGCAGAAGGAAAGAGACGAAGCGCCCTCCCCTGCCCCAACCTCATAGTGATCGCCTCCCGCTCCCAGGGTCAGCGGCAAAAGCGAGCGGCCTTTGTCGAAGGCAAAGATCTGGCTATGTTCGTAGCGCCGGAACTGCGTTGCGATGAGCCCCAGCAAAGTCGACTTGCCCGATCCGGTCGGACCAAAGATCAGCGTATGGCCGACATCGTCGACATGCAGGTTCAAACGGAACGGGGTCGAGCCGCTGGCTACCTGCATTAGTGGTGGCGAGCCCGGAGCGTAAAAAGGACAGGGCGCTGTAGCACGACCAGACCAGACCGCGTTGACCGGCACGAGGTCGGCGAGATTGGCGGTGTGGATCAGCGGCTCGCGGATATTGGCATAGCTATTGCCCGGCAGGCTGCCCAGATAGGCTTCCGTAGTATTGAGTGTTTCGATGCGGGCGCCAAATCCCTCGGCCTGGACCAGCCGGCGCACCCCCTCCGCCTGGTCCCGCAGCCTGGTGTCACTGGAGCCGAACATGATGATCACGGGCGTGTAGTAGCCATAGGCGACCAACTGCGAGCTTGCTTGAGCAATCGCGTCCTCGGTTTCGGCCACCATCATCTGGGCGTCCTGATCGGCCGACCGGCTCTGGGTTTGGAACAACTGGTCGAAGAAGGGTCGCACCTTCTGCTGCCATTTCTTACGCGTGCGCTCCAGTTTCTGGCGCGCCTCCTGGTCGTCGAGGAAGACGAAGCGGCTCGACCAGCGATAGCTCAGAGGCATCAGGTCAAGTGAATTGAGGATCCCAGGCGAACTTTCGGCCGGAAAGCCGTCGATCGCCACAACGGCGAGATAACGGCCATCGACGACCGGCGAAAGGCCGTGGTGCAGCTCGGCTGTGGCTATCCAGTCGAGATACATCGGGATCTCAGGGAGGCGGACCGGGTGGTTTTCGCCGGAAATGCAAAACCTGATAAACTGGAACAACTCGTCATATCTTGCATCGCGTCCCGTGGGGACATCACGCACGGTGCGCGTCACCATGCGGCGAATGGACAGAACGTTGCCCAGATACTGCTCGACCTCTCGAATTGACGTCTTGAAGCTGTCGAGGACTGTATCGGCGTAGCTCGCCGATCGGCTTTCGCGGTCGGAATAGACATAGCGTTTCAGAGCCGATTTGCGTGGCTCGGGCGGCCGGTATGTCAGGATAAGAGCGTGCTGGCTCTCGAAGTGCCCATGTTCGGCCTCGAAATGGCGGCGGCGCTCGGCCTCGATTGCCCGGCTCACCGCGTCCGGGAAGAAAGACTGCTCCGGGGTCGGATAGCTCACTGTGGGCACCCGGACCGCCTCGACCTGGATCATCCACCCGCTGCCCAGACGCGCCAGGACCGTGTTGATCTGGCGTGACACCTCATTGCGCTCGAAATTGGTTGAACTCTCGGAGTCGGGTCCCGCGAAATACCAGCCAGCCATCAATGCACCGTCCTTGAGCAGGATGACGCCGTCCGCGATGAGGCCGGCATAGGGCACAAGGTCGGAAAAGGACGGTCCCGTGTGACGGAACAGCTTAAGCGCAGCCATGGTGGATCAATACCTCCGCCAGGGCGAGGACGTCGGCCGGTAGCTAGCCCTGTAGCTGACATGACGCAGATAGATCTGCCGCATCATCGGATCGGCCTTGGCCATCATGCGCAGGGCACCAATCACAGCGATCCAGATGGCGATGCCCAACAGCGCCGAAAACCAAGTCAACACCACAAAGGTCAGGATCACTGCCGCAAGACCCGTCAGCAACACCAGCTCACGGTCGGCCCCCATCAGAAGGTTCGGTCGCGACAGTGCGCGATGGATGCGCGTACGTGCGAGGGGAACGCTGGCTTCAGCCATCGTTGCCCTCCCCTGCCCGGCTCGGCGGGGCTTGCTGCGAAATTTCGATCGCGGCGCCAGACGCGCCAAACAACCCGACGATCTGCGTGGCGCCCAGCAAAATGCCGGCGACGAGGACGATATACATCAGGCGCCGGGCGAAATCGTTGAGTTCACCGCCAAAGATCAGCATGCCGCCAGCGACCGCCACTGCCGCAAGCGCGATGAATCCGGCGACTGGCCCGGTGATCGATTCCTGGACTTGCTGGAGCGGTCCCTCCCACGGCAGGCCGCCGCCAGAGCTGGCCATCGCTGGCGTCACGAGGATAAGTCCCAGCGCTGCGACAATCAGAGATATGCGAAAGTCATGCAGCATGAGTGCCCTCCTCGATCTGGGCGCAATGCACGGTCTGGTACTGAGCGCCGTTAAAGCCGTTGACGTGCATCACCTCCCGCACCCGGCGCCCGCGCCCTGCCCGTTCGATCGAGACGACCAGATTTACGGCCTCCCCGATGACGTCCTGCATGGATTGCTGGCTCACCTCTGCGGTGAGTTGTTCGAAGCGGCGTAACGCCGACAGAGCGCCATTGGCGTGGATGGTGGCTACGCCACCCGGATGTCCGGTGTTCCAGGCCTTGAGTAGCGTCAGGGCAGCACCGTCGCGCACCTCGCCCACGATGATGCGGTCGGGCCGCAGCCGCATGGTGCTTTTGAGGAGACGGGCCATGTCGACGGTGTCGCTGGTGTGGAGCGCGAGGGCATTTTCCGCCGTGCAGCGAATTTCGGTCGTGTCTTCTAGGATCACCATACGGTCATGCGGTGCGGCTGAGACGATCTCGGCGATTACCGCATTTGCTAGGGTCGTCTTGCCCGAGCCTGTGCCCCCGCAGATCACGATATTCAATCGGGAAACAATGGCCTTGCGGATTGCGCTCGCCTGAAGGGCTGTCATAATCCCCTCGCAAACGTAGGCATCTAGGGGGATGAGGCGCGATGCTCGCCGGCGAATGGTGAAGCTGGGTGCTGCGACGACTGGTGGAAGCAGGCCTTCAAAGCGATGTCCGCCGATCGGCAACTCGCCCGAAATGATGGGTCTTTCGCTGTCGGCCTCGGTCCGCAAGGCATGAGCCACGACGCCGATGATGATTTCGGCCGCGCCGGGATCGAGTTCGGCCAGCGGCTTAATCCCCTGCCCGAGCCGCTCGACAAACAGCCTTCCGTCCGGATTGAGCATGACTTCAACGACGGACGCGTCCTCGAGCGCTTCACAAATCGGGTTGCCAAGCGCCCCGCGCAGCTTTCGAACCAGGCGATCGCCAGACGATGGGACTGAGACCCTGCCTCTGCTCGCCTCGGTCAATTGGTTCTGTTCTTCCTGGCCTGACATGGATTGGCAGCCCTCCTGGTTGCAACTGCGCCTGATAAAGCCGCACAGACGCGACTCGGTCACCCCGTCAAAAATGAGGGGGTGACCTAACCGGTGGCGTCAGTTTGTCTAAACGAGGCAGTTCAATGCGCAGCGGGCCTGCTTACAAAGGCGTGCAGGGCCGTGGAGTCACAGATAATGCGGTGCGAAAGAAGTCGTTAACCTTATAATCCTTGTCAGAGCGTCGGAATCGGACATACTAGCGCTAAATAGACGCAAACCGACAAGTTAGCGCTATTATCTCTAGCTTCGGACCTCAGATGCCCCCCCTTCCCTCGTTCCAATTTGATGACAAGATATTGGCTCAGGGAGCAGAAATATCGCGCAAGCTCGATCAGTTGCGCATGGAGAAATTTCCTCCAAATGCTCAGAAAACTCTTCGACTGTTCGGTATGTCGGAAGTGGCACATTATCTTGGAGTCAGTCCGAACAATCTAAAGCGCCTCCACTTGGAAGGCAAAGGCCCCCTGCCAAAGATTGCCAGCGGCGGACGGCGGTTTTATACCGCCGAGCAGATGATCGAGCTTCGGCACTATCTCGATAAAAATGGCCGATCGGACGCTAAAAATTATGTCCCAGGTCGCAAACCCGGCGAAAAGCTTCAGGTCCTCGCCGTGGTCAATTTCAAAGGTGGATCCGGCAAAACCACCACCGCGACCCACCTCGCCCAACATCTGGCGCTGACCGGACATCGCGTGCTCGCGATCGATCTCGATCCGCAGGCCTCCCTATCGGCGTTGCATGGCTTTCAGCCCGAGCTCGATAAGAACGCCTCGCTCTACGACGCCATTCGCTATGACGAGCCCCGGGCGCTTTCGGAAGTCATCCGCCCAACCAACTTTCCGCTTCTCGACATCGTGCCGGCCAATCTTGAACTGCAGGAATATGAGTACGAGACGCCCTTGGCGATGCAAACTTCCCAAGAGGGAAAGCGCTTCTTTACCAGGCTCGGAAAGGCCCTCGAAAGCGTTGACGACCGTTACGATGTCGCGGTGATCGACTGCCCCCCTCAGCTGGGTTACCTGACCCTGACGGCGCTAAGTGCGGCGACCTCGGTGCTGATTACCGTGCATCCCCAGATGCTCGATCTTATGTCGATGAGCCAGTTCCTTTTGATGCTCGGGAATATCGCCAGGACGATCAAGAAGGCCGGAGCCGACTTTCACCTCGACTGGTTGCGCTACCTGATCACGCGCTATGAGCCGATGGACGTGCCCCAGGCGCAGATGCTTGGCTTCATGCAATCGATGCTGGCCGAGGATATTCTCAAGAACAATATGCTCAAGTCCACGGCGATCTCCGACGCTGGCCTGACCAAGCAATCTCTTTATGAGGTGGAGCGGGCCAATTTCAACCGCGACACTTATGATCGGGCAATCGAAAGCCTCGACGCAGTGAATTTTGAGGTCCAGGGCCTCATTCATCAGGCATGGGGGCGGTCATGAAGTTGACGGCCGTAAAAACAGGCAAAAAGTGGCGTAAAAACAATAGCCTAACCCGTTGGCGGAGGTGCTAGATGGCCCGCAAGAACCCCTTTGCCAATTTGCTGGGCCACGAAGAGCAGGTCTCGGATAACCGGGCGCTTGACTATGCCACTAAGGGCGCGACGCGCTCCCTGCTGAGCTCTATAGACGAGATGGCCGCCCAAGCGGACAAGCTGCTCGAAGGCGAGACGATCGTCGAGCTCGACCCTGCTGTCATCGACGACTCCTTCGCCAAGGACCGCTTCGCCCTCGACGAGGATGACTACGCCGAAGAATTCCAGCGTGTGCTTGACGCAGTGCGTGAGCGTGGACAGGACTCTCCGGTGCTGGTTCGCCCGCACCCCAAACACGCCGGCCGCTATATGCTGGTCTTTGGCCATCTGCGTCGGCGCGCCGCGGTTGAACTAGGACGTAAGGTCCGTGCCGTCATCAAGGAGATGACCGACCGGGACCACGTCATCGCCCAAGGCCAGGAGAACAACGGCCGCGCCAATACGTCCTTCATCGAAAAGGCTGTATTCGCCGCTGAGATAGCCAATCGCCATTTTGACGATGACAACTCCACTGTCCTGGCGGCACTGGGCGCCGACAAGTCGACCCTGTCAAAGATGCTGGCCGTAGCTGGCCTGCCGGCGGCGCTGCTAAAAGGCATCGGGCGAGCCAAGCGCATCGGCCGCGATCGCTGGTACGATCTCAAGCTGCTCCTCGATAAGCCGAGCAATCTTGATGAGGCTCTCAGTTTTGTCGCGACGTCTGAGGTTGGCGCTCTGCCCAGCGACCAGCGGTTCGATGCCCTCATTGCCCATCTCAAGACCAAGAAGGTCACTGCACGGCCCCAGGCGAGCCCGACCAGAGCCAGTTGGGCTCCGACGGACGGTCGCTTAGTGGCCGAAGTCACTGCGGATGGAAAGAAGTTCACCCTCGCTCTCAAGGCGAGGGGGCCCGACGCGCGAGCGTTCGGAGACTACCTGACGGAACATCTCGATCGATTTTACGAGGAATTTCGTCAGCGCGCCGACCAACAGTCCAACGGAGAGTAGCCCGCAAAAGAAAAAAGGCCCCCGAAAACGAATTCCGGAAGCCCTTCTCTACGTGTGGTAACGAGAGAATCGCACTTCCCGGAATCTCAGTCAAGGCCTCGATGAGGCCAACCGCTTTGGCGGCCGGAATTCTTTTGCCTTACGCAAGGTGAAAGACAATGCAGACGCATACCCCGACGACGCCCTTTGGGCGGCGACCGATGTCGCTTGCCATGATCGCAAGTCAGGTCACGGCAAAGAGCGCCGCTCCAGATGCCACTGTGCACAAATGGCATGTCTTTAGGGACATCAAGGAAGCGCGGATCGCTCTGGGCGCCTCTGATCGGGCCCTGGCGATCCTTGACGCCCTTTTGTCCTTCCATCCAGAGACGGCCTTTTACGGCAACAGTGCCTTGGTCGTGTGGCCTTCCAACGAGCAACTCACTATTCGCGCCAACGGCATGTCGCCGGCGACGTTGCGCCGACACCTGGCGAACCTTGTCGAGTGCGGGTTGATCGTTCGGCGGGACAGCCCGAATGGCAAACGTTACGCCCGAAAAGGGCAGGGCGGGGAGGTTGAACAGGCTTATGGCTTTGACCTATCCCCGCTTGTCGCGCGCGCAAGCGAGTTTAAAGAACTTGCAGCAGCGCTTCAGGCCGAGAAGAAGGCCTATCGGCTCGTAAAGGAACGGTTAACCATCTGCCGCCGCGACATCGTCAAGATGATTGAAACCGGTATCGAGGAGGGTGTTCCCGGAAACTGGGGGACGGTGCAGCAAGCCTATCAGGCGATCGTTGGACGGCTGCCCCGTACGGCGCCACGCCAAGTCCTTGAGGCGGTGACCAACGAGCTCGACGAGCTATGGGAAGAGATCCGCGGTGTGTTGGAATCCTTTGTGGAATCCGTGAATCCGAGCGCCAATGAGTCTCAGGATGAGCGCCACATACAGAATTCAAACACCGAAGCTAAATTAGAATCTGAACGCGGCTTAGGACACAAAGAAGAAGAGAGCGGCAGCGGCGGCGTAGATAACAACGTGAGGAGCATGCCCAAGCGCGAGCTCCCACTGGGTATCGTCTTGGATGCCTGCCCGAATATGCTTTGGCTGGTCAAAGGCGGCGGCGGGATCCGCAACTGGCGCGAATTCCTCGCTGCCGTGGAAACGGCGCGCCCGGTCCTCGGCATCAGCGCGAGCGCCTGGGAGGAAGCGAAGGTCGCAATGGGCGAACAGCAAGCGGGCATTACCCTGGCGGCAATCCACCAGCGGGTCGATCAGATCAAATCGCCGGGCGGCTACCTGCGCAATCTCACCGAGCGGGCAAAGGAGGGCAAATTCTCGACCTGGCCGATGATTATGGCATTGCTGCGCGCCAAGCTCGATGCCGCAAAGGCTGGCGGGACGGGTGCGGACGAGGTGGAAACCCAGTTTGCGGCTGCTCAGCGGCTCGATCGAACCGGCAAGCGCCTCGAAATCAGCGATACGCTTCGCAGAAGCATCGACAAATGGGACGAGGAGACCTAGTTGGGTGCGACATCGCTTATCGACGGCACCAGAGATGTTTTCCTCGATCCGCGGACGTGCGGCTGCTTGAAACGAGCATGCACTGAGCGCATATTGAACGCATCGTGCTCAAACTGTGATCGGATTGAGTGATGCAAGGTCTAGAGATTGGCGCTGCTTGGTACGGTGAGGAAGGTTCGCCTTTCCTGTCGGCACATCGGTTGTCCGAGCAGCTTGGGGTCACGCAGGCTGAACTTGCCAAGCTCATAGGAGTTGCCCGCAACACGCTCAGTGCGAAGTCGGCGACCCGAAAGGTGGACGCCGCTTTAAGTCCGGTCGTTCGTATTCTAACTATGGCTGGGGAGATGGCCGGCGAAGCGAACCGTGCCGTAATCTGGTTTAAACACCAACCGATCCCAGGCTGGGCTGGCAAAACGGCCTACGATCTGGTCGCAGAGGGCAAGGCTGACCAGGTCCTAGCCTATCTAGAGGCTGTTCGATCTGGCGTTTATGCCTGAACTGGTCGATGCCAACCCGCTTACTCTGTGGCGGGCCTATGTTCCGCAGTGGTCATATCTGCCGCTGTCGGGGGAGGGGTCTGCCCGCTTCGGCGGCCGCTGGAACCCGGTCGGTGTCCCGACCATCTACGCGGCGAGGGAATTGTCCTCCGCGTGGGCAGAATACAATCAGGGATTCGTGCAGCACCCCGCATTGATCGCTCAACTCGAGCTCAAGGGCGCCCGCCTCATTGATACGACTGAACCCGATGTCCTCCGAGAATGGGGTATCCACGAGGGCATCCACCAATCGGAGTGGCGGTCGGATCTTGATAATGGCGCGGTTCCGAGCACGCACGTTGCCCATCAGAGGTTCGTCAAGGCCGGCGTTGACGGCGTCATGTATCCCTCTTTCATGTCTCCCGGCGGAAGCTGCGTTGCCCTCTGGCGTTGGAACGTGGCGGGAGGTCCTGTTCTTGGTATCGTTGATCCCGAAGGCCGACTTCCAACGTCGCCGGCATCCTGGCGAAAGTCCTGAATACGGCCCGAAGGCTGAATAGGGCAGGGGACTTGTTGTCTCCTGTTCCAATCGTAAACTGCTGTTCTATCGCGTCAGCCTCGCAGGTTTGACGTTAGGAGATTGACTATCACTGGCCCAGGCTGAAATGGGGTGGGTTGCCGACAGTGTCCGGCGGCCGGGAAAAGCAGACCGCAGTGATTGCCGTGTTTGGTGCAGGAGGCACTGAGCGCACAGCCTCTCCGAGGCCTCGGCACTTGATGTGGAATTTGCGCGATGGCTATAACCGATATGGCGGTTGAGGAGGCATCAGGCGGCTGGGATGTACCGACATTTCCATGGCCTACAAAAAGATGCAGGCCCTGTTCGAGATCGACGCCTACGCCGGCATTTGCAGTCACATACCTCAGCCTGACCGACATTGCCGGGGGCTATGATATCGCCGATCGGCTGGAGGAGCGCGGGATCCCCTTATCTCTAGCGGCCACCTGGCCCGTTAACTGCCGGAGCGCCATCTCGTCCGCCACTCGTCGGCAAGCCTATTCAGTCCACTGATTTGCTGACCCCGTCGAGATGGCGCTGCGCCGGCAATTCCCGGCTCGCATTGTAATCCCCTTCTAAGCGGCAAAAATATCGGCCGAAAAGGTCATAGCCTATTGTCCTTTTTGTACATTTCAGCGGCAACCATCGGGATATTTGGCGCATTGCGTCCCGAAGTTCAGGAGAAAGACATGCCGCGCTTCTACTTCGACCTGAACGTCAACGGGGATTTGTCGCTCGACCAACATGGCGAAGAGTTCGCGACGAAGCGCGAGGCGCACCGTCAAGCCATATTGGCTCTCGCCGAGATAGCGGCCGAGAAAATTCCCGAAAATGGCACCCTTGATATTCGCATGCTGGTTGCGGACGATCTGCACCGCCCTGTCGCTCAAGCCCACGTCCATTTCGAGCCTGACACGCGACGAATCCGCGAATAAAAAAGCCCCAACCTCGGGCAGGAGGTTGGGGCCAGGGTATGCCACGGGAGCGTCAACCACCGCGACCCTTACGCAATGCTCTCGCCGCCCTGTAGTTTCGGTCCTGAACCGTACGAACTTACCGTCTGTCGTGGCAGTCGCCGTCAGCCAACTGGACATCGACGATCGCGACGATGGCCTTCTAGCCGGGCATTGGCAGCGGCGCACTACAGCAATGTGACGACGTCGAAGCCCGCCTTTTCGAGCGTGGCTTCCAGGTCCATGGCAATGAGGGGTTCGTCTTCGAGAAGCAGGGCAATGGGGTTCACAGGTCACCTCGCGTTGGTCAACAGGGGACGAAAAACGAGCGGAATCTGTGCGCGCTGCGGAAGATTTCAAGTTACAGATTCGTACAATCGGCAGCGATTAAATGCTGGAAATCTATATCTAAGCTACGGTGACAATTGTACGATCCCTGACACGGGGTGCAATTGCGCGCCCCGATCGCCAGGCCCTATCGAGGGGCCACCCCATGACATTCGATACCATGCCAGCAGGGCGGCTTCTTCCCGAAGCGCGCTTCGATTCCCATGCAATCACGTCTTTCGCAAGAACCCACCAGATATCGCGGGCCGTCGCGGCGGCGATACTTTCCAACGCGACCAGCCTCGAGGCCGGCACGATTGCGGTCGCGAAGATGAGGGGCCAGTCATGACCGTCCGCATCACCTTCCGCGGTCCCGAGATCAGCGAGCACGAAGAGCAAACGGGCAAGTACCAGCAGCAGAGCTTCCCCGACCTCGCGACGACGAGCGACTGGATCGCTCTTCACATTCCCGAGACCGAGCGCCGCTTGGTCAAGATGTGGATCGATGACATCGCGATCACTGGCGCCACGCTCGAAGCGTCCATCCGGCCAATACCCGCGCCGTAGGGCGGTTGGCTACGAGGGCAGCCTGCGCGTTACTGCCCTGAGTGACCGGTGCTCGAACGCTCGGCGCTAACGGAATGCTCCGGTTCGATGGCCTCCGCGAAGTGCACCGTCAACACGACGTTGCGTTGCTCGTCCCTGATCTCGAAACGGCGCCCGATGACATCGATGCCGATACGGGCCGCGTCTGCTATCATTTCTCGCGCATCCTCCAGAGCCTCGTCTCGGACCCGAGCAAGCCCGCCATCAATCTCGCGCCCCTCGGTATCGGGCACGTCGTGGCCATCGATCATGTCGAAGAAATAGAGTGCCATGTCGCACCTCCAGATCGCGAAACGTGATCATGTGATACCGGGTTGCAGTTCCATTGCGGACGGACCGGGGCGACCTCGGCGCGTCACGACTGCATAAAGGTCATGGTGCCGTGCAACCGGTCCTCGGCAAGCTGGTAAGGAATGCTGATCACATATTCGTCGGTCGCTGGCTGGAAGATCGAGAACCGGAAGCCCGCCTCGGCCATTTGCGACGCCTCCGCCAAGCTGAGCTTGGGCTTGCGGGGGTCGCGACCTGCCGCCGACATGGTGAAAGTTTTCATGATGGACCTCCGATTGCGTTCTCTTTATGTTCTACTCCGGCTCCCGGTGAAGAGTCCAGATGGGTCCGATCAGGTACAACGGTACGCCTCCCCGGGACATCTGCGGGAACCATGCGGGGAACATGAAAGGGCTGCAGCTTCTTGATCTCGGATCGCGCCGCAGCCGCCGCGATACACCATCTGTCAGGATTCCGACTTGTCATGTCGAAGGTCCGAAATGGGGTCGGTAACAGTCATTACCGTCGCGCCTCAATTAGGATACTTGCCTGCCAAGGTCCCCACTCGTAGCCGCGTCTATTCACCCAACATCACGTCGCCAAGGACTTCATTGGCGATTTCGAGGCTCTAGGGCGCCATGTCCACATAGTCGGGCATAACCATCAACTGTCCGATCGTCGATGCGACAAATTCCGGGTTTAGCTGCTGCAGGCGTGCTTGGTAGCAGCAACATGATCGGGATATTTACGCAGCGCGTGAACGACGTTGATTCGATGCGTTCGAGTCGCCGCTGCGAGGTCAAAAATATCGCGGGCCTGGATTTGGCCGCCGCGGTGATAGATCTTCTTGGTAATGATTTCCGCGATTGTCTCGAGCTTCACAGGGCGATCTTCGACACCGCGGATCCGAAAGGGCTCGTCGGTTAGTGCACCGGCCAGTATGAAATCGATTTCTCCCAGGTCTCCAAAGGAGAACTTCTGAAATCTCGCACCGTCGCCGCCATAGTCTGCCAGATTGGTCGGAACGATCAGGCCGCTTTTGGACGGGTCTGGAAACCCAGCAGCAGCGCATCATCGAGGAAGATATCGACGTCGTGACTCGATTTGGATCATCATGGCGGTTCCGCCACCGAATGACCACACGAAGTCGTAGCCCCGGTCAGCTCGCGAAGCTGATCAATCAGCCCGATGGCGATAGGGAACAGTTGCCGCCACTCGGAAGGTCGACGGCCGGCACCGATGCTGATCATGCGGCGAGCTTATAGGTCTCGCCTGTCCACTTGGAAAAGGTTGACGTAAATTTTGCTAGGTCGAGGCTGGAAATGTCGTACGCCGCAGCATATTCCAACTGCCATTCGACCGGCACTTCGCTCAGGAATGACGATACCTGTCCGGAATAAGCCTTGGCCAACTCAAGATTGGCTAGGCAATGGGCAAGCCCGGCGCCGTCCAGCTGTTTGCTGTAGGGCGCGTTTACGGTGGTCAGCATGGAAATCAGATGCTTGCTCATAGTGGCAATTCCATAGTCAGTTTGACCCCTTGCGGCAAGTTAGGTCCAGTGCGGGGCCAGCAGGGGAGGGGGCTGACTACAGGCCGGCCGCCTTGCTGAGATTGACACGAAATCGATCGCGGCGCCGCTGATAGCGCCGGGTCATCTCAGCTGAAGCATGGCCGAGGTGCTTTTGCACATAGCGTTCGTCCACCTCCGCCGAGCTGGCGAGGCCAGCCCGTAACGAGTGCCCGGCAAATTTGCTCGCCCGTTCGCTCTCTGAGAGATCGCCCCGCACTCCAGCAGCAAGGGCCGCACGCTTGACCAAGCGGGCGACTTCCTGGTCTCGCAGTCGGTCGGGGCCGACCGACTTGCCTTCTCCAGTCACCCGTCGAAACAACGGTCCGTGTGCGATACTCCCCAGTTTGAGCCAGGTTTCCAGCGCAGCCACGGGGCAGGTGCTGTCTGAGGAGCCGCGCCCAATCTCTACCTCTCGCCAGCCACTCTTGCCACGGAGGGTCAAGACCACGCCGCGCTCAAGGATTTGGATCCAGCCTGAAGAGTCCTCGGTTTGATCGGCGGCAACGTCGAGACCGACGACTTCCGAGCGTCGCAGGCCGCCAGCAAACCCCATCAGTAGCATGGCCCGGTCGCGCAGCCCCCGCAGGGAGCCGCGATCAAGCGTTTCCAACATGGCGATAAGGTCCTCGGGCAGCACGGCTTCCTTCTGTACCGGTGGGCGGCCGTGTGTGTTGCGGATGCCGTCGAGGACCGTGGCGATGTGGCGATTGCCGCGGTCGAGCCGTTCGCCCAGCTGCCGGTAATGCCAGGAGAGCGCGGATAGCCGCCGTTCAATGCTGGAGACGGCTGCCGACTTCCGATTGCGCGTCGCGGCGCCGGAGGCGCAGGCTGTAATGTACAGGCCGACGATCTGCGGATCGGGCGGCAGTTGATCAAGACCCTGGCGCCGGCACCAGGAACCGAAATGCTTCCAGTCCGAGTCGTAAGCGCGGCGCGTGTTCGGCGCGCTAGCCGCCTCGACATATTCCCTGGCGCGATCGGCGAGTATCTCCAGATGTGCCGGCAGGGCAGAGGCGTTCAGCGGGGCAGGGGAGGGCGCTTCGGCCGAGGGATTTTCGTTTTCGACCATTTCGGTGTCGCCGTCTAATGCTGACGAAATTCCGACGGGTACAGGCGTGTCCTGTGGTCGAGCAGAGCCGTGCTGGAGGTCGTTTTCGGTGTTTGCGTCGGGTTGTTGGGCTGTCGCTGTGCCTTTTTCAACGGACTGCATTGCGTTGATTTCCCATCCGTTTGGCTCACCGTAGTTCGATGGATGCTACCAAGCTAGTAGGAATCGGGCCATAAATGACTGGACTCCGACGTCACTATCGGGCGGGGAGCGAGGGGACACAAGCCAGACAAGCTCAACGTCGCCGACGAGCAGGTCCCGCTTGAGCGATCATCCGCCCGCCGGCCACGCCCGGGCAACTCTCTCCAATCGATGTCGCAACGGCCAAGATACTGGAACTTGGGCGAAGTCGCCTCTACGCACTCCTCGAGCGGTATAGGGATGCCCAGTCACCAGCTCGCTGGTTTCGCGACGCCTGGGACTAAGAAAGGCTCACGCCATTTGCTCGCCGAGGAATGCATCAGTTCGAGGGCTTCGAGGCCCGCGACCTGATTCTGCCGCTGGTGGCGATGCGCGCCCGGTGGAAGGCAGGAGAACGGGTGTCTTCCCACCCGTGGACGGAGCAATCCTGCATATAGACGAAGAGACCATCTCCATTCAGGACGATCCAGCGTGGCACCCTCGGGTCAGCCAAGCCAGCATCGTTATAAGGTTCTTGGCCCCACCACTCGCGAACATGCGGGCTCGCCTGCCAGCTTGGTGGCGTCGCGAGATCGTTGGGCATCACTTTGCGGAAGCTATGCTTATGGGACGCGTTCATGCGGTCAGCCTGTCGGAACCATCTGTCGACCGATACTTGACGCAACGTCCGCTTCCAGGAGATCGAGTTGGAAAGTCCAAAGACCGCAATGGGTCGATAGTTGCCATCAGTCGCCCCCTGCGGGCAACGTGTTCCCTTCGCTGCACAGGGCTCGGGCTAGGCCTCCCGCAGCTCGGCCACGACGAGCCCCAGGCGGCGGGCCCGATCCAGTAGCGATTTCACGGAGGAGGCGGCCCACTGCCGGCCGCCCCGTGGCGTGCGCTCCCGCATTTGTTCGAGCTGAGCGGCGATGTCGCGCAGGCTGAGCTCCGAGTCGGCAATGGCAATGCCGGCGACAAGAGTCATCAGTCGATCCTCGGGCGGGCGCCGCGGCGAGCGCTGCAACAATCCTGGCTCCGCCATCTTCTCGCGCACCAGGCGGTGTACCGCCCGTCGGAGCTTTTCGATCGTCCAATTCTGCCCCCTGTGATTGAGCACCCGCACAACGTCGTCCCAACTGTGCTGCGGTCGCATGCGTCGCACGATCGGCAGCCAGTTGGAGGCCGAGGCTATGAGGTCGCCGACATACACCCGCTGACGCGCCGCTGAGGCAGCCCGGATGGCCTCGGGACGGCGTTCCCGCAGGCCGGGATTACCTGCCAACCTGCCGCGCGCTTTGGCTGCTCTCATGCCGGCCTTGGTCCGTTCCGCAATGAGGGCACGCTCTAGCTGGGCGACGGCGCCAAGCACCTGCAGTGAAAACATGCCCTGCGGCGTCGACGTGTCGATGGGATCGCGTAGTGACCGAAAGTGCGCCCCTTTCTCCTCGAGGCGCTCGATCACATCGAGCAGATGGCTGACGGAGCGCGCCAGCCGGTCCAGGCGCACCACGACGAGCACATCGCCCGGGCGGATGTCATGCACGAGTTTGGCTAGGACGGGCCGGGCGCGGGAGGCGCCGGATCCGTGCTCCTGGTGGATGATGTGGCACCCGGCTCCCTTGAGTTCGTCCATCTGGGCGTCGGTCGCCTGCTCTTCGGTCGAGACGCGCGCATAACCAATCTGGCGGCGTGCCGTTGGGGCAGGGGAGGCATAGGAGCTGGCCATGGTGTTCCCGGGTGTTTTCGGGCCTTTGTACAATCAAGACAGGTTGGAGTAAACGGTCCTTTGCAGACGTGTTTTATGGGTCGCGCCAGAAGGCCGTGGAGGCCGATGAAGGGTTCCGGATGAGCCAAGGTACCAAAAGCGCCCGGAAGGCCCTCTGCGGGCGTTTATGCGGAAAATGGCCGAGTTTGGGGCCTTAAGAGCCGCCGAGACGTGGTCTCGGCCGGCTTGGGCTCCCAGTCGCCGCCGGCGCGCCGGCCGAAGGGCCTATCAGCGTCGCCTATCCGCCGATCTAGGAAGCATGCTCCACTCAACTAGGCAGAGGAATCCATCGATCCAGCGCCGCCCAAGGCCGAAAACGACGGGTTTCCGGGCTATTCCGGCTATCTCGGCCGAACGACATGGGCCATGTTCTCTATAATGAGCAAAATGAATGATAATGCAATCTTATCATTCATTATTAAGTGTCGACAGGTGAGGCGTTTATGTGCGCTATTGATAGCACGAAGCGCCGTTGCATGTTAGCCTCCCGGCATGAAATCACGCGCTGATTTGCTGATTTTCGATCCCCCACCGGTGCCCAAAGTGCCGGTTTGGGCCCGACCACGTGGTCTTGTTTTGCACGACTCCGATGCGGCATACGCGGCCGGTGCGGCTTTGAATTCGCTGGATAATCTCGTGCGCCAGGACTTTTCCTGGGCCGGCGCCTGGCGCCAGCGGCTGGCGCTCCAGGCCGCATCGGCAGCGGTGAATTTGACCGGCCGGCGCGAGGACGAATCCGCCCTGCGCGACACCCACTATTTGCGTGGTACCGGCGACGATCCTGGGCCCGCTGGGCACCTGCTGATGGCTTGGCGCCGATTGGCCAGCCGGACCACCGGATGCGACGAAGAAATGGTGCGGTCGGTCGCCGAACAGCATTTTGCTTTGCAGTGGGATGACGGTCTCGCCGAGGTCGTTGCCAATGCTGAGGATATGGTGGCGTCGGCGCGACCGGCGCCGGTGCTGGCAGCCGAGATCGCCGCCACCGTCTATCGGGCCCGGCCGGATGCCGAGCTGCTGGCGTTCTGGCTTGCCGACGTTTTGCTGGCCCAAAAACTCCGTTGGCCACTGCCGGTGCCGCTGCTGATGAGGCAGGTGTCGTCGGCGGTCTTCAAGCCAGGTGAGAGCCGCAGGCGCATCCGGCCGGGAGGAGAGGGCTGGGGCAGGGCGGTGTTCTTGGCCTATGCGACCGCGGCGGCGGATGCGTGCGAACTCGGCGCCGATTTGGCGCAAAGAGGCGCAAGACTGACGGGGGTGGCGCCAAAACTCCGTGCCAAGGGATCTGGCGACGTCATCAAACTGCTGCTGTCGGATGACGCGGTACCGGGATCCTGGTCGAGCCCAAAGCTGTCGGCGCGCGGCGCCAGGCGACTGTTTGAGCGGCTGGTCGGGTTGGGTGCAGTGCGCGAGCTCAGCGGCCGGCCGACGTTTCGGTTCTACGGGTTGTGAGAGCAACCATGGCGAGACGCAAGCGAGCAGGGGCTGAACCGGCGGTCTTTGATACTGAGCTGGTCGATCTGCCGGCCGACCTGCGCTGGCGCGAATGGATGAACCGGATTGAGGCAGTGCTATTCGCAGCGCCCAAACCGGTTGATCGCGACGCCTTGGCCCGCGTCATTGGTCGCGACGCCAGCATCGACCTGCTGATCGATGACATCCGCGACGGGCTGCGCGGCAAGCCCTATAACGTGGTCAGTATTGCTGGGGGCTGGGCGTTCCGCACCCGGACAGCCTATGCCGATGCGATTGCCGCTTCTGCTGCCGTGCCTGACCGCGGGGTCGATCTAACCCAGAACGAGGCCATGGTGCTGGTGTCGATTGCCTATCACCAGCCGGTGACGCGGGCTGGGGTGTCGGAAACCCTCGGGCGAGAGGTGTCGCGCGACGTGATCGGGGCGCTGCGGGACAAGAACATGATCACTGGGGGTCCCCGCAGCCCGACGCCGGGGGCGCCGTTCACCTATGTGACGACCAAGGGGTTTTTGGAGCATTTCGGCCTTAATACGTTAAGGGATTTGCCCGATCTAGAGGCGATGCAGGACGCGGGAATGCTGGGCGGCGGCCAAGGTGCTGAAAGTCCGGGGCAGCTTGGGCAGTCCCTCGCTGATAAAGTTGGCATCGAGACGAGCTTCGGCGACGAAGACTGAGGCGATGCGCTGTCCCTTTTGTATCGCAGTTAAAACGCCCGGCATCCGTGAAGGGTTCAAACGCGCCAAGGAGAGCGCTCAGACACTGCCTCCAATATGCCCCTAGATGCACATCGCGCGAAGGCGTCCCAAACGCCCGAGATGAAGGTCAATCTGGGGGCGTGGTATTCAGGCAGATGGCATTGATCCTCGTCCGGCACTTGATGGTAAGGCTTTAATAGGACAACGGCCGCACGAAGCGTTGCCATAGATAAGCGGCAGCATCTTCGGCACTGAGGTGCTTCAAATCGAATTTCTGTTCGTCACCGTTATAGCCGGAAGGCATAGTGGAGGAAAAGCTGAGGTCGCCCTCGCTGGACACATAGAGAATTTCGGTCATCGCGTTACCGGATGCCCGGCCTTCCTGAACGGCGATACTTTCTGACCTGGATTCGCTAGACAGCCAGATACGGGTGCGGCACTTGCTCTGGCCGTCAAGGAACAGCTCGGCCGTGAAGTCGACCGACGTGGCTGCTGTGAAGTCCGGCTCGAGCCGTGGTTCGTCCTGCGCGGCCTGCTTCAAGTTGGCTTCAAACGTCTGCCGGATCGTTTCGATGCCCTGTTTTAGAAAGCGGCGGCGGTCGACGTCGGTGGGTGCCTGGCGCAGCTTGGGAATGATGGATGCGCGGGGGGCAGGGGGTGCTGCAGCTGCAGGCGCACTGGTGCCCGGGAAATCCTTGTGTGCAATTCCGGCAACCGGCCGGCCGGGAAACGCTGGCGGGTTCGAGGGCTTGGCGCGTTTGCTATTCACCCCTGCGAGGAGAGCCTTTTTGGCATCTGGCTCCTCGAGTTCGTGGATGCGGATCTGCACGATCGCTGCGAGCATGCCGCTTGGCTGGCAAGCCCGTACCATCACAGGCAACAGGCGGTTTTCAACGGCCTGCGGGTCTTGCAAGAAGGCGGCAGCCCATTCAGGCGCGGCCATCTGCGATTTCAGATAATCGGGTGACAACACCATGATAGTGCGGTCGGCCGAACTGGCGGCCGTCTGCATGTTGAGGATGAAATTGCTGCCCGGCCGGAAGTCCCAGGCCTGGATGATGGTCGTGAAGCCGGCCTCCTCGAGCACATAGCCGATCCATTCCGCCCAAGATTCGTCGACGCCCGTGTAGCTGATAAAAAAGTCGGTCATGGATCTTCCGTCCCTTTAAAAACAGAGCCCGGGGGGCCCTGCGATTTTTACGCTAACGCGTGCTTGAAGGTGATGTGTCCCCGGTCGCCACCACTTTTCGGCCGGACGACGATTTCGACATCCTGGTCAAAGTCGGTGAGAAAAGCCATCAGCCGCTCTACGGAGTATTCACGGAAGTTGCCTTTGAACAGCCGTGAGACTTCGGGCTGGCTGATGCCCATGCGGTCGCCCGCCTGGGCCTGGGTCAGTTTATCGGCGGTCGTGAGCCGGTAGAGTTCGGCCACGATCTGCGCTTTCAGGTAGTGCGTGCCCGCGTCCGGAAGCCCCAATTCCGCAAAGATATTCGGGGCGCTGACGTGAACGTCGGTATGCTCGGTCATCGTTTGCTCTCCTATTCTATCGAAGCGTAATGGGCTTCCGCGTCGCGAAGCCTGCGCTTGATGAGGTCAATATCGCTCTGGGGGGTCTTGATGCCGGCCTTCGACTTCTTTTTGAAAGCGTGCAGCACATAGACGGCCCGCGCAAAGCGGACTGTGTAAACGGCCCTGTAGGTGTCGCCGTCGAAGTTTCCGACAAGCTCCACAACCCCGCTGCCCAGACCCTTGAGGGGTTTGGCGGATGGCGGAAACTGCCCCGTCTGCGCGAGAAAGAGTTCAAAACCGAACAATTCCTGCACTTCGGGCGGCAATTCCCCGTAGTCCTTCCTGCTGGACGCTATCCAATAAAGAGGATGTTCGGGGTGTGGCAAGTTTTCCATTACACTTGATATTATGAGTACGTACTCATATTTTGTCAAGCAGTCTGACTGACAGGGTATCTAAAACATGCTCGGCTGCCGCAAGTCTTCCTCAACCTGCTGCCATTCCGGTTTGCCGCCCTCGGCGTCCAGCCACGCCTGTACGTAGGCTTCCGGCCCGCCCCACGCGTCGACCTCTTCGGGATAGACGAAGTGCGACAGGTAGCCGGTTGCCGTGATGGGCAGGGGGGCGTCCCGTCCTGGCGCAGCTCGAGGTGGGAGATATGGAAGCCCAGACTCTTGATGATGTTGTAGTCGCGGCGCCAGTGGATTTCGGCGGCAATGCCGTGCCAGACGATGTTGATGCGTTCGCTCATGGGTGGTCTCTCCTTTGGGTTTGGTTTCTGTCACGCAGAAACCTTGCCCGTCGGCGAGACCGGGGGTGTAGAGGTCATAGGGAGGGGGATCGCTCACCCTGCACAAGCGCAGCGCGGAAGGGTGGGGACACCCCTTGACCGACGCGAGGGGCAGGGCCCCTTAGCTGCCAGACCGTGGAAAAGTCATGCAAGTATTGGACGTATGATTACATTCGGTTAGTGTGAGGCATGGCAAGAACGATAGAGCAGGCATTTCGAGATTTCCGGAGCAATCTGGGGATTACAGACCTGCAGGAACAAACCGTGTCGAAACGACAGACTAACGTGCGAGCGGCGGTAGCACAGGACTTTACTGTACTCGACAGCTTCCTGACCGGCTCTTACCGCCGGCACACTATGATTTCTCCGCTTTCGACAGCGGACGTGGACATTTTCATCGTCCTAGACCCCAAGTATTTTGCAGCCAATAACCAGCAAAAACTGCTTGAGCAGGTTCGGACGACGCTGCTGAAAACCTATAAGTCCACGCCCAAAATTCGGCCTGACGGGTCCGCTGTGACGATTACCTTCACCGACTTTAAGGTGGACGTCGTACCAAGCTTCAATCGCCAGGGCGGCGGTTACCTCATCCCCGACGGACAGATGGCTAGGTGGATCAGTACAGACCCAAAAAAGCACGTTGATTTGTGGACCGCCTCCAATAAGGCGCACAACGGCAACCTGGTGCCGCTGATCAAGATGATCAAAAGCTGCAATCAGGGCAGGGACTTTATCAAGTCGTTTCATCTGGAGACCTTGATCCTGCAATCCTTGCAAGGCATCACAATCAGCGATTTTCCGAGCGGCATGCGCTACGTTTTCGGCAAGGGCGTCGAGCTGGTGAAGGTTAAGCTGGCCGATCCGGCCGGGTACAGTGACGACGTCGCCGCGCACGTTAACACCACTGAGAAAATACAGTATCTGGCGAGCTGGTTCAGCTGGGCCCATCAAAGGGCACTCGAGGCAGAGGCCTTTGCTAAGGCTGGCCAGACTGCTCAAGCGATCGAACGCTGGAAGCTGATCGCACCTAACCATTTCCCGAGCTTCGGCTAATGGCCATGCTCAACCAGATTCCGATTGTCCAGATGCTGGAGCCGCAGCTCAAGCTGCTGCGCGCCCGCACGCGGACCTATTCCCTGGCCACGCGCTACATGGTGGTGCAGTTGTGCCTGACAGTCCTAATTCCGGTGGTGGGAGCAATATGGGCGGGATTTGATCCCGGTGTGCGCACGAATTTCGCCGCCCTGGCTCTGCTTGTACTGATCGCCGATCCTCTATGGCTAGACCGGCGCTACAAGGCGCTTTTGAAGCGTGCGGCGCGCATCTGCGAACGCTTTGACTGTACCGTGCTGGAGATGAGGTGGAACCAATTTGTCGCCAGCGACCCGGTCGACGTCGAGGACATCCATCGTGCTGCGACGAAATATAGCGCGCGTCACACGGATGAAATGCTTGTGGACTGGTATCCTGTCGCGGCCGGTGAGGCACCTCTGCATCTGGCCCGGCTGATCTGCCAGCGGACCAATCTGCGCTATGACAGTCAGCTGCGGCGGTTTTACAGCGGCCTTTTGATAGGGCTGGCGGCCGCCGTGGCCGTCCTGGTGGGGGCAATCGGGCTATTCCAGTCTCTTATGTTCCCGCAGTGGGTTCTCACTCTGGCGTCGCTCAGTCCGCTGCTCAGCTGGTCGATCCGCGAATATTACCGGCAGCAGGACACGGCCGACCAGCTGGAAGATCTGATGAAGTCTGCCAAAAAGCTGTGGGAACAGGCTTTGTCGGGTCAATGTCTCGAGCCGGAATGCACTCTTAAGACCCGGGAATTTCAGGATGCTATCTATGCGCGGCGGGTGTCGAGCCCGTTGATCGTTCCACTCATTTACCAGCTCTCGAGGCCGTACCTTGAGGACGAAATGAACAATGCAGCAAATGATTTCCTCGCGCAGTATCAGAAATCAGCTGCAGCAACCGCTTAAGCAGCCGGCTGGGCCCTAGTCGAAATCTCGATCGATAATGGCCTCTTCGCCAAACATTTCGAGATCCTCCATGATGGCTTTGAACTGGTCAGAGGATTTGAAGCGATCGATGTTCTTAGTGACGTCTGCCTCGATCTTGCGCCGCTGCGTCTGTGAAATAGCGGCGTGAGCAGAACCGTATTTTCCTGCTCGGAAGAAAAAATAGTCCATCAGAGACACAGGCAAGACGAACTTGCCAGGCTCTAAGCGGCCGAAATTCACAGCCACGCGGGTGCCAAGCCATTTATCGGCTGGAGGTGCGATATAGCCAAAAATCATCATGGGGCCGATTTTGGCATAGGTCATCGCCATGCCGCTGTCGGTTCCTTGGGGTAGGTCGATCTCGACGCACCTGCGCAAGTACCGGTTCATGTTGGTCGGCATCTTGGATACGGTGGAACTGCTTACCCCTGAGAAAGGAAGCAGATGCTGCTCATAGCGCCCCGGGGTGGGTTGCTCGCCAGTGATAAACTGCTCCCAATGCTCCAGAGCTAGCTTTGATGCCTCCTGCCTTGCAGGGTCCAGTTGCGCTAAGTGTCCTTCGCGGACCATCAACGCCAGCACGCGCCAAGAAATCGTCGCACAAAACCGGCTAAGCCAGTCCCCATAAGCCACCCGTAGCCCGTCATCAGCGATATACGGCTGGAAAACTTTCCCGGCAAATTCGCGCTCATACTTGCTGAACAGCTGCTCGCAGTCTCTGCACAACATGGGCATTTTTTGCCCGTCCTGGGCTCGCCGATTGGGCATTTTGGCACTACGAAGGTAGCCGGTGCCGCCAGTGTCCTTGAGCCACTTGAACACGAATGCTGGAAGTATGTGGCTAGACTGGAGCGCAGCCTCTTTTTTGCAAAACGCGCACGCTTCAGCGCTCTGATATTTGGCGGCCCACTCGGGACTATCCGCAGATCGGTCGCTGCCGGTGCCCATCAGATCAACACTCTTTCCACTTCGTCCAATGTCACTTCGTCCGACCGACGATCATAAAGCTGCGTTGTCCTGGTCGAACTATGCTTTGCCATCGTGGCGGCCCGCTCGAGCGTACCTCCATTTTTGAGGTAAGCCGTGATGCCAGTCGCGCGAAAGGTGTGGTTGCCGATCTTGGTGCCAATTTCGGCCGCCGTGGCGCGACGCTGCACCATAGAGTAGGCATTGGCCTGGTGCATTGGGCGCTTGGACAGCGTTTTCGTGGACCGGTCGATCCGTCCTGAACAAAGCATCTTTGGTGTCGTCAGCGATGCCTGCAGCGTCGATATAGGCGTGCAGGTATTCCTCGAGGTTGTGATGGCACGGCATTTCATGCCGTTCGCCACCCTTTTCATTCAGCCGCACCCATAGGCGGCGGCTCTGCGTGCAGACGTCCTCCACCTTCATGCCTGTAACGGCGCCGATGCGGGCAAACGAATAAACCATCAGGCCGATCAGCGCCCGATCGCGCAAACCCACGATGGTGGTGCAATCAATAGCATCAAGCAGGGAGCGGGCCTCTGACGGGTCCAGCACCGGCGTCTTGCCGCGCTTGACGCTGTGGCTGGGTCCGCGCACCGATGCGGCCGGATTGACCGGCACGACCTGCTTCACAACGAGCCAGTCATAGAGCATGCGCACCGCTGCGAGACGCTGCTTGGCAGTCGGCGCCGAATGGCTGGCGGACAGCATTTCCACCCGCGCCGCGACATGCAGCGGCTGCACGAGCGCGATCGACGGCACGCCGGCGTCAGCGCACCAAGTCATGAAGTCACCCACAGCGCGGCCATAGGCGCGGCGCGTGTTCGCGTCGCGGATATGCGAGACGAAAAACTCAAGAAATCTGGTGGATGGCTGCGGGCCGGCTGCCCGTACCATGGCTGGCAGCGACGCAGCTGAGCTAAGGACTAGCTCGTTCATTTCATCACCGTATTCCAGTCGATGTCATAACCTGCCGCCGCAAGCTCTTTGGCGAGCGATGTTCGCCATGCGTTCGCCGCGTCCATTTCTGTCCACACAACGCCGGTGAAATCGCTCGGAATTTCGACGTTCCCGCGTTTCAACGCACATACCCGTGGGCGGCCTAGCCGGCCAATAAAGTAGCCCAGCTCACAGGCGGCCAGTTGCTGTTCCACCTGATCAGCCGCCTCTACGAGCAGACCTCGGTCATCGTCACCACCAACCTGACCTTCGGGGAATGGCCGTCCGTCTTCGGCGACGCCAAGATGACCACGGCGCTACTCGACCGGCTTACCCGCTCTGTCTCGGTCGACATGCTCGCCATGATGCGGAGCGGATGCAGGATGTAGGGCTCGCCGGCTTTGTCTACTTGCCCTGCATGCGCATTTGTCGCGACGAGTAATGCTCGCTCCAGCAAATACGGTTCACTCATCGACGCCTCAATATCAGTAGTTCGCGGTCAGGGCGGAACTTGAAGCCGCATTTCAATTAAAGATGCGATCCGGAGGAATCTAGCCATGGGCAACTACGCTGGCATTGGATCGTCACGCGGGCCCCTCGGTGGGCTATCTAGCGGATCATCACCGCCTGGCAGCGGTGGGCGGGGCACGTCATCTGGATCGGGAATACCCGGTACCGGGAAAGTTGGGGGCAGTGGCATATCTTCGCCGGGGCCAGGAACTGGTGTGGTTGGTTCAAGCGGTGGGAAGGACATGGGGTTCTCCGTTTGCGGATTCGTCGATCAACGGCGCTGACGTGGGGGAGGTTGCGCGCAGCCCTTGAACCACAACTGCGTCTTTCCGAACGCTCGGTAGGCTCGACACAATCCAAGCGGACTAAGTGCCAATGCAGGGCGCCTGCGGTGACGGGCTGGAACGTACGCAGGTTGCACGGGGCAAGGGGCGGACAGCCCTCAGTGCCGCGCGAAAGAGGCGGAGCTCCAGCGAGAATTGAAGCAGTCGCTCAACGGGCTAAAGGTGAATCGACGCTTGGACAGGTGAATGCTGCCATAGCAATAGTCCGAATGTGGCCAGCGCATGGAACCAACGCGCGTTAACACAACGTTTTCGCATTGCTCAGCACGGTCGAAACCCTGCCTTTAATTCTCCGTATCCTGTTCGTGCAACAGCGAACGAGGTGCCGAGTGCTTGCTACTATCGAGGACACGTCATCGTGGTGCTGGATGACGATACGCTTTCAGCCGAAATAACTGAACGGGTGTCGTTTGGCACTTAATTGTGAGAATGCGCCGGTTCGGTTCGAAGTTGGCAGTTAATTATGAGAATTTAAGTGGCAGGATTCTCACATTAGCTGGATCTGAGTGGCCGCCTTCGTCACGCACGATCGGGCTATCATATCTTTGACGGTGTCGGCAAAGCGGACCCGGTTGTCTCCCATCATCTGACCTTGAAGCATTCGGAGCATCTCCGGGCCGGCACGCTCCACCATGGCAACCCCTGCCAGAAGTGCGGGCCGCAGATGAAGCGGCAGGATCGGATTGGCTGGTGTGGGCAGATTTTCTTCTAGCTCGGCAACGACGTGGTCGAGATCGGGGATGATGGCGCCGAGCACGCGGAACCGCCAAAGGTCATGCTCACGGGGTATCGGTCTTGGAATCCTGCGCATTAGCAGAAGTCGAGCAATGTCCGCTGGCGATGCCCAGGTGCGGATGCTGCGTTCGGCTTCATCATCGAGCAGCTTTTCGCCGTGAACAGCTGCAGCGCGATATTGCTTGAAGGGGGAGGGGAGGTGGCGGCCGCCTACCTCCAGCAATTGGTCGCCACACAATGGGCATGTGATGCGCCATCCCAGTAGCTGGATTCGCAAGATTGGCGCCGTCTCATCGACAGCACGAGCACAGTGCAAACAACACTGGGTGGGCCGCGTAGCGATGAGGCGAAGCGATGATTGTGCGACTTTCGTGAATGTCATTCGACGCACCTCAGTCGGCTCCATAGCAAATATGTTGGCCAGGCGGGCTTCCTGATCACTGCTCAGATTGAGATCGGCCGCCCGAAGCGAGGACGCCTCCGGCAGGCAATGCCGCAGCATGACCAGGGGTGGAACCGCGTAGAAGGCTGCGTGCCTTCTGATCCAGGACGATAGGAGTTCGTCAAAGTGCGGCCGGAACCGCACGGGCAATCGCCCGGCCAGCGTGATATCCATCATGCGAATGCCGCTTCGGCATCGAACTCCGGCTCCCAGTTCTCGACCGCTTCGTCGGTTATATGCTCGCGGCCACTCTCGATGGCCTCGACGGCGAGACTATTGGTCATGTGAAAGATATTGGCGGTGATACCCTCGGTGATCTGCAAAATTCGTCGCAGCGATTTCGGCGCCAGAACTGAGGATTTGCGCAGGGGCGTATTGCGCAGAATCGAGACTATCAGGGTCTCGAACTGCTCGTTGGCCGCCCACCTATTCAAGGTGAACTGCTCGAACCGCCGGGCAAGTTGGACGTCGCCTCCGATGGCCTCACGTGCGTCGTTAACACCGAAGCAGACAAGCGAGATCTGGAGACGGTTGCTGAGGAACCGCAGGGTGTTGAGCACAATGCGCTGCTCGCGATAGGTTCCGGCGAGGATGTTGTGGACCTCGTCGATGACCAGCACCTGCACGCCGATGGCGTCCATGATGCGCAGAGCAGCCTGCTCCATCTGGGCGATGTCGGCGCGCGGCCGTTGCGGTGCACCGAGCAGGGTGAGCAGTTCGGCATAGAAGCGCCGCTCGCCGGGTCGGCTGGTCATTTCCATGGCAAGAACAGGCGTCTTCAAGGTGCCGGTCACCGTGTTGAAGCTCGGTGGATGCTTGTCACGGAACCGCTTCATGATCATGGTCTTGCCCATACCGCTATCGCCATAAATTGCGACAGAGGGCATACGCGTACCTCGGGGGTGATCGAGCAGCGCGCTCAGCCGGTCGAGCGCCTGTTTGGCGCGAGGGTAGAGCACCCAGCGACGTGATCGTATCGCACGAACGCGTCGCTCGTCGTTTTCATTAAGCAGCGCAGCGGCGCCGGTGGTCAGATGGGCAATTGCATCGTTCATGGTCACTCCGGTTCAATCTGTATCCTCAACAAAGGGTACAGGTTTGCTGGAGTCGACACCGCGGAGCGAGCCCCATCCCCGATCATCCACTTTCGATTTCGACGAGGTTTTGCCGCGTCGTGCGGCGGCAGTCTTTTTGGTTGCCGCCTCGATCAATTCCCGCTGCGCTATGGCGGTGCTGACGATAGCGCGCGAGTCCACTTCACGGCGGCCTTTTGCCAGAAGTGTGCGTCTGGCGGTCACTGCCTCGTGCAGGGTGATTGAAGGCAGCGTCAGATCTGCGTAGCGGGCCTCCACAAAGTTCCCCGAAGGCCGTCTGATGAAGATACGCGCCATATCGCGCGGATCGTATTTGACAAGCAGGCGCCGGTCGGAGCGCCCCACGTCGGCGCTGAGCGCTGCAGACCAATAGCGCAGGCCGAAAAGATGAATGCCAGTCGGGCGCAATGTCCGCTCCTGCTCAGGCAGGAAGGTCAGCCAGAAGCGCAGGCGATCCTGCGGCAACCGGAGTGGAATCTCGCCCTCATGCTCCCGCCATACAGCAATCGGCGGTCGCCCGAGGGTGCCGTGGATCGACTGATGGTAGGAGCCGACAATGTCGAGTGCGATATACTGCTCCAGCTCACGCAGTGTCAAAGCTGCGTGCCGCTTCGAGTCATATTCGCCTAGCTCCTGCGCGTTGCTGAATGTCGTTCCGGGTAGCAGGTGCAACTTTCCCATCTGCGTGCCGATTAGACGCTCGATGTGACCACCGAAGCGCGGCTCACCCGGTGGCCTCCACTCAATGGCGATGCCGGCGTCTTCGCATCCGCGCTTGAACGCCCGGCTGCGGAAGTCGGCGCCGTTATCGACATGCACAATGCTCGGCAAGCCGGCGACGGGCCAGGGCTCCGTGATCTCGCGCTCTCTCAGCCATGCCGACTTGTCGAAGACGGAATGGAGCAAGCACAGGCTGGTAGACAGTCGGGACGGGGCATCCATCGTGAGATAGAATCCGGTGACCATGCGGCTGCAGACGTCCATCGCCAGTGTCAGCCACGGTCGACCGATCGGCTGCCTAGTTTCTTCGTCGACGACGAAGACGTCAGCCTTGGTATGGTCAATCTGGACGACATCCAGAGGTCGGGCAGCGCCGAAGGTCCCCGGAACAGCCGTTGTCTCTTTTACGATCTTCTGCTCACCGCGGCGTTTGGCGCGCTTCTGGAGGTCAATATCCTCGAGCCGGGCGACTATCGTCCGGCGATGCGGCGGCGTCAGCCCAACCGAAATGCAACTTGCCTGCACGTCACGGACGAGTTGTGAGACCGGTGGGCGAGTTCGCTTCAGGTAATAAACGTTGATCGTTGCGCGGACGATCTCTTCCAGTTCCTCATCCAGCGTGCGATGTCCCTGCGGGCGCCCGCGTTTGCGATCCACCAAGGATAGAACGGTCCCGCCCGTCCTGAACAGCTTGATCAGCCGGTACGCTGTTGCCTGACTAAGGCCAAGCTCCGAAGCGAGGTCCGTAATGTCGCTGGTTGTCGCGCTGATGGCCCGACGCTTCAGAAACTCACGGACAGCGTCTGCCCGCCGACACGCTTCATCCCAAAGCGCCTCGTCAATTTCTTCAGGAAACGGGTCAATCATGGCAGACTCTCGAGAAAAAACTCCAAGAGCAAAATTCTCACATTAAGTGCCAAAACCCAAGCCGCATTATCAAATTAACTGCCCATTCTCAAATTAAGTGCTGGCTCAACTATCTGAAATCGTTGAGATCAGATTCTCGCAATTAAATGGAAAGCGACATACCGGTTTGGGCGCGGCCGCGTGGCGTGACTTTACAGGATGCCGATGCGGCCTATTTGGCCGGGGTGGCATTGAATTCGTTGGATAATCTGGTCCGCGGCGACTTTGTCTGGGTCGGCGCCTGGCGCCAACGGCTGGCCCTCCAGAGTGCTACTGCAGCGGTGAATTTGACGGGTCGGCGCGAGGACGAATCCGCGCTGCGCGATACCCATTTTCTGCGCGGCGCCGGCGACGATCCTGGCCCCTCCGGTCAGTTCCTAATGGCCTGGCGACGATTGGCCAACCGCACGACCGGCTGTGACGCGGAGATCGTGCGCCCGGTCGCCGAACAGCATTTTGCTCTGCAATGGGATGACGGACTCGCCGAGGTCATCGCCAATGCGGAAGATATGGTGGTGTCGTCGCGGCCGGCGCCGGTGCTGGCGGCCGAGATCGCCGCCGCCGTCTATCGGGCCCGGCCGGATGCGGAACTGCTGGCGTTCTGGTTGGCCGATGCCCTGCTCGCCCAAAAGCTTCGCTGGCCCATTCCGGTGCCGCTGCTGATGGGCCAGGTGGCCTCGGCGGTCTTCAAATCGGGCGACAACCGCAAGCGCATCCGGCCGGGAGGCGAAGGGTGGGGCAGGGCGGTGTTTTTGGCCTATGCGGCCGCCGCGGCGGAGGCCTGCGATCTCGGGATAGAGCTGGCCCAGCGGGCGGCAAAACTGACGACGGTGGTGCCGAAGTTGCGCGCCAAGGGTTCTGGCGACGTTATCAAACTGCTGCTGTCGGATGACGCGGTGCCGGGGTCCTGGTCGAGTCCAAAACTGTCGGCGCGCGGGGCTAGGCGGCTGTTCGATCGGCTGGGGGAGCTCGGTGCGGTGCGTGAGCTCACTGGCCGGCCGACGTTTCGGCTGTACGGGTTGTGAGGGCAAAACAGATGGCCAGGCGCAAACGGGCAGATGCTGAACCACCAATCTTCGATACCGAGCTGGCCGATATGCCGGCCGGCCTGCGCTGGCGCGAATGGATGAACCGTATCGAAGCCGTGCTGTTCGCGGCGCCAAAACCATTGGAACGTGAGGCCCTGGCGCGAGTGATCGGCCGCGACGCCAGCATTGACCTACTGATCGATGACATCCGCGAAGCGCTGCGCGGCAAACCCTATGACGTGGTCGGTGTCGCTGGGGGCTGGGCGTTTCGGACCCGAACCGCCTATGCCGATGCCATCGCCACGTCTGCTGCGGTGCCGGACCGAGGTATTGATCTGACTCAGAACGAAGCCATGGTGTTGGTATCGATCGCCTATCATCAGCCGGTGACTCGGGCCGGGGTGTCGGAAATCCTAGGGCGGGAGGTGTCGCGCGACGTCATTGGCGCCCTGCGGGACAAGAACATGATAGCGGCCGGGCCGCGCAGCCCGACGGCGGGGGCGCCGTTCACCTACGTGACGACCAAGGGATTTTTGGAGCATTTCGGGCTCGACACGCTCCGCGACTTGCCCGATCTAGAGGCGATGCAGGACGCCGGATTGCTGAGTGGCGAAGCCAACGCTGGACAGCTTCCTCGAAGCGAGGTCGCAGATTTTGGCATTTCCGCCGAGGATTTGTGATGCCGGGTGATTGTCAAAGTAAATCGACTTTCCGGACTGAGACGGTGAATACCCGTGTGGCCATCGGTCGGGTCATTCGCATTTCACTCGATGCTTCCGCCTTAAAATCGTTGACCAGACTGCTGCGGCTTTGTCACAAAGACTTAGCGGTGACGAGCACGCTGATTGAAGGCCTGCCGCTTTGCGTAGCCGTGCTTCCAATGAGAGCAAATTTACGAACAGCGATGGCTTAACCAGAGGCCGATTGATACATGCCCAGCACCTTGCGCCCTATCTCGGATGACCCAGCGCTTGCTAATTTGGTCCAGTACACTGTCGGTTTTCTGTTAGAAGTGCCCACTGCCGCGGCCACTAGCGAGTGGGTTCCAAGCGGCTCTGGGACCTTCGTCACGATGGCAGGAAGGAAGGGCATTCTGACCGCGGGACATGTGCTCTACGAGCTCGAAAAGGACGCCAGTCGCGGTTTTAAACTGTTACTGGTCCACCCGATAAAGGGGGAGGCGACATATGTGGATGCTGACCTTATGGTCTGCAATGTCACTCGAATTGGAGGAGAGGACAGGAATGCGCCGAACGGACCGGACATCGGTTTTCTTGAGCTTCCTTCGCTGATCACTGAGCAATTGCATAATTGGAACTTTCACAACCTTGACCAGCGTCTTGACGAAATTGAACGAAATTTCACGCTGCCGACGAGCGAAATCAAAATTGTCGTCGCCGGCATGCCCGCAGCGCTAAGCGCTGAGGTAAATCGTACCGAGGATGTTGTTACAACTCGGCACAACTTCGTCTATGCAACCGGCCGTTACCAGTACCTAGGCTTTCAATCCGGAGAACTAGATGTCGCGATATTGCATATCAATGAAGACATGGGGATCCCACCCCTAAAGAATTATGGCGGGATGAGTGGAGGAGGGGTTTCGGCGCTAACTGAGCGAGGGGCACTTGCCGACCGCCTTTTACTAGGGGTAGCGTTTTGGCAGAATGATAGGTCGGAGGCCAACCCCGAGGTGACACTTAGGGCCCACGCGCCAGTGAGCATATATTCGAAACTCATGGACCTATTGCGTACTCAAAAAGCCGGGCTGATCCATTGATCAATGCCCTGCCACGGCCAGCGCTCTATAAAATGGAGTCCAAGGGTGTTGATTGCCACTGAGAACTGACCCTCTGAGGGCGTAAATTTTCACTGAGATTTGACCCATGTTTTGATCGTTCCCAGGCTGTTTGCCGGGGGA